>DATAVC010000030.1:0-92534 GCA_036267935.1 Occallatibacter sp. | reverse complement strand
CCTCCGATCGGCCAAAGCAAGAACAAGCGAGGTTCTCGATCAGGCCATCTCGGAACTGCTACCTCAGATCACTCCAGATAACGCCCAAGCTTGGTTCAGGTTCGCAGGGTATGGAGTACATCTATGAGAGAAATGCTCTAGGGATTCGAAATCTTCGGCGGATTTGGCGAGGGGTACTGGCGCAGCGGCGACTTGCGCGGACGTCTTTGCTTCTCTTCAACCCGAGTACGATCAGGATCAGGTATCGTCTCCTGGTGATGCGGCACAAAGAAACGGGTGCCCTCTTTCTGCTCGCCCATCACATGCAGGCGCAGAAAATTGGTTGATCCCGACTTGGTTCGCGTGCCGGCAACAATCGCAATTACCTCGCGGTTGCGCACATAGCCGTATTGTTCCAGCAGACTTTCCGCAACATCCACCAGGGCTTCAGTCGAGTTCACCTTCGGACAACGGATCGGCGTGGTGCCCCACAGCAGGTTCAGGCGATTGATTGTGACGTCGATCGGGCTCAGCGCGAAGATGGGCGACGTGGGATGATACTTCGAGAGTTGGCGCGCCGTTGCTCCCGACTCAGTAAAGAGCGCGATGCCGCGCAGGTCTAAATCGTCTGCCGCATGCGCGGTCGCTTCGCAAATCGTCTCGGCAATCGACAGATGACTCTGCCGTACGCGCGTCTCGGCGTAGATCTCCTTTTCTTCCTTGATGTGATGTTCTGCTTCGCGCACGATCCGGGCCATCATCGCGACTGTTTCCACGGGATACTTACCGACCGCCGATTCTCCAGACAGCATCACCGCATCGGTTCCGTCGTACACCGCGTTGGCCACGTCTGAAACTTCGGCGCGTGTCGGACGGGGGTTCTCGATCATCGATTCCAGCATCTGCGTCGCCGTAATCACGGGCTTGAAGTATTCCGTGGCTCGCCGGATGATGTGCTTCTGGATCGCCGGAACCTGCTCCGGGGGAACCTCGACGCCAAGATCGCCACGCGCGACCATGATGCCGTCGGCGGCCTGAAGAATGCTATCCAGATGCTCAATGGCCTGCGGCTTTTCGAGTTTCGCGATCACCCACGTCTCACCACCCAGGGCCGAGACGCGATTCCGCACCAGGCGCACATCTTCAGCGGTACGCACAAACGAAACGGCCACCGCGTCGACGCCGTTCCTCAGCGCAAATTCAAGATCTTCAGAGTCTTTCTCGGTCAGCGACGGCACGCGCACCGGAATACCCGGCAGATTGATGCCCTTGTTCTCGCCCAGCATGCCGCCATTGATGATCTCGCAGACGACGTCGGCGCCGACCACCTCGTGCACGCGCAACTCAATGAGTCCGTCGGAAAGAAGAATCCGCGAACCCTGCTCCACATTTTCCGCGAGCGTCTTGAAGGTCGTACCCACCAGCGAGGCCGTACCCGGCACCTCCCGCGGCGTAATTGTCAGTCGGCCGCCCGCTTTCAACAGCACTGACTGGTGATCTTTCAGCTTCGATGTGCGAATCTTGGGGCCCTGCAAGTCCCCGAGAATGCAGAGCGGTTTTCGCTCCTCGCGGCTCACCTTGCGAATCATCTGGATGAGCGCAAGCTTCTCTTCGTGGGTGCCGTGAGAGAAATTCAGACGCACGACATCGACGCCGGCGCGGACTAGCTCTCGAAACACCGACTCGTTATTTGAAGCGGGCCCCAGCGTCGCGACAATCTTTGCGCGGCGTTGAATGGGGGATTCATTCAGGCTCGTTTCACCTAGCGGCATCAAAACACTCCAGACTCGCTCTTTTGCAAGAATTTGGGGATCGATAAGGGGACAATCGTCTTCATTGTACAAGGCGCAGATCGTGCGAATGGCCGCTCCATCTGCACTCCGATGACGTCAAAATTCGCATCGGGCGGGCCGTATTCAGCGCGAGGCCATGGTTTTGGGATAGTCAAATTTCGGACTGTGCTCAAGGCGCCGGCGAAAGAGCACGCCGTTGAGTTCGGCCCCCAGCAGCGCGCTGAACGAAGTGAGATAGAGCCACACCAGGGTCGCGATTCCAGCGCCGAACGGACCGTAAAACCGCGAGTAGTTGGCAAACGTCGTAACGTACCATCCAAACGCGAGCGTCGCTGGAAACCAGACCGCGGTTGCTGCAATGGCCCCCGGCATCACATGCGACCAGTGCTCGGTGCGCCGCGTTCCAAAGTGATAGAGCGTTCCCAGCACGGTCATGCTGGTGACCAGGGCGATGGCCCAGCGCACCATGCGCCAGAAGAACAGCACGGCATGGCGCAGTTCATGGGCCGCGTTATTCACCATCCAATGCTCGATCTGATGTCCGAACACCAGCAGCAGCGTCGCCAGGGCCAACGGCAGAAGCACCATGGGAACCAGCAGGAGGGCGCGCATCCGCCGTTCCCAGAATCCCCACTCGGCGCGTGGCAGGCGGTAGGCTCGCCGAAATCCCTCCATTAGCGACAACATCATTCCGAGACCGGCGAACACGCTCAACGCTGTTGCTGAAAAGACCAGCTGCGCGGATTGAAAGCGCCGCGTCTGCATCGACGACACCAGAAGCGTGTACGTGTCGGAAGGAAGAAAATTCATGAAGTTGATGCGCATCTGGCCGATGATCGACGGGCCTTCAGGCAGCAGCGCCAAAACCGTAGTCACCACCACCATGGTGGGGAACAGCATGAGCATGCCCGAATACGCGGCGGCCTTTGCCGTGTTGAGCACGTCGTGCTCGAACGCCAGCAGAAAAGCTTTGCGGAAGGCGACAGCCCAGCGAACCATGCGCATCACAAGCAGAGTAGAGCATTTTGCGCCCTTCCGGCGATCGGTTCCCGGCCTTCACCGGGCGGAACCACGATGGTGCACAGGCCGAAGGCGCGGTGCGATGCGCTGTTGCTCTTGCGCAGCCCGAAAAGACTTGTCGTCCTACCCGGATCCTGGCCTGACCACAAATCTAACCCGACCTGACGGACAAAACGTGCGCGGGTTATCATGAGCCGGTTATGAAAATTGCATTTCGCGCCTACCGCAACCAGTTCGCTTCGTTCCTTCTTGTCAGCCTATGCGCGTTTGCGTCCGCCGCGCAGACGCATACGGTTCCCAATGCCCAGCTTGCGTCGAAAGAGACCAATGCCCGCGTCGACTCGCTGCTGAAGAAGATGACCCTCGATGAGAAGGTTGGCCAGCTTGTGCAGTATTCGGCGGGATTTGCCACCGGGCCGGCGGCCTCGAATCTTACCTACGATGATCTGGTCGAAAAGGGCCAGGTGGGCTCGATGCTCAACGTTGTGGGCGCCAACCCAACCAACCATTACCAGCACATCGCGATGGAGAAGGCGCGCCTTCACATCCCCATCCTCTTCGGGCTCGACGTGATTCACGGCCACCACACCACGTTTCCCATTCCGCTGGCGATCGCAGCGAGCTGGGATCCTGAAGCCGCCGAGACTGTGGCCCGGACCGGCGCGGTCGAAGCGCGCGCGGACGGCATCGACTGGGTGTTCTCGCCGATGGTCGACATCGCCCGCGATCCACGCTGGGGCCGCATTGTGGAGTCGAATGGCGAAGACCCGTACCTCAGCTCCGCGATGGCGCGGGCCTGGGTCAAGGGCTATCAGCAGGACGATCTCACCAAGCCTGATTCGGTGGCTGCCTGTGTGAAGCACTTCGCCGCCTATGGAGCGGCCATTGCCGGTCGCGACTACAACGCCACCGACATGAGCGAACAGACGCTTCGCCAGGTCTATCTGCCTCCCTATCACGCAGCGGTTGACGCAGGTGTCGCCACCGTAATGAGTTCGTTCAACTCCATCAACGGCGTTCCCGCCACCGCGAATCCATTTACGCTGACGCAGATTCTTCGCAAGGAATGGCACTTCGACGGGCTGGTTGTCTCCGATTGGGGAGCCGTTGGGGAACTGAAAAATCATTCCATCGGCGACGGACCCACCGTCGCACGCAAAGCCATTGAAGCCGGCCTCGACATGGATATGGAGGGCAATCTGTTCGGCACCACGCTCATCGAACAGGTACGCTCCGGAAAGATTCCCGAGGGCGTGATCGACGAGGCGGTGCGGCGCATTCTGCGCGTCAAGTTTGCCCTCGGCCTCTTCGACCATCCGTATACCACTCCCAGCGCAGCGTATGAGCCCACCCCCGAGCGCCGTGCCACGGCTCGCAAAGTGGCCGACGAGACGATGGTGTTGCTCAAAAACGATCCAGTCGAGGGCGCGGGCACATTGCTTCCTATCGCGCCGAAGATGAAAAAGATTGCCCTCATCGGTCCCCTTGCCGACGATGCACGCGACCTGCTCGGTGCCTGGTCCGCCGGCGACCCCAAGAATGTGATCACGCTCAAGCAGGAATTAAGCCAGCGCCTCGGCGATCGACTCATCTACGCCGTTGGTTGCGGAGTGCTTTCCGGCGATGACGCAAAGGTTCTTGAGAAAGTCACGTTCGGAGGGTCGGCTCCGGGCGGTCAGAATCCCATTGCGCTCGACGACGACAAGGCGATTGCAGAAGCAGTGGAAGCGGCAAAGCAGTCCGACCTCGCCATTCTTGCTCTGGGCGAACCGGCCAACTGGATGGAAGGTGAGGCTGCCAGCCGCGTCCATTTGGGCTTTACGGGCAACCAGGAAAAGCTGCTCGAAGCGGTGGTCGCCACCGGCAAGCCCGTTGTGCTCGTGGTGCTCTCCGGCCGCCCGTTGCAAATCAAGTGGGCCGCCGAACATGTCCCCGCCATTGTGCAGGCATGGAGCCCCGGCCTCGAGGCAGGCCCAGCGGTTGCCGACGTGCTCCTGGGCATTGTGAACCCTTCCGGCAAACTGCCTGCGAGCTTCCCGCGCGCCGTGGGTCAGGAGCCGCTTTACTATGCGCAACTCCCGACCGGCCGTCCTGCGGGACACGTCGACCTGACGCACATGCCCACCAACTCCGAAGAGAAGTTTGTATCGCGCTATGTCGACGAGCAGAACTCCGCGCTCTTTCCTTTCGGCTGGGGACTCAGCTACACGCGCTTCCGCTATTCCAAGCCGACCGTGAGCCGCGCCGAGGTTCCGCTTCAAGAAGCGCTCTCAGGCCGTGCACCCTTCGTGACGGTGAGCGTCGACGTCACCAATGCCGGTAGCGTCGCAGGCACAGAGGTGGCGCAGCTCTATATCCGCAATACTGAGGCCAGTGTCGAACAGCCTGTGCGCGAGTTGAAAGGTTTCTCCCGCGTGCAGCTTGCGCCCGGAGAAACGAAGCACCTCACCTTTCCTCTCGGATTCGACGAACTGTCGTTCTATGGCGTGGATGTCAAGCGCGTCGTCGAGCCCACCACCTACGACATCTGGGTCGGCGGCAGCTCGCTCGCCGATCAGCAGACGGAGCTCAAAATCGTCGAGTAGAGTTCCGACTAAGCCAGAGCCGTGCAAGAGAACCGATCTTTGCACGGCTCACGCCTTCAAGGGTTGAAAGCCGGCCTCTAATTCGTGGCCGCTGCTTGCCGCAACGTTCGCTTTGAGCTCCTTTCCGCATCGTTTTCGGAGCCTTTCCGCTGGATCGATGTCCGGCTCTCGCTTGTTTTTCACCGGGCTGGTGGCCTGGGCGGCGCGGCTGGTTTGTGAGGGGTCTGCGAGGGCAGGTATCATTACCCTTCATGGGAACTCCGCCGCCAATCGAACTTGGCAGCCTGGGAATGGCTGATTCGCTGATTCTGATGGTGATGGCGCTCGTGGTCTTTGGCCCCCGACGCCTCCCGCAAATCGGTCGGCAGATCGGCAAGCTGATGTACGAGTTCCGCAAAGCTTCCAACGACTTCAAGTTCCAGATGGAAGAGGAGCTGCGCCTCTCTGAAGACGCAGACCGTCGCAAGAAGGAAGAAGAAAAGCGCAAGCAGATCGAGCAGGAGTCCGTCTCCGCGACGCCGGCCGTCGTTGCCGCGCTCGAGTCTTCTTCCTCCGTCGGAGAGCCGCCGCCCGAACGCCACACCCAGTCCGTAGCAGAAGATCGCGCTCCCGACCTGCAAGCAGGCGAGCCTAAAGCGTCTGAGGAGCCAAGGGAATCGGTCGAGCTCAAGCAATCCGAGGAAGCGCCGCGCATTCTTCCGCCTTCGACCGGCGAAATCGTGGCGGCTTCGCGCACCAACCCGCATGCCGCATCCGACCAGTCTCCCGGCGAATCTGCAAACGGCAACGAATCACCTGCTACAGAAACGGTAAGCCACGATGGTTGACCCCGGCGACGCAATCGGCAAGGCGCGTCAGGCCATGAGCGAACGCGCTGAACTCCCAGGCATGAGCCTGATGGAGCATCTCGACGAACTCCGAAAGCGCATCATCCATTCGGCTGCGTATCTCGCCGTCGGTTTTTTCGTTGCGTTCTTTTTCCGTGAATCGCTGTACGGCCTGGTGCAGGCCCCGCTTGACCACATGCACATCAAGCTGAACTACACCCACCCAATGGATCCGATGAACCTGTATTTGCAGGTGGCGCTTATCGGCGGCGCCATCCTGGCCTCGCCGTTCATCCTCTACCAGGTGTGGTTATTCATTGCGCCCGGTCTTTATCAGAAAGAACGCCGATTCGTGGTGCCATTCATGGCGGCCACCGTGGGGCTGTTTCTGGGCGGGGCGAGCTTCGCCTATTTCTTTGTGTTCCCAGGCGCCCTCAGAATTCTCATCTTTGGATTCGGCAGCAAGTTCAACCCGATGGTGACCATCGAAGACTATACGGGTTTCTTTCTATCCATCATTTTGGGCCTGGGCATCAGCTTCGAATTGCCGGTTCTCATCTTTTTTCTGGCTATGTTTGGCATCATCAGCCCGCAGTTTCTTTGGAAGAACATCCGCTACGCCGTTCTTGCAGTATTCCTGGTGGCGGCCTTCATCTGTCCGAGCCCCGATCCGTGGACCATGTGCATTTACGCCATCCCCATGCTCTGCCTGTATCTCATCGGCATCGGAGTCGCATGGTGGGTCCATCCCTCCCGCCGCAAAGCCAAACAGGTCACGCCGTGAAGTCGGCGTTCTTGAAATGCTGCTTCTCCGCGGTGCTGATTTTAGTGGCCGCTGCTGCGCACGCTCAGCATTTCAATGGCGGCCGAGCCTACGATAACGCGCGGGATTTCGCTGCCATCGGCCCTCGCTGGCCCACCGGACCGGGACACGCCAAGGCGGAAGCTTTCCTGCGCACCCGCTTCGCACACGACGCACTGGAAGAAGATGCCTTTACCGCCGACACGCCTATCGGGCCCGTGAACATGCGCAACTTCATCGTGCGCTTTCCCGGCAAGAAAGACGGGGTCATCGTCCTCGCTACGCACTACGAAACCAACTACTACCTGAAGAACATCAACTTTGTCGGCGCCAATGATGGCGCAGCCACTACCGGTCTGCTCATGGCAATCGCCGATCAGCTGCACACGCAGGCCGCAGGCGGCAAAAAGCTCGAAGGCTACTCGGTCTGGCTCGTTTTCTTCGACGGTGAAGAAGCCATTCGCAGCTGGTCCGACTCCGACTCGACGTATGGCAGCCGCCACCTCGCCGCGAAATGGGGACGCGACGGCACCTTGCCGCGGATCAAGGCGTTCGTGCTGGCCGACATGATCGGCGACAAGGACCTCGACATCGAACGCGAAACGCGGTCCACCGATTGGCTCGTTGACCTGGTGCGCCAGGCGGCAAAGAAATTCGGTTACGAGCGCTACTTCTTCCAGCAGCAAGAAGCAGTCGACGACGATCATCTGCCCTTCGTACGCCGCGGCGTCCCATCGATCGACATCATCGATCTCGACTACGGCCCCAACAACAGCTACCACCACACTGTGCAGGACACGCTCGACAAGATCAGCGCCCACAGCCTGCAAATCGATGGCGACGTCTTCCTCGAAACTATCCACCTCATCGACCAGCGATGAGACACCGCCGGCGTTTTTTCGTCCCTCGTCCCTTGGTCCCTCGTCCCCTGTCACGATGCGCTAGCATCGTCTTATGATCGCGGGCGCTTCGTGGGGATGGTGGATCGGATTCCATGCAGCCGTCGTACTGCTGCTCGCCATCGACGCCAACCTGCCTGCGCATCGTCGCAAAGCGCCGCAGACACAATCCGCCGCCTGGCTCTGGACCGCCGTTTTGTTCGTGGCGGCGGCCGCTTTTGCGGCATGGATAGGCATCGTACAGGGCCGCCAGCGCGCGCTGGAGTTTGTCGCCGGCTACACCATCGAAACGTCGCTCAGCATCGACAATCTCTTTGTCTTTCTCGTACTCTTTCGAGGCTTCAGGATTGAGGCCGCGCGCCAGCACCGCGCTCTTCTGTGGGGAGTCGGCGGCGCGATTGTTCTTCGTGGAATCTTCATCGCCACAGGCGTGACCCTGCTCGAGCGCTTCCATTGGATTAACTGGATCTTCGGTGTGCTTTTATTAGTCGCTGCTTTCCGGCTCATGCGCGGCGGCTCTGCCCATGCTGCCATTCCTGAGTGGATTCGGCGGCTGCAGCCTGCCAAGAATTCGCTGCTCCCTGTCATTCTTGCGGTTGAATTTACTGATCTTCTCTTTGCCGTCGATTCCATCCCGGCCGTGCTCGCCGTCTCGCACGATCCTTTCGTGGTCTATACGTCGAACATCGCGGCCATCCTCGGCCTACGCTCGCTGTACTTCGCCCTGGCCGCATTGCTCGATCGCCTGCGCTATCTTCATTACGGCCTCGGTGTCCTGCTGGGATTTGTTGCTCTCAAGATGTTGACGGCCCAGTGGCTCGACGTGCCCATCACGCTCTCCCTGGCGATTATTGGTCTCACACTTGCCGTCTGCGCCCTGGCCTCGTGGTGGGCTGCCAAGAAAGACAAGGGCACAAATCATACCGATCCTCCGCAGCCGGCACAGTCCTGACCGCCTCAAGAGAAAGTTTTCCGCTCATCCTTCGAGCTGCATCGAAATAAGAATGGCGCCGCTGCATTGTCCCAGCGCGAAGCGGCTGCGGCACACCAGGCTGCCGCACTGCTCGAGGCTCTGGCAGAGGCGGCTCGTTTCGTCGTATGCTGAGAGGACCAGACCGATGAAAACTTTCACCTACGAAGAAGCACAGGCGCTGCTGCCAGTTGTTGAGTCGCTGCTGAAGCGCGCACTTGAGAGCAAGCAGGCGGCCGAGAAAGTCGAAGCCGATCTCTCCGCATTGGCACAGCGGATCTACGTTGCCGGCGGCATGCGCGTGAATGTCGGCGACGTGGCCAGGCAACGCGCCCAAGTGGAAAACCACACCCTGCGTATGCGCGAGACCATTGTCGAAATCGATGATATCGGCGTGCAGGTCAAGGACCTCGAGAGGGGACTTCTCGATTTCCCATGCCGCCTCGACGACGAGATTGTTCTTCTCTGCTGGCGCATGGGAGAGACGGCAATCGAGCATTGGCACACCATGGACGCAGGCTTCCAGGGCCGCCAGCCGGTCGACGAGCGCTTTCGTCGACGTTCCAATTCGAGCAATCGCCCGAACTAACGCGCCTCAACGAGAGAGCAAGGCGGACTCTTTGTTCATCAGCGAAGAAGAGGTGGGCAAGCATCTCACCTATAGGGCGCTCATCCCCGCCATTCGACAGGCCCTGATCGACTACTCCGCCGGCTGCGTCGACCAGCCCGCACGCACCATCCTTCGAGCGGGCAATGCGGAAGGCGTCAACAACGGCTGGTTTGCTGTCATGCCCGTCATCTCCGGCGACATGATGGCCGTCAAGACGGTCACCTTCTATCCCGGCAACGCCGAGTGCGGAATCGCAACGCATCTTGCCACCGTGGAGCTTCTTCGCCGCGCGACCGGCGAGCCGCTTGCGGTGATGGACGGCCGCCTAATCACCGAAATGCGCACAGCCTCGGTTTCCGCGGTCGCCTTCGCCGGGATCGCGCCTTTACACTTCGCTGCCATGCCCAAGACTCTCGGCATTCTTGGTTCGGGCGTGCAGGCTCGTGCGCACATGCAGGCTCTCCGGGCTGTCTGGCCTGAACTCGCCGACATCTGCATCTGGAGCCGTACCCCAGCCCACGCCGAGCGTCTTGCCGCCGATACCGGTGCCCGGGCTGTGCCGATCGAAGAAGCATCTGCAGCCGAGGTCGTTCTCACCGTCACCTCCGCGCCTCAACCGGTTCTCTTCGGCCGCTGGCTTCGGGCTGATGCCTTGGTCCTCGCCGTCGGCGCGACTGGATCCTCACTGCGCGAACTCGACGATGAGGTCATGCACTCCAGTTACATCGTGGCCGAATCCCGCTCCTGCGTCGAACGTGAATCCGGCGACGTACGGTTTTCTGGAGCGGCCGTGGCGGCAGAAATCGGCGAAGTTCTGGCTCGGCCTGCAGCGGCATCGATTCCCCACGACCGTCGCGTACTCTTCAAGTCCGTCGGCATGGCGATCGAAGACCTCACCGGCGCCCGCCTGGTTTGGCAGTCCTGGGCAGGCTCTCCTGAAGCCTAACTATTCCGGCGAACTTGCCGAGCGCGCAGCCGCCGCTACACTCGGAGACGCCCCTGCAAGCGAATTCGGTTCCCCCTGCGTCAGCATGGATGAAGCGCATCGATACCACTCCGTCATGCGGGAGCGTCTATCCTGTAAAGCAGGCGAAAAGCCAGCGTCGGCCATTTAGCCCCAAAGAGGTCAGGGACTGTACATGAGATTCAAGGGATGGGCGAAGTTGCTACTGATGGGGCCAGTGCTTATGGCCGGTTGCAAAGGCTTCTGGAATGGACCTTCGAGTTCCAACTTTACTCTCTCCAACAGCGGCTCGATCAGTGTGAGCAGCCCTGGCGCTACCTCTGGCAACACCTCTACGATTACCGTGACGCCTTCTAGCTCGTTCACCGGGACGGTTGACCTGAGCTGCGCTGTCACTACTTCGCTGTCGAACGCTACAAGCCCGGTCACGTGCAGCCTGTCTCCGACATCCGTTACGCTTAGCAGCTCGGCGGCGGAGACCGCTACGTTGACTGCGACCACCACGTCCACTACGACTACGGGAACCTATGAAATTACGGTTACCGGCACGTCAGGCAGTTCTACGACGACGGCAACGGCCTGTGTCACCGTAGGATCTTCATCGGGCAGCTGCAGCACTGCGAGCGCCAGCACCAGTGGCAACTTCTATGTCCTGAATGCAGCGACGGACGAGATCACAGGTTTATATGTCAATAACGGCGTGCTCACTGCTCTTACGGGCGGTACGGCCACGCTCCAGATAGCCCCTCTCTCCATCGCCATCTCTCCGAACGGAGGATTTCTCTATGTTGGGACCCAACAGGGGATCTATCTCTACTCGATTGGGTCCGGTGGCCAACTCACCCTAGCTAATACCCAGCCTATCTCCGCTGATGCGGCAATCAGCATGCAGGTTAGCCCGGATAACCGCTGGCTCATTGATGTTATTTCCCAAGCACCCTTCGTCCATGCGGTGCCCATCGACCCAACTACCGGCTTCAATTCCGCGTCCGAGGTGACCGCCATCATTGCGTCGAGCAGCCCGCAGCAAGTCGCCATCTCGCCCGACGGAAGTTATGTCTTCGTTGCCATGGGTCCCGGCACCAGTTCTGGCGGCGCCAACGTAGCGGGAGGGACCGCAATCGTGCCCTTCAACACCGCTGACACCGCGGCACCCTTCGGCACAGTCTCGACTCTTCCCACACTCAACTCCTCCGGTTCCGCACTCTCCGTGGCCGTCGACCCGCTGCAGTCCGGACAGACAACGCCGCGGCTCTTCTATGTCGGGGAGACCCTGGCCAGCAGCGGATCCAACACCGGTGGCCTGCGTGTTTTCGATTTCGGCACCCTTGGCAGCGGCTTGAAAGAGGTCACCGGCTCGCCCTTCGCGATCGCGGGTCTGGCGCCCTCTTCCATCCTGCCCATCTCCACCGGGAATTACGTGTATGTGGTCAACCGTCAGACAAGCAGCGGCTCTACAGGTGTCATCGCGGGATTCTCCATCAGCGGAACCACCGGCAGCTACGCTCTCAGCGCTTTGGGCAGCACCTTCCCCGTGGGAACAAATCCCGTTGCCCTCGCCGAAGACAAGACGGGGACCTTCGTCTTTGCCGTCGATTCCGGCGGCAGCCCCGATCTAAAGGGCTACACATTCGACTCCACCAATGCCGGCTACCTTGACGCGGTCATCTCCTCGCAGACAGGCACCGATCCCGCGCAGGCCAGCGCCGTCGTCGCTGCGCCCTAGAGTCGACGATTTCCGCATGCCGTTGCAGGAGTGGGTCGATGCGAGAGGATTGCGCGCGAGGCCCACGCCGATTCATCGCCCGTTCTGGCGCCTCTCCCTTAGTTGTCGCATCCACGGTGCTATCCTCAAGATGATCCCCTGTGGCTGTATTGACGCGATCTTCGGTTCTGCATGTCCCCTTCGCCAGGCGTTGTAATTCCAGGGTTTCCTGTGTCTTGGCCCTTTTGTTCCTTGCCCTTACCGTGGGGTGCTCCCGGTTTAAACTCAAGCCTCAGCAGCATGAGATGGTGTATGTCTGGACGCGGCATATGTACTTGCGCGATCGCGTAGCGGCGGTCTCCAATCGCGTGGCCGAAGTCGACAATGCCGAACCGCTCGAGGTGCTCGAGCATGGCCGCCGCTTTTACCGCGTCAGGACATCCAAAAACGAAATCGGTTGGATCCCTGAGCGCGCAGTCATCGACAGCAAGACTTACGATGCCTTCATGCAGCTCACCAATCAGCACAAAAACGATCCCGTGGTGGCCGTTGGGACTCTCCGCGACGACATCTACCTGCACATGAGTCCCGGCCGCGACACCGACCGCTTCTACCTGCTGGCGGGCAACAGCAAGGTGCAGATGTTGACGCGTGCCTCCATCGTGAAAGCGGGAATGCCCGGACTACCGGCACCCATTGTGGAGCCTCCCAAGCCGTCCGTCACCAAGCCCGCCGGCGCCGGCCAGACCAAAGCCGCGCCCGCTGCGCCCAGGCCTGCACCGCCCCCAGCGGAGCCCCCTTCTTTCGAAGACTGGTGGCTGATTCGCGATGTCCAGGGCCGTACGGGATGGGCGCTGGGCAGCCGCGTCGACGTCGATGTGCCGGACGACGTCGCGCAATATGCCGAAGGCCAGCGCATCGTGGGCGCCTACGTGATCGCCAAGGTGCATGATGATGAAGCCAATACGCCGAATCACGAGGTCGCTGAATACGTGACGGCGCTTGAGCCTCCCAAAGCCGGTCTGCCTTTTGACTTCGACCAGATTCGCGTCTTCACCTGGAGCGTGAAACACCATCGCTACGAGACGGCGTTTCGCGTACACCCCATCCAGGGGTTTCTGCCCGTCCGCATCGGCACAGTCACCGATCCTAAGGGGACCGACCCGACCTTCAGCTTCCAGATCTCCGCGTCGCAGGATCTGGCGGTCGACGCCAATACGGGCATCGCACGTCCGGTCAACCCGCGCACCATTACCTATGCCATGCGGGATACCGCGGTGCGCCGCATCGGCCCTGATATGGCGCCGATCCCGATTACCCACGAGCCCGGTGACAAAGAGAAGAGCAAGGCCGCGCGAGCCTCGAGGAGCAGAAAGCGTCGATAATTCCGGCGGTTAACTGCCTCGATTCCTTCTCACACATGCGCCGACAATATCCAGTGCGCGCTCCTACACTCGGCTCATCGTGATCAGAGCCTCCTTCCTTCTCCTGCTTATCCCTGCAACGCACGTGCTTCGCGCACAAGCGGTTTGGCATCCCGCACCGGGCCACACCCAGGTTTCAATCTGGCCTGCAGACGAGCCCAATCCTCAGCCCGTGAAGGGCCCCGAGAACGTAGGCAGCAATCCAGCGTTTCTGATTGCCGGCAAACCTGTGGTCGGGGTCAACAACGTGACGCGTCCGACCATGACGGTCTACTCGCCCGAGGGGACAAACACAGGCGCTGCGGTTGTTGTCTTTCCCGGCGGCGGCTACCAGACGCTGGCCATCGATCTGGAAGGCACCGAGGTCTGCGACTGGCTCGTGCCCAAAGGCATCACCTGCATCCTGCTCAAGTACCGCGTTACCGATGTGGGCCCGTACGCCAAGTCAGGCCCCTATCCCGAATCGCCCATGGCGCTCGAAGATGCGCAGCGAACGATGGGCTTGCTGCGTCTGCACGCCGCCGACCTGCACATTGATCCGCACAAGATCGGCGTGCTCGGATTCTCCGCCGGCGGAAGCCTGGTCGCATCCCTCAGCAACCATTTCGAGAAGCGGGTGTATGCGCCCATCGATGCCGCGGACCAGCAGAGTTGCCGCCCCGATTTTGCAGTCGCTATCTATCCCGGGCATCTCTCGCGGAGCGCAGCCGTATACGACGCGCAATTCGGAGCCAAGCCGTTTCCGTTGCCTCCGCCCGACCGGCTCTCAACGGCTGACGATCAGCTCGGCTTGAATCCCACTCTTCTCATCACGGCCCAGACGCCGCCCACCTTCCTGCTGCAGGCAGAAGACGACGTCGTCGACAGCGTCTATGACTCGCTGTCGTACTACATCGCTTTGAAGAGAGCCGGCGTTGCCACCGAGATGCATCTGTACGCGCAGGGCAACCATGCTTTCGGGCTGCGGCATACCAAGCTGCCGATCACGGACTGGCCTCCGCTGGTCGAGCGCTGGCTGCGCACCATCGGCATGCTTGCGGATTAGCGCGCTGTCTGTCTGCTTAGGCCAGTTTCCACGGAAAAACGCCGGCGACTCAAAGCGGAGTTGGATAGCGATGCAGGCAGAAAGCTTTTCATGACAATCTCCGGGAATGTTTGTGCCCATGCGCCGCGCGACCCAACCACACATTTCGCGACGTGCAAGGGTGGACAAGAAATGCAGAGGAAGTCTAGCACTCGGCTTTCGCGAGCCGGGCCTCCGTGCAACCCTGATCGTCCTGGCCGACTCAAACGGCAAAGGTGGTTTATGCCGAGGATATGCCTTGCATTCACGCTTGATCGCAATTATTTCGCGTCTCTATCTTCTCGCGGCTCTTTCCGTATCCTGCGCGCATGCACAGGCTCCGATTGATTCTTCGCTCCCCGAAGCCCCGCTACCGCACAAACGCGCTTTCGTTCTCTTTCCTGGCTTCGATGTTGTCCAGCAAACGACAAAGCCGATACCGCCGCTGCGAACCCACCAGAAATATGAACTGGCCTTTCGCACCACGGCGGATCTTTCCACGCTTATCCGCGCGGAGATGACGACGGCGTTCGATCACGCGTTAGGCCTGGGTCCGTTTTATGGTCCTGGCGGAAAGGGCTATGCGCAACTCTACGGCTACAACGCGGCCAATCTTGCGTCGAGTGTCGTTTTCTCAGAAGGATTGGTGCCGGCTCTCGCGCACCAGGATCCGCGCTATTTTCGCAAGGGCGTCGGTTCGGTCAAGAGCAGAATAGGCTGGGCTCTGCGCAGTGAGTTCGTAGCCTTCAGCGATCAGGGGCGGCCCATGCCCAATTACGGAACCATGGTGGGTCTGGGAATGTCGGCAGTGTTGAGCGACGCGTATCTTCCCTCCCAGAACGTTTCGGTGGGCAAGACTTTCGAAGCCTACGGCATCAAGCTCGGGACCACGTGGGGATTCAACATCCTTCATGAATACGGCGGTGTCGAGAAGGTGAAGAAGATTCTTCAGCAGCAGACGGACAAACTCACGCACGACGGCGACGACTCGAAGCCTTAAGGAGCGTGTTGAATCCCGCGCGCAGGCAATGTCACTGATCCGATTCGTCCCGAGTTTTCATCCACGACGACAATGCGCAATGACTCGAAGTCTACCTTCGCGGGCACGGCAAGCTCGAACGGCACTCCTTCGCGCATGATCTTCTCGTATGTGCCGGGCTGCAGGCGCATGCGCAGCGACTGGCCCACCACTTTGGAGTCAAGCGTGGTGTCGTTACGCAGTGCAAGAAATATGCCCAGCTGATCGATCCATCGCTGATCCTGCTCGGCCATTTGCAGATCGGTGCCGGCAATCGCCAGGTTCAAGACAACTCCCTTGTCTGTTGTCTTGGGCGTCACCCTTACGCCCACCTCAGTCGCATCGCGTGGTTGCCAGATTGTGGCGCGGAAACGATCTTTGAACGTCGCGGGCTCGCGCGAGTACAAGTATCCGGTGCGGGAGCGCACGTTCACGTCACGCCTGGCAATCAGTTCCACCGTGAGCAAGTGGTATTGGTCGTCCGCAAGTGTATCCGGCGCAAAGCTGAGTTGATACGCGGCGCGACCGTCGGCAACAATGCGATCGAGCTCTCCGGCGATGTCTCCGGCCCTACGCAGCGCGCGGCCTCCGGTTGCCTCGGCCAGTGCGCGAAACGTGCCTTGAATCGGATGTTCATCCTGGTGGAGTTGTGCTGTAAGCTGTCCGGGATTAATATCCCGCTGCGATTTTTCCAATGCCTCCAGGGCTTCGTCTCTTTCGCTCGGAGGAAGACTTGCCAGCTGTGCTTTCACGCGAAACTCTGCAGCGGGGTTGACCTGGACGTTGTTTTGGGGAAGAGCTGCAGAGATGCCTCCTGTCTCCAGTTGCGAGGCATCGAGCGGATAGATGCTTACGTGCGCTTCGTTCAGAGCCTCTTGAGCGCGCACTGCGAGAGGGTCGATTGTGCGCATCGTCTTCTCCACGCTAGGAGCCTGGTCGGTCCAGTCCGCTAGTACGTTATCGCTCGATACCCAGACCAGAGACTTGTGCCCTGCAATCTCTGCCAGGTGACGCGCGATGCCAGCCAGAAGAATCAGAGAATCTCTTGAAGGGTCGCTCCCCAGCGCGCGCAACTGCGGATCGACGGCCGAGAGCGACTCTCTCTCCCGCGTGCGAGCATTGCCATTCACCAGGAGCAAGTCGCTGGCACTCTCCACGTACTCCATCTGCTGGCGGTTGCGCCCCTCTTCATCCTGCGCGCGCGCAAGATCCTGTGCGGTCGGCATCCAATGCGAGAGCGTTGCGCCAACGGCCACGTGGTCGGTTGTTGGTTCCAGTAGGATCTGCAAACTGCGGCTCTTCATGACGTAGAGTCCGATGCGTTCCTCCGGCGCGACTGTCTTCAGGAAGCGCAGAACCTCTTCGCGTGCATAGCCGAGATCGCCAAATGCGACATTGGCCGCATCGAGCAGAACGATCGTCGTGTTTGCGGCATTGGGAGAAGGCGTCCCGGTTGGGAACCGATTCGTGAACTGCTCTTGCTCGGCAGGCGGGGCGGGGGCTGGTGACGAAGTGGCATCCGGCAGTCTTAGCTGGTCCGCGCCGGCTCGACCAAAGTACTTGATCTCTTGTTTGCGTCCGTTGTCGTAGATCTCCACCTCTTCAGGTTGAAGGTCGGCAACAGGCTTGCCCTTCTTGTCGTATGCGATGAAGGCGACATCCACGAGCCGTGTCGTGGTGTGTAAAGTGAATGCACCAGGCGCGGTGGAGGCGGTGTTTGTGGGCGGAAGGTCAGGAAAGGCATTTGCTTCAGCCACCGCGATCTCGGGCGTCCCAACTGCTGCGGATTCGGCTGGTCCCGCCGGCAGTTGCGGCGACGGCGACGTATCGACCGCAGGCGCGCCGGCAGAAATTTCTCCTGGGGATGGAGTTGCCTCGGCGGGACTGGGCGTAGCGGATGTTTCGGCCGAGCTCGCGCTTTGCGCCAGCGCCGTTTCCACAGGACTGAGAACCTTCGCATCTGAACGGAACACGTGATAATTCTCGAACGAGACTTCGTTGACCGAAGTTTTTAATGGCTGAATCTGGCGCGCTAGTGCGAACGCGTAACGCGGATCGCGTTGCAGGCTCTGCGCAACCGTGTCAGAGATGCTGCGGAGCGGACAGATATAGGGCGTGCCCGCGATCTCCACCGATCCATATTCCACAACAATGGCAGCCTTCACCACCGGATCGGTCGGTTTGAGATCAGCGACCACGGCAATCCTTAGAATCGAGCCCGTCATTGGATCGATCGACATCGCGCCGTGATAGCCCACCAGCGTTTTGAAGGGACGTAAATCCGCCACCTCGGTCGCTGATTGCGACGCCACGCAACAATAGTTGATCTCGTAGTGCGATCGTTCTCGAGGCACGGTGAAGTTGAATACAGCGACTAGTCCGGCATCGCCTTGTTCCCAGTTGCTCCACGCGAGCTTGCTCTGCGCTGCATCCAGCAGAACGCTGCCCAGGATCGGGCCGAAGACTCCCCAGGTCGTGAGGCCTTCGGTGATCGACTGCGCACTTTTTCCGCGGCTCGTTGCCAATTCGACGACCTCGCGTCCATCGCGATACAGCACAGTCGACTTGGCTTGGTCGACGAAGTGCATCGGTTGATAAGGGACCAGGCCGGTGAGCGTCTCCACCTGCGGTGTGTCTTCGTAACGTGCGGTTGCGCGCGTGGCGAAGAAATTGGGCAAATGTCGAATCGTGTCGTGCACGTAATTCACTGCCAAAGCCATGATTCGGCGTTGTTCCGCAAAGTCTGGAGCGCTCTTCGTGGGCAATTCTGCGCGCGGCGGGTCGAGAAATGCGGCCTGGTCTGCGAGCCCAACCAATGCCTGCTTGCTCTTGTCGCCAGGCAGGCTGCTTTGCAAGCGGGCAAGGGAACGCGGAGTGAGTCGCTCCGTCAATCCGAGAGAGGCAATCCGCCACGCTACATCCGCGTCTGGCTTGCCGCGCATCTCATGCAGAGTCTGTTCAAGCTCCGCCACCGTAACGGACTTTGCGGCGTGCGAAGGAAGCGCAATCAACGAGAGAGCGAGAAGAAGTGCGATTGCTCGTGCCATTTACCTTGCCTGGATGCTTCACCTGCTTAGACACGCCGCACTTCCAGATCGAGCCGTCGATTTTTTCGATCAGGCATGCTCGGCTCACCTGTGCATCGGAGACGATCTTAAAGATCACAGGAGGGTGTGACGAAGCGAGGCTTATGGGGGCTGGTTCAACGAAGAAGCGACGCTAGCCGCGCCGGCGCAGCTCAAGTTCTACCACGCGCAGCATTTCGCTTTCCGGAGCGGGCTTGCCTGTCCAGATTTCAAACTGCCCGGCGCCTTGTTGGACAAACATCTCTAACCCGCTGATGACGGTGAGACCTCGCTTGTGCGCAAGTTTCAGCAGCGGAGTCTCAAGTGGGTTATAGACCAGATCGAAGACCACGTTGGCGTTCAATTCGCTCTCCGCAATCGGCAGAGGCTGCTTGCTGCCCTTCATGCCGCATGGAGTGGAATTGATGAGCACATCGAACTTCTGCTTGGCGAAGGCCTCATGCTTCAGCGATTTTGCTCTTGCCTGGCGCGCCAAGGTTACAGCCTTCTCGTGTGTGCGGTTGATCACAAAAACTTCGGCACCCTGCGCGACGAGTCCGAAGACCGCCGCTCGTGCCGCACCGCCTGCGCCTAGTATTGCGACGCGCGCCCCCTTCAAGCGCAAACGCCTTTCCAGGGGCCGCAGGATTCCCGCGACGTCGGTGTTGAAGCCGTAGAGCTTGCCATCGGCGCCCGTGCGCAGGGTATTGCACGCGCCGATCTTGGCGGTGAGCGGATCCATATTGGCCAGGTGTGGCAACACTTCCTGCTTCAGCGGCATGGTCACCGCGATACCGGCCAGCGGCAGTTCGCGCATCACGGTGAGCAGGTCGTCGAGCGAGCGCGTTTTCAGCGGCAGCATCACGGCGTTCACGACCTCGCGCCGGAAGGCGGTGTTGTGCATGATGGGCGACAGCGAATGAGAGATCGGGTTGCCGGCCACGCCAAACAGTCGAGTGGCCTGGTCCAGATGCTCCAGGCGGTAAGTATCCAGCAACGTTCGTGCCGACACTTGTCCTGGAGCGGTTTCGTTGCCGTCGCTGAGAGACGCGAACGTGAAGGCCGCGCCCGCGCGCGGTCCGAGCACGCGGCTCAGAATGCCTTCCTCGCCCATCGCGATGCCCACAACGTTCGAGGCAAGGGAGCGGTCTTCGATCAAGCGGAGAATGGCAAGATTGTCGGCAAGCGATCGCGCCGTCGACACGATCTTTACGAAGTCGGGCTTGAAGCGCTCGATGCGATCTGCCACCTGCTCCAATCCCTTGGTCCGCGTGAAGTCATGGAAGCTGATCAGCAGCGCCGCGCCCGTAGCACGAAGTTTGGCCATCTGCGGGTTCTTGAGATGCTCCGCCGACTCCACTTCGAGGTCGATCATCTGGCAACCCGCTGCCGCCGCTTTCTCCAGCACCTCGAGTTCCTCGGTCAACGACTTCGCAAAGTTCCCGCCATACTCCTGGCGACGGCATGTGGCGATCGCCGTCACATCTCGATGCTCAGAAAGGAACTGTTTGACGTAAGGAATCGCGGTCAGGGGCTTAGGCAGGGAGTCAAAGCGAAGCTCAATGAAGCGGGTATCTTTCAGAGCAGTTTCGGCCCGATCCACCAGTTCGGCCGCCGAGCCTGCCTGGATCGCGACGCACACCTTACCCAGCCGGACGCGGGGACCGGCAGGATTGGTGTGTTGCGTCGCGATTACGGCACCTTGGGACATAGCTCAATTGACGCATATTAGTAGGGTTGCGGACCGGATGCAACCTCCGAAATATGAGGCAATTGCCAACCGCTGAACATTCCGGCACACGTTCGCCACGCCACCCAGCTGGAGATCACTCGGCGCGCAGCGTGATTGCCGGGTCAATCCTGGCGGCTCGCAAGGCCGGGAGTGCCGTGGCTGCGGCCGTAACCAGGGCCAAGGTTGCCACTACGGCTACTAGACTTTGCCAGTCATAGACGCCAACCCCGTAAACCGCTGTCCGCATGAGCCTTAGGGAACCAGAACAGAGCAGAATTCCTACCCCGCAGCCCGCCGCCGAGGCGCGCAAGCCAGGACCGGCAATGTGCCGGATCACCTGGCCAACCGTGGCTCCAAGTGCCATGCGAATGCCGATTTCCCGCGTCCGCTGCGCCACCAGGTTCGCGACCAGAGCAAAGATGCCGACCGCGCTCAATACGAGCGCCAAAGCTGCCATGGTGGTCAGCAGCGCCACTTCGACCCGCTGCGTCGCCAGGGTCTTCGCCATCAAGTCGCTCATGCTGTAGAAGCCGGAGAAGGGGAGTCCGGGCGCCACGCTGGCGAGCGCTCGTTGCATCTGCGCCGCCAGGCCGTCGGTGGGTCCCGGCTTCCGCACGATCCAGCTTGGCTGAAACCAGGTGTGGAGCAGGGCAAGGTCGCCGGGCTGGGTAAGCTGGGCCGCAGGAATGTACATGGTCTCCTCGCTCTGCAGCGGAGCAACGGGATTCAGGCCGGAGGAGATCTGCACATCGCTCACCAGGCCAACGATCACCACCTTCGTCGGACCGCTGAGCAGAGCATGGCCCACCGGATTTTCGTGGGGAAAGAACTTGCGCGCAAAACTCTGGTTCACAATCGCCACCCGCTGTCCGTCCGGACCATCGGTGTTGGCAAAATCCCTGCCGGCAGACAGAGGCATCTGCAGCGTTGCGAAATAGCCGGGCGTCACGTAGACCATGTCGGTCTGCGCATCTTTGCCGATCTCGGGTCCATCGGCCAGCTTGATTTGATCGTTGAGCACCCGTTCGTAAGGCAGGGAGAGCCCCACCGCGGCGTTGTCCACTCCCGGGATGCCTTTCATGGCGGCGACACTCTCCGTCAGCAATTGGCGGAACGTCGCGGGATCATGGAATCGCGCGTCGTCGAGCGAAGCCTTGGCTGCCATCACGCCCTGCGGATTGAAGCCGGGCGGCAGCGTCTGCAAATGGATGAGCGTGCGCACCAGCAATCCGCTGCCCGCCAACAGCACAACGGTCAGAGCGACCTCGCTGGCAATGAGCACCTGGCGGAGGCCGACGCGCTCCCCGCCGACGACACTTCGGCTGGCGACCGACGAGCGCAAATCGACCTTGCGCACAACCAGCGCCGGCAACATGCCGCAGAGAACACTCGTGAGCAATGCAGTGGCGAGGGTAAAAGCCAGAACACGCCCATCCAGCGGAATTCCCGCCAGGGGCAAGTAGTGCTCAGGAAGCAGTGACAGTAAACCGCGCAGGGCCAGATAACCGACTCCGACGGCAACTGCGCCGCCGCAACACGCTAGCACGAGATTCTCAACCCATAGCTGCTTTTGTACCTGCCAGCGCGATCCGCCGAGAGCCAATCGGGTGGCGATCTCGGGAGTCCGCCTCGCCATCCGCACCAGAGTGAGTCCGGCGAGATTTGCGCACGCAATCAGCAGGATGAAGCCGGCTGCACATTGCAGCGCCACTGCTTCAGGCCGCAGAGTTGCGGCTTGTCCACGTTGCAGCGGCACGGAATGAAACGACACGCGTGCGCCAGGACCCGACTCGGCCGCGAGGCGTTGTGCCCAATACGTCCAGGCGCGATTGATTTCTGCGTCGGCCTGCTGCCAGGTGGCGCCATCGCGCAAACGAGTGATGACCTCATAGTTGGAGCCGCCTCCTTCTCCGTCGCGGCTCGGCTGAATTTCCGTGTAGAGGTCGGCATTTAGTGGCGTCGTTGACCCGGCCGGCAAAATGCCAATCACCGTGTACAGGTCACCCTTGAGGCGAATCGCCTGGCCGACCAGGTGTCGGTCTTCGTCGAACCTGTCGTGCCATAGGCTGTAGCTCAGGATCACTGCCTTCGGCCCGTGCGGACGGTCCTCTGCATCGGAGAAGTTGCGCCCGATTGCCGGTTGTACGCCCAGCACATCGAGGTAGTGAGCGGAGATGCGTCCTGCATGCACGTAGTCAA
This sequence comes from Occallatibacter sp., assembly GCA_036267935.1. Classification (GTDB taxonomy): domain Bacteria; phylum Acidobacteriota; class Terriglobia; order Terriglobales; family Acidobacteriaceae; genus Telmatobacter. The sequence continues at coordinate 69,879 of DATAVC010000030.1, read as the reverse complement.
CGTTTGTGCCCGCCACCAGATTCACGCCGCTGGTTTCGCCGCTTGATACCGCCGCGACGAGGGACGGAACGTTGTCGCGCAGCTGCTCCCATACCTCGCCGTTGATATCGTGCCGTCCATCGAAGGGTTCATTTCCCCGCACCAGCCGGAAGATGGTTCCCATGCGCTCGGGGTGCGGGTAAGGCAGATTCTTGAGCATCAGCGCATTAACGACGGAGAAGACGGCCGTGTTTGCGCCAATTGCGAGCGCGAGTGTCACGATCACGGTGAAAGTAAAGCCGGGATTGCGCCTCAACTGCCGCAGCGCGAAGCGAACATTTTGTGTGAAAGCCGCCATCGATCCTCCTCGTTATCTCTAGGGGAAAACTTTTTCGAGCCTTCGACCTTCCCTGCGCGAGACCACACGCGCCCCAGTTTCGAATCATTGACCCGCATCATTGGATGGGCATTCTCGCGGCGACGCCGGCAAAAGCGTTCGCATGCGGACACCGCGTGCGCTGTCGAATCGGCCCTTGCCGAAGAAATACGTCTCCACGCCCGGAAATGTTCAAAGGCAAAAGAGGCGCTGGAGCAGCAATCCGGCACAATGTGGCACCCTAGACTCTGGAGGATTGATTGCGTATGTCCGCTGGAACCCTGGCCGCCGTTGCTGTCACCGAGGAATTGCATGTATGGGAGGCCGGCGGCGCAGAATCCGCAGAGAACCTCACGAGTTGGGTAAGCGCCCGCCTAGCGGCACATGAAGCAGCTCTTGCCGCCCTGCTGGCGGTCGAAGGCCCGCGCACGCCCGACAATTCTCTGCGCCTGTACGATGTCGCCATCGAACAGCTGAGTCTTGCCGGGGCGCAGGCGGGAATCCTGAACTCGGTCGCTGCCGACAAGGCGGTACGGGATCAGGCCCAGATGGAGGCCCAGCGCATCGCGATGGCAGGCAGCGCTCTCAGCCTCAATCGAGCTGTCTATGACGCGCTGACGGCGATCGATCTTGCGGGTGTGGACGCCGCGACGCGGCATTATGTGGAGCGCACGCTGCTGGGCTATCGCCTCGCGGGTGTCGACAAGGATCAGGCGACACGTGACCGGCTGCAGGCCTTGCATGAAAAAGCGACAAAGCATGCACTCGACTTCAGCCGCAATATTCAAGAGGGTGCAAAGACGATCGAAGCCCAGCCCGCGGAATTGGAAGGACTGCCTGCGGACTACATTGCGCGTCACCCGGCCAATGGCGAGGGCCGCGTAATTCTCTCGACCGATCCTCCTGACATGCAGCCGGTGATGACCTTCGCGGGCAGCGCCGCCTTGCGCGAGCGCATGTTTCTCGCATACAACACCCGCGCCTATCCGGCAAACCAGCAAGTGCTGCTCGATCTGCTCGCGACGCGGCAGGAGATCGCCACTGTCCTCGGGTTCCGCAGCTGGGCCGACTTGGCAACGGCCGACCAGATGATGAAATCCGCCGCGAACGTGCGCACGTTTCTTGCCAAGCTGAACGACGCCAGCCGTGAGGGAGCTGAACGAGAACATGAGCTGATTCTCGGCTTCGTACAAACCCGTCAGCCAGGGAAGAAAGAAATCGACATTGTCAGCCGGGGCTATTGGTATGAGCAGTTCCGTCGAGCCGAATTCGATTTCGATTCTCAATCCGTGCGACCCTACTTTCCCTACGCGCAGGTTGAAGCGGGTGTACTCGAAACGGCCGCGCGCCTGTTCAAGATCGAGTTTCGATCGTCGCAGGCGCAGGGGTGGGACCCCGCAGTCTCGGTATTCGACGTCTACGAGGGCGGCGCACTTGTCGGCCGCTTCTATCTCGACATGCACCCACGCGAAGGGAAGGATAAGTGGTTCTCAGCCGCACCCGTGGTGACCGGCGTGGATGGCCGCTATCTGCCCGAAGCCGCGCTCATCTGCAACTTCCCGGGCGGCGATGGCGAAGATCCTGGACTGTTGCAGTACTCCGATGTCGTCACGTATTTTCACGAGTTCGGTCACCTGATGCATGCGATTTTGGGTGGCCGGACGAAGTGGGCGGGTCTATCCGGCTTTGCGACCGAAGGCGATTTCATCGAAGTTCCATCCCAGATGCTCGAGGAGTTCTTCCGCGATGAGAAGCTGCTGCAAGCGTTCGCGAAGCACTACGAGACCGGTGAGATACTTCCCTCCGACACGATCCGCAAGATGAAATTGGCCGGCTCGTTTGGTCGGGCCGACTGGGTGCGCGCGCAGCTCTACTACACAACGCTCTCGCTCGATCTGCACGACCAGGATCCAGCGCATCTGAACCTCGACGAAATTACCAGGCGTCTCTATCAGGGTCTTCAACCGTGGAGCTGGGTCGAGGGCAATCGCATGTATGCCAGCTTCGGGCATCTCACGGGCTATTCGTCGAACTACTACACCTATGCCTTCGACAAGGTGATTGCCCTGGACTTCTTCGCGCAATTTGATCCCGCGGATCTGCTGGGCTGCGAGGCCGGCGCAAAATATCGCACGACCGTGCTTGAGCAGGGCGGGTCCAAGCCAGGGAGAGAAATGGTGCGCGACTTCCTGGGCCGCGACGAAGAATTCTCCGCGTTCTCGAAGTGGCTCAATGAGGAGTTCGAGTCGAAAACGGTGTCGCGCGCGTAAGCGAGCCTGCAGAAAGCGCAAAGCGTCAACGGAGGAACAATGAGCCAATATCAGATCGCGCAGGTCAATATCGGGCGCATTCGCGCCGAGCTTTCCGATCCAATCATGTCTGGATTTGTGAATCGGCTTGATGAAATCAATGCGCTGGCCGATGCGAGCCCTGGATTTGTTTGGCGACTGCAAACGGGCGAAGGCAACGCGACCTACCTGCGGCCATTCCAAGATGAGCGCACATTGCTGAATATGTCGGTGTGGGAGACGGTGGAATCGCTCCGTCATTTCGTCTTCAAGACGATGCACGTCGAGTTGCTGCGTCAACGCCACGCGTGGTTTGAGAAATTCTCGGGTGCGTACGCTGCCTTGTGGTGGGTGCCGGCAGGGCATCATCCCGGCGTCGACGAAGCAAAGCAACGCCTGGACTATCTCGAACGCAACGGCGCTTCGCAGTTTGCGTTCACGTTCAACGCGCTTTTTGCCCCCGATAAGAAATTTCAGAAAACCATCGACTGGACTTCGTTTCGTCCCTGCACAGCACAATAGGCGGATTCTGCATCGAACCAGAGGTAAGGGAGAAACGACCTGTATTCGATGATTGCATCCGATTTTCGCCGTATAGCGCTCAGTTTTGAGGGCGCCGAAGAAGGCGCGCACATGGGTCACGCGGACTTCCGCGTCGGAGGCCGTATTTTTGCGACTTTGGCCTCAGAGCGCCAGGGTTTCGGCAACCTGATGCTGACGCCGGAACAACAGTGTGTCTTTGTTTCAGAACAACCCGAGGTGTTTCTCGCCGTACCGGGCGGTTGGGGCCAGAATGGCGCCACACACATTCGCCTCGAGCGTGCCAGCGAAGATATTCTCGCCGGAGCATTGCGAACGGCATGGACCCTTCGGCTGGAAAAGAACCAGCGGGCACGGTCAAAACCAGCGGGCTCGAATAAGCGGCGCGGGCTGACTCCGCTCGATTTTGAAGCTGCTCAAAAGCGCAAAGTCGAGCTGCGGGCACGCCTCACCAGCCCGGACGCGCTGGCCAGTGTAAAAAAGCGCTATGGCCTCGACGAATAAACGTTCCGGCTGCTTCCTTCTGTTAACCGGAAGATATTAAGAAGCTTATGTGCCAATGTGGCAACGGCGATTTGCCGGACAGAGCCCAAAGTTCTTCATTTTCGGGGCACCTGTGGAAAACCAAGATTTCCACTCCACACTTCTGGCAACCTTTCATCGCAAGGTCGCGTCTTATCTGTTAACGATTAGAGGCTTCCTCGAAGCATTGCCTTCCTAATGAAGGAATACCCCCTTTGATGGTCCGGCAACGGATCCCTTCTCTTGACCCCCTCAGGATTCCCTCCCTTTCATGCCTCTAGAGCGGGCCTGCCGGAAGGCAGGCCCATTCGCTCCTCTCCTGCAGCGTCTTAGAATCGACCTGTGAGATCCCCGGTTTCCCATCCCAAATCTGCAAAATCTGCTGCATCCGACCTCGATCGAGTGGACGCGCTGTTCCGCGCCGGTGGACTTGTTCGGAGCCGCCACGACGCCGGCACCCGTTTGACTCGCGCAGACCGCAGAGACCGCGAGATGCCTGAAGAGTTGTCCCCTCCCGTTCCAATCCCGGTCATTGCTTCGAACGGCGTTCCTCTTCTCCTGATTTCGAAATGGAAGAAACTCTCATGGCTGTGGCACGGATTCAGTACCCGGCGCGGAGGCGTGAGCAGAGCCTATTGCGCGGAGTCTACCGCCGGCGAACTGAACCTGGGCTTCACGGCGGCGGACGATCGCGAGAGCGTGCTTCGCAACCGGATGCTTCTAACGCAAGCGGTGACCGGCGATCTGGAGACGCCCTTGTGCACCGTCCGCCAATGTCATACGAAACTCGTGGTCGCTGCATCTGGTCCGCGGGAAGTGCCGGCGACGGCAGACGGAATCATCACGGCGAAGGCAGGCTTTTTAATTGCCGTTCAGACTGCAGACTGCGTGCCTGTTCTGGTTGCCGATACTCGGCAGCGTGTGGTTGGCGCGTTTCATGCGGGCTGGCGCGGAACGGTGAATCGCATTGTTGAATCAGGGATTGGCAAGATGCGGCTGGATTTCAACTCGAAACCGCAAGACCTGGTTGCCGCCATTGGCCCCTGCGTCGGAGCGTGCTGTTACGCGATCGGGGACGAGGTGATGTCTGCATTCGAATCGCAGTTCACCTACTCGGGCGATCTGTTCCACGAAGTTTTTGAGACTGATTCGGTGCGGACGAAGTATCCGATGCTGTTTCTCACGCAGCGCGCACCGGGTCACTCGCCGATGGGCCCGAATCTGCATCTCGACCTGGTCGAGGCCAATCGGCGCCAGTTGCTCGATGCCGGCCTCAGACCAAGCGCAATTCAGCTCGCCGGCGGATGCACCAGTTGCATGCCGGACCTCTTCTTCTCACATCGCGCATCGAAGGGGCATGCCGGACGAATGATGAGCGTCATCGGCATACGGCCATCGTGAGATGGCACGCCGGATCAATGGATTTGTGTCGCGAACGCTCCGCGGATCAAGACGCGGCGGGCTGCGCCACGGCAGCTTCACCCGGATTGACCAAGTCGCGCAACTCCTTCGAAGGCTTGAAGTAGGGTACCCGCTTGGCAGGAACCTCTACGCGTTCCCCTGTCTTGGGGTTGCGGCCGATGCGCGGATTGCGCTGGCGAATGCGGAACGACCCGAACCCACGAATTTCGATCTTGTCGCCGCTCTGTAAGGCAGAGATCACTGAGTCGAATACCGTTTCCACGATGACTTCTCCATCGCGGCGGGTAAGATCGCCGAGCCGAGTGACTTTTTCTACCAGATCTGCCTTTGTCATCTTATTGAGACCTCCGCACATAGCATAAGGGGATTGTCCTCGCACGTTGCCCAAAAATCAAGTTCCAAGCGCTTCTGATCCTTTTGGATCAACTAGATGGCGGAAAAGTTGTAATTCGCTGCCGGGAGCCATTTTCTTCATATTTTCTGCGGTATGATGACGCTTGTCTTCCTCCGAAAAAGAGGCTGGCCCAGAGAGGCGGGAGCCGTGTCGCAGTATCCCAAATACAGCATCGTGATTCCTGCTTATAACGAAAGCGGGCGCATCCCCGCAACTCTGGAGTCGGTGATCGCCTGCATGCGCGCAAATGCATGGGATGCTGAAATCATCGTGGTCAACGATGGTTCGACCGATAACACCGCTGAGATTGTGCAGAATATTGCCCGCGAAACACCCGAACTGCGCATGCTTGAGAATCCCGGCAATCGCGGCAAGGGTTACTCCGTCCGTAACGGCGTTCTTCATTCGCTGGGCGACATCATCATGTTCACCGATTCAGACCTATCAGCACCGATCATCGAAGCGGAGCGCCTGTTTGCCGCAATCGCATCGGGTGCCGATATCGCGATCGGTTCCCGCTGGCTCGAAGCCGGTCGCCAGACCCATCGGCAGCCACTCTACCGGCAGGTTTTTGGCCGGTGCTTCAACGCCGTCTGCCGCATGGTGATGCGGCTGCCCTTTGCGGACACGCAATGCGGCTTCAAAGCCTTTACGCGCGCTGCCGCCCAGACAGTTTTTCAATTGCAGAGTATCGAGCGCTGGGGTTTCGATCCTGAGATTCTATTCATCGCTCTCAAACGCGGCTTCAGAGTGCAAGAAGTTCCCGTGAGCTGGGCACACGACGCACGTACGCGGATGAGCTATCTGCGCGATGGATTGCAGATGCTGAAGGAACTCGCCCTGGTTCGCTGGAATGCACTGACGGGCCACTATAGTCGCAGAATCGATACCATCCTGCGCACGGGTGAGACGCGCTAGTCTCGCGCGGCTGCTCTTATCGAATCATCTTGCCTTCACCGGGCTTCACGTCGCCGCAGGATGCTCCCATATGCTGCGAGATCATCGTCATGGTCATCGTCATTGGTTGAGGCAGCGCCGGGTTAGCAATTTTCATCAGAACCGTTCCGTGCGTGTGATCGCTGCTGTCGATCAGGATGTCGATGTGTGCCGTGGTTGCACCGCCGCGCTCTGAAGTGCAGGCCTCATCGAACGAAACCTCGTGCGCATCCTGATGCAAATTCGATAACGTGCAGCCGTGCTGCTGGCGCGCGTTGAGTCCCTGAATGTCGCTCTCCCACTTGTCTGGAGTCAGGCACGACTGCGTAACATGCGAACGCCCCATGGCGGCCGCCATTCCTGCCATCGGAGTATTCTCAACGCCGGACACGGTTGAAGTGGTCTCGGTTTGCCAAAGTCCCATGCTGACTGGCGGAACGTCGGAGAGTTGCGCCTGGGCGCGCATGGCCGCCGAGGACAGCGCGAGGGAGATGATCAGCAGGAGTGATCGAGTCGTGGCACAAGGATTCTTCATCGAGCGTTTCCTTTATTGAATCAATGCCGTCGCCGAGACGCCGGTTCTCCGCCTTATACCATAGGCGTTGCGCAGCTTGCCAGAAAGAGCTGGGCTGCAAAGACCATGAAGAACCCGCGGCGCTATTGCGCGGGCATTCCAGCGGCTCGCCACCCGCTGGCTACGCTACACTGACAGTCGTTTTGAATGGTGAGGGTATGCGTCGAACCAAGTTGACCTTGTGCGCTGTCGGTTGGGTAGGTGTAGTCCTCGGCCCCTGCGCGCGCGCCCAGGAGAACCTTGATCCAGGAGCCGCGGCAGCCTTGCACGTGGGCCAAGAATTCCGACTTGAGAATCACGCTCTCAGTGCCGTCTTCTCCCTGCGCGACGGCAAAATTGCGGACGTCCTCGTCACCGACCGCCAGCATAAAGTCTCCTATCCGATTCCGTCGCCGTTCACTCTCGTCTTCAAGGACGGCACAACCTGCAATGCGCCGAGCCTGCACGTGGATCAAGCGCCAACGATCCGGCAGCTCGATCCAACGGCAGGCGCTTCGCGCTTCTCCGATACCTTGCCCGGTGCCGAGATTGCTATTTCGATGGAGTGTCCGGGCCATGCCCTACCTGTCGCCTTGTCCCTGATCCTGCGCGATGGCTCGTCGTACCTGCGACAATCCCTCACGATTACCGCGGTGAACGCCGATGTGCCCATTCGCCGCGTGCAACTCATCGATCTACCTCTTCAGGATGCGCATGTAGTCGGAACGGTGAATGGCTCCCCGATCGTGGCCGGCAACGTTTTCGTTGGCTTCGAGCATCCTCTTTCGCAGAGCAAGGTTGAAAACGGCCGCGCATCGGCTTGGATCGATCGCGATTTGCCCTTGCGCTCCGGTCAATCCATTACTTATTCCGCAGTGATGGGCTTTGCCCGCCAAGGTCAGATGCGCCGCGATTTTCTCGCCTACATCGAACGCGAGCGAGCGCATCCATACCGCACATTTCTCCACTACAACTCCTGGTACGATCTCGGATACTTCAGTCCTTACGACCAGGCCGGTGCTCTCGATCGCGTGAATGCCTTTGGCCGCGAACTGAGCCAAAGGCGCGGCGTCAAGCTCGATTCGTTCCTGTTCGACGACGGCTGGGATGATCACAAGACGCTCTGGAAATTCAACTCAGGGTTCCCTGAGGGCTTCACTCCGATTCGCCAGGCGGCCGCGCATTACGATGCGAACCCCGGCGTGTGGATGTCGCCGTGGGGCGGGTACTCCAAGCCCAAACAAGAACGCGTCGCCTTCGGCCGATCAGCCGGCTACGAAATCATCGGCGGCGGTTATGCCTTGTCGGGGCCCAAATATTACGCTGCGTTTCGCGATGTTTGCCTCGCGATGATTCGTGACTACGGCGTCAACCAGTTCAAATTCGACGGTACGGGAAATGTGGACTCGGTGTTTCCCGGCAGCCAGTTCGACAGCGATTTCTCCGCTGCCATTCATCTCATTGGCGAACTGCGCGCGACCAAGCCGGACATCTACATCAATCTGACGACAGGAACCTGGCCATCGCCTTTCTGGCTGTTCTATGCCGACTCTATCTGGCGCGGAGGAGAAGATGATTCATACGCTGGAGTGGGAACACAGCGCGAGCGCTGGATCACCTACCGCGATGAGCAGACCTACCAGCACATTGTGGAAAGCGGCCCGCTCTTTCCGTTGAACTCGCTCATGCTGCACGGCATGATCTTTGCCCAGCATCACAAGCAGCTGAACCGGGATCCTGGGAATGATTTTCACAACGAAGTGCGTTCGTATTTTGGCGCTGGCACGCAGCTGCAGGAGATGTACATCACGCCGTCCCTGCTCTCGCCGTCCAATTGGGACGATCTTGCCGAATCCGCCAAGTGGTCGCGCGCTAATGCCGACGTCTTGAAGGATACCCACTGGGTGGGAGGCGATCCAGCGCGGCTCGCGGTGTATGGATGGGCTTCCTGGACGCCGCGCAAAGGCATTCTCGTGCTGCGCAATCCAAGCGACAAAGACCAGTCGATCGCGGTGAAGCTTCAGGACGTCTTCGAACTGCCTCCGGATGCGAAGCAAGCGTATCGTGCCACCTGCCCGTGGAAAGACCAAGCAGGGCATCCCGTGATTGTGCTTGAGGCGCACGATGTGCATGAGTTTTGCCTCGCCCCGTTCGAGGTGCTGACATTGGACATTCTGCCCGAAGAGCTTGCGCATTGAGAACACTGAGAAAGGACATACTTATATGACGACGCCGACGCTTCTCGTTCTTGCGGCTGGCATGGGTAGCCGCTACGGTGGCATGAAGCAAATCGATCCAGTGGGTCCCGAAGGCGAGACCATCATGGATTACTCAATCTTCGATGCCCGCCGTGCAGGATTTGGCAAAGTGGTCTTCGTCATCCGCAAGGAGATTGAGCAGCAGTTCAGAGAAGTCATCGGCACGCGCTACAACAAGCGCATTCCCGTTGACTATGTCTTCCAGGAAATCGACAAGCTCGTGCCGCCGCACCTGCTGCCCGCCGCACGCACCAAGCCCTGGGGAACCACGCACGCAGTTCTCATGGCCGCTTCTGTCATCCGCGAACCTTTCGCTGTGATCAACGCCGACGACTTTTACGGTGAAGACAGTTTTCGCGCGATCGCACGTCATCTTCAATCGGGATCGGCCGACTACAGCATGGTTGGTTTCGTATTGCGCGATACGTTATCTGATTTTGGATCGGTCGCGCGGGGTATCTGCACAGTCGATGAGCATGGTTATCTCGAGCGCATTGTCGAACGCACGTCCATCGAACGGGAGGGCGAGCAGGTCTTTTATACGGGCGCCGAAGGGCACCGGACGGCACTACGCGGGGACGAGGCTGTATCCATGAATATGTGGGGATTTACGCCGCAGATTTTTCCGCAGCTTGCCGAACAATTCGAGGAGTTCCTGAATCGAAGTGCGGGCAACATCAAGGCTGAATGCTATATTCCAAGCACAGTCAATGAGCTGATTGCCGCAAAGTTAGCTCGAGTCAAGGTTCTGCCGGGCGGTAAGTCGTGGTTCGGCGTCACCTATCGAGAAGACCGTCCGCGTGCAGTTGACAGCATTCGACGCCTCGTGGAGGGGGGCTACTATCCAAAGGGACTCTGGGCTTGACGACTCGATCCGTAAAGTAACCCATCACTTCGCTATGGACGGCGAGTTTGTCGGCGCCCTGCCCTACGGCAGTGGCCACATCAACGACTCCTATTGCGCCGTCTTTCACCAGTCTGGCCGGCAGGTGCGCTACATCGTCCAGCGCATGAACCTGCATGTCTTCAAAAATCCTGTCGCGCTGATGGAAAACATCAAGCGCGTCACCACGCATCTGGCCGATCAGCTGAATGGTCAATCCGACTGCGATCGTCGCGTGCTCTCCCTGGTGCCTGCGCTCGATGGGCAAGTCTGGTTTTCAGATGCGGCGGGCGATTTCTGGCGTGCCTATCGCTTTATTGAGCGAGCGGCGAGCTACGATGCGGTCCAGTCAACCCCGCAGGCGTTTCAGGCTGCCCGCGCGTTCGGCCGATTTCAGCAGATGCTGGCCAGCTTGCCTGCGCCGCGCTTGCATGAAACGATTCCGGATTTCCATCACACGCCCAAGAGGTTCGCCGCACTTCAGGCTGCGATTGAGGGCGACGTCGTTCATCGTGCTTCAATGGCGAAGGCAGAGATCAAGTTCGCCTTGGCTCGTCAGTCGATGGTGAGCACGTTGATTGATGCAAATCTGCCCGAGCGGGTCACGCATAACGACACCAAGTTCAACAATGTGCTGCTCGACGACGTGTCGGGCGAGGGCATCTGCGTGATTGATCTCGATACCGTGATGCCGGGGCTGGTGGCCTACGATTTTGGCGATATGGTGCGGACGACAACGAGCTCGGCGGCGGAAGATGAACGGGACCTTTCGCGCGTGTCGATGGAGTTTCCGCTCTACGAAGCGCTTGTGCGCGGCTACCTCGACAGCGCCGGCGATTTCTTGACGAAGGCCGAAAGACGATCTCTCGCCTTCTCGGGGAAATTAATCACCTTCGAAATCGGCATCCGTTTTCTCACCGACTATCTCGCCGGCGACACCTACTTCAAGATTCATCGAGACGGTCAGAACCTCGATCGCTGCCGCACCCAGTTCAAACTGCTCGAGTCGATTGAGCAGCAGGAAGAGAAGATGAATCGCCTGGTCGAGGACCTCTCCGCCTGACCGTGTTCGGGTACACTCATTCGCGAGGAAGCTCGTGAAACTTCGGACCGCTCTTCAACTTCTTGTCATCGCGCTGCTGTCGCATCCGGCGATCAGCCAGTCGTTCGCCTCCGTCACGCCAGCTCCTTACCAGGTCGTGTGGCAAGACCTTGAGTTTGGCGTCATCCTCCATTTCTCGACCAATACGTTTCTCGATCGCGAATGGGGCGATGGGACCGCGGCCCCCTCGGTCTTCAATCCAGTTCAGTTTGACCCCGACCAATGGATGCAGGCGATCAAAGCTTCGGGGGCGAAGTATGTCGTGTTGGTAGCCAAGCATCATGACGGCTTCTGTCTCTGGCCGACCCAACAAACCGACTACAGCGTGCGCAGCAGCCCATGGAAAGACGGCAAGGGGGATGTTGTCGGCGATGTGGCGCGCGCGGCGCGCAAGTATGGCCTTGGCTTCGGCATCTATCTATCCCCGTGGGACCGCCATGAGCCGAAATATAAAGACTCGGCCGCTTATGACGTCTACTACAACGCGGAGCTCGAGGAACTGGCTTCGCGCTATGGTGACCTGGTGGAGTTCTGGCTCGATGGCGCCGGATCGGCTGGCCATGTCTACAACTTCCAGAAGATCATCGAAACCCTGCGGACCTATCAACCCAACACGGTTGTGTTCGCCGATACGGGTCTCTTTGAATACGGCGATGCGCGCTGGGTGGGCAACGAAGCGGGCACGGTCGACTACGAGAACTGGAATGTGATTGATCGCCACGGCTATCTTCGCTGGCGTCCCGTCGAGGCCGATACTCCGCTGCGCAAGCTTCATTGGTTCTGGCATCCCAAGGACGAAGCTTCGCTGAAGTCTGTCGATGAGCTGTTCTCCACTTACGACGCAACCGTCGGTCGCGGGGCCCAGTTTATGCTCGGCGTGGCTCCGGATAGTCGCGGTCTGATCCCCGACGTGGATGCCAAACGTCTCGCGGAATTCGGAGCGGCTTTGCGCCAACGCGCCGCCAAAAACCTGGCTCTCCTACATCGTCCAACGGAAGCCAACGCCGCCTTCGATGGGGATCCTGACACGTTCTGGTCTGCGCCTCCTGAGTCGCACAACGCACAGCTGGAAGTCGATTTCGACCAACCCATCACGTTCGATCATGCGGTGACGATGGAATGGCTCAATGACGGCCAGCACGTAGAGCGCTACGCCATCGAAATCTGGAATAAAAAGTCGGAAAAGTGGGAACGCGTTGCCCATGCTCAAGCCATCGGACATAAGAAGATAGATGCTTTTGCCCCGGTGACCACCACTCGGGCGCGGCTCAACATTCTCTCCAGTACGACCGCTGCGCACATTCGAGAGTTTCAGCTCTATCGATGGGGATCTGCCCGACCCGGCGAATGAACGTTTGCGGGCACGTTAATGCCGTTGATGGGCGATTAGCTCGGCCGACGTGGGAACGTGCGCGTTGCACACCGGACAGGCAATCACATGTTCCATGTACGCGTGGAAAGCCTCTTCATGGCAGGCCTTTGCTCCATCGACGCGACGTGCAATGCGGGTCCAGTCGTTGGCGGTGATTCCGGTGCCGGCCGCCACGGCCACGCGTTTATCCGCCTCGGTGGCGACCCAGGCCCTGGTTTTCTCGAAATAGTTGGTATCGAGCCTTAGCCCCTCTTCGCAATATCTACGTTGCAACGACCCACCCCGTGGGGGATCAACGAAATCCCGGGTACGATTGGTTCGGTTTTACAGGCGCGGACACTTCGTGTTGATCAACGCAAGCTGTGTTCTTGAGCTGGGTGCACGTCATGCTGGATGGTTAAGATGCGGCCGGTACGCCAGAGGTATATGCCGCAAACACGGTTTTCTCACTCTCAACAAGCAGATCGATGGAATGAACGCGACCGATTGAATGCGCGCCCGGCGAATCGGGCGTCTGGATCGATGCGACAAAAACATCCTTGGCGATGCAAGCGCAGTTGTCGCCTAACAGTCATATTTTGAGAGTTTTATGGTGGGCGATTAGGGACTCGAACCCCAGACCTCTTCCGTGTGAAGGAAGCGCTCTAACCAACTGAGCTAATCGCCCGGACGGGGCTGAAGGAGCCTCGCTAGGGTAGAGTAACACCAGCAAGGCTCGGGGACCAACGCAGCCCTTTACGGTGTTCACTGCGATCTTTTGGGTCGGCACGCAAAGAATGTTTTGGAGACTCAGACCGCGCCGTTCGTTGAAAGGCCCCGTTTTCGACGGTCGCGCCGCCGCGCAGTCGTCTCTCGGTCCTGACTCCCGTGAGCCGGCTTTGGCGGGATTCGATTCTTTGCCTTCAGATCGACCCAAATGGCAGTATCAAGAAGGGTTATCCTTGCTTTTGGGGGGCAAAGATCGCGCCCGGGATTCTTCGCAGAGTGACAGACCTGAAGATCCTGCCGAAAGTACTAATTCCGCTCAGGAAACTCATGGTCCGACGCAACCTTCGAGCCCTGACGGGGTTCGTGAAGATATGGCAACCCTGGTCCTGAACAAACCGGCCTTGGGAGTCGGTTCCGCGAGCCGAGCAGGCCTGCGAACGGATGGCGTCGTTCCCAACTACGGAGCGGACGAGTCCAGCGACGCAGCCGTCATGTTGCGCGTCGCGGCGGGGGATGAGACAGGGTTCAACTATCTGGTGGAAAAGCACTACCGTGCCATGATTCACTTCCTTTACAGGATGGTGCACAACCAGGCTGTTGCCGAAGAATTGGCGCAGGAGGTTTTTCTGCGCGTGTACCGCTCGCGCGAGAGCTATCGGGCGGAAGCGAAGTTCACCACGTGGCTGTATCGAATTGCAACCAACCTTGCGGTGAATCATGCCCGCGATACGCGCCACGAACGGTCGGCGTCGACGATTTATCTGGATCAGCCGGATGAGGAGACGGGCTCGACTCCCGACGTCGCGGACGATGAGCCGAATATCGAGCAGAATTTGCTGCACGACGAACGCATGGCAGCCATTCGGCAACACGTCATGGCGCTTCCTGAAAGGCAGCGGATGGCGGTTCTGATGCACAAGTACCAGGGGATGGACTATCGGCAGATCGGGGATGTGCTGAAACTCAGTGAATCGGCGACCAAGTCGCTCCTGTTTCGCGCATATCAGACACTGCGGGACAAGCTGAAGGATTTTGTTTAGCCACCAGCGACGGGATCTGTCGCCGGGGAGCCCCGGAATTGCAACGGGGCATTGCAACGAGAATAAAAGCCGGATTGAACCGGCAGGGAAGCGGGGTGGTAGCGATGGAAACGAAGAACAAGAATTGCACGGCAATGGAGACGACGATGGCAGACATGCTGCTCGCTCCCGAGGCCGCGCCTGCCGAGGTTACGACTCATGTTGCCGCGTGCGAGCCCTGCGCGAAAGAACTGGACGCAATGCGCGCCACCATGGCGCTGCTCGACACCTGGGAAGCTCCCGAGCCAAGCCCATTTTTCATGACCCGCTTTGCGGCGCGCCTCAATGAGGAGCGCCAGGCGGCTCCCGCGGGCTGGTTCGAGCGGTTTCGGGCACGTTTAACTTACGGTCCGCAGCTGCACGCGCGGCCTGTTGCCGCCATGGCGTTGACAGTGGTTTTGCTGTTGGGCGGCGGAACGTATCTGGGCATCACCAACTGGGATCAGACTCCCGCAGCGCCGCCCCAGGCTGCTGTGGTGCACGATTTGCAGGTACTCGACAACAATGCCCAGCTGCTCGACCAGCTCGAATCGCTTTCGAGCGCCGACAGCAACAACGCGAATTAATCTTTCGATCGACTGACTGACTGACTGACCTGAGACTGAGAGCATACCCAT
The DNA here is from genome assembly GCA_036267935.1 of Occallatibacter sp. Lineage (GTDB taxonomy): Bacteria > Acidobacteriota > Terriglobia > Terriglobales > Acidobacteriaceae > Telmatobacter. Next base: position 54,850 of record DATAVC010000030.1, on the reverse strand, counting down.
GAAGGAGGAGACAAGAGCGAGCATCGCGCGTGGCCTGCACGCAGCTGTTGTGGCGCTGGCAATGGCCGCAGCGTTGTGTACGCCTTCGTCTCTGTGGGCGCAGCGGCCCTCGACGCCGCGGCCTGCTCTTGGTTCTCGTGCGGGCGGAATGCGCGCCCAGTCCAACCGCAATCCGATGCGCATGCAGTCGCAGACACGGCCGCGCTTTGGCAATCCCGGTCAGCAATCACCTCAGTTCCGAAATGTCCCTCAGAACGGGCCCAGCGCGGTGCGTCCCGCAATGCCTGAACGGAATTTTCAGGGGCAGGTGTACGGGCGACCGAACTATCCCGGCGCCGCAGGGTCCTACGCTCCTCCCGGTCATCTCGGAGCGTGGCTCAACGCACACCGCGGCGTTCCTTCGCAGGATCAGGAACGCATGCTGCACAACGATCCCAGCTTTAGTCGCTTGCCCGCACAGCAACAGCAGAGGCTTGTTCAGCAGTTGAACCGCGTCGACCAGATGCCCGAGGCACAGCGCGAACGGCGCTTGGCACGGGCCGAGAACCTCGAACGTCTCTCGCCGCAGCAACGCGCACAGGTGCAGGACTCGGCGCGTCGTTGGACGACGCTGTCGGGCGATCGCCAGATGGTCATGAAGAATGCGTTCAAGGATCTGCGCAATGTTCCGCCCGATCAGCGCCAGACGGTGCTGAACTCGGCGCGCTATCAGAACGCCTTCAGTCCCGAAGAGCGCGGCATTCTGGGCAGCATGCTGAGCGTCGAGCCATATCAACCGCCGCGCTAACGAGCGGTTGCCTAGTCCAGTTTCAGCGGCACCTTCAGCCGAATATCTCTGGACGACGATCCCACCTGAATTTCGAACGTGCCTGGATCCGCTTGCCAGGCTTTGGTCGCCGGATTCCAGTACGAAAGCGCTTCACGGTTTAACTTAAATTCAACCGTTTTGGTCTGGCCTGGCTCCAAATCCACACGCTCGAACCCCTTCAATTCATGCTCCGGGCGGTCGATCTTGGCGTGGCCGTCGTGTATATAGAACTCGACAACTTCAGCACCTGCGCGTGTTCCGACATTGCGGACATTCACCGTGTACCGCAGGGCGAAGTTTCTTCCGAAGTTTTCAGTCTGCTGCAGCTTCAAATCGCTGTACTCGAATTTCGTGTAGCTCAGTCCGAAGCCGAACGGAAACTGCGGCTCTACGTTCTTCGTGTCGTAGTAGCGATAGCCCACGTAGATACCCTCGGCATAGTTCACTTCGAGATCCTTGCCCGGATAATTTGCCGCCGCCGGATTGTCTTCGTATTTCTTCGGCAGCGTCACGGGAAGTTTCCCCGAGGGGTTCGCATCGCCGAACAAGATCGACGCCAACGCATGGCCGCCCTCCTGCCCGCCGTACCACATGTCGAGCAGCGCCGGCGTCTTGTCGATCCACTTCGTCATCGTCACGGGATCGCCTGTATTCAACACCACGACGGTATGCGGGTTTGCCCGCTCGACCGCAGCGATCAGCTCGTCTTGTCCCGCGGGCAAATCCATCGTCTTCACATCAAAGCCTTCGCCCTCGAGTTTGTTGTATCGGCCCACCACAACCACTGCCACATCGGCCTTGCCTGCAGCTTCTACCGCCTCGTTCAGCGCTTTCGTCCGCGCCTCGGGCGTGTCCTGGGTGGCGTCCTCGCCCTCCATCCCCACGCCCAGCGCATAGGAAACCTCGACCGCACCGCCCGCACGCTGCTTGATCCCATCGAGTGGCGAGATACTGTACTTTGGCCGCACCAGCGAACTGCCGCCACCGCCGGTCCGCGCAACTGCAGCATTCGGCCCGATCACGGCGATGGAATGAACTGAATGCTCGTCCAAAGGCAGAAGAGAACCTTCGTTCTTCAGTAAGACGATTCCTTCTGTCGCGCCTTGCAGCGCCACTGCTTTTTCCTCGGGCGTATCGACCTCGCCGCCCGCCGCGTGCGGATGATCGAAGATACCGCTGAGGAAGATTACGCGCAGGATGCGTCCCACGTTGTCGTCGAGTGTCGCCTCGCGGATGTGTCCCGCTTTTACTTCAGCAAGCACCTTCTCGGGCACCAGCCATCCGTCCCCATTCCCCGATTCTTGTGTTCGCGGATTGGCCATCCATTTTTGCATCGCAGGCCCGCCCGGCATTTCCAGGTCCATGCCGGCGTTTACCGTTGGCGCGGTCGAGTAGGTGCTTCCCCAATCGGAGACAACAAAACCCTTGAACAAAAATTCCTGTTTCAAAATTTTGTCGAGCAAATAGTCGCTCTCGCCGCAGTGGATGCCGTTCACCTTGTTGTAGGCCGACATGACATTCCACGCACCGCCTTGCTGCACTGCGGCTTCGAATGCCGGCAGATAGATTTCGTGCAGGGTGCGTTCGTCGATGGTTGCGTTCACCCGATGCCGCTCGTACTCCTCATTATTGGCGGCAAAATGCTTGACGGATGGAATCACGCCTTCGCTCTGCACGCCCTTGATATAGGCCACGCCGAGTTGGCCGGAAAGATAGGGATCTTCGCCATAGCCTTCGAAGTTGCGGCCCCACAAGGGCTGACGGTTGATGTTGATCGTCGGTCCCAGGATCATGTCTCGACCCAGCGCTTTTACTTCTTGCCCGATCGCTTTGCCTTCGCGATTCACAAGATCCGTATCCCACGTAGAGGCCATGGCGACGCCGGATGGAAAAGAAGTGGTCTCGACTTTCATGGGCGCATTCGCAGCGCTCGTGATGGCCGAACTGCCAAACCACGAACGCACGCCCATCGGACCATCTGCCATCTTGATTGCGGGAATCGCCAGCCGCTCAATGGGCGCCGACTCCATCCATCCCGAGCCGGACACCATGGTCGCCTTCTCTTCGAGTGTCATCCGTTGCAAAAGATCGGCAACACGCTTATCCGCGGGCAAGTTGGGATTCTTGTAGGGTGCATCCCTGGGGACCGCGGGCGTCTGGGCCTGGCCCATCGCGGTAAAGCCGACCAGCAGGATCGCGATGATCCGCAGGTATGACTGGGAAGAGCAAGATGAACGCATCGACATTCACTCCGAAAATTCGCTGGCAATACTAGTCGACGCGGGCTAGGACTCGCCAGCTTCTTCTACTTCGGTAAAACGTTTGAGTCAGATCGAAACGGGGTAGGGCGATTAACTGCGATTCAGGTTCAAGGGCAGGGCATCGGTCGTGCTTTCCTCTTCTTCTCGTGCTGCCAACAGCCAACCCGCGCTGACCGCGATCAACAGGATGCCGAGCCCGGCGCGGATCCGCATCGAAGGCCGCAGAACAATGAGCCCAACGACGTTCACGATCAGAGGGGTCACAACAAAGCGCGTGGTCATGCGGACCGCCGACATCCGTCGCAGGAGCCAGAAGAACAGGAGGAAGCCCGGCAACTCGACGGACGTCGTCCACGCGATTTCCGGGCCCAATACGTGGTGGTTCCACAGTGGCTGCTCGCTCACAAAGCTGGCGCCCGCCAGGAGCGCCGTTGCGGTCGCTCCGGCGATCGACGCCACGGGTGCAGCTGATTTGGCCGGTAGCTCAGAAACGAAGCGTACAGCCCAGCAGTTGGTGGCGGCCACGCTCGCGACGGCGAGGATGATGGCAAAGAAGCCGCCGGCACCTTGCCAGTTGCGCGGGATCATGAGAGGAAAAACACCGAGAGTGCCGATGACGCAGCCCAGGGCGGCCAGCAATCCACCGCGGCTTTGCGACTCGGTCAGCCTGCCAAGATAGGGCTCAAAGGCCACGGCGAACACCGGCGCGAGCGAGTAGAGAGCCACCCTTGTCAGGTCGGGAATTTCGTTCTTCGATGCCTCCCCCAGGAGAGCAGGCACCACGAACAACCCAATGCCGATTAAGGCCGAGTCCCAGATCTCACGGCCACGCGGCCACTGTGCATGAAGGACTCCCGCAAGCAGCCAGCCGACAATGGCGAGCGAACCCAGATGCAATGCTTCTCGCTCGAGCGTGGGGAGTCCTGCTGCAAACTGCGTCGGCAACAGATCAGACCGAAGCGATCCCAGCGACCATAGAAAGCAAAGCATCAACAGACCGGTGACCGGTATGGCGTCCCTTATCCCTTGGCTCTGTTCTGCTTTCATGGGTTCTGGTTCAAACCATATCTGTAGTGGAGCAGCACTGCAACTCCCTCGGGCAATTCCTTTTTGCATTCGCGCGCTCAGTTACAATCAAGGTTGGCCTACAGCCGAATTTCCGCGTAGAAACGCAAGCAAAGTAAGGAGTTTTCCTTTTATGGCGATTCCCGCCACCCAACTTCGTCCGGGCATGATCATCAAGCACAACGAGAATCTGCACCTGGTCTTCAAAGTCGAGCACCGCACCCCGGGCAATCTGCGCGCCTTTATTCAGGCCAAGCTGCGCAATCTCAAATCCGGCGCCATGTTCGAGCACCGGTTCCGTTCTGCCGACGCCATCGAAAAGGTCGTGGTGGACGAAATTTTGATGGAGTTTCTGTACAGCGACGGCGACGACTACTACTTCATGAATCCGGTCGACTATGAGCAGACGGTCCTGAAATCTGACACGCTGGGAGACGCTGTCGAATATCTGACTCCCAACTTGCAGATCCACGTCAGCTACCACGATGGCCACCCGGTCGGCATCGAGTTGCCGTCGTCTGTCGAGCTTACGGTCGTCGAGACGGAGCCAGGCTTGAAGTCTGCCACCGCCTCCAGCGTGACCAAGCCGGCCAAGACCGAGACCGGACTCGTGGTCCAGGTGCCGCCCTTTATCAACGAAGGCGAGAAAATTCGCGTCGACACCAGCGAAGGCGCTTACCTCAGCCGCGCGTAAATCTACGGATACAAACTCAAACTGACGCCGGGCTTATCCCCCGGCGTCTTTGTTTTTGCCGGGAAACGCCCTACGCCCCATACCGAAGACCCCGGACCTTCTGCCTGCCGCCGTCGTTCGTCACACTCCGGGTTGACGTACGGATTATGTGTTACAGTGGGTAACACTATGAAGAGCAGTAGCACCTCCCATCACGATCCAGCCGAACTTGGCGAACTTGAACGCGACATTCTCTCGATTGTCTGGCGGCTTGGCAAAGTCACCGCCGAGCAGGTGCGTGAAGAACTTGATCGGCCGCTGAAAGACTCGACCGTGCGGACGGTTCTGCGTCGGCTGGAGGAGAAGGGTTATCTGGCTCACGCGGTCGACGACCGGACATTCGTCTACTCTCCAGCCGAATCGCGCCATCATGTGGCGGGCCGCGCTGTAAAGCGCATCGTCGACTGGTTCTGCGAGGGCTCGGTAGAAGCGTTGCTGGTGGGAATGGTCGACTCGAAGGTTCTCGATCGCGCCGAACTGCAGCGCCTGGCGGACCGTATTGCCGCCGCACAAAAAGCAGCACCACCCACGAAAAAGGAGTCCAGATCATGATTCCCACATTGATTGAAGCGGCTCTTCGCTCGCTCCTGTTGGCCTGCGCCGTCTGGGCAGGTTTGCGCGTATTTCGTGTACGGAACGTGGTCGCGCAGAAGGCCGCCTGGGGGCTTGTCCTTTGTTCAGCGCTGCTGATGCCGCTGATCGCGCCGATGGCCGCTCGCGTTCTTCCTGTCGGCGCCACGTGGACGTTGCCCACGGAGCCGGCCCCAACCGCGACGACAGTCAAACCTCCGGTAGCCGCGCGGTCGCAGGACGAAACCGTGCATGCCGCGCCGCCAATGACGCGTCCGAGGCACATCGCCAAGCCGCCTGCAGGTCATCCGATCGATTCGTTTGAATCTGCCGCTGCGCCAGTCGAGACCAAGCAATCGCAGGTCGTTTCCAGCGTGTATACCGGCGAACCTGTCTCGACGATGGGTGCTCCGGTTGTGGAGAAGCATGCCGCCCGCTCGCTTGCGTCGGCTGGATGGATCGTCTATCTCGCGGTCGCTTGCATTTTGTTCCTGCGCTTGCTCCACGGTCTTGTCTCGGCATTGGACCTTCTGTTCACCGCTGAGTCCATGTCCGCCAGCGAAAGAGCTGCGCTTGGTGGACTGCGCGTGCGTTCGAGCCGGGCGATAGCCTCTCCGGTCACGATTGGTTCGACGATCATTCTGCCCGCCACGTATGCCGATTGGGACGCAGACAAGCTGCGCATTGTCGTGGCGCATGAGAGGTCGCACATTCGGCAGGGTGATTTCTACCTGCAATTGCTGGCTGCTTTTTACGCTTCGCTTGTGTGGTTCAGCCCGCTCGGATGGTGGCTGAAGCGCGAGCTCTCAGACCTGGCGGAGACCATCAGCGACCGCGCCGGGCTCGAAGAGGCTGCAAGCACGACCTCGTATGCGCAGATCCTTCTTGAATTCGCGGCCGCGCCGCGCCCAACAGTACTTGGAGTTGCTATGGCCCGCCCCGGAAGTCTTTCGCGCCGCGTTGAGCGGCTTCTCAATGACCATGCATTTCGCCAGGCCTTTGCGGGCGGTCGTCGCCGTGCGATTGTCGCCGTCCTGCTCGTTCCTGTGGCGCTGTTTGCCGCTACCGCATTCATTCGCGTGCAAGCTGCGCAAGATGCGCAGACAGCACCTGCCGCCACACCCGCAATCGCAACCCAGCCTGCGTCGTCTGCCCAGGTTGCCGAGACTGCGGAGGGAGCAGCCAATCCCGAACCAGCCGATGCCGAAGAGCCGGCTATCGAGGTTGGCGAGAATGCCGCACTCGCACCGAAGTCGATCGATCCCGTACTGCCCCTGAAGCCGACAGGACCGCTTGCGCCGATTGCGCCAGCAACTCCAAGCCGAGCTGTGCTTGCGATCAGTGCTCCGATGGCGCCTGAGAGCTCGCTTTCTCTTACCGCGCCGGGAAGTATTCAGCTCTACGCGTCTGCGCAAGAGGAGCGTGACTCAAGGGGCGCGCGTCATAACCGAAGCTATATCTATTCGGTGAATGGTAGTTCCTATGCGCTCATCAGCGGCGATCATACCGAATCGATGAATTTCTCAGGCGACATCCATACCACCGAAATCGACAAAGTGCGCAAGATGGCTCATGGCGATTTTCTTTGGTTCGCGCGCGACGACAAGCAGTATTACGTCGACGACCCCGCGACGATTGCGCAAATCGAGGCCATGTACAAGCCGATGGAAGAGCTGGGCAAGCAACAGGAAGCGCTCGGCCGCCAACAAGAGGAACTGGGCAAGCAGCAAGAGGGCTTAGGACGCCAACAGGAGCAAGCCAGCATTCCGACTCCCGACATGCGGAAAGAGATGGAAGAGCTAACGCAGACCATGGCGAAATTGCAAGCCAAGATCGGCCAGAACGTCACGCAGCAAGAGCTTTCTGAATTGCAAGACAAACTCGGCGACCTGCAGGGCAGGCTCGGCGAGTTGCAAGGTCAGATCGGCAGCAAGCAAGGCGAGTTCGGTGCGCAACAAGGCAAGCTGGGCGAGGAGCAGGGAAGACTGGGCGCCCAGCAAGGCAAACTGGGTGAGGAGCAGGGAAGGATCGGACGCGAGGCAGACCGCAAAGTGCGCTCGATCATCGACCAGAGCCTTGAGAACGGCAAAGCGCACCCGGTCAACTGAGAACCATTAATTCACGGGCGGGAGGAGCGCGGTCTGCGCTACAATCCCGCCCATCATGAACAGCAGACTTGCGCACGCAGCCAACAATTTCAAGCACAACAATAGTTTCCTCAAGCAAGGCGTCGCCGGTCTCTCCGACGACGAATGGGTTCGCCGGCCGAACGATCACTCGAACCACTTGCTTTGGATTGTCGGCCACGTCGCGTGGGCACGCACAATGTTGCTTACGCGGCTCGATGCGCCTTGGACGACTCCGTGGATGGGACTCTACGCGCGCGGCAAAGCATGTGTGGATGGAGCCGACTGTCCCTCGCCTGAAGCAGCGATGGATGCGTGGGGCGAGATCGGCTCGCGACTCGACGCAGCGATGAACGCCGCATCCGAACAGCTGCTCGACACACCTGCGACCCAAGGCCCGCCCAGCGCCGATGGCAAACTTTTAGGCATCGTCGACTTTCTCGCCTTTCATGAGACCTATCACGTAGGCCAGATCGCCTATGTGCGTTCCTGGCTAGGTCACGGCGGCCCGATGGGCTGAGGACCAACTGCCCAGACAAGGGCTTCGCTGGATTGCGCCAGCTTGCCTTGCGATGCCCGCGGCGAACCCGGCCCCACCAACACAAAAGTAGTCGGCATCTGTGCTATCTGCACGGCTGCGCGCCTGACCAAATCCGATAGAAAACTTGCGATCCGCACGGCTTCGCGGCCCGGACTTCGTTTGAATCCGAGGCGCAGAAAAGCCTCTGTCCATATAAATGACGATTTCGTCATTTATCTCGCGATCTGGGACGTCATCCATTGACTTCGCAAATACGACCGAATTAGTCTGCATTTATATCAGACTGAATTGGTCGCATATCTTGCTGTGACCCTTGTTCGCTTTTGGAGGCTTAAGAAGTGTTTCATTTTGTGCGACTTGATGGTCGAATGGGCCTGCTCGCCCTGTTTCTATTCATCCTCTCCCTCGGTTCGGCTCGGGCCCAACAGGAGCCACCTTATTTCGTGACTTATTCCTCCGTGATGGAGGAGCCGGGCAATCTCGAGATCGAAAACCAGAACATCGTCGCGGCACCCAAGAACTCCAATGCCTTTTTCGCGCCGACTGTGGAGTTCGAGTACGGCGTGGCGGCGTGGTGGACGGCGGAGGCCTATCTGCAGGGGCAGAAGACGGAGAACGATTCGGCAGTGTTCACCGGCTTCCGTTTTGAGAACCGCTTCCGTCCTCTGCCGCGCGAGTACTGGGTCAATCCCGTCCTTTATGTCGAATACGAGGACGTGAACAGCGCGGACAAGAGCTTTCTCGAGATCACCGATCACGACACCATCACGAAAACGCAGGTTCCGAACGCAGCGCTGCGCAAGGAAGTGGAACGCTCGATCGAAGGAAAGCTGATCCTTTCGAGCAATGTGAAGGGCTGGAATTTCTCAGAGAACACGATTGCAGAAAAAGCAGTGAATGAGAACGAGCCGTGGGAGTTTGGTTATACGCTCGCCGTGGCCCGGCCGCTGGCTCTCAAAGGCAGCAGTCGACGGTGCACTTTCTGCCGGCAGAACTTTTCCGCAGGTGCGGAGCTGTTTGGCGGGTTGGGAACGCGCTACAGCTTCGGGCTGCGGGAGACTGCCCAATATGCCGGCCCGACGATTGCATTCAATACTCCGCGCGGCATGACGCTGAAGTTTTCTCCCGAGTTCGGACTCAACGACAACTCGGCGGGTGTGTTGTGGCGGTTCGGCGTGAGCTATGAGATTGAACAATTTCGCGATTGGTTTCGGAGGACGAAGTGAGGCGCGCGGGTTGGTTGTTGGTGTTTGTGCTGGTGACATCGCTGGCGAGTTTTGGCAAGAGCGATGGCGCGTGGTTGAAGAAGGTGAGTGAGGCCGATCGCCGGCGCACAAATCCCTTTGCCGGAAATACCGATGCCGTTGCGGCAGGACGGAATCTTTACCTCAATAACTGCGCCAAGTGCCACGGACAAGACGCTACGGGCAAAGGCTCGCAACCGAGTCTGCGTAGCCAGCGTCTGCGGCAGGCAACCGATGGAGAGATTGCGTGGATCGTGAAGAACGGCAATCTGTACAAGGGCATGCCGAGCTGGGGCGGCCTGCCTGAGCAGGAGCGCTGGCAGATCGAGGCGTACATCCGCAGCTTGAATACGGAGGTGCGGCCATGAAGGCACGTCGCAGGTGGTTGGTCTCTGTATGCACGCTGGGACTTTTGGCGGCAATAGGCATTGCGGGCTGCGCGTCGGGCGATGCGCCGCCGGCATTGACGGAGTCGGATGCGACGCCGGCCGCCGATTCAATCGGCGAGGCGCTCTTTCTCGACACTCGATTTTCAGAGTATTTTGCGAACCACATGACGACGGTGAACTCGCCGCTGGCAGTGGGCGATCCGGTTGTGGATCAGGTTGAAACCTTGAATGGGCCGTTGCCCGGACCGTTTGCCGGACAGTCGATCAATTGCCGGAGCTGTCACTTTGTGACAGAGTTCCAGGGCGTACAAGGCGCGGGCAACCGCACCTACGCGGACTTTACGACCCGCAGTCCGATCCCGCGTCTGCAGGCGAACGGGTTCGATCACACGCCGCGCAATGCGATGCAGATGGTGGACTCGTTCACGGACCGATCGGGCCCAGTGTTTCTCCACTTTGACGGCGAGTTTGCGTCGGGTGAGGATCTGGTGATCGGCACGATGACGGGGCGCAACTTCGGCTGGTCCCCCACGGAATACGCGCAGGCGATTGCGCACATTGCGCAGATCATTCGTGAAGATGACGGCTCGGGGCAACTGGCTTCTGATCGCCTCGACGGCCTGCCCTACGCGGTGATCTTCAAGGGAACGGATCCCCGGATTACCAGCGATTTGCGGCTGCCCGCCTCGCTGCGGCTAGACGTTGCGACGGCGACCGATGCCCAGGTGGTGAACGAAATCGCGACATGCATCACCACGTACATGAAAGATTTGCTGTTTCAACGGGACGCATTCGGGCGCTACATCGGCTCGCCCTACGACAATTTTCTACGGTTGAATCATCTTCCCCAGGCGCCTCTGGCTGGAGAGACGAAGGCGGCGTACACGCAGCGGCTGTATCAACTGGTGCTGGCGCTGAACAGTCCGGTGTACGTGACACCGGCGAACGGGTCGTTCCAGTATCACAACCAGCCGTTTCGTTTCGGTCCCGATGAATTGAAAGGGCTGAAGATCTTTCTTGCGGCGGCCACGCCGGGTTCGACCGCCGGGGGCGCCGGGAACTGCGCGGCATGTCATCAGGCGCCGGACTTTTCTGATTTCGTATTCCACAATACGGGTGTGTCGCAGGAGGAGTACGACGCAGCGAACGGGCCGGGGGCGTTTCTCCAGCTGGCGATCCCCACCAATACGATGCGGCTAGCAAACTTCGACACCTACATGCCGGTGTCGGGGAACCATCCCAATGCGTCGGAGGTATTCCGTCATGCCGCGGTTGCAGGCTCGCCGCAGTATGCCGATCTTGGATTGTGGAACATCTATCTTAATCCGGACGTGCCGAATCCGCAGGCAAATCTACGGGGGTTTGTGTGCGCGACCGGCAAGGACTGTTCAACCGACCAGGGGTTGGCGTCGACGATTGCCCAGTTCAAGACGCCGGTACTTCGCGATCTTGAAGACTCGGCGCCGTATTTCCATAATGGCAGCGCGGTGACCTTCAACGATGTGGTCAATCACTACATCACCCTGTCGACGCTGGCGCGGTCGGGTGCGATGCGTAACGCTCCGCCGGAATTCGCGAACATGTCGCTGACGCAAAATGATTTGGCGGCCCTGGTGGCGTTTCTGCAATCGCTGACCGAAGACTACGATGACGCGTAGCGACTAGCCATCGAGACAGATGCGCTACGCTTGCAGAAAACGGGCCAGCACGGCCGAGGGTCGACGCTCCACTATGCGCGCCCTGCAAACTCGCGGGTCTCGGTCAGCACCTTCACTTTTTCGCCTTCCTTGATGAAGAAGGGCACGCGAATCTCGATGCCGGTTTCGAGTCTTGCCGGCTTGGTGACGGCCCCGCTGGCCGTGTCGCCGCGGACTCCGGGCTCCGTGTACTCCACCGCAAGCTCAACCTGCGTGGGCAGCTGCACACCGATCGGGTTGTCGTTGTACTTGTCGAGTCGGACAATCGCTCCCTCGAGCAGAAAATCGAGCGCATCGCCGAGCTTGTCTTTCGACAGCTGGACTGTCTCGAAGCTTGTCTGGTCCATGAAATACGATCCATCGCTGTCGGAATAGAGGTAGGAAGCTTCGACTGTTTCGAGATCCGGTTCTTTGAACTTTTCGCCGGCCTTGAAGGTCTTGTCGAAGACCGCACGGGTGAGCAGGTTGCGCATCTTCAGGCGGACCAGGGTCTGGCCGCCGCGCGCGGTCGGCGTTGAAACGTCCACGTCCATGCAGTAGTACGGGGCGTTCTCAAATTCGAAGTACATTTTGCGTTTGATATCGATCGCGTCGATGAGTGCCGGCATGCAACAATTCTAGCTGGTCTAAAAAACGCAATATAGACCATGCCGGATTAGAAGCTCGCGCGGCGGTCGATTATTCTAGAGGTAGAGCGACGGTGCTGCTGCAATGAAGTTCCGTAGACAAACTGCCCCTGCACGCCAGATTCCCTCCCGTACTTCGATTGTTTTGCTGTCGATATTTTCGGGGTTGGGAATCTTCTCGATCGCAATCCTCTTGCAGTGGTTGATTTACGACGACTGGCTGCACGCAAATGGTCCCCTCCGCCTGGTGGGCAGCGTGCTGGCCTTTGTTCTCACCTCGGTCTTTTCTTTCCGTTGGCAAGAGGCAAAGCGCCGCGAGAAGATTGCGGTCCTGAAGCGCCTGGAGACCATCCGATGGATGAACGATCGGATTCGGAACTCGCTGCAGGCGATTGAATGTGTCGTATACGCGAATCATCAGCACGTGACGGACCCGGTGCGCGATGCCGTGGATGCAATCGAGAATGTGCTGGAGGAAATGCTGAACGAGACGGATTCGCCCATCGTCGCTACGCCTGCCACCGAGCCCGGATCGGTTGAGCCGACAGCGTAGGAGCGGTTGTAAGCCCAGACAGGCGCTAAGCCGCGGGAGCGCGTAGCGCCTCGACGGCGGCAGTCATCTCGTGAGCAAGGCGCTGCTGGGTCTCGCCGGCGAGCTTTGAACCAAGGCTGGTGAGGTAGAAGACGTCGATTGCGGTATCGCCTTCGGTGTCGATCAGGGCAACCTCGATGTTGCACTGATGGGTCGAGAGCGTGAGCGCGATCTGGCGTAGAAGCCCGGGAATATCCTGTGCGACCACCTGCATGAGCGTGGAGTGGCTCGACGATTCGTTGTCGAACGACAGCCGCGTCGATACCTCGACTTTGACGCTATTGGCTTGGTTGGCATGGGTACGCGCATCGAGCATCTGCTCCACCGGCACCTTTTGGGCAACCACGTCGTGAAGGTAATCAAGGAAGCGGTCTTTCTCACTGGGGTTGAGCTCGATGGTGCGGAATACGTCGGTGAACTGGAAACTGTCGACGATGACGCCGGCATCATTGGAGAACGCGCCGGCCTTGACGATGTTCATACCCCAGGCCGCGAGCGCGCCCGAGACGTCGGCGAACAGGCGCTTGCGATCGCGGGTAATGACGGTGAGGTCAAAGAGCTGGCGATGAGGCCGCAGGTCAAGCTGAACCGAGTCGGTATCGAGCTTGGCGGCGAGCAGGAAGTGATCGCGAATCTGCTCGGGGAGGCGGGTTTGCAGGTAGCGTTGCGGCAGGCCTTCAAGGAACTGTTTCAGGTCGGCAGACTGCGCGGGAGGCACCATGGCGCGGATGCGATTGAGCAAGGTGGGATCGATTGCGGCGTGGTAGCGCACTTCATCCACGCTGCGATCCATGAAGTTGGCGGTGGCCATGTAAAACTGCCACAGGTTCTCAGCCTTCCAAGGAGTGAGGGCTTCAGGATTGACGGCCTTGATATCGGCGTAGGTCATCAGCGTCAGCATCTTCAGCAGGCTGGGGCTGCCCACTTTATCGGCGAATGCGCGGACATTTTCGTGGTCGAAGATATCGCGCCGCATGCCGTTCGACATCTCAAGATGCAGGCGAATGAGCTGCAGAACGGCCTCGCGCTCTTCGGCGTCGAAGTCGAGACGCGCGATGAAGCTGTCGGCGAGCTCGACGCTTTGCGCAGAATGTTCGCCGCTCCGCCGGCCCTTCCCCGTGTCGTGCAGCAGCAGAGAAAGCAGGAAGAGGTCGAGGCGATCGATTTCTGGAAGAAGCTGTGCGAGGCGATGTTCCCAGTCGTGGGTAGGATGGCGCAGGCTGTGCACGTTGTCGATGGTGAGAAAGGTGTGCTCATCGACGGTGTAGCGGTGATAGCTGTCGCGGATGACGAGAGCGTCGATGCCATGAAATTCGGGGATGAGCATCTCGAGCACGCCCAGGGCATGCATGGTGCGTAGCGCATGCGCCGCATGCGGTCCGAGCAGCACTTCGCGCAGTGCATTCCAGAGATAGGGCCCTTCGGGAATGTGGATTGCCAGCGCGGGCAAGGCATCGGTGATGCGATCTTCTGCCGCCTGCGACAGCGCGTAGCCATGCGTCGCCATGAGGGAGAAGATGCGAAGGATGGCGGCGGTATCGGAGAACTGGGCGCCGGGAAGGATGTCGATGCGGCCCTGGTCGAGAATGAAGTCGGTACCGGCGATGGGAGTACGGCGGCGTCGGAACTGGCGGTAGAAGCTGACCGGCGCAGGCAGATGCTCCATCAGCAATGCGGCGCGGCGATAGATGATGCGTGCGTGGCGGTAGTAAGTCCGCATCCAATAGGCCGGGTCGGCCGTGCCACGGGTCTCAAGGCCGATTGAATTGGCAGCGGCTTCGTCCTGCGATTGCCAGTCGAGCGTGTTGTCGTCGCGGCCGTGGCGGAAGTGCAGGAAACATCGTGCGGCCGCGAGAAAGTCGAAGGCCGCTTCGGCGTCGCCGCGTGCGGATTGAAAGACGCCGCCGCGCTGGCGGGGCCACTCTTTCGTCTCCTTCAAATGAAACAGAAGGGCGAACCACACCGCGAGGTGATAGTCGCGTAAGCCGCCGGGGCTGTCTTTCAGGTTCGGCTCGAGATGAAAGATGGTGTTGCCGAACTTGGAGTGCCGTGCCCGGGCAACTTCGCCGAGCTTTTGCGTGATGGTGTTCCACTCGCTGAGCACGAGGCCAGGCAGGGTGGTTTGATGAAGCTGCTGATAGAGCGGGAATTGGCCGGCGAGAAAGCGGCGATCGAGAGTGGCGAGGGTGAATTCGAGATTATCGGGGTCGAATCGGCCAATTTCTTTGACGGTGCGTGAGCTGGGGCTGGCGCGCAAGCCGATGTCCCACATGGCTTGAATCATGCCGCGAACCGTTTCGCGGCTTTGTTCCTCGGTCTTTTCGTCGGCAAAGGCGAACAGCACGTCGATGTCGGAGTAAGGGAAGAGGTCTTTGCGGCCGTAGCCACCGAGGGCCAGCAGGGCGACATTGGGAGGGGTCTGCCCGGCGAAGGCTCGTCGCCACATTTCAATGAGGATACGGTCGACCACGGCGGAGCGGCGCCGAATCGCGGCTGTGCCGTCGCCGGTGCGCTCACACGTCTGGCGGACGAGCGCCATCTCGCGAAGATACTGGTCCCGTAGATCGTCAACCGCCAAAGCGACTGGATTCATGTGTGAAATGTCGATGGTTCGGCCTAGCCTAGAGTGTTAACAGAATACTAAAGAATCAACGGCTGGGCCGGTGAATGTGCCCGGAAGAACCGGAAACGAGACAAAGGACAGACCAGCAACTGTGGGCGGCTCGATCACACGTCGAGACGGTTCGAAGCGGCAACGCGGCCATACCAGTAGCCCGAATCCTTGATCGTCCGCTTTTGATCCCGGTAGTCGACATAGATCAGGCCGTAACGTTCGGTGTGGCCGTTGGACCACTCGAAGTTGTCGAGCAAGCTCCAGGCATGGAAGGAGCGGACCTTGGCGCCGTCGGCGATAGCGCGGGCGAGCTCTGCCAGTTCCTGACGGAAGAAGTCGATCCTTCGCTGATCCGGGATGCGGCCATTTTCCCGTTCGAAGGGGCTGTCGAGATAGCCGCAGCCGCTCTCTGTGATCTCGATGATGGGATTGTTGTACTCGCGGGAGATCTGCATGACCAGTTCGTAGATCCCGTGCGGCCAGACTTCGAGGCCGGATTCGGTAAGCGGGCCCTCGGCGGGCATTTCTGCTCGGAAGCGCGTGTAGGGATCGCGACCAGTCGCGGGATCGGCTTCGATCTCGGTGCCGCTGAAGCCGCCACCGCTGAAGTTCTGAACTTTGCTCGCGTCGGACACGAAGCGGCGTGTGTAGTAGTGGAAGCCGACCCAGTCAAGCGGCGCGTGGAGCAGTTTTTCGTCGCCGGCCTTGAAGCCCATCTGTTCGAGGGGCGCCTCGCCCACAAAGGCTTTGGGGTACTGGCCCTTCATGGTGGCTTCGAGAAAAAAGACGTTGTTCATCGCGTGATACCGCGCGGCTGCGGCGCGATCGCCTTCGGAATCGGTCTTGGGATAGGCAGGGCACATGCCGTAGGCGCTGCCGACGGTGGCCTTGGACGATGCAGCCTTGAGCGATCGGAGCGCCTCGGCCTGCGCGATGGCCAGGGTGTGTGCGGCCTTCAGAAAGTCGCCGAAGTTGGCGCGGCCGGGTGCAAGGGCGCCGACGCCATAGCCCATGTAGGCGACGGTCCACGGCATGTTGAACGGCGCCCAGATCGTGATTCGATCGCCCAGATGTTTGGCGAGAATGCCGGCGTAGTCCGCGAAGTAGCCGGCGAGGTCGCGGTTGGGCCAGCCACCTTTATCTTCGAGGCCTTGTGGCAAGTCCCAATGATAGAGAGTGCAGAACGGCCGCAGACCGTTGGCGAGCATCGCGTCGACCATGCGGCTGTAGTGGTCGATGCCTTTGCTGTTGGGTGTGCCCACGCCGGTGGGTTGAATGCGCGGCCAGGAGACGGAGAAGCGATAGCTTTTCTGGTTGAGCTGCTTGGCCAGGGCCATGTCGTGGGGGTAGAGGTGGTACTGATCGCACGCGACGTCGCCCGTGGTGCCCCCGCGCACTTTTCCCGGGGTGTGGGTGAATCGGTCCCAGATGGACTCGCCTTTGTCATCTTCGTTCCACGCACCCTCGACTTGGTAGGCGGCTGTGGCGGTGCCCCAGAGGAAGCCGTCAGGGAAGCGTGCCTGCTGAACGGCGGAGGACGGAATGGAGCCAGGAATCTCTTGAGCCGCGACCAGAGAGGAATCTCCAGTGAACAGCGACGGACCCACGGCTGCTGCAGCCAGGGTGCTCGTCATGAATTGGCGTCGGTCCAAGTCGGTCTCCTTTAGAGGCAACGAGCCAGAATACTCCTCTGTACGGGCCCTCAAGAAAAAGGGTCCTGCGCGCAAGCGACAGGACCCCGGGTGTTGCGAGCGATGTGTGGAGCTAGAGGGCGGACTCTCCGCGCTCGTCATTGCGGATTCGGATGGCTTCGTCGATCTTCGAGACAAAGATCTTGCCATCGCCGATACGGCCTGTGCGGGCGGCGCTCATGATGGCCTGGATGGCCGCTTCTTTGCGGTCGTCAACGACAACCAACTCGATTTTGACCTTGGGAAGAAGGTCAACCGTGTATTCACGCCCACGATAGAACTCCGTATGGCCCTTCTGCCTGCCGTGGCCACGGGCCTCGAGAATCGTCATTCCCTCGATACCCGCTTCCAGCAGGGCGTCTTTCACTGCGTCCAGCTTGGATGGCTGGAGAACTGCCTCAATCTTGAGCATGTTGGAAAAGCCTCGCTTGAAAGCGTAACAGTCCGGGGCGGTGTCTAGCGTGAGAGCACGGAAATCTTTTCAAGAAGAACATCAATTGTTCAGGTCGTAGCCCTCTTCGCCATGTTGCGAGAGGTCGAGTCCCTCGTGCTCGTCTTCCGTGGAGAGACGCAGGCCAATGACCTTGTCGACGACGAACAGCAACACCAGGGTGCCGACGATGGAGATGCCCCAGGCAATGCCGATGCCTGCCAACTGATTCAACAGCTGGTGCCAGTGTCCGTCCATCGCGCCGGTCGGCACGCCTTTGCCGAACGCAGGGTTGATCACCTGCGTGGCGAAAATGCCGGTGAGCAGTGCGCCCATGGTTCCACCGGAACCGTGAACGCCGAAGGCATCGAGCGAGTCGTCGTAGCCAAACCACTTTTTGACTTCGAAGACCATGAATGAGCAGAAGATTCCAGCGAGGAGCCCGATGAGAAGGGCAGCAAATGGTTGCACGAAGCCTGAAGCCGGGGTAATGGCGACAAGGCCGGCGACAGCTCCCGAGATCGCGCCGAGGGCTGTGGGTTTGCCGTTGTGGAACCACTCGGCGATGGTCCAGCCGAAAGCGGCCGTAGCCGCGGCAAAGTGAGTGTTGATGAAGGCGCTGGTGGCGAGCGGACCCGATCCCAGGGCGCTGCCGGCGTTGAAGCCGAACCAGCCCACCCACAGCAGGCATGCGCCGATAAAGCTGAGAACCATCGAATGGGGCGGCATGGCCGAATGTGGGTAGCCGGCACGTTTGCCAAGGTAGAGCGCGGTCACAAGCGCGGAGACTCCCGAAGTGATGTGAACGACGGTGCCGCCGGCAAAATCGAGGCTGGGTATCGCTCCGCCATTGGCGTTGAGAAGTCCGCCGACTCCCCAGACCATGTGGGCCATGGGGCTGTAGACAACCAGAGACCAGAGCGAGAGAAAGACAGCCATGCCGCTGAACTTGATGCGCTCAGCGAAGGCGCCGGTGATGAGTGCCGGAGTGATGATGGCGAACATGAGCTGGTAGACCATGTAGGTCTGTTCCGGAATCGTGGCGGCGTAGTCTGCGTTGGGCGTAAGTCCCACGCCGCGTAGAAAGACGTGCTCGAAGCCACCGATGAAGGCATTGCCGTGGCCGAAGGCGAGCGAGTAGCCGCAGACGGCCCAGAGGATAGTCACCAGCCCCATCATGGCGAAGCTCTGCATCATGGTGCCGAGAATGTTCTTGCGGCGCACCAGGCCGCCGTAGAAGAGCGCGAGGCCAGGGCCGGTCATGAGCAAAACGAGCGCGGCAGAGACCAGCATCCACGCGTTGTCGGCATTCATCTGAGCGTTCTGGACCGCCTGCTGAAGGGCAGCGATCTGGCCCTGCGTGGCAGGCGCCGAAGAGGTTTGTGCGAAACCCAGAGTTGGAGAAAGAAACAGTGCGGAGGTGAACAGCAGCTTGCAACGACAAGTCATTGTGACTTCGCTCCGAACATGCCCGCGCTTGTGCGGCCATGGAAAATTGATTGCAGTGCACGAAGCGGATCCGCAGAGCGCTGTGCAGCGAAGAATATCTTCGCCGGACGAAGGGCGGAAGCTGAGCACTCGGGAAATGCGCAGCCGATCTTCCGTGCATTGACTTGGCAAACATTGAAGGATAGCGCAACGGAGCCGTGGCGCCATGAAGATTCCATGCGCACGGCAACTTGTTTGCACGTCGCGAAAGCGGCATGGGAGAGTGGCCGTCGATGGAGCGGTAGGCGGACCGAATCGGGTTATAGTATTTGCATGGCGGTTACGCAGGAACGCGATCGGTATCTGTTCGGGGCATTGGAGAGCAGTGCGCTGAATCGCGGCAAGCTTAAAGAGGTCAGCTACGGTTTCGAGCAGCCGGAAGGGGTGCTGCTGACTTCGCTGGATTTCGCCGTCAACTGGGTGCGCAAGAGCTCGGTTTGGCCCGTAACCTTCGGGCTTGCCTGCTGCGCAATCGAGATGATGTCGATGGGCGCATCGCGCTTCGACATCGCGCGTTTCGGTGCCGAGGTGTTCAGGCCTTCGCCGCGCCAGGCAGATTTGATGATCATTGCGGGCCGTGTCTCGCAGAAGATGGCGCCGGTGATCCGTCGGCTCTGGGAGCAGATGCCCGAACCGAAGTGGGTCATCTCCATGGGGGCGTGCGCGACGTCGGGCGGCGTGTTCAACAACTACGCGATCGTGCAAGGGGTCAACCAGGTGATTCCCGTGGATGTGTATGTGCCTGGATGCCCACCCCGTCCTGAGCAACTGCTGTACGCGATCACGCTTCTGCAAGAGAAGATTCTGCGCGAACCACGGAGCTTAATGAAGACCCTGAACGTGGGTTAGTCTCGGTGCGCGAAAGCTATTGATCTAAGGGTATTTATGGCCGTGCTCAACGCAAGAGGACAGGGTATGCGTGGGAGTGTGAGCAACGGCAACCAGCGCGAAAAAGAGACTGCTAGATGCGACACGCTATGGTACGTTTAATAGTGTTGTCTCAATAGTTTCCGGTCTACTCTCAGAGCCAATTTGGACCCCCACGGGGATGCAGCGATAGCAAGGCGAGTGGCTCGTCCCTAAACACATGAAAGACCAGTTTTGATTTTGCGGAGGAGAAACACAATGTATTTCCAAAGGTTGAAGTCCGTATTCCGGACGTTAGCGCTTGCAAGTGTTGCGTTGACGCCGATTGCGTTGACTGCGCAGGACGCGCCCAAGCCGGCGCCTAAGACGAATTCAGCGGACTCTCCGTCGCGCTGGGACATCTTCGCCGGATACAGCTATCTGGCCCCCAAGGGAACGGTCAATGTCCCTCAACCGGATGGGACCACGCTTCCGTTCGACTACAACGCCGTGAACGTGGGCGGATTGTTCAGCGGCGCTTACTACTTCAACAAGTATGTGGGCGGCCAAGTCGAGTACGGACTCCACGAGTGGGGCGATGCGGATCAGAATGGGAGCAACGTAGGAACCAAGGGCAACGACGACGGGTTCCAGACAATTTCCGGCGGCATTATCTTCCGCTTCCCGATGGAAGACATCACACCATTTGTCCACGGACTCGTGGGCGCAGCTCAGATCAATGGACCGGACTTCAATCCCAATCGCTGGGGACCAGATCTCACAGCGGGCGGCGGTATGGATTATGCAACGCCGTTCCTGAACCACCACCTTTCGATCCGTGTTTTCCAGGCTGACTACGAATACATGCACGCCGACTTCGGCCCGAATGTGTACGGCGGCCGGGCGAACATCAATGCCGCACGCCTGAGCGGCGGTCTGGTGTTCCATGTTGGTTCCATCGCTCCGCCGGCTCCTCCGACGATTGCGTGCTCGGCCAACCCGACGACGGTGTTTCCGGGTGATCCGGTGACCGTGACAGCCACGGCGAGCGGATTGAACCCGAAAGAGAACGCGATCTACGCGTGGAGCGGGGACGGCGTGACCGGCAGCGGTACGACGGCAACCGTGGCGACGGGCTCTTTGGCTCCTGGAAGCTACACCGTGAAGTGCGGTGTGAAAGAAGGCAAGCCGGGCAGAGAAGGTCTGAAGCCCTGGCAGGTTGCCGACAGCTCGACCACTTTCACCGTGAAGGACTTCGAGCCGCCGACGATCAGCTGCTCGGCAAATCCGACGACCATCAATCCAGGGGATAGCGCGACGATTACTGCGACGGCTGTGAGCCCGCAGAACCGGCCGCTGACCTACAGCTACACCGCGACTGCTGGCACTGTCAGCGGGACGGGTGCTACGGCAAATTACAGCTCCGCGGGTGCGCCTTCGGGCACAACCGAGGTGACCTGCAACGTCGCCGACGACAAGGGCCACTCGGCTACGGCGAACGCGTCGCTGACCATCGCGCCGCCGCCACCGCCGCCGGGACCATCGCCTGAGCAGCTCAGGCTTGAAGCTCGCCTGGCACTGCACAGCGTCTTCTTCCCGACTGCCCAGCCGCGCGCCAAGCATCCTGAAGGCGGCCTGGTCGAGAGCCAGCAGCAAACTCTGAACACCCTGGCTACAGACTTCAAGGCCTATCTGGCAATCAAGCCCGATGGCCGCATCACTCTGACGGGCCATGCCGATGTGCGTGGAACCGCCGAGTACAACCAGGCGCTTACTGAGCGTCGTGTCAACCGCGTCAAGCAGTTCCTGGTCGAACAAGGAATTTCGGAAGCGGCGATCGACACGCGCGCCGTGGGCAAGGAACAGCAACTCTCGAAGCCCGAGGTCAAGGCCCTGGTCGACGAGAATCCTGAACTGACCGATGCGGATAAGAAGAAGATGGACCGGAGACTGGCCGTGATTTACCTGGCGCAGAACCGGCGCGTCGATGTGACCCTCAATAACACGGGTCAACAGTCCGTGAAGCTGTATCCGTTCAATGCGGCTGACTCCAAGACGCTCCTGAGCGAACAGGCTCCGACACCGAAGAAGAAGGCAGCTCCTAAGAAGCCGTAATCAGGGGTTGCACGCAACAATGAGAGGGGGCGCTTCGGCGTCCCCTCTTTTTTTGCGCCAGACCGGCGAAGTTGATCCGCCCCGGACCAGGTTGCAGCGCAGAACAGGGCAGTTTCGGTATCATCGAAGGATGCAGGCTGAGAGTGCCGATCTTCGCCCCGCCACGGCTTTTCGGACGTACGATCCGAAGCTCGAGCCCATTGCCGCAAAGGTGATGGCGCAGGAACGCCTTACCGCCGCCGACGGTCTCGTGCTGTATGGATCGTCGGATGTGCTGGCCGTGGGATGGCTCGCTAACCACGTGCGCGAGCGCCTGCACGGGGACATCACTTATTTCAACGTCAATCGCCATATCAATCCAACCAACGTGTGTGTGGCGGCGTGCAAGCTGTGCGCGTTTGGACGCAAGAAGGGCGATCCTGCCGGCTACACGATGGCCCTGGAAGAGGCATGGGAAACGGCTGCATCGGGCTATTCCGAGGCCGTGACGGAATTCCATATTGTCGGCGGCCTGCATCCCGACCTGCCATTGGAATATTTTCTCGACTTGGTCCGCGGCTTAAAACAGCGTTTCCCCAAGGTGCACATCAAGGCGTTCACCATGGTGGAGATTGCGTTTCTGGCGCGGCGTGCCAAGCTGACGGTAGAAGAGACGCTCTTGAAACTGCGCGATGCCGGCGTGGACTCGATGCCGGGCGGCGGTGCAGAGATTTTTTCTGCGCGCGTGCGCTCGATCATCTGCGACCACAAGATTGATGGAGAGGAGTGGCTGGAGACGGCGCGCCTGGCTCACCAGGTTGGTTTTCGATCGAACGCGACCATGCTGTACGGTCATATCGAGAACGACGAAGACCGCGTCGATCATCTTCTGAAGCTGCGTGCGCTGCAGGATGAAACCGGCGGATTCCAGACTTTTATTCCGCTGGCATTCCATCCGGAAAATACCCCGTTGGACCATTTACCAGTGACGACAGGTCTGACGGATATTCGGCAGATTGCGGTGAGTCGCCTGCTGCTCGATAATTTTCCGCACATCAAAGCGTATTGGCAAATGCTGACGCCGAAGATTGCGCAGATTGCATTACGCTTTGGCGCCGATGATCTCGACGGAACCGTGATCGAAGAAAAGATCTATCATGATGCCGGCGCGACAACTCCGCAGGGAATGACGCGCAAGGATCTTTGCCGGTTGATCACCGAAGCGGGCCGTGTCCCGGTGGAGAGAGACACGCTGTATCACGCGGTGATTCGCAGCGAAGACAGCTTTACGGTCGCGGTGTAGCGCGCCAGCGAGGCAAGCGCGATGTTCGTGTTCGGCAAAGCAGCGCTGTTGGGGCTCTTGGTAGGGTTGGTGTGGGGAGTCGGGTGCGCCCTGGTGCTGCTCTATTCCATCTATCTGGCGGGCTATCGCAAGGCGGTTCGGGATTCGCTTGCGCCGGAGAAGTCGAAGCGTTTTCTAGAGACGCGCGAGAATGCTCAGGCTCATTTCGCGAAAGAGAATGATGTGAGAAGCGTATCGAGCGGAAAGCACATCCAATAGACCCCGAACATACCACTTTTGTGTTTGTTGGTTACGACCTCGGTAAGTTCAAACGTGCAAAAGGCCATGTACAGTAGAAGGGCAATCCGTAATGACTGAGTCGCTCTCAAGTTAACTTTGATTCTCGTTGTGAGTTCAAGAAACTTATCTATTCTCAAGCCCCTGTAAGAACTCCTTGAAAGATCTCAGATCGTATGCTTCAAAGGGCCTGACCGCGACTCCTATTCACTGAACTACGGATTCATCTCTCATCGAGACCATTCGTAGCGAGTATGCATGGCCCAACAGACTGCTGACCGCGAACAGAAGTACGTGCCTTGTCTTGAAGGGGTCCGAGGCTATGGATTCCTGCTGGTCTTTTGCGGCCACTATTTCCTGCCCGACCAGATTGCGCACACTGGGTCGTTACGCATCAAGCTGGTAACAGCGGTGCTGTCGATGGGTCTCTTCGCCGTCCCAGCGTTCTTCGTCCTCTCGGGATTCCTGATCGGCGGCATTCTCTACGAGACTCGAAATCGAGAGGGCTACTTCAAGGTCTTCTACTCTCGCCGCATTCTACGGGTTTTTCCGGTCTACTATCTGACCCTGCTGGTCATTGCCGCCTTCGCGATGTTGCGTGCGTTTCCGCTGAACTACCGCTACTGGATCCACTTTCTCTATATTCAGAACCTGTTGCCGGGATACTCGGGCCAGCACAATCCTGCCGGCATCATGCACTTCTGGTCGTTGGCGGTCGAAGAGCAGTTTTATTTGTTGTGGCCGCTGATCGTCTGGTTCTTCCCCGAGCGCCGCAAGTTGATCGCGATCGCCAGCGGCCTCGTGGTCGCCTGTTGCGCCGCGCGTTTAATCGCGCCTTTTGTGTTTCCTTCGCGCACCATCTTGTATTTCAGTCCTATGCGCGCAGACGCCATTTTGCTGGGGGTCTTGTTGGCGATGATCCGCCGCGATGCGATCTTCGACAAACTGAAGCGAGTGGCGCAGTGGATCGCACTGCCCGGAATTGCCACGACGATGTATTTGGCCATCCACGAGGGGCAAGAGTGGATCGTGACCCTGCGCGGCGCAGAGATATGGGTTCCTCTAGCGAACTTCACGGCGGCCGCGATGGTGCTGACCGTGATGAACGAGGGCAGCTGGATCAATCGAGTCTGCAGCCAGAAGTGGATTTGTTCCGTGGGCAAGCTAAGCTACAGCCTCTACGTCATTCACCTGACATTCCTGTTGTGGATCACGCATTCCGTAACGCCCTATTTTGCGGTCCACATGCGCCACTCGGCTGCCGTTCTCGTCTCTGGCGCCGTGGCACTTTGCATGACGTTTGCTCTGTCTCTTTTCAGTTATCGCTTTATCGAGTCGCCAGCCTTGAGCTTGAAGCGCTACATCCGCTACGGCCCTCCAAAAATTGTAGAAATTCCAAAGGAAGAACGAGAATTGGCGTTTGCGAAAACGGGCACGTAGCTTTCACTGCCGCAGAACAACGCCGCCCTTCATCACAAAGCTCACGTGTTCGACCGTGCTGATGTCATCGAGTGGGTTGCCGGGCACAGCAACGATGTCAGCGAAGTAGCCGGTCTTCAATTTCCCGATTTGCCCCTGCCATCCTAATAACTTCGCGCCGTTCATCAGGTCAGCCTGCAGCGCTGCCAACGGCGTCATGCCATAGCTCACCATCAGGGTGAGCTCGTGCGCCTGCGTGCCATGCGGGAATGGTCCGACATCGGAACCGACCGCGAATGAAACACCCGCCGCCATCTGCCGCTTGAACTCGCGAATCTTGTATGCCAGCATCTCCGCTTCGGCCGCAGCCTGGTCTTGTGACGCGCGGTGGTGTGCGAAGTAATCGAAGATGGTAAACGTCGGGACCGCAAAGATACCCTTTTGGCGCATCAGGCGCATGGTTTCGTCGCTGAGCTGAGTGGCGTGATCGATCGATGCCACCCCAGCCTGCGCTGCGTAAAGTGTGCCCGGCTCTCCCATGGCATGCACGGCGACTGTCGTGCCAAGGCGGTGGGCCTCTTGCACGGCGGCGCTGAGCTGAGCGGCAGTGTACTGGTAAGGCGATTGCAGCACACCGTCAACCATGCGGTCCGGGCCCGTCTCGTAAATCTTGGCAAAGTCCGAGCCCTCCTTGTGCTGCGCCCGCATCACCTCAACAATCTGGTCCGCGGAGTTGGCGTAGTCGGCGTTCGAGAGCACCCGTTGCGCGGGGTTGTAGCGGTTCGCATCTTCATGGCCGCCGAGAATGTCGATGGCGTTTCCGCTGATGCGGAGCCGGGGACCAGGGATGAGGCCTTGATCGATGGCGTTGCGGATCGCTGTGTCCGCCGATCCGGCGCCTTCGGTTCCCATGTCCCGTTCTGCGGTGTAGCCCGCCAAAACATCCGCTTTGGCTGCCTGCTCCGCTAGGATCACGCGCCAGGGAACGGATTCCTCGACCGTCTGCAAATCTTCGGCGCCAGGATGCAAGAAGAGATGGACATGCGCATCAATGAGGCCTGGCATCAGCGTTTTGTCGCCCAGATCGATGACTGTGGCTCCCTGCGGATGATCGACCGTCGTGCCCACCGCGCGAATACGATCCCCTTGGACAAGGATCTCTGCGGGCTGAAGAATCGTGCCGCTATCGACCAGCAAGAGGCGCGCCGCATGCAGCACGATCGGCGTGGCGCTCTGCTGCTGCCCGTGGACAGAGCTGACATCAGCAACGAGAAAGACGACCAGGGGCAGGGCAACACAAGGCAGGCAGAAGAACTGCTTCAATGATCTCCGCATGCTTATGACTATGCGGCTCTCGGCCTTTATTTGTCGACCGAAGATTTTTCGATGAGCGCAGGTTCAGTTGTGCACGACGGGCAGAATCTGATTGGCCGCATCGAGGGCACAGGGAAGGCAGATCACGAAGGCTGCGCCCTTCAGGCTGCTCTTGTCTCGCGCCTGCGCCACGCAGAGATTGCCGCCGTGCCTGCCCACGATCTCTTTGGCTACCCAGAGCCCCAGGCCCGTGCCCACATCTTGCTTGGTGGTGAAGAAAGGATCGAAGATACGATCGAGCAGCTCGGGAGCGACCCCGGGTCCATCGTCGGCGATCACGATCTCCGCCATCTTGGCTGCCTGGGTCTCTACAAGGCCGCACCTGACCACAATCTTTCCACCCATCCCAACCGCATCGATCGCATTGGAAACGAGGTTGGCAATTACCTGTTTCAGCTCTCCCGCAATCGCCCATACGGGCGGCGGATCGTCTACGGAGAAATCGAGATGAATATTCTTGCCGGCAAGCTTGTTCGCATAGAGGCGGAGAATGGGCTCGATGACCGTGCGCAGATCGATTTCGGCAGGTGTGTTGGACTCGCGATAGAAGCCCAGGGTCTGGCGCGTGATATGCGCAACGCGCTCCAATTCCTGTTCCGCCATGGTGAGGTGCGCGATCAGCTCTGGCGTCGCCTCAGGAGTCGTCTTGGCGATGTAGAGCAGGTTGACCACAGCTTCGAGCGGATTGTTAATTTCGTGCGCGACCGTTGCGGAGAGCCGAGCTGCTGCCGCAAGCTTTTCAGTCTTGCGAAGGACCTCCTGCGCATCGCGTGCCGCGGTGGCGTCGCGGAAGACGAGTACGACCCCGATGGTGCGACCGCTGTCATCGCGAATAGGCGCGGCGCTGTCTTCAATGGGGGTTCGATAGCCACCGGTATGCTGCAGGACAGTATGGTTAGCCAAGCCAACCACGATGCCGAGGTTCATCACCTTGGCGACAGGGTTCTCGGCCTTCTTGCCTGAAAATTCGTTGAAGATGGGGAAGATGTCGAGGACGTCGCGGCCCTTCGCCTCAGCGAGCGAGATCCCGATCAGCGATTCCGCAATAGGATTGAGAAAGGTGACCATACCGTGGCCGTCGGTTGCGATCACTCCATCTCCAACGCTCATCAAGGTGACGCGGTACCACTCTTCCCGATCGCGCAATTCCTGGGCATGCCCTTCACGCACCCGGCGTTCGCGGAGAATGTAATAGGCCAAAGCGATCATGCCAAGGATCGCAAGAACGGTTGCGGTGTAGACGGCAATGACGGCTGTAAAAATGCTGCGCCGATACGTAGTCTCGCGATCGGCCTCGAGCTTGGCCTCGACCTGCTGCATCTCGTCGATTTGTTTGCGGATGGCCCGCATCAACAACAGCCCGCGGTCAGACATGACAATAGCTTTGGCCTCGTCGGCCTTGCCCGCCTGGTAAAGATCGATGGTGTCTGCCAGTTCGTTGAGCTTGAGATGGACAAGATCACGAAGCTTGGCAATGCCGGCTTGCTGTTCAGGATTATCCGATGTGATCTTTCCTAGATCGTCGACGCGCGTTTCAACCGAGACAATCGAATTGTGGTAGGGACGCAGATAGTTAGGATCGCCGGTGAATAGATATCCGCGCTGCCCGGTTTCCGCGTCGGTGACCATCAACTCGATTTCAGTGAGCTGACGCCGGACCTGCAAAGTGTGCGCTAGCCAGCTTTGGCTGCCCACCAGGGCGCCGATGCGCTGCCGGGTAATGGCCGCGTTCACCAGAAGGACGACCGCCATCAGCGAGAAGCCGGTGAGAACACTGAATCGTTGGATGAAGGCGTTCATAAAGAATGGATTCGATTCGGTCGTAGTCCCGTTTTCAAACCTTGCCTTAGCAAAAATGCCGTGCAGAGAACCGTCGGAACCTGCCTTTTGGGTCGAACGAAATCTGACGAATGCTCATCGTAATTTGCGTCCCCGGAGAGGGTCAAGCGGGCGCCCAGGCTACCTCTGCGGGGGGGGCGAACAAGTGGGCAATGTTTCATCCGATGGTAGAATTCCCGCGGCGAGTTTTGCCTGACGCCAAGCAACAAAGGGGTGAGCCTTGGAAGAGCGAGAGCCATCGAACCTGCAAACGATACTTGGATTCGATCTAGGCGGCACGAAGACGGCATGTGTCGAAGGAACCGCGTCCGGAGAAATTCTACAGCGACTCGAAATCCCCACGCACGCTGAGCAGCCCTTCGGGGCCACCTTTCCGCGCATCATTGAGCTCGGGAGCGCGGTGATCAAGAACGCTCAGGAGAGGCAGCGAACGATTGCGGCTGTCAGCGTCTCTATTGGCGGACCATTGCAGATCGACGAAGGGTTTCTGATCGATCCGCCACATCTGCCGGGCTGGCATAACGTGCCCCTGAAGAAGCATCTGATGGAGCAGTTTCCACGCCTTCCCGTATGCGTCGAGCATGATGGCAATGCCGGAGCCTTGGCGGAGTTTCATTTCGGCGCGGGTAAAGGGCACCCAGGCCTCCGGCATCTCATCTTTCTCACCTTCGGCACTGGAATGGGCGCAGGGTTCATCGTCAATGGCCAGATTCTTCGTGGCGCCACCGACACGGCCGGAGAGATCGGCCACTGGAGGCTCGCGGACGACGGCCCGTGGGGATTCGGCAAGCGCGGGTCGTGGGAGTCGTTTGCTTCTGGAGCGGGCCTCGTTCAACTTGCGGCACAGATGCATCCCGATCGCTGGGGTGCGCATACGCCCATTCGCGAAGTCGTCGAGGCTATGATTGCGGACGATCCGCAGGCCTTGGAAGTTGCCGCAGAGGCTGGCAAGTGGATGGGACGGGGCCTTGCGTTGCTGATCGACGCCCTGAATCCCCAGATCATCGTGTTCGGCTCGCTCGGCGTTGCGTTGGGCGAGCGCGTTCTTGCGAGCGCGCGGAGAGTGATTGCCGAGGAGGCGTTGCCGCAAGCAGCCGCTGCATGCGAACTGAAGCCTTGCGTACTGGGCAAGGCAATCGGCGATGTTGCGTCGCTGATGGCGGCGATTGCCGCACCCTCTGTGCGTCGTTTGTTGGAGACCGAAGGAGCTAAATTCTGAGTGGCGCGTGATGCGCTCTGTGCCTCACGAAGTTCTATGAGTCAGTTACGGAAACGGTGCGCGCGAGTTACTGAGGTCGAGGGCGGCAGTTACCTTGTCGGTGACTTTCGATGTAGATCGCATGCCGCGAATCGCCCCTAAACACGCGGTCTTCGGCGATGCCGCGAAATTTTTCGGATGTTCCCTCTTTTTTCACAACTCTTCAGTTGCGCATGTTCTGTGCAAAGTAAAGCGCATGGTACTATCGCACCGAGGTTAACAAATGCCCACGAACAGCTACGACAGTGCCTTCGAACAGGCCAGCAATGATCGTGTTGAGGTCCGCGTCGCGATCGAGAAGCTGCTCACCCGAGGGGAGATGCTCGATAAACTCCTTGAAACTCTCGCGCCCTTTGTCTCCAGCCCCAAGCCGGTCGGCGAATCGGAAATGGCTACCGAAAGCCACGATCATCATCACGAATCAATCCACGCACCGGAACCGACGCATCACCAGGGATAGAAGTGAGTAGCGCCCAAGCGATCCGTGGCCTTCAGGGTGACGTTGCTTCGGATTGGTTAGACGGCGCGATAGCCTTGTCGAGATGGGCAGATCGCGCCGAGATGTTTTGCAGGACCTTCCGATTTTCCGCCGCACATCCCAAACTTCAATAGGCAGCGATTCCGGTCAGATGCTGGCCGAGAATCAGCGCATGGATATCGTGCGTTCCCTCGTACGTTTTCACGGATTCAAGGTTCATCATGTGGCGCATGATCGGGTAGTCCTCCGTGATCCCGTTCGCGCCAAGAAGATCGCGTGCCATGCGGGCAGTCTCCAGAGCCATCCAGACATTGTTGCGTTTGGCCATCGAGATGTGCTCGTGGCCCACCGTCCCGGCGTCTTTCATCCGGCCGACGTGCAGTGAGAGCAATTGCGCTTTTGAGATTTCGCTTGCCATCCAGACCAGCTTCTCCTGAACGAGTTGATGGCTGGCAATGGGCTGGCCGTGGAATTGTTTGCGCGCTTTGGTGTACTGCAGCGCCGTGTCATAGCACGACATCGCCGCGCCGATTGCGCCCCACCCGATGCCATATCGCGCCTGATTGAGACACATCAGCGGGCTCTTCAGGCCACCTGTTCCGGGAAGCAGGTTCGATGCCGGGATGTGCACGTCTTGAAGGGAGAGACCGCTGGTGATGGAAGCACGCAGCGACCACTTGCCGTGCACGGCATGGGCCTTGAATCCCGGCCGGTCGGTCTCGACAAGGAAGCCGCGCACCTTGTTATCTTCGTCTTCAACTTTTGCCCAGATCACGGCAATGTCGGCGATGTTGCCCGAGGTGATCCACATTTTTTCGCCGTTGAGAATGTAGTCGCCGCCCGATTTGCGCGCCGTCGTGGTCATGCCGCCAGGGTTGGAGCCAAAGCCGGGCTCGGTAAGGCCGAAGCAGCCAAGCTTTGCGCCGGTGGCCAGGGCGGGAAGCCAGGCGTTCTTCTGCTCGTCGGAACCGAAGGTGTAAATCGGGTACATCACGAGAGCGGACTGCACAGAGACGAAGCTGCGAATTCCGGAGTCGACACGTTCTAGCTCCTGCATGACGAGGCCGTACTCGACGTTCGACATGCCGGCACAGCCGTAGCCCTCAAGGTTCGCGCCAAAAAAACCGAGCTCTCCCATCGAGGGAACAAGTTCGCGCGGAAAACGCTCGGTTCGAAAACATTCTTCGATGATGGGGGTCAGATTGTCTTCGACAAATTCACGCGCGGTGCGGCGCACAAGAAGCTCGTCTTCACTGAAGGATTTATCAAGATGGAGAAAATCGAAGCCCTGAAATTTTAAACCCATGCGTGTACCTGCCGTTCTGTCAACGAAAAGGCAAGGCTAGCAGACTCGGGAGGAAACGCGAAAGGCACCACCGAGCGCAGACCTGCGCTCGGCGCCCTGATCACTGGGTGTCAGAATTTTCATCGCCGTAGGTGGGATAGGGCTTGGGTTCAGTGCTCGTGGGTATCGCGGCAAGCGTGACCAGATCAGCCTGCACCTGGGCCCATTTCTGAGCGTCCTTTTTGGTGCTGATCGGCGCGTCGGCGTTGGCATAGTAGGCCTGAATATCCCGCTTGATTCCGGGCGGAACAGACTGTGTCGGCTGCTGCGCAATCCGGTGCAAGAGCAGCGCATAAGTGAAGTCGGTTAAAGAATAGCCGCCCGGCTGCACCACATGGCCCGTATCGAGGTCGCGATTAGGAAGAGGATGCGCAGGGTCATTGGAGAGAAGCAGTGTGTCTGGCTGGGCTGCCGCAAGGATAGGCAACATGGCCGCCGGGGGTGCTGTGCTTGCGCCCCCCTTGTCATCGACAGGCGGAGTGAATCGGCCCAGGACCCTGCGCAGAATCGTGATGGAGAGGGCGAGGCTATGCATGTAGTCCGCCTCGGTCGCGGTGGTCGGTCCTTTGATGGCGACCATCTTGAGCGGCCCAATCTTGGGCAGGATGAAGACGAGGCCGGCGAGAACGTAGGTCTCGAGACCCGCTTTGCGGCGATATGCGTCCCAGTTGTTTTCAAGATTGATGGCAGTCGCTTCGGCAATCATCTCCCGGCACTCTGCGCTATCGGGCTCGGGCGGCTCATGGCGGCGATGGAGAAGCGTCACGGCATAGGCGATGCGTGGAATGAAGGTTCGTACAGCGAAACGATAGTCGCGTACGTTGAAACGGCGGCGGCGTTTCGCACTGAAATCCTCGCGGATGCCGTAGGTCTGGTAATACGCCAGGGCCAGTTGTCGCGTGGGCACCTGAAGCCCGATATGGCGCAAAAAACGGAGCGGCGCCAGACGGTGATGCGCGAGCTCTTCAATATCGAAAGCGAACTCGGTTTGTACGTGCTGATGTGCCCCTTCGGCGTAGTTCACTACGGCGCCATATTTGGCGGCCAGCTTGGGGAACTCGATGGGAACCGCGCGATTGGTCGCGATGGGATGACCTACCGAGTCGCCGATGTAATGGGAGAGCGCGCCGATGGCGAACGCGAGTTCGTCTGCGCTCTGGGCGTTGCGAAACAGGTTGACGACGAAGTCACCGGAACGAACGTAGTGCGTGAGGTCAGAGAAGGACTGGTCGCCGAAGGGGTAGTAGCCGATGTCCTGAATGACGCATCCGCCGTAGGCATAGGCGCGCGCTTCGTCCAGCTGGGCCGGCGTGAGGCCTGGGTAGTGGCTGAGCAGAAGCGGGACAATGGACCCCTTCCACGCCAGGTCGATCAGTTGTTCGTGCGTGAGAAGCGAATAGGCTGCCGCGTCCTTTTGCCAGCAAAGCAAGAGAAGCAGCGGAAGTAGGACAGTCTTGCGCAACCGATTTTGACCTCGCCGGACGACTGTGTCGTTGGTTCCTGAGGTTAGATGCGGCAATTTGGCAATCTTACGACAGAAACTCTCGAACGAACGCGTCCTGGCTAGTGACGAGCTGGGCAAGAGAGCCGTCGAAGATCAAGCGGCCTTCCG
The DNA here is from genome assembly GCA_036267935.1 of Occallatibacter sp. Lineage (GTDB taxonomy): Bacteria > Acidobacteriota > Terriglobia > Terriglobales > Acidobacteriaceae > Telmatobacter. Next base: position 22,131 of record DATAVC010000030.1, on the reverse strand, counting down.
ACAGCATGAGAAACGTCGTATGGGGGTCGGTTTGTCCCTCGGGCAGCGGCACCATGCGGCCCGAGGCTGGATCGAAACGGTGCGTGCACATGGTAAAGGCATCCTGCAAACGATGCGTGACCAGCAACGAGGGCGTGTGATACACATCGCGCTGCTTGACGATGAGCTCGATGATGGTGGTCGAGGTGACTGGATCGAGCCCGCCGGTTGGGGAGTCGTAGAGAAGCAAGTCAGGTTTGTGGATAAGGGCCCGAGCGATCGCGACCCGGCGGCGCATACCGCCCGAAAGACTGGCAGGGAACAGGTCGAACGTTTGCTCGAGCTCAACGAATCGAAGCGCTTCACGCACCCGCGCATCGATTTCTTCTTCGTCGACGTCCTCTTGAATAAGCTGGTATGCCACGTTGTCGCGCACGGTGAGCGAATCAAACAAGGCGCCTTCTTGAAAGACCATGCCCGTGCGGGTGCGCATAGAAAAAAGCAGTTCCTCATCCATGTGGGAGATGTCTTCGCCAAACAGGTAAACGCCACCCGAATCCGGACTGAGGAGACCGTTGGCCAGCTTCAGCAGGACACTCTTGCCGACCCCCGCCGGACCCAGCAGGATACGGGTCTCATCCGGAGCGACTGAAAACGTGATGTCATCGAGAACAGGGGGGCCTTCAAAGGCGAGGGTGACATGAGAAAAGCTGAGAACAGGACTTGCCTCGGCCTTCGAAGCAGGCTCGTGCACGAGATGAGTGGAGGGGCTCAGATCCATGAGGCGAAGACGTTGAGTAGAAGTCGAGTGATGACGAAGTCGACGAAAATGATAAGCACCGATGCCGTCACCACGGCTTGAATCGTCGAACGGCCGACGCCTTGCGTGCCGCCCGTGGTCCGCAAGCCATAGAAGCAGCCAATCGAAGAAAGGATATAACCGAAGAAGAGGGGCTTGATCAATCCCTGTACGATGTCGGGAAAGCGAAGGTGCTCCCACGCCATGTTCAGGTATTGCGTGCCGTTCTGGTGATTTAAGAAGACGGTGACCAGTCCTCCGCCGACGATCCCGAAGGCGTCCGCCAGGATGGTAAGGAAAAAGAGCATGGCGATGCTCGAGAAGATGCGCGGAGTGACCAGTTTTCGGATAGGATCGACACCAAGGGCGCGCATCGCGTCGATCTGCTCGGTCACAACCATTGAGCCGAGTTCGCTGGCCATCGAAGAAGCGTTGCGGCCAGAGACCATGACCCCGGTAAGAACCGGGCCGAGTTCGCGGATCATTGTCAAACTAACAAACTGACCTGTCACTGCGGCTGCTCCGAAAGCCGAAAGCGTTGCCGCCGATTGCAGGGCCAGCACTCCGCCCGTCGAAAGTCCGGAGAGCACGACAATCGAGAGTGAACCGAATCCGATGATATCGGACTGGACCAGAAAGTCGCTCCAATAGACGGGTGGACGAAAGAGATTGAGGAGCGCCCGGTAGGCGAACACGGAGTAGTCCTGCAGGGTGAGGACAAGTTGCTTGGCAGTTCTATCGATCGTCTCGAATGCCATCGTTTTCCGGGAGATGCCGCGCTCAAGAAAAGGCGCGCAACACTCTTCCACAGCATATCGCATGATGAGGAGGCGGCAAGCGCGATACTGGAATCAGCCGAAGTGGCGTTGGGTAGAGCCATTCAGGTAGGCTGGATTCGCCCGTCCGCTTCGCCAGAAGGGACTAAAGACAGGATTTAGAGGCCGTTCGATCCGTTTGCGCACTGCTCGCGCATCTAAGTCCAGGAAAGGGCAATATGCACTCATTTCGTCTGCGCCTGATTCTCGTCCTCGTCGCTTGCGTGACGGCGGTCTCGGTCGCCTCGACGTATTTCGAGGTGCTGGCCCACAAGCATTTCCTGCGCGGCGACCTTGAGAATCGCACCAAGTGGATGGCCGCGGGTCTTCAGCCTTACCTTGAACAAACTCTAGCCTCGGGAAACACTGCCGCAGTGCCTGGGCTGCTTTCGTCGTTCCAGGCCCGGACCGGCTTGATGGGGTTGGCGGTGATCGATCCCGAAAATCAGCCTTTGGCGTCGACGGGAGATGCCGACATCTTGCGGGGCCTGCCCCATGCCCTGGTGGACAAGGCCCTGCGTCGGGGCGCCGATCAATCGGCATTTGGCCACTCCAGCAGTGCGCAGTGGCTTGAAGAGGTTCTCCCGCTCCACAACGGCAATCAGCTTCAGGGTGCTCTGGTCGTGATCGCGGACGCCGGCTACATTCGTTCGCAGGGCTACGATGTATGGCAGCGCAGCTTCGTGCGGATCGCCGAGATGGTGTTCCTCATCAGCATCGTCACGTTTGTGATGGTGCGCTGGTTCCTGATGCGCCCCATGATGCTCGTGGCAGAGCGGCTGCGCAAGCTACGCAGCGGGCATCCTGAGGAGCCCTCGAGCCGGGGAGCGAACGAGCTGAATATTTTTACTCCGCTGGCTCGCGAAGTAGAGACGCTGACCGAGAGTCTGCAGGCGGCACGAGCCGCCGCGGAAGCTGAGGCGCGCTTGCGGGCAGCCGGTGAGAGTCTTTGGACTGCGGAGCGGCTTTCAATCCACATGCACGATCATTTCGGGTCGAGCCGCATCTTTGCGGTGTCGAACCGCGAGCCCTACATGCATGTGCGACGTGGACGCGAGATTGATTGCGTGGTTCCCCCCAGCGGGCTGGTGACGGCCATTGAGCCGGTGCTGCGAGCCTGCGACGGCGTGTGGGTGGCCAGCGGCAGCGGAAACGCAGATCGCGAGACCGTCGATTCCTTCGACCGGCTGAGGGTGCCTCCCGATGACCCGCGCTATATGTTGCGCCGGGTATGGCTGTCGCAGGAAGAGGAGACGCGCTACTACGACGGTTTTGCCAACGAAGGGCTTTGGCCGTTGTGCCACAATGCGCATACCAGCCCGATTTTTCGGCCTTCGGATTGGGAATCGTATCAGCGTGTGAACGAACGGTTCGCAGCCGCCCTGCTTGAAGAGATGGAAGGCAGTGTCGAGCCCATCGTCTTTGTTCAGGACTACCACTTTGCACTTTTGCCCCGCCTGGTGAAGGCAGCGCGCCCCGATGCGCGCGTGGCGATCTTCTGGCATATTCCCTGGCCAAATCCAGAAGCATTCCTGATCTGTCCGTGGGGCGCGGAAATTCTGGACGGGCTTTTGGGTGCGGACCTGATCGGGTTCCACATTGCCCTGCATTGCAATAATTTTCTTTCGGCCGTCGATCGGGTATTCGAAGCGCGTACGGATCGCGAGCACGCCACCGTGAGCCGCCATGGACACATCTCGACGGTGCGGCCCTATCCGATCAGCGTCGCGTTTACAGGCGCAGCTCCACGAGCCGAGAAGGGCATCGCGCACGAGCAGGCGGCGCGGGATGCCATGCGCAATGATCTTTTGAAAGAATTCGGCGTGCGCGCCGAGACGCTGGCCGTCGGTGTCGATCGCCTGGATTACACCAAGGGAATCCTGCAGCGATTGCTTGCCTTGGAGCACCTGCTCGAGACGCATCCCTGGCATCGGGAGCGGCTCACACTGGTGCAGGTCGCGTCGCCGAGCCGCACCCGCATTCCGGCGTACGAGGAATTGCATCGCCGCGTGAACGAAGAGGTGGCACGCATCAACCAGCGTTTCCAAACCGCACGGTGGAAGCCCATTGTGCTGATCGAGCGGCAAGCCGATCATCGCGAAATCGAGCGCTGGTATCGCGCTGCGGATCTGTGCCTGGTGACGTCTCTGCACGACGGCATGAACCTTGTGGCCAAGGAATTTGTAGCGGCGCGGGACGATGAGGATGGGGTGCTGATCTTGAGCCGATTTACCGGGGCCGCGGTCGAACTGCGTGACGCGCTGCTGGTAAACCCCTACGACATTGCGGGTGTGGCCGAAGCCATGCATCGCGGGTTGGAGATGGGGCTCGATGAGCGGCGTGAACGAATGCAGCGGATGCGTCGGCAGGTGATGGAGAACAACATCTACCACTGGGCCGCCAGCGTGCTCGATACCCTGCGCAAGATTCGTCTTGAAGACAACGTGGAAACGGATACGTCGACTGCCGGCCCAGTTGCGGTGGTCTCTCCGGAACCTGCGCAACGTAAACTAGCCTGACCGAGAGACCGTTCTTGAATCGACAAGCAGCGAAAAAGATGGATGATTTTTTCCGTGCGGTGGCGATCGCGCGGCTTTCGTTGTTATTGCTGGATTACGACGGAACGCTGGCAGGATTTCGCGTTGATCGATTCAAGGCAAAGCCGTGGGCAGGTGTCCCCGAACTGTTAGGCCGGATTCAGAAACAAGGGCGAACACGGATCGCTTTCGTGACCGGCAGGCCGGCAGGTGAGATTCCCCCGATGGTCGGACTTAATCCGGCGCCGGAGGTGTGGGGATTGCACGGGGCCGAACGTCTCTACCCAAATGGCAAGCGGGAGTTGGAGAAGCAGGCGCCCGCCGTGCGCCAGGCGCTTGAACGTCTGCGGCGCACCCTGCACCGGGATGCGCTGGGCGGGTTGTTCGAAGACAAGCCGAACGCTGCGGTGATGCACTGGCGCGGACACGAGCCCGCTGCGGCCCAAGAAATCGAGCGCAGAACGCGGGAACTGTTTGAACCGCTGGCCAAGATCAACAGCCTGCGGCTGCTTGAGTTTTCGGCTGGCCTGGAATTACGCGCCGGACGCGACAAGGGCGGCGCCGTCCGCGAGATTCTGCGCGAAGCGCCGGCTGCTGTTCCGGTGACCTATCTCGGTGATGATCTGACAGATGAAGCCGCGTTCGTCGCCGTGAATGAGGCAAAGGGGCCGCACCTGAGCGTGCTGATGCGCCACGAGAAGCGCAAGACCGAAGCGGATGTGTGGCTGCGCCCGCCGGAGGCAATGCGGATATTCCTGAGGCGCTGGGTCCAGGCGCAATAGCGCAGCCGCTATTCCCGGCCGCGCTTGCGGATTTCGATATTCAGTCGCTTGATCTTCTGGTTGAGGGTCGAGAGCGGGATGCGGAATTGCTCGGCAGCTTCAGTCTGGTTGCCGTTGCAGCGCTCCAGCTTCTCGATGATGATGCGGCGTTCGATGTCTTCGAGGATGTCGAACAGCGAAGCGTTCGGGTTATGCTCCAGCAGCGCATCCTGGAAGCTCCTCCCCGTGATGTGGCCGGGTAGAAGATCGGAACCGATGACCGGGCCTGAGCTGAGCACGACGCCGCGCTCAATACAATTTTCCAGCTCACGGACGTTGCCCGGCCAGTCGTAGTCAATCAGCGCACGCATGGCGTCGGAGGAGAGCCGTCGCGGCGAGAGCGCGTTTTCGGTGGCGTAGAAGTCGAGAAAGTGCTGAGCGAGCAGCGGAACGTCTTCGCGGCGCGCACGCAAGGGCGGCAAGTCGACGGTGATGACGTTGAGGCGGTAAAAGAGGTCCTCGCGGAAGCGCCCATCGCGCACTGCCTGGCGTAGATCGACGTTGGTGGCAGCCAGGATGCGCACGTCCACCTGAATCTCCTGGATGCCGCCCAGGTGCATGAATCGCTTGTCCTGCAGGACACGCAAGATCTTGGCCTGGGTATCCATGCCCATAGTCGCGATCTCGTCAAGAAAAAGCGTGCCGCCGTTGGCGACTTCGAAGAGGCCCTTCTTCGATGCAACGGCAGAAGTGAAAGCGCCTTTCACGTGCCCGAACAGGGTCGACTCGAGCAGCTCAGACGGCATGGCGCCGGTATTGATAGGCACAAACGGCTTGTCTTTGCGCGGCGAGTGGGCATGGATCGCTTTGGCGATGACTTCTTTGCCTGTCCCGCTTTCGCCTTGGATCAGCACGGTAGAGCGGCTCGGAGCAACCTGTGCGATGAGATCAAAGACCCGCAGCATGGTGTCGCTTTTGCCCACAATATTCGAGAAGCTGTAGCGCTGTTTCAGGGTGCGCTTCAGCTGCAGGTTCTCTTCTTCGGCGCGATGGCGGGCGACGGCCGAGCGAATGTCGGCCATCAGCTTCTCGTTGTCCCAGGGCTTCTGCACGAAGTTTTCAGCCCCGGCGCGAATCGCCTCGACGACGTTATCGACGGTGCCGTAGGCGGTGATCATGATGACTGGCGTTTCCGACTGCCGTTCTTTGATCTGGGGCAATAGTTCGAGCCCGCTTTGCCCGGGCAGCGCGAGGTCGAGAAGGACGAGATCGAAGTTTTCCACTTCGAGGATGCGGAGCCCCTGCTCGCCGTCGATCGCGGTGCGTACGCCGTAGCCCTCGAGCGTAAGAAGGACCTCGAGCGATTCGCGGATGCCCGCTTCGTCGTCGATCACAAGAATGCTGGCGCCGGCGCCAAGCGCAGAAAGGGCCGGAGCGGACACAGATAAATTGAAGGGCTGATCGACCTCAGACATTGACGGTCTTCCTTAACAGGGGAAATTCAAGATGAAAGGTTGTTCCGGCGCCGCCCGCGCTCTCGACATGAATTTTGCCGGCATGCTCCTGGATGATGCCATAGGAGACCGACAGGCCAAGGCCAGTCCCGCGCCGTTCTCCGGGCTTGGGTGTCGTCTTGGTAGTAAAGAAAGGATCGTAAATGCGTTTGAGGTTCTCCGGAGCAATGCCTGATCCGGAGTCGGCCACGATGGCTTCAACGTGTCCGTTGGAAAGGGTCGCGACGCGCAGGCGGCCGCCGCCCGGCATGGCGTCTTTTGCGTTGAGCAGCAAGTTCAGAAAGACCTGCTGCAGTTTGCCGGGGTTGCCGTGAATCAGGGGTAGGCCCTCGGCCAGTTCGAGATCCAGTTGGATCTGTGCGGTCTTGAACTGATGTTCGAGCAACGACAGCGTATCGCGAATCACCTGGTTGAGATTCGTCTCGCGGAACTCGGTCGTCGATGTACGGGAAAAATTGAGCAGGCCGTTGGCGATTTCCGAGGCGCGGAAGCTCTGTTGCGTGATCTTTTCAAGCACCGGGCCGAGACGCGCATCGCCGCGCGTTTGCTTCGACAAAAGTTGCGCGTACGACGAGATGACTGCCAGTGGCGTATTGATTTCGTGCGCTACGCCGGCTGCGAGCAGGCCGATAGAACTGAGCTTGTCTGCCTGCGCAAGCTGGGTCTCGAGAGAGACGCGATCGGTGATGTCGTCCACCAGAATGATCCGGCCGACGGCGACAAAGTCGCGCGAGAGCAGCGGCGCAATCGCGATGTTGGCGACACGTTGTTCGCCGGCGCGCGTGGTGATCGGAAACTTGTAAAGATTGTGAACGCCGGATTCGTTGCGCGCGGCATCGATGGCTTCGACTAATTCCGTCGGAAAGACGGAGCGCAACTCCTGTCCCAGCGCCTCGCCGCGGCTCAACGCGTACATGGCTTCCATCTGCGCGTTCCAGCTCTCGACGCGATCGTTGAGATCGATCGCAAAGATGCCGACATTGATTGACTCGACGATGTTTTCGTTAAATTCCTTCAACCGTTCGAATTCCGAGATCTTTTCCTGCAGGCGGGCGTAGAGGCTGGCGTTTTGCAAGGCAATGCCGATGTAGCTGGCAAGCGACTCGAGCAGCTCGACGTCTTCGCTTGAAAGGAAGTCACCGCCGATCGTGCGCCCGAGCCCGATCACGGCGATGGTGCGCGTGGCCGAGCCGTCTTGTACACGGCAAGGCAGGTAGTAGTTCAGATCGAGCAGGGCGGCTGTTTCCCGCTGGCTTTCGCTCAGATGCAAGGCCTGCTGGGCGTTCTCAAGGAAAATGTGCGAATGGTCGGATGCCTTGTCAAAATCGAGAAAGGCGAGATCGAGCGAACTGCTGAGCTGGGCATTGGGTGCCGCGCGCAACTCGGCGGGCAGACCGTGGGCGACGGCCAGGCGCAGCGTACCGGGCTGGTCGGCAAGAAATACGGCAACCCGCGATACGAGCAGGGTGTTGGGCAGCTGTTCGACGATGGATTCAAGCAGGGCGCGAAGATCGGTTTCTGAACTGAGCCCGCGGCCAAACTCGATAAGTGCCTTGCGATAGTCGTAGCGCTGGCGATCGAAGGCGCGGTCGACCCAACCTTGAATACGTCGCTTGAGCGGTTCAAACAGGGTGGCTGTGACGATGATGGCGATCACCAGCGCCCACTCGCGAATGGCTTCGGGAAAGCGCTGATGGACGATTTCAGCGATGAGGGCAATGATGCCGAGGTAGCCGCCGACGATCAGCGCAGTCGCCAGTGTGTAGGCCACACCGCGCTTGAAGATCAGGTCGGTGTCCATCAAGCGATAACGCACAATGGCCCAGGCGAACGTGAGCGGCAAAAAGACCAGCGACAGCCCGGCCAGCTTGTTGAGAAGGCTGGGCATGCGCCAATCGAGCAGAAATGGCACCGCGTAGAGCAGCGTGAACGGCACGACGGCCAGGAACGCACCACGCCAGAGCCACTTCAGCTGCTGGCGCTGAATGGGCGTATCGGCGCGTAGATAGCTGTTCAAGAACAGCAGGGAGGCCAGCACATAAAATGCGGCGTCGTAGCCGGTTCCTGCCTGGTCGAGGCGGTGTTTCAACAGCTCCGTGGCTTCCCAGCGATTGATCGCCATCAGCCACAGGCCGAACAGCGCGATGCCGGGCGCGTAGACCAGCGGCAACAGCAGGCGACGGCGCACATTTTTCAGCCGCTCTTCGGGAAAGCTGAGGGCAAAGTGCAAAAAGAGCGCCGGCTGCAGAGATTCGGCCAGCACGTTGGTCCAGAAAACAGTCTTGTCGATCCAGTCCCACTCGCCGGTGAACTTAAACGCATACAGGGCGAACGAGACCAGGCAGAAAAGATAAAAGTGGGTGGCCCGCGGCGCTGTCCAGCGGCGGAACAGCACGTACACTCCGATGGCCAGGTAGATCAAACCGATCAGACGCAGTGCTTGCGGCACGCTGCGGTCAGGCGGCTCGGGAATCACCACCACCGGGGAATCAAGTTGAATCCCGCCGCGGGTGATCGAGTACTGGGCCTTGGTATAGGTGCCGTTGCGGTACAGCTCCCGTTGGAAATCCGCAAATCGCTCGATGGGGACGTCGTTGACGGCTGTCAACAGATCGCCGACGTGAATACCTGCCCGTTCGCCCGGGTTGTCGGGCAGCACCTTGGTGGCTTGGAGACCCGCGCCGGACCCTGATTCGACCCACCAAACGCCATCATCGGGCTGCTGGAACTGGCGCTCCTGGCGAAGATTCAAAACCGCGAACACCACCAGGCCGACCGTTGTCACGGCCAGCAGCGTCGCCTGCACGCGATTGAAGAGATTCGTCTCCATGGTGTGGAGGACCTAGTTTCAAGAATAAGTCAGCACGTCGGTTGCCATGTTCGGTGCCGCTCCGTGCCAAATGCTCTATGTGCTTAATCGCTTGAGAATAAACAAGATAGAGACGAGCGGCGCGGCAAAATGTCACCGCGACGCTTGTGAAAAATACAGAAAAAGGGAATGTTGCTATGCGAAAAGGGAACAGCCTACGGGAAACAATAAAGACAGTTCAGCTCTGAATTTGGAGGCTTTGAGGGCGTCAACGGGCGGTCAAAGGCCGTTCTCCGTGTCCGAGAAGGCCCTGCACTCGTCCCTCTCAGCGTTGACCATACGTCGCGTCAGGGCCGTGCTTGCGTAGGTAGTGGTGCCGGCTCACGTGTTCCGGAATGGCGCTGGCGGAGTGATTCAGCAGCACGGTGCGGAAGGCAAGTCGCGCGATGTACTCCAGCACGTCCGCATGCTCGACGGCCTCCGCCGGAGTCTTGCCCCAGGCAAAAGGAGCATGTCCGGCGACAAGAACGCCCGGTACCGCAATCGGATCCAACTTCTCGGCCAGGAAACGGCGCACAATCACCGCGCCCGTGTTGCGGACATACCCGCTTGAGACTTCTTCCGCAGTCAGCGGCTCGGTCACCGGGACGGAGCCGTGAAAGTAGTCGGCATGGGTGGTTCCAAAGCAGGGAATAGGCCGGCAGGCCTGCGCCCACGAGGTCGCAAACTCCGAATGGGTGTGGACGACGCCCCCGATCTGCAGAAACTCGCGATAGAGCAGGGTGTGCGTATCGAGGTCGCTTGAAGGGCGAAGGGAGCCCTCGACGATTTTGCCGTCCAGATCTGTGATCACCAGGTCGGCCGGAGTCAGCGTTGCATAATCGACCCCGCTGGGCTTGATGACCACAAGGGGCTGCGCACCAGACCGGTCGACGCCGCTGGCGTTGCCGAACGTGTGAGGAGCGAGGCCCCGACGGGCGATCTCCAGATTGGCCTTGAGAACTTGTGCGCGCAGGACTGGAAGAAGCATGGTTCTTTCCTAGGTGGGAAAGCGTTTACTACCTTAGTTTATCAGGTGCCAAAGCGACGAGGATTGTAAACTTGCCGTCAAAGCAGGCGTCTACCTGAGTGATGGCAGCCTGCACCACACTGAACGCGATGACCATAGCTAGAGCGGAAGGCGACGCCGCGCAGGAGTTTTCGAGCGTCGTCCAGACCCATCGGTCGCAGATCTTCCGGTTCTTGCTGGCCTCGACGCGGGACGTCGATCTGGCGGAGACGCTGACGCAGGATTGCTTCTTGAAGGCGCACCGCAACTGGTCGAGCTTTCGCGGCGAGTCAAGTGCGATGACCTGGTTGATGCGGATCGCGATCAATCTGCAAAAGGATCACTGGCGGAATCGCCGGATGCAGTTCTGGCGGCAGACGCGTACCAACGCGGTGGATCTGGATGAAGCCAGTGAATGGCTGCCCAGTCATGAAACTTCGCAGGAACAGCGGTTGCTCGCGCGCGAGCGCGTGGAGCAGGTGTGGAGCGCGGTCGATGGGTTGAGCGAGCGGCAGCGGACCGTGTTCCTCTTGCGCTACGTGGAAGAGCTGGAACTGACCGAGATCGCAAAAGCGACCGGTTTGAGCGAAGGCACAGTCAAAGCGCATCTCTCGCGGGCGCTGGGACGCGTGCGGACTGAATTAGGGGGAAGGCGATGATAAAGAATCCGAAGACAAAAAACCGCGCCGAAGAGCCGGTGAGTCTCGAGGCTCTCGATCCGGCATTGAAGCAGGCGTTGGGCGAGTTTAAGGCAAGCGTGCGTGCGTGGAGCGATGCCGCCGCTGCCCGGCCGCGCACGATCAGCGCGGGCATGAGACAGACCGCGTGGAGAACAGCTGCGGGCTGGAGCCTAACGGCTCTGCTGCTGGCTGGAACGATGTGGGGCGGCGTTTACCAATATCACCAGCGTGAAGTGGCCGCGCAGCGTGCTGCGGCACATGCTGCGGAGCAGCAGCGGCAGGCCGAAGCGCAACGGGTGTTGCAAGAAGCACAAGCTGAAGAGGAGATGCTGGCCAGCGTGGATACGGCAGTATCGCGCGAGGTACCGACGGCCATGGAGCCGCTCGCTCAGCTCTCCGAAGAGAGTGAATCCAGATAAGAGCCGAACAAAACAGAAACAATTGTTGTGCCGGGGGGAAAAAGAGATGAGAAATTCATTCGTAATGCGAGTAGGCGTAGCACTGGCCGGCGTACTGATGGCCGGCGCAGCAATGGCCCAGGGACCGATGGGCGGACCTCCACCGGGAATGGCTGGACATCGGCCTCCCATGGAACGCGCTTTTGGCGGACATGGAGACGAGGGCCGCTGGTGGAACAATCCACGCACGATCGAACGCTTGAAGCTGACCGATGACCAGCGGAAGGCCTTCGACCAGATTCTGCAGGATCATCGCGAGAAGCTGATCGACCTGCGTGCCAACGTGCAGAAGGCCGAGCTGGCGATGGAGCCTCTGGTGAGCAGCGACCAGCCCAATGAATCCGCGATTCTGGGGCAGATCGACAAGCTGGCTCAGGCACGTGCGGAACTGGAGAAGGCAAACGCGCGCTACTTGCTGGCGCTGCGCAGCAAGCTGACACCAGACCAGTGGAAACAGGTGCAGGAGTTTCGTCAGAACCGCGGTCACGAAGGCTGGGGTCAGGACGGGCGAAGGCCCGAACACATGGGACCCGGCGGCCGTGAACCCGATGGGCGTGCGCCCGGTGGGAATGGACCCGGCGGGAACAGCGGTCCTCCACCTCCAGGGCCGCAAGGCATGCTCGATGACGACGGTGGCCCGGCATCGATGGAACCGGGAGCGCCCGGCGGAGGGCTTCAGCAGTAGCGCAGGTGCATCCAGAGTTTGGCAGAGAGCAACTGCGGTTGTAGTCAACACCGGTGGCGGCAAGGGGCGATCCTCTTGCCGCCGTTTTTTTTGTGGCGACCATTCCGCCTTTGTGTCACAGAGATGGACAGGACTGCGGAGCGATTCGGGCACCGCTTGAGGCTGATTGGGACAGCGGCGTTGCGAAATCGAGCAGCTTTCCGAAATGCTGTGCCAATCCGGGGCGAAAGGACTTTTAAAAAAATGACTAAAGTCTGCGAGTGTCGCACCGATGAACAGTGCAGATGCAATCGGACGCCCACCTGGATGCGGTGACACAGGAAACGCAACGATATACCGGGGCTAGGGCGCTTCAACGGGCATCAGAAATGGAGCGTTCTCCCAATGGCCCTCGGTGTCCTGAATAATCTGTCCGCAATTTATGCAGAGAACTACCTCAACAACACCAACAGCAGTCTCCAGACGGTGCTTCAGCAGCTGTCTTCGGGGTCGCGCATCAACTCTGGTGCGGACGACGCAGCGGGACTCTCGCTGGTGAACGGTTTGCAAGCCAACTCCGATGCTCTGACCCAATCGAGCACCAATGCAACGGAAGGAGTGGGATTGCTGCAGGTGGCCGACGGCGCGATGTCGCAGGTGACCAACCTGCTGAACCGGGCCGTCACGCTGGCTACGGAGGCTTCGAACGGCACGCTGAATGCCTCGCAAGAGGCGGCCGCAAACCAGGAATATCAATCGATCCTGGCCGAGATTAACAACATCGGGTCGACGACCACCTATAACCAGCAGCAGGTTTTCAACGGCGCCACGGTCTCGATTTACACGGGCGACTCGTCGACGCAAGGATCCTCGATCGACAATCTCAATCTGCGCACGCTTTCTGAATCGAGCATCGGCGATACGGCCGGCGCCATGTCGTACGGCACGGGGGCAAGCCAGGGTACCGTGTTCATCGATCTGTCGAATGGCGGCTCGGCCGTCTCGCTGAACGACTACCTCGACGCGGCGAATCCGGGAGCAGCCGCAACCATGACGGTTACATCGCTGACGAGCACCGGCGGGACCGCAACCACGGTGATTGCCACCGGAGGAACGACCGGATATCTCAACACGGTGTCTGGAATGATTACTGCCATCAACAATGCGGGCCTCGGATTGACGGCGAGTCTCACGACAGGAAACATCGCCGGATTGGGCTCCGCGAATGCCGACGGCGGCATCATGATCACCGGCTCGGTAGGCGTGGGCACATCGCCAAGTGCGGCAAGCTTCAGCGGCGCGCTTGCAGCTGGCGGAGCGACGACGGATTCATTGGCCGGTTCGATCACCATCCAGGCCGGCAGCGGCGTTGCCACGCAAATCACGATGGCCCAGGTGGCACAGGCCGAGGGCAGCGCGACACTCGCGAACCTCAAGTCCTATCTGAATTCAGATGCGGCCCTTGGTGTGACCGTGACCGGCACAACCACACTGACGCTTACCAGCACCAACGGATCCACCGCGCCGTTGAGTATCACGTCGAACCTGACCGATACGACAGCAGCGAAGATGCTTACGTACAGCGCGACGTCGGCCTACAGCGAAGGGATCAAGGCTGCGACGACGATCTTTGATGCGACTTCGGGCCAATTGGCGAATGACTCTGTGATCACAGGAGCAAGCATGGTGCTGGGCAACACCGCCACGATCAGCTATTCAGACAAGGCCGGCCAATCGCTCAGCAGCACCGATCTGACGACCCAGGGCGACGCACAGATGGCTCTCAACCAGATCAATCTAGCGATTACCGATGTCGCTGCGTTGGACGGTTACATCGGCGCCCAGATCAACACGCTTAATTCGATCAGCCAGGTGATGACCACGCAGCAGGAAAATATCGTCTCTGCGCAGAATGCGATTCAGGCCACCGACTACGCCTCGGCGACGTCGAACATGTCGAAGTACGAGATTCTGTCGCAGACCGGCATCGCTGCCTTGGCCCAGGCCAACAGCGTGCAGCAGGAAGTGACGAAGTTGCTGCAGTAAGACAAAAATTCAGCACAAGACTCAGCGCGTGGTTCTGAGGCGTGGCGTCGAACAAGGTTGAGCAAGATTGCAGGACTTTCAAGAAAACCCAGGGACAGGGCGGCGGCAGAGGCAAACTCTGCCGCCCTTTCTTTTTCTCCGAGACCTATTTCGGCAGCGCAGCTGAGCCCGTGACCGTGAACTCGATTTCCGACTTCTCCTGTGTCTCCTGGGGTTGCGCGCCGCCAACGCTCAGCATGTATTTGCCCGGCATGATGGAGCGATTGCCTTGATCATCAACACTGGATAGCGAGCGCGGATCGATCTCCAGGGTGACCTCTCGGCTGGTTCCACCCGAGATGTTCAGGCGTTTGAAAGCAACCAGCGAATGGACGGGACCGTCGGACTGCGGCGTCTTGACGTAGGCTTGCACAACCTCGTCGCCGCCAATGGCGCTGTTGTTTGATACCGTGACGGTCGCAGTGAGCGGCTCGCCGGCCTTCAGCGTGTCCGCCGAAAGCTTCACCGGGCCGTACTTAAATGTCGAGTAGCTCAGCCCGTAGCCAAATCCCCACAGCGGCTTGCCCGTGAAGTAGCGATAGGTGCGGCCTTTCAGCGAGTAGTCAGTAAAAGCCGGCAGGCCGTCGAGGCTTGCGTAGAAAGTGACGGGCAAGCGGCCAGCAGGATTGTTGATGCCTTCCAGTGTCTGGCGAATCGCGGTCCCGCCCTCGACGCCCGGGTACCACGCCTCAAGAACGGCCGCAGCGTGCTCGTTCGCCCAGTTCAAGGCAACGGCGCTGCCGCTCTGCAAGACAACGACAAGAGGTTTGCCTGTGGTAGCCAATGCTTCGAGAAGTCTCTGTTGCGGCGCGGGCAGGTCGAGGCTGGTGCGATCGCCGCCGTCAAAGCCGTCGATCTTGATGCGCATCTCTTCACCTTCGAGCTGCGGAGACAGACCGACGAACGCCACGATGACATCCGCATCCTTGACGGAGGCAAGGGCCTCGTCGAGCTGCGGTTGAGCAGGAGCTTCCCACTTCAAAGTAATCCCACCGCCGGAGCGATCGCCGGAGTGCGAGTACTCGAGCACGAAATCGTGCGCCTTGTTGTCTGCGAAATCAAAAGGAATAACCGGCACCTTGGGAAAGTCCATGACCGGAGGTGCGGTGGCAGAAGCGCCGGGCGCTGCTTTAAAGTTGCCCATGGCCGAAATGTCGTGGCCTTCGCGCAGTGTGCCTTCGCTGATCACCTTGCCGTCGAGAAGCAGACGATACGATTCTTTCGGCGAATAAGGGAAGCTGTCTCCGGTCTCGATGGAGAAAACATAATGGCCCGCTGCGGGAGGCGTAAGTGTTCCGGACCAGCGCACTGAGTAGTTGGTGGTTTCAATTTCAGGAACAGGCTTGGCGTTTTCCCAATCGGATTGAACCAGCGGTTCCTTGGTCGTAGCGACCGGGCGGCCGGTCCAGTCGGCCGTGGCGAAGAACTCCGTCTTGAGGCCGGTCTTCAGACCGAAAGCTGTCCGCGGAACCGGAACACTGACACCCGCTGCGAGCGTTGAACCCTGCGCATAATCGACCTTGCCGTGAAAACCGTCGAGCAAGCCCTGCAGCGGCGTGACCGGCTTTACTGGTGTGCCGACGTAGTTGCCGAGAATGGAGGGGAGCAGATCGGCAGTCGGGCCAACGACGGCAATATGTTGTAGTGCGCCCTTGAGAGGCAAGATGCCGTTGTTCTTGAGGAGCACGATGCTCTCTTCTGCGGCCTTCAAAGCGGTTGCGCGATGAGGCGCGGAGCCTGCATCGGCAAAGGGAATGCGATCGAGAGGGCTCACACCTTGCGGATCGAAGAGGCCGAGCTGCATGCGCGCGGTGTACAGCCGTTCGGCAGCTTGAGTCACAAGCGCCTCTGAAACGAGACCCTGATGGACCGCCTCCCCGAGCGTGTTGAAGCCCGGAGTCCAGATGCTGCAGGAGAGGTCGGTGCCGGCTTCGAGCGACATGGCCGCGGCGTGCACGATGTCGGTCGTCTTTTTGTGGCCGTTGTAGACATCGACGATCGCGCCGCAGTCAGAAACAACGAAGCCCTTGAATCCCCATGCATCGCGCAGGTGCTCTTTCAGCAGCATCTTGTTGGTGCAGGCCGGAAAGTCGTCAATGGAGTTGTAGGCGCACATCACCGACTGCACATGCCCTTCAGTGACGGTCGCGCGGAAGGCCGGCAGATAAGTTTCTTCAAGATCGCGCGGGCTTGGATCGACGTTGAATCCATGGCGCAGCGTTTCAGGTCCGGAATGCACGGCGAAGTGTTTGCTGGTGGCGACGGCCCGCAGATGAGCGAGATCGGGCCCCTGTATGCCCTGGATAAAAGCGATGCCGAGCCGACCGGTGAGGAAAGGATCTTCGCCGTAGGTTTCCTGACCTCGTCCCCAGCGAGGATCGCGGAAGATATTGATATTCGGCGACCAGAAGGTCAGGCCGTAGAAGATGCGATGATTGCCCTCGCGTTGCGCCTGGTTGTATTTGGCGCGCGCTTCCTGCGAGATCACATTGCCCATGCTCTGGACGATCTGCGGATCCCACGTCGCGGCCATGCCGATGGCCTGGGGAAAGACGGTCGCATATCCGGCGCGCGCAACCCCATGCAGCGACTCGTTCCATGTCTGGTAGTCGGGAACGCCAAGGCGAGGAATGGCGGTGCCCCAGTCTTCCAGCTGATTCACCTTCTCCTCGAGAGTCATGCGGCCGACCAGGTCGTGAGCTCGCTCCTGTGGCGCAAGGTGAGCATCCAGATAGGCGGGCTGCTGAGCCATGACGGCAACAGTGGCCGAAGCAAGAAGAGCGGACAAAAGCAAAGGGCGGCAAACCGGCATACAGTCGTTCCTCCGGGTTTTCGCTATCTTCGTTCTCTGACCTACGAGCGAAGGCTCGATGCGCCAGAAAGCACGAAGGCAGTGAAGACCCGCAAGAAACTGTACAGGGCCGGAGCCGCCCCTGGCTAGCTTTATCGGTTTACTACAAAGGAATCGTGTCGACTAATCCTTTGCCTTGATGGCGTACGTCAGGCCCATCGTGAATTGGAACGAGTTCCGCTTCGTCGGCGGTAAAGAAGCCGGCGGATCATTCAAATAGGAGTCGATGGTGCCCAGTGAGAAGCTCAGATTCTTGTACGCAGGGAAGGCGAAGGTGTCGGTTTCGTTTGCCGAGTACGCACGCGCATCGTTATAAGCCGGAATGAAGGCCAAACCCTGCGTGTAGGTCACCAGCTTGGTTTTGAGAAGATAGTCGAGCGCAAAAGTTGAACCAATCAGATTCTGGTTTCCCGTAGACGCGCCGCTGATGAAGGCCTGCTTTTCGTACTGCACCGTGGCCTTGACGTCCGCTTCCTGGCGAGGAGTCTTCAAAAAGGTCCATCCCAGGCCGCCGCCATAGATCTGCTGCAGATCGAGGTCTTGAGAATAGTTGTGATCGAATGCGGTTTGCACCAGGGCAAACAGACGCGGCGATAAGTATTCGTCGCGCTCGGCGTCGGCATGATAGATCGCGGACTTGGTCGTGACCGCAGGAACAAAAATCGGAGGCGTGCCCGGAACCGTGTATCCCGGCTGCGTAATCTTGCCGAAGGATCCGATGAAGTCGAGTGTGGTGCGATTGCGCGGGTTCAGCCAGCTCGCCGTGGGGATGGTCCGCACCAGGCCAATGCCGCCGGAGAAGGTGTATTGATTCTCGGTAGCCGTCACCAGCGTTGCGCCTGCAGTGGCCGCACCGCTCCAGCCACTGAAGAAGCCAGGCTCGTGGTGAAGCTGTTGATCGAGCGTGTTTGTATCCACGATGAAAAGCGCGTCTTTCACCGGCATCGGCGCGATGGCTCCGCCTTGATCGGGCCGGATCACGACTCCTGCCGTGTCCACATCGATTCTTCCTTCGGGAATGGTGCCGGCGCTCTTGCGCCCGCGCAGCTTCACATTCTTGTCGACCACCGCAAACTTGTTCGCTGTGTGGAGTTCCTTGATCTTGTCCCACGAAAGGGAGAGATCGCCTAGAGCGTCGCTGTGAAACGTCACTGCGCCCTGGATGGAACTGACAAATTTTCCATGCAGCGTATCCCCATTGCTGAGGATCAGGACATCGGGATCGGGCGCAGGCTTGGTCTGCGCACCGCAGACAAGTGCGGCGGACAAGATTGTGGCCGATAGCCACACACGCGTGAGAGTCTTTGCAGGGATAGCGGATAGAAAAGATGGCAGGGTCATAGGGGAAATCCTCAAAGAAGAAGTGGGTTCAACTGGCCCAAGAGGCGGGCGCATTGTGCGCGTGATACCTCTTCGAGATGGTAACAAGTCGGAGCAGTGCGTGCATCCTTAAGTGGCTTGCCTTGCAGCGATGCCGCGCTGTCTGTACGATGAGTTGGATTTCAAGGAATTCAAGACCATGCGACCGAATTTCAATTTGATGAAAGCCACGCTCACCGGGGCCCTGGGTGGTCTGCTGTTTGGCTTCGACACCGTGGTGATCTCGGGCATTATTGACGCGGTCGTGCGCTTGTACGGGCTGAGCGACTACGGAAAAGGCTGGACAGTCGCCATTGCCCTGATCGGGACAGTGGCGGGTTCGTTCGGCGCCGGCGCAGTGGGCAGCAAGCTGGGTGGCCGCGAGACTTTGCGGCTGACGGCGGTCCTCTATGTGGTGTCTGCAATCGGCAGCGCCCTTGCGTGGAATTGGCCTTCTCTCATGATTTTTCGATTTGTCGGCGGGCTCGGCATCGGGGCTTCCTCCGTTCTCGGGCCGGTGTATATCGCGGAGTTGGCTCCGGCCAAATGGCGCGGACGCCTGGTGGGCGCATTTCAGTTCAACGTGGTCTTTGGAATTCTGGTTGCCTACACGTCGAACTACCTGATCCGCCTGTTGCACCTGGGGGCCACGGAATGGCGCTGGCAGGTGGGCGTAGCGGCCATTCCCGCAATCGGCTTCTTGATCCTGTTGTTCCGCATTCCGCGCAGCCCGCGCTGGTCGGCGTCCCGCAATCAAATCGACGATGCGCTTGCGGTGCTCAAGATGATGGGCGAGCAGAACCCTGAGGCAGAACTTGCCGATATCCGCGCGGCATTGGCTGAGGAACATGCCAGTGCCTCTGAGGCCGTATTTCGCTGGAAGTACCGCTACCCGCTTTTTCTTGCCATCACCATCGGCGCATTCAACCAGCTCGCCGGCATCAACGCAATTCTCTACTACCTCAACGACATTTTCCTGGCCGCCGGTTTCAGCCAGCTGTCGGGCGATCAGCAGGCAATTTCGATTGGGGTCACAAATTTGGTCTTCACCATTGTGGGCATGAGCGTCATCGACAAGCTGGGGCGCAAGACGCTCTTGCTCATTGGCGCGGCGGGTACCGCGGCTTGCCTGGCCGGCGTGGCGTGGATCTTCTCCAGCAATTCGCACCAGGGCATGCTGGTGTGGCTGCTCATCGTCTACATCGGCTTCTTCGCCCTGTCGCAGGGGGCTGTCATCTGGGTCTACATCGGCGAAGTGTTCCCTAACCACGTGCGGTCAAAAGGCCAGGGTGTGGGCAATGCCAGCCATTGGACGATGAACACGATCATTGCCCTGACATTTCCCGTGATCGCGGGAAGTGCGGGACGGGGAGCGCCTTTCATTTTCTTCGCGGTCATGACAGTCGTCCAGTTTTTCGTCGTGCTGTTTACCTATCCCGAGACCAAGGGCCAGACGCTGGAGCAGTTGCAGCGCAAGCTGGTGGCAGCCGACTAGGACGTCGTCCGGCATCCTTCTCCGACCCTCTCGTCCAACTGTGATTAAGGTCACGCGTGTCTTGCGCGGCCTCAGCGATCATGCTCTCGTTGGCACTTGGGCTCGGGAACAGGCGCGCGCGCGCATCCATCATGCAGCCTGCCATTCATAGCGACGAACTTGCCGCGGCGAAGAGTCGAAACGACCCTTGGCCGGGAGAGACCATCGACGGCGCAAACGCCGCAAGCTCACCGGAGAGCCACACGCTTCATGGAGAGATTGTCGCCGTAGGGCGCAAGCTGTGGGCACGTAGCTATGTCGACGGCAACGGCGGCAATATCAGCGCACGCCTGGGCGAGCAGCACGTGGTGTGCACGCCGACCTTGATGAGCAAAGGCGACGTGACCGAAGACGATCTCTGCCTCTGCGATCTTGACGGCAACTTGCTGTGTGGACGAGGTCCGCGAACCAGCGAATTGCTGCTCCACCTTGAGATTTATAAAGCCAATCCGCGGGCGCGCGCGGTGGTGCATTGCCATCCACCGCATGCCACTGCCTTTGCCATCACGGGAACCACGCCGCCCGTGGGCCTGATTCCGGAATATGAGCTGTTCATCGGCCCCGCGGCGGTCGCGCGCTATGAGACCCCCGGCACCCAGGCATTCGCCCAGACCGTGCTCCCTTATATTGAGGACCACAACACGATCCTCCTCGCCAACCATGGCATCGTCTGCTGGGCCGATACCGTGACGCACGCAGAATGGCTGGTCGAGATCCTGGAGAACTACTGCAGAACCTGTCTGATCGCACAGCAGATCGGAAAGCCATTGACGTTTCTCCCCCCGGAGAAGATCGCCGAAATTCTTGTGTTGAAGCAGCGGATGGGTCTGCCGGACGCGCGGATGAAGCAGTTGCGCAAAGACTGACTCGACCGTCAGCCCGCTTCAGCGGCCGGGTGCTCATCGGCCAATCGCGTGGCATCCGTTGAGTCCCAGGTTGCATAGACAAACCATGCCAGCCATGCCGGCGATGTCCAGGTGTAATACCACGACGTGATCCGCACATCGGCATACAGCTCGACGAGGGCCACCGCAGCGAACAGCGCGAGGGGGACGAGCGAGCGGCCGGTGGCCCGCGCGCGATACATGCCGATCAGCACCGCGGGCAGAAGAACCGACTCATCCGTGACCCAGGCATACGGTGCGCACACGACGCCGACGAGCACGACGAGCAACCCATCCTGCATCCAGTCCCAGCGCTCACGACGGCGGGCGAAATAAGCCACGGCCCACAGGCACGCCGCAGCCGTGGGCAGGTATTCAATCCAGATCACGGCGGGTGCGATATCCCAGCGGAGATAGGCGCTGAGGGTGGGGGCGAAACGGTCCTGCATCAGGTTCGAGTGCATCATGGCCATGTATTGCGACCACGCATGCGGATCGAAGGCGAGGACCAGGGCGAAGCTGGCGGCCATCGCGGCGACAAGCCCTGCGAGGATTTGCGGCTTGCGGCGCAGGATCACCCAGAGCAGCAGCACCAGCGCAACCGGCAAAAAAAGGTGCGGCTTCAACGTCATGGGCAGCAGCGCCGCGCCCGCCAGAAACGGCCGCGTTGCGCGCCACAGCAGAAACAGGCACAGGCCCAGCAGCAGAAAGATGCCGATTTGGCCGGCCATGAAACAGGCCAGCGCGGGCGCGAACAAATAGCCGACCAGGTGCAGCCGCGACGGTGGTCTCCCCGCGAGCATCCACACGATCCAGAGGGCGAGCGAAAGGCAGGCAAGCTCGGCCATCATCCAGAAGATGAGGCCGCCTTTGGCCGAGAGAAAGCCGAGAGGCACCACCAGGCCCAGGCCCAGCGGCGGGCTGGGTGTGATCTTGATTTGGAGATGGCCGAGGCCGACGGCCTTTTCAAGCCGCAAGACCTGGTCGGCGTCATAGGGGTCGGCGCCGTGCACGATTTGCTGGCCCGCCGCCCAGTAGCCGATAAAGTCGCGGGTCGCTGCGCTTTGCTCCGTCAGACCGAAATTGAAGATCGCGCCCAGCAGCCCTAAGCCCGCCAGCAGAATGCAGGCCGCGGCCAAAACGCGTCCTCGATTGCCGCTTACCGCCACGCGCGAGCCTCGGGAGCGGCGGTCGGGTCGGCTGCAGAAACGGGGCTCATGGGGATCAATGTATACGCAGGCAATGGGTTATCCAGCGCGAAGACGAGCAGAGGAGGCTCGAATGTAACGTCGGCGGGGCAATTTCTTTAGAGCCCGCAGAGTGCTGGGTAGTGTCCTAATTTGGCTAGTCTGCG
>DATAVC010000029.1:0-7134 GCA_036267935.1 Occallatibacter sp. | reverse complement strand
GCCCGACGTTACTGTCGAAATACTGACTCGGACCTGCTGGTGGTGGCGTTTTTGATCATTCGGAAAATGTGGAAGATGCAAGAAACACAGGCGATCTCCCACTGAACGAACATTCAGGGCTTTGGTACTAAGAGTGCAAGTGCATCGGATGTGTTGATTTCTAAGGAAGCAGTGACGGCTTTGTGCGTTGCTTTAATTCTCGGAGACGTCCTGACATCGATTGATGCGGAGAGGGTCCATGCAACCGCACGACAGCTTAACGACCATGGAGACGATCGACATGATTTCTAGATATCGTATCGCAGGGATAACTGCCATCATTGCCGGGGTATCTTTGACGGCCATACTTGCTCAAAGCGGACCTCAGAACGTAGCGAGTGGCCGCCGGGAAATCCTGTTGCAGGCTACGCAGTCCTGGAATGGCAAACCCTACACGCACTACCTCTCGGGACAACCTCAACTCACAACAATCAAACTGACCATCGCACCTCATATCGCCTTGCCGTGGCATACTCATCCGTACCCAAATGTTGTCTACGTGCTATCCAGCTCTCTCACTCTGCGCGACAAGGACAGCGGTAAGACTCTGGTGGTTCATCAGGGGCAGGCCGTCGGGGAGTCCGTTGACGACGTGCACCGGGGAGAGTCAGGTGACGAATCCACAGTACTGGTGATCACCTATGCCGGCACTCCTGGCGTCCCGACCTCAATTCCCGCGAAGGGAGAGAAGTCGGAGTATTGAATTGGGAGCGCGGCTGGATAGGATGATTCTTCGATCGGTAGAGATCATCGGCGCGCGCTCCAATCTCGCCTGAAACTTGTGATTCGGCCTCGGATTCTTGATCACTATTGACTATCAACTTCCGGTCTTCCTTGCGAACCCACAACTAGATTCAAAGCAAATATCGGTTCTTGAGACGAAAGGAGCTCACTGATGCGCATCGTCCCACTTCTTCTGCTGGCCTGCACCGCACTTATCGTTCGGTGCATCACCGCGCAAGACCATGCCACCCCTGGAGCACTGAAGGTACCCGCTAGAACTGTGCCGGTGCCCACCGATGTCAGTCCCGAGCTTCAGAAGATTATCGCGGCTCCCCGCAGGCCAGGCTGGGACAAGCTATGGAAGACCGGCGAAGAATGGCGAGCAGTCGCAAACGAACAGGCCGCCAAGACTCTTGAGCCTCTCCCCGCGATGCGGGAACGTCTCCACGTTACGGTGAAACCCATCATGATCGACGGCGTACGCGCCTTCGTCGTAACGCCCGACGAGATTCCGCCCGAGCACCGCGACAAGCTGCTCATCCATGTCCATGGCGGCTGCTACGTTCTGTCGCCTGGCGAGGCCGGCACCGGCGAGGCCATCCTGATGGCCGGAATCGGCCATTTCAAAGTGATCTCGGTCGACTACCGGATGCCTCCCGAAGCCTACTTTCCCGCCGCGCTCGACGATGCAATGACCGTGTACAAGTCCGTGCTGAAAACTTCCAATCCAAAGAACACAGCGGTGTTTGGCACCTCCGCCGGCGGCGCCCTGGTGCTCGAGATGATGCTTCGAGCCAAGCAGCAGGGGATTCCTCTGCCGGGCGCCATCGCCCCTGGCACTCCGATGGCCGACGTCACGAAGACCGGCGACAGCTTCTACACAAACGAGCTGGTTGACAACGTATTGGTCTCCCGCAATGGATTCTGCGACGCGGCAACCATGGTCTATGCCAACGGTCACGATCTCAGCGATCCTCTGCTTTCACCCATCTACGGGGACATGCATGGCTTCCCGCCCGCTATCCTCACCACCGGAACTCGCGACCTGCTGCTGAGCAACACGGTGCGGGTGCACCGCAAGCTCCGCGAAGCCGGCGTCGAGGCTCAACTCGAGGTCTTCGAAGGAATGTCGCACGCCCAGTACCAGTTTGACGACCGCGTGCCCGAGACCAAGGAGGCCTTCGGAGAGATTACGGCTTTTCTGGATAAGCATCTCGGCCATTGAGAAGGCATCTCACAGATGCCTCAGTCACGTAGAACTCTCAGCAATTCATCTTGATGACTTGCGCAGTTATTATCACTAACCACCGAGTACTATCGTGTATACATTTCCGGCCCTCGCGCATCTAATCTGGTCTGGCAAGAAAAGCAGGCTCGGTTCAACCTTGTTCAGTATCAGCAACCAGGAGGTACCCACGTGCCAACTCAGAATGACAATTCCTCAAGGCCCATGACCTCGCTCGAAAAACTCAGCCGTCGAGCCTTCCTCGCGCGCGCAGGTGCAGCAGGAGTGGTCACCGCAACCGCATCGGTCGCGGTTCCGATGGCCTCTGCCACTTCTGCTGAACAGCAACCCTCCCCACCCGAAGCGGCAATTCCGGGCACCGTACCGATCACGCTGAAAGTGAACGGCGAAACTTACAAACTGCAGATCGACTCGCGTGCTACGCTGCTCGATACCTTGCGCGAGACGCTGCACCTTACCGGTACCAAGAAAGGCTGCGATCACGGCCAGTGCGGCGCATGCACGGTCCATGTCAACGGCCGCCGCGCCAATAGCTGTCTGCTGTTCGCAGCCATGCAGCAGAACGCTGAGATCACCACGATCGAAGGTCTCGGCACACCCGATACGATGCACCCCGTACAGGCCGCGTTCGTCGAGCACGACGGCTACCAGTGCGGCTATTGCACCAGCGGCCAGATCATGTCCGCCGTCGCCATGCTGCACGAACCCTGGGGACCGTCCGACAGTGACGTGCGGGAAGCGCTTAGCGGCAACATCTGCCGCTGTGGGGCTTACCCCAACATCGTCGCGGCCGTGCAGTCCGTCCGCCGAAGGGCCTAACGTCGCGAAAAGGAGATAACCAATGCAGACCTTCGAACTCCTTACCGTAAGTTCCGTGCTCGACGCCGTGAGAGCACAGGCAGCTTCGTCTACCGCGCAGCAAGGTGCGCAGGTTCGCTTCATTGCCGGCGGCACCAATCTCGTCGACTACATGAAGCTCAGTGTCGAAACGCCGCGCCAGCTCGTCGACATCAATGGTCTCCCTTTGGATAAGGTTGAACTCGAGTCCGGCGGAGGACTGAAGATCGGCGCACTCGCGACGAACACCGATGTTGCGAACCACGAGACGGTGAAGGCGCAGTACCCTGTGCTCTCGCAGGCCATTCTTTCCGGAGCTACGACGCAACTGCGCAACATGGCCACCACCGCCGGCAACCTGTTGCAGAAGACGCGCTGCGTCTACTACCGCGACACTGCTTTTGGCTGCAACAAGCGCCAACCTGGCACTGGCTGTTCCGCCATTGACGGACACAATCGAATGCTCGCCATCCTTGGCACCAGCGACCAATGCATCGCCAGCAACCCATCCGACCAGAACGTAGCCCTCGCTGCGCTCGAAGCGACAGTCCATGTGACCGGCCTCAAGGGTGACCGTGCCATCCCTATCGCAGAGTTCTATACGCTCCCCGGCAACACACCCGAGCGTGAGACGGTTCTCGAGGCCGGCGATCTGGTTACCCATATCACCATCCCTCCGCTGCCCGCGGGGACAAAGAGCCTCTACCTTAAGCTCCGCGACCGCACTTCCTATGAGTTTGCGCTTGCCTCCGCAGCTATTGTCGTCAAGAAGAGTGGCGATCGCATTGAATTTGTCCGCGTTGCGCTGGGAGGTGTCGGGGCCAAGCCATGGCGCAGCGTTGAAGCAGAGCACGCCCTGCACGGCAAAACCGCCACGCCCGCAAACTTCCGCATTGCAGCGGAAGCCGCGCTGCGCGGCGCACGCCCGCAATCCCAGAACGGATTTAAAGTCGAACTCGCCAAGCGCTGTCTCGTCCATGCGCTAACCCAAGCCACAGCTTAAGAAGGAGGGAACGATGGAACAGCCACAAGAGCAGATCAGGGAGTCGAAGGTCATCGGTGTTGCCACCCCGCGCATCGATGGCCCGCTCAAGACCACGGGCAAGGCCATGTATGCTTCCGACCACCATTTTCCAGGCCTCGTTTATGCGTGGCCCAGCACGGCTACGATAGCCAGCGGAACGATCAAGAGCATCGATATTTCGGTTGCGGAGAAGATGCCCGGCGTCATAGCCATCTATCATCACGAAAACATTGGCCCGCTCTATCGCACGCCGCCGGCTGCGGGCATGAGTATGATCGTCGACGAGAAGCGGCCGCCCCTTGAAGACAACACCGTCCGCTACTATGGTCAGTATGTCGCCGTGGCCGTGGCGTCTACAGTCGAGCAAGCTCGCGCCGCCGCGGAAGCTATCAAGGTCACCTACGCCAAGACCGAGCACAATACCAGCGACACGCTGCTAGGGACGCCTCTCAGCGAACCAACTCCGAAGCAAGTCACCAAGCGAGGCGACACCGCCGTAGCACTGGCAGCCGCGGCAATTAAGCACGACGCCGTCTACCGCACGCCGACGGAGACGCACAATCCCATCGAGCTTCATGCCACGGTTGCCGTCTATCAGGATGGCAAGTTCACTCTCTATGAAACGTCACAGGCGGTCGTAAATCATCGCGACGTTCTGGCTGCGATGCTCGGCGTTCCACCGGAAGACGTACAGGTGATCACCCGCTTTCTCGGTTCTGGATTCGGAGGCAAGCTGTGGCCGTGGACGCAGTCGCCGCTCGCAGCCGCGTGCGCCCGCAACCTCAAGCGTCCGGTGAAACTCGTCGTCAGCCGTTCCATGATGTTTCAAAGTGTAGGCCACCGTCCTGCTATTGAGCAGCGCATCCAGCTGGCCGCTGACGGCTCTGGCAAGCTCACGGCGATCCAGCAGGACTATGTCAACCACACTTCGATACAGGACGACTACGACGAAGGCTGCGGTGAAGCCACGGGCTTCATTTATTCCTCGCCCAACGTACTCGTCACTGGCGGTCTGGCACGGCGAAATGTCGGCACCCCAACATCGATGCGCGGCCCCGGAGCTGTTCCTGGTCTGTTCGCACTTGAGTCGGCGATGGACGAACTCGCGCTCAAGCTCAAGGTGGATCCCGTTCAGCTGCGCCTTATGAACGAGCCCCAAAAGGATGAGAGCACCGGCCAGCCCTTCTCCTCGCGGCATCTCCCGGAATGCCTGACGACCGGTGCTGAGAAGTTCGGCTGGAGCAAGCGCACGCCTGGCATCGGCTCCATGCAACGCGATGGCATGACGCTCGGCTGGGGCATGGCCGCCTGTACATGGATCGCAGCCCGTACCGACGCCGAAGCCACCGTCGAGCTGGTTCAGGATGGCTCTGCCCGTTGCATATGCGGCACGCAGGATATTGGCACTGGCACTTATACCGCTATCGCCCTGATGGTCGCTCATGAAACCGCTCTGCCGCTCAATAAGATTGATGTCGTCCTCGGCGACTCGTCGCTGCCGCCCGGCCCCATCTCCGGCGGCTCCTGGGCCACTGCCTCGGTCACGCCTGCAGTGCTGCAGGCCGCTCAGAAGGCTGTCAAGGAACTGCTCACGGTCGCGGTCACTGCGACAGGTTCACCCTTTGAGCGAAAGAAGGCCGAAGACGTCGAGTTCGTCGACGGCAAGGTCCGCCTGAAGGGGCAGACGGAAGGGTCCGTCCCATTTGCCGAAATTCTCAAGATCGCCAATGTCAAGGCAGTTTCCGGTACTGGCCAGTCGAAGGGCACCTTTGGCAACCCAGACGAGAAATTCTCTTCCCACAGCTACGGCGCGCAGTTTGCCGAGATCACCTGGCAGCCCGAGATCGCACGCCTGCGGGTGAGCCGCATCGTCACCGTGATCGATGCGGGCCGCATGCTGAATCCACGCACCGCGCGCAACCAGATTGAGGGCGCCGTCGTCATGGGCGTCGGCATGGCCATGCTCGAGGCCACCGAGTACGATCAACGCACAGGCGCTCCTATCAACAGCAACCTCGCCGACTACGTCGTAGCCGTCAACGCCGACACGCCTGATATCGACGTTACCTTCCTCGACTATCCGGACTACAATCTGAACCCGCTGGGCGCCCGCGGCGTCGGCGAGATCGGCCTCGCCGGTGTCGCCCCGGCTATCGCCAACGCCGTTCATCACGCCACAGGCGTTCGCGTCAGAAAGTTGCCTATCCGCATCGAAGACCTGCTCGTTTGACCGGGCATGTTTCTGCTGGCGTCGTTAGGCCTTGTGAAGGACGTTGGGCACAAGGTCGGCAGTTCTTGCACGACCTCCATTTTGCTCGTTCCCTAAGCCATCGCTTCGTTGCGCGAACTGCATCCTTCGACTCTGCATCTTCGCACAAACACATTGCGCGGGTGCCGGGAGGTCGATCCGGAGCCGAAGTCAATTGGCGATAACAGGGCTTAGCGCTCATCCAAGCTCGGTTTAGGATCACGGTCGCGTGCCTTTTCAAAATTTTGCGGCTTCAGCAGCCTTGTTGCGCGGCGTTGCGTTCACTATAGCTTGATCACGCCAAAGGAGCCTGAAATCCATCATCTTCATCACCAGATGAATTGGCGATCCATAGGCCGCCCTCAAGCATTGCAGAGAGGCTTTCTAGTTCTCTGGGATTTGTGCCGTTGTTGTCCGTAACCATTGCTTGCTGGTCCCAATCAATCGGGCCACCTGGAAGCATATTGCTCTTCGGTGGACCGAACTTTTCGGTCAATTTGCTGGTCAAGGTAGCCGCAAATGTGCGATCAGGTGCAAAGGAACCAAGCGGCTGATCGGAGTCGATTCTATAGAGGTGGCCCAGCGGTGAAAAGCCAAGGTCGAACTCGGTGTGATTGAACTCTAGCTTGAAATCGCCGCGCCCTAGAGGGCTAAGACGGGCGTGAGTGAGTTGCTCCACCTCAACGGGCGTCATATCCAGTCGGATGCCCTGCAAGTCGCGTGCTCTGAAGCTCTGTGCTCCGCACACGTTCGTCAAAATCGCAAAAGCTCCGATAGCGGTAAAGATGGCTGCCTTCACTGAAAGTGTCCCCTTCTATAGAAAAAGCTAATGACCGCTGCATTCATATCCCACGAAGGTGCAAGCGTTGATTTTCACTTTGTTGCTCTCTGCCTCTGCTCCGGCGCGAGACGCCTTCACCCGCAGTCAAGTCTGGTATTCGAAAAGGCTGAAGCCAATATGCAAGCGACCCGAGATCATTCTCCCGAGATCGCGAAAACGATATTGTCATATTTTTA
>DATAVC010000028.1:0-5990 GCA_036267935.1 Occallatibacter sp. | reverse complement strand
GAATCCAGACCTGGGGCACCCGGCCCTTGAGGCGGTCGCCATGGATGAAGAGACAACCGCAGATCCTTCGACTCCCCTTCCCCTTCGGTCAGGGTCGCTCAGGAGGACAGGGGATGGGTTGGTTCGTTGCTTTCCCTCCCTTGCGCAACCGCGGCGCAAGGATGGGGCACCCGGCTCCCTTCGCTGACGAAGACCTGTTCGTGGGGGCGCCTATTCACGGGAAGCCTGGATCGGAGGCTGCTCCCTCCGCTGACATTGCCCACCCTGGCGACCACTGCAAGGGGTTGGGGGCGAGGAATTCAGAGATGGGACGGGATTTCCACGGATACAGGCGACAAAAGGGTGAATACAATCAGAGGCGAGAAGCGGTCGCCGTTTTGTTGGGCTTGGTGTGTGTAGGTTAGCCTGTGGACGAGCGGATCGGCTGCATTCCAGGGATTCAAAACGATCAGGGTCATAGATTCAAAGAGTCAAAGGGGCAAAAGGGTGAGGGGCCGGGTGGGCAGAAGTTGTCCCTTCGGCAGCGGGCACTCCGGCGACGAAAGCTGTCGCAGGGAATGGCGCAGGGGACCTTGGACGCCCTGGTTGTGGGGATGGAAGCGGACCTGAGATCGACGAGGTGGGAATGATGCCGTTGGTGGAGACTGAAGTCGAGAAAGTTGAGAAGCCGGCCGCGCAGGGGGCAGCGATGGAGATAACCGTAAGCCGCCAGGAACTGGTGAAAGAGCTGACTGCGACGCAAAGCGTGGTGGAGCGGAAGACCACGATTCCCATCTTGTCGAATTTTCTGGTGGAAGCCGAAGGCGACAAGCTGAACATCACGGCGACGGATCTTGACCAGGCGATCAGGACGAGCGCGACGGTGAAGGTGAAGAAGCCGGGTTCGTGCACGATACCGGCGCGGAAGCTGTACGACTACATCAAGCTTTTGCCGGAAGGCGATATTTCAATCAAGATGCTTGAGAACCACTGGGTGCAGATCCGGTCGGGGCGTTCGAACACGAAGATGGTGGGGATGGCGCGGGCGAATTATCCGCAGGTGCCGGAGTTCCCCGTGGTGACGGCGACGAGCATTCCGGCGGCGGCGTTGAAGACGCTGATTGCGCGGACGATTTTTGCGATTTCGAATGAGGAGTCGCGGTACACGCTGAACGGCGCGCTGCTGGTGCTGAAGGCGGAGTCGCTGGCGATGGTGGCGACGGATGGTCACCGGTTGTCGTTTGTGGAGAAGCCGGGCGAGACGATGGAAGGGATCAGCGGCGAGAAGCGTGTGTTGATTCCGCGGAAGGCGCTGCAGGAGCTGCAGCAGCTGCTGGCCAACACGGATGCGGAGAAGGTGGAGTTTGCCGATGACGAGCACACACTGTTTTTCAGGGTGGGTCATCGGACGTTGAGCACGCGGCGGTTGTCGGGGCAGTTCCCGAATTATGAAGCGGTAATGCCGCGGGACAACACGAAGTTCGCGGTGGTGCGGTCGAGCGAGCTGGGTGCGGCGATTCAGCGCGTGGCGCAGTTTGCGGATGAGCGGTCGGGAGCGATTCGGCTGCGTCTGGAGAACAACGAGCTGAAGATCAGTTCGCAATCAACGGAGAGCGGCGAGAGCGAGGACACGATCGATACTCCTTATGCCAGCGACCCGATCATGGTGGGATTCAATTCGTCGTACATCATCGACTTTTTGAAGGCATTGGGGAACGAGGGCGAGGTTCGGCTGGAGTTCAAGGACTCGCAGAGCGCGGGACAGATTCGGCCGGAAGATCCTGATGCGGAGTACAAGTCGCGGTATGTGCTGATGCCGATGCGGATCTGAGTGAAGCAGTGAAGAAGCTAAAACAACCAAAAACCTGCCGAAGGGCAGGTTTTTGCTTTATTGCACAAGTTATAAGCTTTATCCCAGCGCGGTCGGCTGGGTATCCGATCCCGGCATTGCCCCGATCTGTGCAAGGAGACTGACAAGATCGAACTGCGAAACGTGTTCGACGAACCTGCCCTCGACCACCCGATTGAATTCCAGTCCATTGAAGCGGACAGGTCGGTCGGTGGGGGCAATACCCTGAAAGGCAGCACGATGCGTGCCGGTGAGAGTCCAGCGGGAAACGACCGTATCGCCCTCTGCGACGCAGGCCTCAATCGTGATCCGAGCATCGGGAAATGCCGTGCAGAACTGCTGCATAAAACCGGACCAGGCGGCGTTATCCAAAGGCTCCGGCGCTCCTGACAGGATGGCGCGGAAATTGTCGTCGCGCACCGCCCGCTCGGTCTCCCAATCGCGTTCGTTGAATGCACGGATCCAACGATGGTTGAGGGCTTTCAGGTCGCCGGCCGAACACGATGTGCCGGTTGCCGTCCTGCCTTCGGCTGGCTCTTCCGGCAGCGGACCGAGGATGTCGATGCCGAACCTGCCAGCGGCAGCCATCAGCTTTGCCATATCGGGAGGCGTCATCGGAGCGGAGAGCGGCTCGCCCATCTCCAGCACAAACTTCTCGAAGCCGCCGGGCGCACACAGAAGCAGAATGCTTGCGGGGGTGTCTCCCACCACTTTGAAGCCATGCGGAACCTCGCGCGGACCGAAGACATAGGTGCCCGCGCCGGCCCGCTGCCATTTGCCGTCAGAGACAAAAGCCAGCTCTCCTGCGAGGACATAGAAGGCTTCGTCCTCGCGATGGTGCGTGTGATACGGCGAAGCAAATCCGGGCGGCATCGACAAGTGCTCCAACAACCCGAATGCTCCGTTTGTGGTCTCAGCGGTGGACCGCATCACAGTGGGCAGTCCGAGGAACCGGAAGGCAGGATCGTCTCGGGTGTTAACATATGGCCTCACATTCATCTCCAGGGTGCTCATGGCTTCTCCTTCGTTTGTCGCAGTATGCTGGCCCGATCGTTTTTGACGCGATCGATTCGCAGTTGATAACCGGAAGTGTAACGAGTTGGCTCGCCGTTACACATCAAATATGTGCTGGTTGAAATGGGGCTTGACGACACCGACCTTGCAGTTCGAATCGGCTCCGGAAACGATCCGGAAGCCGAAGCGGAGCTGTGCAGGCAGATGGCTCCCCGCATTCTGCGTTACGGCCTGCGCCACTTGCGCGACAAGCACGCTGCGGAGGACCTGATGCAACAGGTTCTCATCGTTGTGCTGCAATCTCTGCGCGCGGGACGGCTGCGTGAGTCGGAGAAGCTGGAGTCCTTTGTCCTGGGCACCTGCAGGATGACCGTGCTCGACCGGCGGCGTAATGCCCACAGGCGGAAAACGCTCCTCGAACAATTTGGAGTGGATATGCTGGCGCCGGTCTCTTTTGCAATGCCGCAACTTGACCGCCAACAACTCACCACTTGTGTGCAGAAGCTGAAAGAGCGTGAACGGGCCGTGGTGACCATGTCGTTCTACGACGAGCAGACCAGTGCCGATGTGGCCCGCTTCCTCGGTGTCTCCGAAGCTAACGTGCGGGTAATCCGCCATCGCGCTATTCACCTGCTGCGTGACTGCATGGGGGTGGCGTTATGAGTTGCTCCACGCTCCTGGATGTCGCGACCCTCGCCGAATATTGGCTTGGAACGCTCGATGCGAAGGAAGAAGAATCGGTAGAAGAGCATCTCTTCGTTTGCGAGGAGTGCGGAACGCGGCTTGACTGGGCCATCGCGCTTGCTGATGAACTGGGTGCCGTCACCCGCGAAGGCGCCCTGATGACCGTGGTGAGCGAGACCTTCGTGAAGCGGGCTGAAGAGGAGGGCCTGCGCGTTCGGGAGTATGCCCCGCCCGCGGGGGGAAGCGTCCAGTGCACCGTCACTGCTCAGGACGACCTGCTCATCGGACGCCTTGCTGCAAACCTCGGCGCCGCAAAGAGGGTCGATCTCAGCCTCTGCGATCCCGGCGGGATCGAACAGTTCCGGCTCCGCGACATTCCATTTGAACCAGCTGCGAGCAGCGTGTTATGGCAGCAGTCGATTACCTTCGCCAAAGCGGCGCCGACAAGCACCATGGTTGCGCGGCTCATCGAAGTTGACGAGTCGGGTTCGGAGAGCCTGGTCAGCGAATACACCTTTTGCCATACCCGGACTCTGCCTGGTCCGAGCGCATGGTAATTGGGGGGGCGGCACAAATAGTCCCACCCAACTGGCCTGACTTTTGGAATTCTGGTGGGTTGGTACCTGCTATCGCCGATTGCGTCCGAACGGATTCTGGATCGACGCGAAATCGCCAAAGCGCAAATTGACACACTCCTGATGTGCCTTACCGCTCAATGAGCGGTAAGGTCTGAAGACGTCAGTCGAAGGCTGACCGATTCTGAGCAGGCATGTTGAACGCGAACCTATGGCTAGTGATCTCTGATTCACTTTCCGATGAGATGGCAACAACCCGAGAAGCTGTGCTGTCTCTTCTTCAGCAAGCAAGTTGGCGGACGGACGCAATCCGCAGACTTGCTCCAGCTATGGCGGCGAGTTCTCGAATGGTAAGGTTCTTCCATGCTTTCTGCACAGCAAGGCCAACTCACGCGCCGCGCGAGGTCCTCGTAGGCCTCGCCTCAGCCTCAATCTCCTCGGCTCTTCCCGGTGTGCTGAGCGCCCAGCAACCTGCGCCCTCACTCTGCTTCACCTCTGCGGTCGAGATGGCTGCCTTGATCAGAGGCAAAAAGCTTTCGGCTCGCGAAGCTCTTGCCGAGCACCTCAAGCAGATCGATCGCGTCAATGCTCAGGTCAATGCCATTGTCACCTTGATCGCCGACCAGGCCACCGCAGCCGCAGCCCGCGCCGACGAGATGCAGGCGCGTGGCGAAACGCTCGGCCCCCTGCATGGTCTGCCCGTCGCTCACAAGGACCTTCTCGAAACCGCGGGCGTCCGCACCACCTTCGGCTCGCCTCTCTTCAAAGACAACGTGCCCACACACGACAACCTGCTCGTCACGCGCATGCGCGCCGCCGGTGCCATCTTCCTCGGAAAAACCAACGTCCCCGAGTTCGGCGCCGGCTCGCAGACCTTCAATCGTGTCTTCGGCGCAACCCGCAACCCCTACGACCTCACGAAAACCTGCGGCGGCTCTTCAGGCGGTGCAGCGGTCGCGCTCTCCTGCGGCATGGTGCCGGTCGCCAGCGGCTCCGACTCCGGCGGGTCCCTCCGCAATCCTGCCGCGTGGTGCAACATCGTCGGCTTCCGCCCTTCCATCGGCCGCGTCCCCAATCCATCCAGCCACTTGGGCTGGTCTACGCTCGCGACCAACGGATGCCTCGGCCGCTCCAGCGCCGATCTCGCCCTCGCACTCAGCACAATCGCGGGTCCGGACAACAGCACGCCGCTCGCCATCAATGAGCCCGGCAGCCTCTTCGCGCGCCCCCTGGAACGCAACTTCAAGGGCGTGCGCATCGCGTGGTTCAAGGACCTCAACGGCATCCCCATCGACCCGCGCGTCCGTACCGCCGTCGATGCGCAGCGCAAGATCTTCGAGTCTCTCGGCTGCAGTGTCGAGCAGGCCGAGCCCGACTTCGCCCCCGCCGAAATCTCTTACCGTATTCTGCGCGCATGGAGCTCCGGCGCCGCCTACGGCAAGGGCCTTCAGCTACATCCCGACGGCTTCAAGGACACTCTCACCGCCGAGATCAAAGAAGGCCTCGCGCTCTCCGGCAGCGACATCGCCCGCGCAGAGATCGCGCACACCGACATGTGGCGCCGCTTTCAAACCTTCCTGGAAAGCTACGAGTACTTCATCCTGCCCACCACACAACTGCCGCCCTTCGACGTCAACACGCCTTGGCCCACCGAAATCAACGGCGTTCACCTCACCAACTACATCGACTGGATGAAGAGCTGCTGGTACATCTCCGCTACCGGCAATCCCGCTGCTTCGGTGCCCGCCGGCTTCACGCCCGAAGGCCTGCCCGTCGGACTGCAAATCGTAGGCCGCGACAAGCAGGACTTCAGCGTCCTCCAACTCTCCCACGCCTTCGAACAGGCCACCAACTTCGGAAAACGTCGTCCCAGTATCGCCCTTTAACTG
>DATAVC010000027.1:0-59171 GCA_036267935.1 Occallatibacter sp. | reverse complement strand
GTGCGAATGACCGCGTACATAAACCCTCCAGAGCGGCACACAACCGGTGCGCTCAAGTGAACAAAGATAGCTCGGGCGGAAACTTCTGCGCCTCGGGAGAACACTCAAGCGCCTTGAAAACGGGCGAGCGTCCCTCTCAGGGGCGACAAACAGGAATCGCCAAACTAAGGTAGTTTACCTGCTTTGCGGGGTTGGGTCAATGCGTTCCGGCCGCGGATTCCCCGCCAGCCGAGGCGTACTGGGGCGGTTATACACTGGCTTGGCTTTTGAAATGAGCACTGCGGAGGGCCCTGCATCCATGATTAACCGGCGTGATTTCCTGAAAGCGGGCCTGGCGGCCGTTCCCCTGGCCCCACGAGCGGAAGGCATGAACCTGGCGAGCACCGGGAGCCTGCCGGAAGCGCCGTTCTCGGCTTCGCCGGATGTTCCCTGGCAGCGCAGACTGCGCCGCATCGGCCAGACCAACTTTACCGAACATGATCCGGCTGTCTTCGACATCGAAGGCTGGGCCGATTACTGGTCGAGCGTGAAAGCGGGGGCCGTCTACATTAGCGTTACCGGGATCCTTGCCTACTACCCGAGCAAGGTGCCATTCCATCGCCACGGAAAATACCTGAACGATCGCGATTTCTTTGGCGAGCTGTATGAAGCGGCGAAGAAGCGGAACCTGCGCATTGTTGCCCGCTACAGTCCCGACCTGAATTGGGCGGATGCGCTTGCGGCCCATCCTGACTGGTTCATGCGCGACAACGAAGGCAACGCGCTTGAGACGCCCGACACGCCGGAACTATTTCAGACCTGCATGTTTTCAACGTATATGACGGACTACTTTCCGGCGGTGATCCGCGAAGTGATCTCGCGCTACGATGTGGACGCGCACTACTCCAACGGCTGGCCCTCGTTCAGCCTGCCGGTGTGTTTTTGCGACATTTGCCGCAAGCTGCCGCCCGCGAAGACGCCGGCCTATTGGGACAAGTTCAACGAGCGTGTGACCGAGCTCTTCAATCACTACAACTCGATCGCGCAGGGCAAGAAGGCGGAGAGCTTCTACTTCCTCAACATGGGCGGGGAAATTCACGCCACGCCGAATCTTGCGCAGCTGGGCGAAACCTGTCACTGGTTTCAAGCGGACAATCAAGGCCGCGGCGGTCAGGATGAACCGGTGTGGGGTGCGGCGCAGCAAGGGCGCGTCTGCAATGCGGTGCTCGACGGCAAGATGGCGACCAACATCACGGGCGCCTGGTCGACCGGGCCGGTCCGCTGGCGGCAGGTGACGAAGACGCCGGCCGAAGCGCAAACCTGGTTCGAACAAACGACGGCGAGCGGATTGGTGCCGTACTACCACGTCATTGGCGGAGAAACCGGACTGGGCGAAGATCTCCGCTGGAAAAAGATTGGGCGCGATTTCTTCGACTGGACTGCGCGGCACGATGCGCACTTCGTCAACAAAACTGCGATCGCGAATATCGGTGTCGTCTTTGGCCAGCGCACCCAGCTGTTTTACAAGGCGCCCTACAAGACGTCGATGCAGCAGACGATCGATGCGATTTACTACGCACTTTTGGAAGGGCGATTTCTTTTTGACTTCGTGCACGAAGATCGCCTGCAACCGAAACGGATCAACAAATACGCGGCACTGATTCTGCCCAACATTGCGCTGCTGAGCGACGAGCAATGCCGACAGCTGCGCGCGTACGTGGAGCAGGGCGGTTCGTTGCTTGCGACGTTCGAGACCAGCATGTACACGGAGCGTAATGAGCGCCGCGCTGACTTCGGGCTTGCGGACATTTTTGGGATACATGCGGCCGGCGCGGTGATTGGCCGGCGCGGCAACTCCAATCCCTATCTGGCACGCATCGAACGGCAGCATCCCCTCGTGCATGGATTCACCGACACGCATTGGATTCCGGGCGCGGAGTTTCGTGTACCGCTTGCGCCGGTCGAGAATCCGGTGCTGACCGTGGTGCCCGGCTACACGGCCTATCCGCCGGAGCTTTCGTATCCGCCTACGCCGCACACAAACGAACCCGCGGCCATTGTTCGTGAGCACGGCAAGAGCCGCCTAGTCTATATTCCCGGCAGCATCGAAGCCACGATGTGGATTTCAGGGCACACGGATCTGAGCCAGTTGCTGCAGAACGCGATTCGCTGGGTCGCGGGTGAAAACCCGCCGGTGACGATCGACGGCAGGGGACTGATTGAAGCCTTTGCCTGGGAGACCGAGCCGGGATATGCGCTGCACGTGCTGAACTACACCAACCCCAACCTGCATCGTGGATGGATCCGCGAGTTCTATCCCATTGGCGAGCAGAAGGTGCGCTTTCGTGTGCCGCAAGGCCGGCACATTGAGCGGGTGGAATTGCTGCGCACCGAGCGATCGATTCCGTTTCATGCCGTCGGCGACGCGATCGAATTCTCCATCCCGTCGATTGAGAGCTACGAGGTGGCAGCGCTCATTGCCGGATAACGCCGTACCGGTGCGACCTAGTTCGGTACGACGAGCAGGGTGATCGATTGCGCGGGGAAGGTGGTCGCGAGGGTGCTTGTTGTGCTGCCGGTTGCAGGCAGTTTGATGGAGACCGCCGGCTGCGCAACGATTGCGGCCAGATTGGCGCTGCTATACATCCAGGCCTGCGCCGTGGAGGCTGTCGGCGTGGAGTTCGGCAGGGATACCGTAGACGTGAGATCGCCGTAGGACTTGTTGATGACGACGATGGTGATCGCGCCGTCACTGCTGCGCAATGCGCCATAGACGGCGAGCTGGCTCTGGTCGGCGGTGGTTGAGTTCAGCGCGGTGTCGCCGAAGGCAGCATTGTGGCCGTCGTAGTTGCGATAGATCTCGAAGGCCATGAGGCCAGGGATCTGCGAAGAGGGATTGGGCGGTCCCCAGAGCGTGCCGATATCGAGACCTTCGCGTCCGAAGATGCCGAGGATGTCGGCCTGCGTGAGAGCACCGTTGATGTGCTCCTGTCCGCCCCAGTTGTATTCGGTGATGGCTGTCTTGGTTCCTGGATAGTCGTTGGCTACCCAGGTCTTCATCATCCGAATCACCTGCGGAGCCTGCAAAGGCGGATTGCAGTTCGAGGAGTCTGTGGGCAGGTAGTTGGGCTGGGTGTAGTTGGGATCGGTGTAGGTGGGGTCCCAGAAGACGCGCGTGGAGTTGAGCCGTGCCTGTTGCTCGCCGGTATCGCCGGCGGCGTTGAAAGCGACCGAAGCTCCGTTGTAGTCGGCCGCGAAGTAGGTGTGCAGGTCGACATAGTCCAGCAACCGCTTGCCGTTGGTGGTTTCGGCTGCTTTGAATTGTTGCAGGTAGTACTCGATGAACGGCACGCCGCCGTGT
Source organism: Occallatibacter sp. (assembly GCA_036267935.1). Lineage (GTDB taxonomy): Bacteria > Acidobacteriota > Terriglobia > Terriglobales > Acidobacteriaceae > Telmatobacter. The sequence continues at coordinate 55,831 of DATAVC010000027.1, read as the reverse complement.
GCTGCGCGATCGACGGGACTGCTCCACGGTTCGTAGCACGGGCCGGCGCTCCAGCCCGACTCGATGTCTTTCTTGGAGTAAAAGTAGTCCATCCAATAGTCGACGACCGGGCCACTGACTTCAGCTGTTGCGTCCGCATTCTTGATGGCGAGAGCCGTGGCAATACCATTGTTCGTGACTTCGTCGTAGGTTGCGGCGACGGGATGGACATCGCGATGCACTGCGTCCCACCAGGTTGGCTCGTTGTCGAGGTCGTAGATCGACACGCCGCCGGCTGCTGCTGTGCCAAAGGCGCCGACCAGCGATGTGACCCAGCCGTTTACCCAGGTTGGATCAGCTGCAACGCTGGTTGCCGAAGGACTCACGCCCGCGATGTTGCATCCGCTCGAGCTGGTGCAGCCGCCCACGCCATCGGGATAGACACCGTTGCCGCAACTGCGGCCCGTGTCGGTCGATTGCTGATTGGGATAGGTCGCGACGGGAAAACTGCATGACGTGGTGTCTTTTGCGACCCAGCCCAGAACGGGTACGGTGCCGAGGGTCTTGGCACCCACTCCCTGGTTGCCGGTAACAAACGAATTGAAGTCGGTGCTCGGCCATGTGCCCGCAGTGTTTTGGTTTTCGAAGAAATAGTCGCTGGCGCTATTGGTTGCCTGGAGCTGGTAGTTGTAGCGCGAGGTCGCGTCGCCTCCCCAGCGCACTAGCGGAACGTTCGCGCCCTGCGCGGCCGCCGTGGTCAGCGTGTATCCATTCATGCCGTAGATATAGGGGCCGATGGTGTGCGTCTGATTGCCTGCATCCACGGTCAGGGCGGGTCCTGCGGCGACGGCGGGCGGAGTCAACGTGACCACGACGCTGCCGCTCTTCGATGTATCCTGCGAGCTGGTCGCGGTCACTGTTACGGTAGGCGGCGCCGGGTAGGGCGTTGTGTAGAGTCCGGACGAAGAGATGGTGCCAGGGCTCAATGTGCTGCCGGTGGGCGCAGCCACTGACCACGTCACTGCATTGCTGAAGGTCCCGGTTCCGGTGACGGCGGCCGTGAACTGCACCTGTGTCCCGATGGTGGCCATGTTCGGCGTCACCGTAATGGCGGTGATGGCGCCTGCGCTGAAGGCGGCGGTTGCGGTGGTGTCTGCGTTGATCGTCAAGGTGCAAACATCTGCGCTCGAGGTGGGTGTGCAGCCGCTCCACCCAGTGAAGACGTTGCCACCTGCCAAGGAGGGCGCTGTCAGCGTGACCGTGCTGCCTGCATTGTAGGTGCGCGAGAACGATGTGGTTCCGTTGTTTGCGCCGTTGTTATCGACTGGCGACAACGTGATGGAGACTCCCGAAGCGGGGTTCGTCGAAGCGACGGTTAATGTATATGTGGTTGCGGGAGGTGGGCTAGTCTTGCCTCCGCCACCGCCTGCGCAGCCCGCGAGAAGGTCTGCCGCGAGAGCGAGCACGCAGAGTGCTGCACCCGGACGCAGGGAGATATTGAGAGACGCTGTCGCTGCAGGCAGGGAACGATTCTCTGCCCTCCGATCAATCTTGGAAAGGGTATGTTCGCGCATAGGATTCGATGGCGTATGATCTCACATTCGCGCATGAAATCGCAGCGGAACATCGTGGCGTCTCGGCCGCATGGCATGACGGCGCGCATGCGGCACCTGACGCGCCTTGCGATGAGTAACTCATTGCGTGCGGTACTTGGGTAGCTCTAGGGCATCGAGCCGATCTGGTAATTCAGAGTAGCGAGCGCGAGCCGGTACTGGTACGCGGCATTTGTGTTACCGATGGCCGCCTCAGTTTGCAGGTACTGTGCCTGGCTCAACTCCACAATCGAGCTCAGTCCGATCTTGTAGCGCGTTTGTGCCAGCTGCAACGATAGGTTGGCTTGCTGCAGCATTTGCTGCGTGACCGCCACTCGTTGATAGGCGGTCTTGGCTGCGAGCCACGCGGTATGAACGTCGCGCACGATCTGATTGCGCAGGTCGCGGCTGCGCTCGCCGGCGGCCTGAGCACGCAGCGACGCTTCTTTGGCCTGCGCCGAATAGAGGAACCCGTTAAAGACGGGAATGTTGAGATTGACGCCGACTCCGCCCCACCAGTTCGCGGTGTAGTACTCCGCGGGCCGGATGGGCACGCTGCCCAGGGTGCCGGCGGCAGTGATACTGGGCAACATCTGGTCACGCTGTGCGTGGCTGAAGCGCACTGCCGATTGCTGATCGAAAGAGAGGGCCTGCAGGTCGGGCCGTTGCGTCAGGCCGGCCTGCACCAGCTTGTCGACGTCGTCGGGCGGAGGCTGCAGTTCCTGGGTGTCGTCCACCAGGCTGTAGCGGACTTCTTTGTCGAGACCCAACACGGCGTCGAGAATCGCCATCGAAGCGTCGAGCTCGTTTTGCGTGTTGAGCATCAGCAGCTTTGCCTGGGAGAGATTTACATCGGCGAAGCTCAGATCCAGAGTGGATTTCAACTTGTTCCTGGTGAGCTGTCCGATCTGCGTGTCGGTAGTTTGGCGCGTGTCAACATTTTGCTTTGCGACTTGATAGACGGCTTGCGCCTGCAGCGCATCGTAGAACGCCTGATCGGTTGCGATGACGATATCGTTTGCGGTCGCCATGGCATTGGCGTTCTGGGCCTTCTCTTCGAGCTTGGCGGAAGAGATCAGGTTGCCGGTGCGACCGAAGTCGGTGATGAGCTGGCTGACGTTTGCGCCGGCGCCGGCACGCTCGAACAAGCGCGATGCGGTGAGCGAGCCTGCAGAGACGCGGCTTCCGTCCTCGGCGTCGACTGCTGTGACACTCGCGGTCGAGGTGGGCAGAGCGGCGGCACGGGCCTCGCGCATTGCCTGGTGTTGCGCCAGGGCCAGCAATCGGCTCACGCTGATGCGCGGATTGTTCTTGAGGGCCATCTGCTCGGCCTCATTGCGGGTGAGGCGCGGTGCATTGTCGGTGGATGCCGAACTGGGGGCCGTGGGGTTCTGTGCCTCGGCAACTGCCGGAGGCGCGGCGGCCCATGCGATCAGATGCGCGTCGGGCGCGTCTGGCAGCGAAAGTGCGTTCGGATGCTGCTGTCCCGCAATCGGCAGAGCACAGGCGAGCAGAGTGAGAAGCGGCCCAATCTTCAGTCTCTTCGTCATTGCGCGGATCCTTCTTGGGTGGCGGCGAGTCTTGCTTCACGGCGCCCGTGGATCATCAGGTAGACGGCGGGAACGAGGAACATGGTGACCACCACGGACACTCCAAGGCCGCCGATGATGGCGCGTGCCAGAGGTGCATACTGCTCGCTACCCGCCTCGACGCCAAGCGCCATGGGAATCATGCCCAGCAGCGTGGCCAGAGACGTCATGAGGATCGGACGCAAGCGGACTCGGCAGGCATGCACGGCCGCATCGAGCAAAGGCATGCCTTGTTCGCGCAGGTTACCGGTAAATTCCACGATCAGGATGCTGTTCGATACCACCACGCCGGTCATCATGATCACGCCCATCAACGACATGATGTTGAGCGTGCTGCCGGTAAGGACAAGGATGAGCGCAACGCCGGCCAGTCCCGGAGGGATCGCCATGAGGATGATGAACGGATCGATGAACGAGGTGAATTGCGCCATTAGGATGAGATAGACCAGCAGGATGGCGAGAATCAGCCCGATGCCGAAATCGTGAAAGGCCTGATTCATACTCTGGACCGCGCCGCGCACATCGATGACCGTGTTGCGGTCGTGCGGCGTTTGAGCAACCAGTCTGTCGATGCGCCCCCCGACGCTTTGCAGCGCCTCGTTCCTGGTCGCCACATAGACATCGATCACACGGCGAATCTGCATGTGGTCGACCTCGGTGGGCGTATTGATTTGTTGAATGTCGGCCACGGCTCCGAGCGGGACGTAGTCGGATTGGCCATTGGGCACGATCTGTGCGGAGACAGGCATCGCCCGTCCGCCGCCCGCGGTAGGATTGGTGTTTTGCGATCGCGCGCCGCGCAGAGGAATGTTCTTCAAGTCCTCCATCGACATGTTGTTGATCCAGCGATTGGCATATTGCACGGTGACCATATAGTTGTTGCCGCTCTTCGGATCGATCCAGTAGCTGGGCGCGACCATGCCATCGGAGGTGAGCGCGGTGATGACGTCATCGACCACATCTTTCGCCGACAGTCCGACAAGGCTGGCACGTTCGCGATCGATGTTGAGTTCGAGGCCTGGATAGTTGATGCTCTGGGGAATGTACACGCTGCTCACATCGGGCATCGCCTGAATCTTGGTGGCCAGCTCGCGTGCAAGAGCAAACGAGTTGTGCACGTTCTGCGCCTTGATCTGGACGTCGATGGGTGCAGGCAGGCCCTGGTTGATCACTCCGTCGACCAGGCCGCCGGCTTGGAAGTAGGTCGAAAGCTCGGGCATCTTGCGTGAGAGCACTTGCTGCACGCGCCGCATGTACTCGTAGCTTCCGACGCGGTGGTCCTCCTTGAGACTGACTTGTACAAAGGCCGTATCCATCGACGCGTTGCTGGTGTAGATAGCCGACAGATCGGGATAGACACCGATGTTGGACACGATCATGTCCAGATCCGATTTAGGAACGATGCCGCGGATGACGTCTTCCACCTGGGCAATATAGTTGTTGCTCACCTCGAGCCTGCTACCGCTGGGCATCCGGACGTTGATGATGAATTGCCCCGGATCGGTTCGCGGAAAGTAGGCGCGTCCTAGGAACGGAAAGGTGACCAACAGAACGAGCACAATGCCGCCCATGATGACTGCCGTGGTGAGCCCAGGCCGCCGCAGCGCTATCCTGGCCTTGCGTTCATACCAATTCAACAACGACTGGAACATCCGATTAAATTTCTTGTCGAAACTGCCGAAGAAGCCAAGCTTCGACTGTTCCTGAGATGCGCTGTCATCCTTCAGGCGGATGAACTTGGCGCAAAACAGCGGAACTACAGTCATGGCGAAAAAGTAGGAGGCGAAGATCGAGAAGGCTACGCCCAAAGCAAGCGGAGTGAAGATGTATTTGCTGACTCCGCTGAAAAAGGCGACGGGAAAGAAGACGATTGCCGTAGTAAACGTTGCCGCCAGCACGGCGAGCGATACCTCCGTGCCGCCCTTGTCTGAAGCGTCCTGCGGCTCCAGGCCCATCTCCATATGACGGAAGATATTCTCAAGTACGATGACGCCGTTATCGATGAGGCGGGAGAAGACCAGCGCCAGGCCGCCGAGGATCATGGTGTTGATGGAACCGCCCATGAAGTTGATGAGCAGCAGACAGGCGATCATGGAAAGGGGCACCGCCAGCAGCACCGCAAGGGTGGCGCGGGGGCTCCCGAGAAAAACAAGAATCATGACTCCGGTGAGCACCAGTCCGATGCCTGCTTCGCGCGAGACGTTGGAGATGGCAAGCTTTACGAAGATTGATTGGTCGAAGACGACGGCGGTATGGAGCGTGTCGGGAATATCGACCAGTTTTTTGGTTGCTGCCTTGATGCCGTTCACGATGGAGATGGTGTTGCTGTCGCCGCCTTGCTTGAAGATCGGCACATAGACCGAGCGCTGTCCGTCGATGCGCACGATATTGTATTGCAGAGTGCCGGAGTCTTCCGCTTTGCCGATATCCCCGACCAGCACAGAGGAATTCCCAACGGTCTTGAGCGGCATCGCGTTCATTGATTTGGCATCAGGAAACTGGCTGTTGGCGTAGATGTTGTAATCTTTCGAGCCGATCCGCACGTCGCCGGCGGGGAGAATCAGGTTCGAGCTGTCGACGGATTTCACGACGTCGTTGAGGCTCATATTGCGTGCTTCAAGCTTCAACGGATCGACGTAGATCTGAATCTGGCGATAGGTCCCCCCATAGGGCTGGGGAACGGATGCGCCCTGCACGTTGGAAATCTGGTTACGCACCTGGAACTGCGCCAGATCTTTGAGGCTCGTTTCGTTGAGGCCCTGCCCTTTGAGTGTGACCAGGCAAACGGGCTGTGTCGAGGCATCCATGCCCAGCACCACCGGCGGCAAGGTGCCCGGAGGCAGCCGGCGCAGGTCGGCCATGGCGAGGTTGGCAATGTTGCTGAGTGCGGCGTTGGGATCGGTGCCGGGCTTGAAATAAATCTTGATGAGACTGACGCCGGTGAGCGAGCGCGATTCGCTGTGATCGACATTCGAGGCCAAGGTGAAGAAGCGTTCGAAGGTATTGGTGATGTCGGCTTCAATTTGCTCGGGAGGCATGCCGTTGTAGAACGTGGCCACTACGACGACCGGCATGTCGATCTTGGGGAACAGGTCGACCGGCATGCGGAAGACGTTGAATCCGCCCACCAGCGAGACCATGAGGCAGAGCATCAGAATGAAGAAGGGATAACGCAGCGCGAATTTAGGCATTAGTGCGACCCTCCCGCGTTTTCGCTGGCTTCTTCGCCCTTCAGGTCGATCATGCCGCCGCTCTCGTGCACAGTTTCAGAGGCAGGCGAAGCCACCGGAAGAGCGCTCACTTCTTCGTCTTCGTGGTACTTGTCCTGGCCGCCGTTGAGCACGCGCTCGCCCGGGCTCAGTCCCTGCTTGATCTCGGCGAGCGTGGTGCCCATCAGTCCAACCTGCACATCGCGCAGATGCACGTGATTCCGGCTGTCGAGCACATACACGGTCTGGCGACGGCCATTCAGGACAAGGGCTTCTACCGGGATGGTGACCACGCCGCTGACGTGGGCGAGCCGCAGGGCAGTATTGGCATACATGCCCGGGGCGATGGAGAGGTCTCTATTCTCGACGTCGACTTCAGTTTCCATGGTGCGTGTTTCAAAGTTGACGTCGCGCGTGAAGCGCACGATTTTTCCGGTGAGGGACCGCCCGATAGCGTCGACGCGCACCTGCAGCAGATCGCCCAGGTGCACAAACTTGATGTCGTCTTCGGGCACGGGAACCCGCAAGCGGAGCAGGCCGCTTTGCGAGATACGGACGATGGGCAGGTCCTGGCTGTTGGAGTTGGTTCCGCCCTGGATCAATGCACCGGTGTCGGCGTAGCGCCAGATCACGACGCCATCCAACGGCGCTGTCACGTTCGTGTAGTCGTGCAGGGCCTGTACGCGCTGATTGTCAGCTTGCGCTGATCCCGCATGACCTTTGGCGGCGGCCATGGCGGACTTCGCCGAATCCACCTGCGCCTCGGCAGAAAGATCTTTCGCCTGCGCGTCGTCCAGCTCTTGTTGCGCGACCAGGCCGGGTTGAGCCTCCGAGGTTTGCTTTAGTCGTTCGTATTGCGAGTGCAAAGCGGCATGCGTGGCGGCGGCGCGATTGATCTCGTGTTGCGCACGGGTCAGCTCGTCGTTGCTTTGCTGCATTTCGAAGACGGTTTGCTGCAGCTGCGCTTTGAGCTCGGGTACTTCGAGAACGGCGAGGGTCTGCCCCTGATGCACCACGTCGCCGATGTCGACGTTGATGTGCTTCATATAGCCGCTGACCTTGGGGTGCACGTCGACAACCTGATACGGCTGAAATTGTCCGGCGAGGGTCAGCATCTGGGAGATGTCGCCGCTTTGGGCGGTGACGACCTGCGCGGATGGGACGGTTGCTGCTTTCGCATCTGTCGTGCCCGCTGCCGAGCGGCATCCTGAAATGGCCACGGAGGCGATGATGCCGCTGAGTCCGAGAACGATCGCCGCTCTACGAGCTGCAGGGGAGAGAACAAAGGCGGATGAAGGCAACTCCCATCGCGATCGATGGGCGTATGGAAACAAAGGCATGGTGCGAGTTCCTCTCTAATGGAAAGGCGGTCAGCACGCCCAGGGCGTACGGACGCTGCCGGAGCGGGGCGGAACTAAGCTGGAATCTGAGCTCGAAGCTGATCAAGAGGCGATCAGTCAGGCGAGAGATCAGCTCAGGCGCGTAATCAGAGAGCGGGAGGAGGGCGAAAGAAGACCGCCGGAGAAAAGAACAACTGGTCGGCGACGTGTCCCAAATGGTCTGGACGCGCGTGCCACGATGGGGACTGTGCAGAGGTGAGTTGGACCTGGATTTCGAAGATCGCATCGGCGGCATGAAGCGGGTCAACAGAAGGCTTGGGCGTCGCCGGGAGCGAGCCTTCAATTTCTTTGACGCCTGCAGGGCAGAGCTTTACCGACGAAAGATCGCTGGGAGCGCCGGACCCGCTGGCAGCCCAGGCAGCTTTTGCCCCCACGGCGAGAAATGCCGCCAGAAAGCAAAGGGCTAAGCCGTAGATAAATTGTCGAACAGGCTGCAAATCGAACACGACCCCACTGAGCCGAAGTCTACACCTGTCGAGATGCAGCCCTGGGCCCTGTTCTTAGGACGCTTCGGGCGGGTCAGACGTTACTCCCGTCGGTAGGGCAGTAATCACCGGGGTACCAAAGGCGAAAGGATGACGAACCTCAACCCCCTCATATCAATAGACATCTCGCGCATGTCATGGTTCAATCGAATTCGTTACAGGAGTTTTCCACAATGGCACGTCCATACTGGTCCGGACCAATCCAGATCTCGCTTGTTTCTTTCGGTGTCAGTCTTTATGTCGCGACTGAAAGCAAGAGCCGCATCAGCTTTCACCAGATCAGCCGCAGCACGGGCGAGCGCGTACGCCATCAGAAGGTGCTTGAGAGCAGCGTCGATGCCGACGAGGCCGCGGTGGTCCTGAAAGACGAGATCGTCAAGGGATACGAGTATCGCAAGGGCCAGTACGTGATCATCGAGCCGAGCGAAATTGAAAACCTGCGGGTGCCTTCGAAGCACGCCATTGAGATTTCGCAGTTTGTTGATGTCAAGGAACTGAATCCGGAGTTTATCGAGAAGCCCTATTTCATCGTTCCCGAGAATGATGGGCAGGCCGAAGCGTTTGCCGTGGTCCGCGAGGCCCTGGTGAAGAGCGGAAAGGCTGCAATCGGCAAGATCGCTTTTGCGGGCCGCGAGCACATCATGGCCATCAAGCCTGCGGACGGCGGCCGGGGCATGATCGGCTACACGCTGCGCTATGCCTACGAGCTGCGCGATCAAGAAGAATACTTCCGCGATATCAAGCCCGTGGAGATCGACGAAGATTCGTTGCAACTGGCGGAGACGCTGATTACCAAGCGGTCAGGCAAGTTTGATCTGAACAAGTTCGAAGACGGCTATGAAGTTGCGGTCAAGGAACTTGTCGAAGCCAAGGTGAATCAAGCTCCTGTGCCGAAAGACGAGGCGCCCGCGGCCAAGCGCGGTACGGTGGTCAACCTGATGGATGCGTTGCGCGAGAGCATTGGAACCGATGCGGCCAAGCGCTCTACGAAGAAGCCGCCCAAGAGCGAGAAGGAGCCTGCGGCTGCACGCCGTGGCATCGGCCTGGTCAAGGCTTCGTCGAAGACAGGCGCCAAGCGCAAGTCAGCGTAGCGGCTCATCGAATACTGTCGCAACATGGTTCGCTTTGCGGTTCGTCTCACGCTGATGTGGGGTTTGTGCGGTGCCGTTGTCAGCACCGCCGGCGCGCAGACGCAGCATAAACTCTCGTACGCCAGCGGCAAGTCGATCACGCTGTCTCTTCCCGATGGTTTCGGCGTCGACATTGCAGCCATCGGACTGCGCCGCGTGCGCTTTTTCGCGCAATCGCCCGACGGCCGCATCTTCGTTACAGGCATGCACGACCTGAGCGACAACCGGCGCGGGTCAGTCTTCATCCTCGACGGCTGGGACGAGAAGACGCACCACTTCGCGCGCGTCGTCCACTATCTCGATCACCTGCGCAACCCCAACAACCTCGCGTTCTGGACCGATCCAGCAACGCATCAAAGCTGGCTCTACCTGCCGTTGACCGACAAGCTCATCCGCTACCGGTATAACGCAGGGGACAATGCGCCGTCGTCGGCGCCTGAGACGCTGATGCGCTTTCCTGACTATGGCCTGAGTTACAAGTACGGCGGCTGGCATCTGACGCGCACGGTGGCGGTGGCGCCGGTGCAGGGTGCGACGCGCATCTTTATTGCGACAGGTTCGTCGTGCAACTACTGCCAGGAGCGCGAAGTGTTGCGCGCCGCGGTTGTGGGCATGGATCCCGATGGAAAGAATCCTTCGATGGTGGTGCAGGGGCTGCGCAACGCCGTTGATGTGCACGCTGTGGCTGGCCTGAACAACGCGCTGTTCGCCACCAACATGGGCGACGATCATCTGGGCGATCAGTTGCCTGAAGACACGTTCTTTGCGCTGGATGCCGAGTCGGGCGCGCCGAAGAACTACGGTTGGCCGACGTGCTATTTCGCTCATGGCAAGCCGGTCCACGATGCGACGCCTTTGCCAGCGCTCGATAGCGCGGGTGACCTCGCGTCGACGCCAAAGGATGCGAAGCACGGTGACGATTCGGTGTACGGCGAGCAAGCAGGGGTTGCGACTGCGGGCACAAATCTTGCCGCCGGCGGAGGACATGGCCCGGGGCCTGATCTCAATGCAGAACTCGGTCAAGCGCCCGCGCCGTTGAATACATGCGCGCAGGTTCCTGCGGCGTACACCACGTTTGCTGCGCATAGCTCGCCGCTTGGTTTTGAATTTTTCGGAGAGGCCGATCCCGTACTGCGGCAGAGCTTTCTCGTGGCATTGCACGGCGCAAGTCATCCGCGCATCGCCACCGGCTATCGTATCGTGCGTTTCTCACCGGGGGATCGCAAGCCGCGCGACTTTATGACCGGCTTTCTCAAGGTTGTCAACGGCAAGCCCATGGTCCACGGCCGTCCGTGCGGCATTCTGAGGGTGGGACCGGACAGTTTCCTGGTGAGCGATGACTATCTCGGTCTCATCTATTCAGTTCATCCGCGATGACCGCGCGCGGTCAATCTGCAACTACTTCAGTAATTGCAGCGCCCCGATGGCGGCACCGAGCGCACCCGCGCAATCGCCGTTGGGAATCACGTGGATCGGGATATTCGCCTGCTCGGCACGTTGGAGCGGCATGCCCGCGCGGATCTGCTGAATAAACCACTGGCGAAATTCTTCTGTAGCTTCAAGCACCCCGCCGCCGATGATCAAGGCATCCGGATCGAATGTGTTGATCATTTCGTCGAAGAACAAGCCGAGCGCATGTGCCTGGACTTTGAAGACTGTTCGGCAGAGCGGATCACCCTTGGCGGCAAGCCCGCGCGCCGCGTAGGCAGCCTTGGCGATATCCATTTTTGCCAGCTCGTGTTCTGGATGCTGCTTCAACAGGAACGGCAAGACATTCATGCGGATCGAGGTCAGCGAGCACAGCGATTCCAGATCGCCAACGCGCCCGCAGTTGCAGATAGGTTTCAATCCGGCAATTTCAGGAATCTCAGAGTAGGGAACCAGGACGTGGCCCAATTCGCCGCCGAAGCCATTTTTGCCCTCGATGACCCTGTCGTTCACGATCACGCCGCCGCCGTTACCGGTTCCGACAATGATGGAGATCGACGTTTTGCCGCTATTTGTGCCGAAGAGGGCGAAATGGCCCCAAAGAGCCGCCGCGTTGGCATCGTTCAGGTAGACAACCGGCTTGCCGAGTTTGCGCTCGAGGGCGCCGCGAATGTCGAAGCTGGCCCAATCGTTGTGGACAAAGTTTGTTGACCCTTTGGCGCTCAACAGCCCCTTGGCGCTGGCCGGACCCGGCGTGTCGAGCCCCACCGCAGCGACATCCTCCATGGACACACCCGCGCGGGCCAGAGCCGGCGCTGCGCCATCCGCGATCTGGTTGAGACAAATCTCCGGCCCTTCGACAGAGCGGGCCGGATGTTCGCACAATCCTTCAACCAAAATATTCTGCTTTTCGTCGACCACCGTGTAGTTGACGGCGGTTCCACCAAGATCGATACCAATTACATAGCGCATGTTTGTCTTCTTTCTGCTTTTGGGGCCTCTACAAATGTACAGTGTGCAGCGTCAGACCGGGGCGTGGCTTCTCGGATGCGAACCTGGATTCAGGGTTCAGCCGGAAGTTAAATGGCGGCGACTCGCATAGGGCTCATGCGATTGAGCGATCGCCAGGGGCGAATCTGGCTGAACGCACCTGCCGTTCGACGCCGGAAAGTTCGAGAAACATCCATTTCGGAGAACGATGGAGCGGTTACGAGTGCTGCGCACGTTGCGATTCTTTGCTCAAGTCCAGTACTTTTGTCTGCAGCTTGCAAAACACGTGAGGGGAAGTCAGAACTTGAAGATCAATTGCGATTGCGATCCATGGCGTGGTGAAGAGCAGGGTGTCGTCTCAAACCGGGAAGTGAGGGCAAAGAAGGTGCGCACAAGCCGAGGGGCGAGTCGCTTTGGAAGAGATGTCTTCGCTGCTCCTGAGTCTGTCGGTGTTATGGTCGCGAAGGCCCTGTGTTTGGGCTGTCTTCTATTGAGCGCAGATTCCATGAGCGCCCAAGCGCAACGTGAAGTTGATGGGGCCGAGGTGAAGCCGCTCTACAGGCAGGCGAAAGCTCCGGTTGAGAAACGGATTGACGATCTGCTGAAGCGGATGACGCTGGAGGAAAAGGCGCGTCAACTGGACCTGTATGTTGGCGCCGACGCGTTTGAAGACAAGCACACAGTCAACGATCATGTGGCTGCCGATGCGGCGTTTCTTCCTGGCAAGGCGGAGGAGATGTTGGGCGCTTTGGGTGTGGGAGGAATTCACGATACCTATCCGACCCCTGACCAGTCGAATGCAATGCAGAGTTGGGTGATCGCGCATAATCGCCTCGGCATTCCGGCGCTGATCGTCGAAGAGGGGTTACATGGGTTTGACAAGGGAACTGTCTTTCCAGCCCCGATTAACTTAGCCGCGACCTGGAACCTCGGAATTGCGCAACGCACCGGAAGTGCGATCGCTGCCGAAGCTCGTGCAACCGGCGTGGGGATGATTCTGGCTCCGGTGCTGGATCTTGCGCGTGAACCCCGCTGGGGACGCGTCGAAGAAGATTTTGGTGAAGACCCGTACTTGACCGGACAAATGGGCTTGGCTTATGTGCGGGGAGCGCAAGGCGACAGCCTGAACACTGACCACACCCTGGTGGCTGAGCCCAAGCATTTTGCCGGGCACGGCTCTCCAGAAGGTGGCACAAACACTTCGCCCGTGCACATGGGAGAACGCGAGCTGCGCATGACCATGTTGCGCGGCTTCGAGCCAGCCTTCCGCGAAGGCCACGCCATGGGCGCAATGGCCGCCTATCACGAGATTGATGGGATTCCGGTTACGGCCGATCCGTTCCTGCTGAAAAAGATTTTGCGCAGCGAATGGACATTTCAAGGTCTTGTGCTCTCTGATCTGGGCGCGATCAGGCGCCTCTACGACACTCATCATGTGGCCATGTCTCCGAAGGACGCCGCCTGTATGGCTATCAGGTCTGGGGTCGACATGCAGTTCTACGACTTCGCCCATGCGGTATTTCAGAAGGCGCTCGTGGATTGCGTGCATGAAGGAAGCTTGCCTGAGACCGATCTCGACCGGGCAGTTCGCTCGGTTCTACGAGTCAAGTTCGAACTGGGGTTGTTTGAAGCCCCGCTAGTCGATCCTGCTCTGAATGAACGTGTGGACCGCTCGCCGGATCATCTCGCGCTCTCGCTTGAATCGGCGCGCCAGTCCATGACTCTACTGCGGAATGAAGGAAATCTTTTGCCGCTTCCCCGTTCCGTGGGCCGGATTGCTCTCATCGGGCCTAACGCCGATGTGGCGCGCTATGGAGACTATGAGAAAGAAGAGAATGGGGTGCATATCAGCATGCTCCAGGCGATTCGCAAGCTCGTGCCGCAGGCCGTGGTCACGTTTGACGACGGGAAGAATATCCCTGCTGCGGTAGCCAAGGCGAATGACGCAGACGTGGTGATCCTGGGATTGGGTGAATGGCAGGGAATTTCCGGCGAGGGCTACGATCGGTCGAATCTCGATCTTCCGGGAACGCAGGAACAACTTCTCGAAGCCGTCGCTGCAACCGGCAAGCCCATCGTCCTGGTTCTTCAAAACGGAAGGCCATTGACGATCGGCTGGGCAAAAGAGCATATTCCCGCGATCCTCGAAGCCTGGTATCCGGGCGAGTTCGGCGGGCAGGCAATCGCAGAGACATTATTCGGAGACAACAATCCGGCTGGGCGCCTGACGATTACATTTCCGCGCAGCACCGGACAGCTACCCGACTTCTACAACTTCGATCCCTCACGCATCCACAAATATGTGGATGACGATGGCCAGCCGGTGTTTCCTTTCGGATTTGGATTGAGTTATACGACCTTCGCCTACGACCATCTAGTCGCGCAAGCCCCGCCACAAGGCAGCAAGTCCGACATCCGTGTCTCGGTCGACGTAACCAATACAGGCGACAAAGAGGGCGACGAGGTAGTGCAACTCTATTTCCGCGAAGACGTAGGCAGCGTAGAAACTCCTGATCGATCCTTAGGAGGATTCTCGCGGATCCATCTGAAAGCGCACGAGACGACGACCGTGATCTTTCGGATTCGGCAGGATCAGCTTGCCATTTGGAGCCAGGAAGGGAAGTGGGCGGTTGAACCTGGCAGCTTCACGGTCTGGGCGGGAGGGTCTTCAGAAGCTTCTCTCACAACCAAATTCCTTCTCCACCCATAGGGAGGGTTTCTCTGGAATCGCTCGGAGTTCTTCGAGAGTAAAGATGCTTGGTTGTGCGGCGTCCCTGTCCGACGTGCAACTGCAGTGCCGGAAAGACGATCGACGCGAGCGACTTCTGGTGCTCCTCGCCCTTCTTTGACGATTAGAATGTTTGGTTTTAGAAGATGAGACTTGACAGCTTGGTGCCGAAGAAGGGACTCGAACCCCCACACCCTTGCGAGTACGTGGACCTGAACCACGCGCGTCTGCCAATTCCGCCACTTCGGCACGAGAGACTTGTCTGAGCGGACTCGCTCGACAGGCAGCAACTTTGAGTCTCGCAAATGCCGCCTATCGTGTCAAATTGTCCAGGCTGAACCGGATGGGGCCGCATCACTTTCGTTTCAGCGCTTCTAACTCATCCAGGGTGCGCGGCCAGTCGGCGCCCAGCAGCCGTGAAAGGCTGCGATCGGCCAGCACCTTGCCTCCGGTCTGGCATTTGGCGCAGTAGTCCGTCTCGTTGTCGGCATAGCGGATGCGCTGCACCTTCTCTCCGCAACGCGGGCAAGGCTCTCCGAATTTGCCATGGACGGCCATCTCTGGGCGAAAGGCGGTCACTTTCTCAGGGAAGGCCTTGTGAGCTTCGGCGCCGAGCCGTTCCATCCAAAGCGTCATGACGGACTTCGTGGCATCGAACAGCCGCTGCCATTCCTCGGGCTTCAACTTGTGTGTCAGCGCGATGGGCGAGAGTTGTGCGGCGTGCAGAATTTCGTCGGAGTAGGCATTGCCCACACCACTGATCAACCGCGGATCAGTGAGCGCGCGCTTGAGTGTGCGGTTCTCGAACGACAAGGCCGTGCGAAATCCTTCGAGGTCGGTTGCGAAGATTTCGACGCCCCCGGGGTTCATCGCGTCGAGCGCACTCTCACCGCGCACGACATAGAGCGACGCGCGCCTTTTCGATCCCGCCTCAGTGAGCACCAGGGACCCGTTGGCAAAGTCAAGGGCCAGCAGGGCATTGCGTCCTCCGAGCTTGGCGCCTGCTGCTTTCCAATGCAGTCTTCCGGTAATCATCAGGTGGATCACGAGCCATAGATTGTCGTCGAGGCCGATGGCAATGCGCTTGCCGATGCGCCGCAAGCCGCGCACGGTCTTGCCTTCGACCGAACGGAGAGGCGGGTCCACGGTCCGCAACACGAAGACGCTGGCCAGTCGCACATGCTCAAGCTTCTGCCCGAGGATCCGCGCTTCAATTGCTGCGATGTACGCCGTGATGTCGGGGAGTTCCGGCATTGGAAACAGATTGAGGGTTGAAGCGGTCGGAGTGCAACCTGATTTTCGCGCGATGGCGGACGTCAATTCAGGGCAGGATCGTATTGTCGATCAGGCGCGTCGGACCCACCTGCGCGGCGACAGCGAATAGTGTTCCTGGTGCGGCCGTTTCAACGGGCAGCAGGGTATTCCAGTCCACGAGCTCGAGATAGTCGATGCGGACCGCGGGCTCTTCTGCGAAGACGGTTTGTGCAGCGGCAATCAGGACAGCGGAAGCGCGTTCTCCGCCTGCGACCAATTGTTCGACGCGCTTCAGGGTCCGGCTCAGTACCAGTGCCTCCGTGCGCTCGGCCGGGCTGAGATACACATTGCGCGAACTCATCGCCAGGCCGTCGGGCTCGCGCACGATCGGACAGACGACGATGTTTGTGCCAAGCCTCAGGTCGGCAGTCATACGCCGCAGCACGGCAACCTGCGCAGCATCTTTTTGCCCGAAGAAAGCGCGATCTGGTTCGCACGCGATCAACAGTTTGGCTACCACGGTGGCCACGCCGCGAAAGTGCCCTGGCCGGTACTTGCCG
This sequence comes from Occallatibacter sp., assembly GCA_036267935.1. Classification (GTDB taxonomy): domain Bacteria; phylum Acidobacteriota; class Terriglobia; order Terriglobales; family Acidobacteriaceae; genus Telmatobacter. The sequence goes on along the minus strand of DATAVC010000027.1, from coordinate 39,487 downwards.
TCGAGACGCTCTGCTAAACCTTCCACCTCAACGAAAGTCGTCGCACCGGCGGGATACATCTCTTCAACCGCTGGAGCAAAGACCACGTCGGCGCCTTCGCGTTCGGCCAGTGCGCAGTCCGCGTCCAACGTACGCGGATAGCGCGCGAAGTCTTCGCTCGGGCCGAACTGCGTGGGGTTGACGAAGATGGAAACGGCGAGGCGGGCGCACGAATCCGCAGCGGCGCGGATGAGCGAGGTATGTCCCGCGTGTAACGCGCCCATGGTGGGCACCATGCCGATGGTGGCGCTGAAGCGCCGATTCATCCGTGACCACTTCCGCAACTCGTCTACTGTGCGAAGAATATCCATGAGCCGCGCTAGCTCTCCCACTCCTGCAGGGCATCGCGATTCACGACAGCGTTTTCGTCGTCGAACTCGCTGGACTTCTTGCGCGCCGCGGATGGCAGGTGGTAGCTCTCGGCGTCGGAGGGAAACGTGCGATGTTCCACATCTTCTCGATAATGCTCCACAGCATCGCGAATCAAGGCCGCGGCATCGGCATAGCGTCGCACAAATTTAGCGGCAGGCGCGAAGGTGAGATTGAGCAAATCGTGGAAGACCAGAATTTGCCCATCGCAATCGGGGCCTGCGCCGATCCCGATGGTCGGGATGGCGAGCTCCGCAGTAATTTGCTGGGCAACTTCGCGCGGCACACCTTCAAGCACGATGGCGCCCGCGCCGGCCTCGGCCAATGCGCGGGCATCGGCACGCAGCCGCCGAATCTCGGCCGCATCGCGCGCCTGCACGCGGTAACCGCCCATGCGATGGACGCTCTGCGGCGTCAGGCCTAAGTGTCCAACGACTGGAATCTCGGCAGATGTCAGCGCGCGCACCAGCTCCACGCGCGGGCCTTCGATCTTGACCGCTTCGGCTCCCGCTTCTTTCACAAAGCGGACGGCATTGGCTACTGCATCCGAGATGGCCCCGTGATAGCTGCCGAAGGGCATGTCAGCGACGACAAGGGCGCGTCGCACCGCGCGTCGTACGGCACGGGTATGGTGAACCATCTCCTCCACGGTCACGGAGAGAGTATTTTCGTGGCCCAGCACGACCATTGCGAGCGAATCGCCGACCAGCACAAGATCGATGCCGGCCTCGTCGACCAGGTGCGAAGTGGCATAGTCATACGCGGTGAGCGCAGAGATGAGTTTGCCCTGGCGCTTCATCTCGGCCAGCGCAGGCATGGTCACTTTTGTGACAGGAGAACCGGACGGGGAAGCTCCGCGGGTGGGAAAGCTGGTGAGGCTCATGTTGTCTCCAGTGCCGCTCCATCGACTCAGGATGCGACCCGAACAGTTGCGAGTATACGCCCGTTGGAGTGAGCGCCTACCCATTCCTTGAGATGCCGGTGGGGCGCAATGGTTGCGAGTCTTCGACCCCACGGCGCACACTGGAAGCAACGATGCTTTCATCCTTGGAAACAGCTGTTTCGGCCGGACTTGGACTTGCCGGCGCCGCCGGATTGGCCGTCGGGGGATTTGCGTATGCCTCCGTGTGGCCGACCTCGCAAATTTTTGGCCGAACGCTGACGGCGCCTCGTTGGCCGGGTGAACTGGCGCTCACCTTCGACGACGGGCCCAATCCCGCGTGGACGGCGCGGCTGCTGGAGGTTCTCGCGGAACATGACGCAAAGGCCACGTTCTTTCTTCTTGGCAGCTTTGCGCAGGCTGAACCGGCGCTGGTCCGGCAGGTGGTGGCTGCGGGACACCTCATCGGTAACCATTCGTGGAACCATCCCAACCTGGCACGCACTGGAGCCGGTCAGGTCCGCGAACAACTGCGGAAAACGAGTGATACGCTGCAGCAAATTGCCGGCAAACCCGTGCGCTTCTTTCGGCCACCCTTCGGCGCGCGGCGTCCCGTGGTGCTACGGATTGCGCGCCAACTGGGCCTGACGCCAGTGACGTGGAATGCGATGACCGATGATTGGGCCGAACCTTCCACCGACCGCATCGTCGCCAGCCTCGCTGCGAAGATCGACCACAACCAGCAGCGCGGTTTTGCGACGAATATCGTTTTGCATGATGGAGGGCATCGCGGCCTGGGAGCCAACCGAGGTCCGTCGGTGAACGCCGCGCAGAAACTTCTGGCGCGCTACAGTGCGAGCCACAAATTTGTCACGCTCGATGCGTGGGTATCGGATCCCGCAACGGCTTAGTTGTTTCGAACTGCCTCGAACGCCGCTGTTGCGGCTTCGATGGTTTTGCGCACTTCGCCTTCGCCGTGTGCTGTTCCTACAAACAATGCTTCGAATTGGGACGGCGGCAACCACACGCCTTGTTCGAGCATGGAGCGATGGAAGCGGCCAAAGGCTGCCATGTCGGACTTTGCGGCTTCGTCGTAATTGGTGACAGGCTCTTCCTGGAAGAACCATGTCCCCATCGATCCCACGCGATTGGTGATCAGAGGAATCCCCGCATTCGCTGCCTCGGCAGCAACGCCGTCGAAGACCGCCTTAGATGTTGCCTCGAGGCGCGCATACACCTCGGTTGCATGGTCCTGCAGATAACCGAGCGTCGCGATGCCCGCGGCCATGGCCAGCGGATTTCCGCTCAGCGTTCCGGCCTGGTAGACCGGTCCAAGCGGCGCCAGCTGATCCATGAATTTGCGTTTCCCGCCGAAGACTCCCACGGGCAATCCGCCGCCGACAATCTTTCCAAGGGTGATGAGATCCGGATCGAGGTGGTAGAGCTGGCATGCACCGCCTAGCGCAACCCGGAACCCGGTCATGACTTCGTCGACGATGAGCAGAGCACCTTCGCGTTCGGTCAGCTCACGGAGTCCCTGCAGATAGCCGGGCATCGGCGGTATACAGCCTGCGTTGCCGACGATGGGCTCGAGGATGACGGCAGCAATTTCGTCGGGATGCGCGTCGAACGCAGCTTCGACGGCTCCCAGGTCATTGAAGGGCAGCGCGTGGGTGAGAGCGGCAATTTCTTCGGGCACCCCGGCCGAGCCGGGAATGCCGAAGGTGGCCACACCAGAACCCGCTTTCACCAGCAGTCCGTCAGCGTGGCCGTGATAGCAGCCTTCGAACTTGATTACTATTTTGCGGCGGGTCGCGGCGCGGGCCAAGCGGATCGCCGACATGGTGGCTTCGGTGCCCGAACTGACGAAGCGCAATCTCTCGATTGACGGATAACAGGCGACGACGCGCTCGGCCAGGTCGGCCTCGGCACTCGTGGATGCGCCGAAGCTTGCCGAGTTGCGTGCTGCTTTTTCGATGGCCTCGACGACGGGCGGAAAGGCGTGCCCGAGAATCATCGGGCCCCACGAGCCGAAGTAGTCGATGTAGCGATTGCCGTCGGCGTCCTCGAGCCAAGCTCCTTCGGCGCGCTCAACAAACGGAGGCGCACCGCCGACGGCGCGAAACGCGCGTACCGGCGAATTGACTCCGCCAGGAAAGAAGCGTTCGGCGCGCTGCTGCAGCGCATGAGAACGAGTGCGGGCCGGTGTGGGGACGTTGAAGCTCATGATGCGTTCAGTATAGAAGCCACCCGAGCGCGAAGAGTTGCGTGCTGGTCAGCTTTGCGCCGCGTTCTGCCGGCAGCGTCGTGCCCGCACAAGCAGCGCCACATTCATGGCGAGAGACATGCCCATCAAAAGTCCGACCGTGCCATCGACCCAGAGCGACAAGGGTCTGGCGCTCGGTCGGGCAAAGACCCATAGCAAGAGCCCTGCCACCAGTGCCAGGTTCGCTACGACGCGAAGCCTGCCTGTGCGCGTTTTCAATTGTTCATTCGCAATGCCCATACTTCCTCCCGTGTCGCCGCTTTAGTCGCGTACCTTGTACCAGATCATGAGCGTCATTTTCACGACCACCATCGTGACCAGGATGGCCAGCAGATCCCAGCTGATGATGCCCTTCGCGAAAATCTTGTATTCGAAGATCGCCCCTGTGACAAGTGCACCGGCCAAGCCGGCCACGCTGGTAGATCGGCGGCGGTGTTCAAGAAAACGTTCGTCGACAAACTGGCCCAGGAAGGGAATGCGGCTCAGTGGGTGGCTCATGCTTGTTTCTCCAATTGAAAAATGTCGTCGGTCGAGCAGCCGAAGATGCGGGCAAAGGTCAGGGCCAGCGGCAGGCTCGGCGTATAGCGATTGCGTTCGATCGAGTTGATGCTCTGCCGCGAAACGCCGGTCGCGTGGGCCAGCTGTTCCTGGGTCCATCCCTGTGCGGCGCGGAGTTCTTTGACGTGATTGAGGACGGCGGGTTCCATGTCAAGTGAGCTTTCCAATCCAGCATAGGGGTGGATCGAGGCGATGTCAAGCAAACTTTCCTTTTGGGCGGACGATATCCTCAGCATTTGCACAAAATGCAGTGACGAGGTGGGGCCGTGTTTCTGTATGCACCCTGCTAGAATCGACCTTTCCGGTGTGACCGATTCCAAAAACTACCTCGACCCGTCTGCCCGGAAACAAGACCGGGTCCTGTAAGGCCAGGTCCGCATCCCCTGGGGTGGAGAAAGCTCTTATTGTGCCCGACGAATCGAAAAAAAAGCCCGTAACGTACGCAGACGCCGGCGTCGATATTGCCCGTGGGGACCATGCCAAGGAACGCATCAAGTACCTGGCGCAGCGGACCTTTAACCGTAATGTTCTCGGAGAGATCGGGGGATTCGGCGCGCTGTTTCGGCTGGATCTGCAGCGGTGGAAGAATCCGATCCTGGTGAGTTCGGCCGACGGCGTGGGGACCAAGCTGAAGGTGGCCTTTGAGCTCGGCCTGCACCAGACGGTAGGCACCGACCTGGTGAACCACTGCGTCAACGACATTGCGGTGCAGGGCGCGACGCCCCTGTTCTTTCTTGATTATCTGGCCAGCGCCAAGACCGATCCTGAAGTGACGGAGAGCGTGGTGACTGGTTTGGCCGAGGGATGCCGCGCCAACGGCTGTGCTCTCATCGGGGGCGAAACCGCGCAGATGCCCGGGTTCTACGCTGAAGGCGAGTATGACCTGGCTGGCTTTATCGTGGGCGCAGTGGACCGCGACAAGATGGTGACGGGTGTCGGCATCAAGCCGGGCGATGTTCTGATCGGACTACCTTCGACCGGCCTGCACACGAATGGCTACTCGCTAGCCCGCAAGCTGCTGTTTGAGGTGGCCGGATACAAGGCCACGCAGTATGTCACGGCGATCAAAGAGAAAGCCGGGGCAGCGCTGATGAAGACCCACCGCAGCTATCTGCACGTGATTCAGAAGCTGGTGGCCGGCGGATTTACGACAGGCATGGCGCACATCACGGGCGGCGGTATCACCGAGAATCTGCCGCGCATTTTGCCCAAGGGCATGGGTGCGCAGATCGAGCTCGGCTCGTGGCCTGTACTGCCGATCTTCGAGCACCTACGCGACCTGGGACAGGTGCCGCAGGAAGAGATGATGCGCACCTTCAACATGGGCGTTGGCCTGATCGCGGCCATTCCAGCGGCGAAGTATACGCGCGCCAAGAGCATGCTCGATCGCGCCGAGGAGAAGTTCTTCGTGATTGGCCGTGTGGTGAAGGGCGATCGCCGGGTGCAGTACACCTAGAGGTTGCAGGGCGCGGGCTTTGTGCCCGGACTCATGTGCGGGCTTGAGTCTTACGAAGTGTCGGGGCTCGCACGGCGGACCATTTCAGAAAGCAACAGAGAAGAGCGGGGCTTCAGCCCCTGAGGGACGTTCGCTGCAGTCAGCCGGCTCCAGTCCGCATGAACCGGGCGCGCAGAGTGGGCCCGTCCGGCTGGGCATCCTGCTTTCAGGCCGCGGCTCGAACTTTCTCGCTATCGACCAATCCATCCGGAACGGCAAGCTGAGTGGCGTTGAGATTGCCGTGGTGATCTCGAACGTGGCGGATGCGCCCGGTCTTGCTGCGGCGCGCTCTCTTGGTCTGCCCACAGCGCTGTTTGTGTCGAAGGGACGACCACGGGCTGAGCACGATGCCGATGTGACTGCTTGTCTTGGCCAGCACCGCGTCGATCTCGTGATTCTTGCCGGATACATGCGTCTGCTTTCGCCGGAGTTCATCGCGGCTTTTACCAATCGCATTCTGAATATTCATCCTTCGCTGCTGCCGGCGTTCCCGGGTCTGGATGCACAACAGCAGGCGTTCGACTACGGCGTGAAGTGGGCAGGCTGCACGGTGCATTTTGTCGACGAGCATCTGGACCACGGCGCCATTATTCTGCAGCGAGCGATTCCCGTCCTCGAAGAAGACGACGGCCATTCGCTCAGCGAGCGCATCCTCGCAGAAGAGCACATCGCTTACAGCGAGGGGATTGCCCGCGTGGTCAGCGGCGCATGGGAGATGCAGGGCCGGCGGTATGTGAAGCGTTCCCGATCGAGTGACTAATTCTGTCAAGTGCACAGCACCGTGCCGAGAGCGTCATCTCATTGAACCCAAAGAGCGGAAGGTTCATCGCGCAATTTGCGAAGAATTGCGCGCATTTGCCTACCCTTGAGAGAGAACCAGACAAGCAGAGATCGAGAGCCGTGCGGGCAGAGAAGTTCGCACGGCTGTCGAGCCTTTGCGTGCCTGGAAGCGGCTTCTTCGAGCGGCTGCAACCACAGCTCACGCTCTGCGAACCGCACATCATCAACGGCACGCAGTGCATGTGCGAGAGCAAGGCTGCGGTCGAAGGAAGAGGATCAATCGCGATGGCCAATATCCTGGTCAATATCGAAAAGGGAATTGAAATCGGTGCTGAAGATGCCTTGAAATGGCTCTCGGGCGCCAACAAGGCCATGCAGGCCACACCAGCCGTTGTCGCAGCGCTGGCCACATTGGTGGGAGCGGTTCAGAAGCCGTTGGCAGAACTGGCCGGCGCGGCATCGAACCCGCTGAACATTCCGCTGGACCTGCAGACGGTGGCAGACTTGAAGGCTGTCTGGCCTGATCTGGAGGCCTTTCTCAAAACGCTCGGCATCAAGTGCTGAGCAAAGCAAGGGGCCGCTCCGATTGGGGCGGCCCACACTCCACCAGCGGCGATCAGCGTTAAGTATTGGACGACTGAGCTTCGCCCAGAATCAGTTTCAACGTCATCTGGCTGCGTCCGCGCAGGATGGTTACGCTGATCGTGTCTCCGGCCTGATGGCGTTCGAGTAAGGAGCCGATGTCTTGTGGATCGGTGATCTCGCGACCGTCGATCGCTATGATCAAATCGCCTCCAAGCAAGATCTCTGTATTTCCCACGTACGCGCGTTCATTGCCTCCGTGCAGTCCAGCGCGTTCGGCTGCGCCACCAGGAATGACACGTTGAATGAGCACGCCGTAGTCGGCGCCCAGGCCCATCTGCTGCGCCAGGTCCGGCCCGATCGCATACGAGACGATTCCCAGGGACGGCCGCTTGACGCGTCCGAAGCGTGTAAGGTCTGACAGCACCGCCTTGGCAGTATTGATGGGAATGGCAAAGCCGATGCCCGAGCTCTGATCGGCGCCGTTTGAAGCGATCATGGTGTTGATGCCGATGACTTCGCCGTGCGAATTGAGCAGCGGGCCGCCGGAGTTGCCGGGATTGATGGCCGCATCGGTCTGGATGGCGTCATCGATGCGCGCTCCGCCCGAACCGGGCAACGTACGAATCGAGCTGATGATGCCACGCGTCATGGTGCCACCGAGTCCAAACGGATTGCCAATGGCGTAGACCTTCTGGCCCACGGCGAGGCCGGCGGAATCGGCCAGCGTGACCGGCTCAAGATTCGGTGCGTCGATCTGCAGGAGAGCCAGGTCGTGCACCTTGTCGGTTCCGATGACCTTGGCGGTGTAGTGGTGCTTGTTGCTGAGCTGCACATCGATGCCGCGGTTGGCCCCATCAATCACGTGATTGTTGGTGAGCACGTGGCCGCTGCGATCGAGAATGAATCCCGATCCCTGGCCTTCTTGCGGAACTGCGCCGTAGAAGAAATTAAAGACCACCTGCCGCGAGGTAATGTTGACGACCGACGGAAGCACGCGCTTGTAGACCGCGATGTTGTTCTGTTCTTCGGCGTCGTAGGCGGGGGCAGCTTGCGCCTCGGTCAGCTGCAACGGTGAATCGGCCGCGCGCAGGCTTCTGACGAGGGGAAGGTCGCGGAGATGCGACGGCATGTGGGAGCTCAGATACCAGAACCCACCCACAAAAATCAGAACAAGGGCAAAATGGCGCAGTTTCATGATGGCGAAACCTAAAACCCTTTCCTTACACATTGCAGCCGTGGCTCGACAGACGACACGGGAAGGCTGTTTCTTTATTCTAGAAAACCTTGCTCAGCCAGTTTGTTGCTTTCGGCCTTGAGACGCTGCCACAAGTCTTCGGCTTGAGCGCGGAGAGATTCCCTATCTCCATTGTTCTCCAGAACATAATCGGCGCGGCCGGCCTTGGCTGCATCAGGAATCTGGTGCGCCAACCTTGACCGCGCATCAGCTTCGGCCGCATCACGCTGGTCGGCAGAGACGCCGAGCCGATGGACATAGCGCGCGATCTTGACTTCGTCCGGCGCTGTTACGAGCACCACGCGATCGATGCGGCGTCGCCAATCGGCAAGGATGGTTTCTGCTTCTCCGCGTGCTCGCGCGTCGCGCTCCACTTCGAAAATCAGTGCGGTCACAACCACGGCGACCGCTGCCGGATTGCGGGCGAAGACGCCGTTCATCCATTGTCGCTGCTGTTCGATCACGGCGGGATGGACGATGGCGTTGAGTTGCTGCAATCGGCCACCGCGAAACGCAAGCTCGGCGAGGCGCGCGCGATTCAATCGACCGTCGGCGTGCACCACCTCGGCACCGAACGTGCGCACGATGTCGGCGAAGACTTTTTGTCCCGGCTCCATCAGCGCGCGGCCCATCTCGTCCGCTTCAATCACTTCAGCGCCCAGTTCGCGCAGGTAGGTGGCTACGGTGCTTTTGCCGCTGCCCAGTCCGCCCGTCAAGCCGACGCGGAGCATTACGCCAGCCCCCGCCGCATCTTTGCCGCGCGCACCGTGTTGGCCATCAACATGGCGATGGTGAGCAGACCCACGCCGCCTGGCACCGGCGTGTACGCGCCCGCCAACTCAAACGCGGCTGGATGGACATCGCCGACGACCACGGCCCCGCGCTTGGCAAAGGCCGCCTCGCGTTTGGCGTTGCCGGCAAAGAATTGATCAAATTCCTCGCGCGCCGTGATGCGATTAATGCCGACGTCGATGATGGTCGCGCCGGGCTTCACCATCTCGGGGGTGATAAATCCAGGTCGCCCAATGGCGGCTACGAGGATGTCAGCCTGCCGCGTGATGGCGGGCAAATCCCGTGTCTTCGAGTGGCAGATGGTGACGGTGGCATTCTGGTGAAGCAAGAGCATCGCCGCAGGTTTGCCGACGATGTCGCTGCGTCCGACGACGACCGCGTGTTGGCCGCTGATGGGCAGGTCGCTGCGCTTCAGGATTTCGATGACGCCGGCCGGGGTACAGGGCGCCAAAGCCGGGCGGCCCGCCTGCAATCGGCCCGCATTCACGGGATGGAATCCGTCGACGTCTTTCTCCGGCGAAACGGCATCGAGCAGGGCCTTCGCATCAACCTGCTTAGGCAAGGGCAGCTGGATCAGGATGCCGTCGACGTCGTCGCGCTGGTTCAGAGCCATGACGACGTCGAGCATTTCCTCCGTGGTGACTGTATCGGGCGGCCCGATCAGATCGCTATAGAGACCAAGCTCGGCGCAGGCCTGCACTTTGCTGCGGACGTAAATCTCAGATGCGGGCACGTGGCCCACCAGCACCGCGGCCAGCCCGGGGCGTATGCCGCGCTGCGCGAGCGCCCGGACTTCCTCAGCAACTTCTTGTTTGATGGCGGCAGCAATCGTGGCTCCGTCCAGGACTCTGGGCATCGTACTCTCCAAGCTTTCATCCTATCGCCTCGAGTCGGGACTGCAGGGCGGGTGCGGTTGCCGATGACCTCGCCGCTTTGTAGATCGCCAAGAGCTGCGGGTAGTTGGCTGCGGCAGTGTACTTCTGTTCGTACTGCGCGCGGGCGCGCAACCGCATGGCCTGGAGTTCTCGCGGGCGCGCGACAACGGATTCGATGGTGCGCGCCAGCTGGGTGGCATCGCCCGGAACGAAGAGCCTTCCTGTCTGCCCATCCTCGATCAGTTCGGCCATCGCGCCCAGTCGGGATGCCACAATCGGCAGGCCAGCCGCGAACGCCTCCGCGATGACTACAGGAAACGCCTCATCCCACGTCGAGGGCAGGATCAAGATCGTCGCGTGCGCCATCGTTTGCTGGACGTAACTGCGGTCGCGCATGCCGAGACTCTCGATGTTGGGATGGATCGCGGCGGCCTGGACCACAGATGCCGCAAGCGGGCCGTCTCCGATGATTTTCAGCGGGAGCGGGGTCGCAAGTTGCTGCCACGCCGCCAGCAGCGTCGCCACACCCTTCTCTTCAACGAGGCGGCCGACAAACAGGGCAAAGTTGCCATCGCCGGTTCCCATGCCCGGATCCGGATCGACGAAGTTCGGCTTGAGCATGATTTTTTCGGCGGGCAAGCCGGCCGCAACGAATGTCTGTCGCGCGTTCTCTGAGAGGGCGATGAAGCGCCTGACGCAGCGATTCCACGTGCCGAGCAGACGATGCGTCGCGAGCATGTTGGCGACGGCAAGGCTGGCCAGCCGGTTCTGGCGGTAGCAGCCCCGTACAACCGCGGGCCACGGGACGATGCGCTGGGCACATCCGCTACAGCGGCCTTCGGCAGCGTGCAGGATTGCAGCCGGGCACAGAAGGCGGAAGTTGTGCAGTGTTTGAACGACGGGAACATGCGCCCGATGGCACTCCATGTGAATCGACGGAGAGAGCCGGGGAAAGAAGTTGTGGATGTGCACCACGTCGGGTTGGAAATGTTGAAGTCGCTGCCGCATCGCGCGCGCCTGTTCAAACGAGTACACGCTCTGCAAGGCGGTCAAGACTGCGGAGAGAGGGCTGGCGATCGAGTCGTTATTTTCTTCCCATTGCTCGATGTCGTGTCCCATGGTAGCGAGCAGGCAACTCTCGGCCTCCACGACGCGATCTTCTCCGCCGGGTTGCTGATAGCGATTGTGAACGACAAGAATCCTCAATGGGCTCCTGTTGGGAGCGCGCGACGGCCAGGCCCCGCAGCTCTCTTCGTGGTGCGAACCTGCTCAACGACGCGGCGAAGAATATCGAGCTTTTGACGAGAGACGACGTCTGCTGCGAAGCGGTCGTGTGCGCGGCGCCAAACAAGCTGCTGGTTGCACAGGAAAAACTCCGGATCAGTCGCGAGCCGTTGCAAAATTGTGGCGAGGTCTTGCGCATCGTTCTCGGCAAACAGAAGCTCGTCGATGCCGAGGACCCCTGGAATCGCTCCAGTTCTGCTTCCGACAGGGATCGTCGCTTGCGCCATCGCTTCAGCGAGAACAAGTCCAAACTGCTCTTCCCACTGCGGCGTGCGGCGCGACGGAAGTACCAGGACATCGCTCGACTGCAAGAGCTGTCGGACGTCGCCTGCCTGCAATTGGCCGCGGAAATGAACCATGGACCAGATTCCGAGCTCACGTGCCAAAGCAATGAGTCGTCCGCGCTCAGGTCCCTCACCGGCGATGGCAAGCTCAGCCTGGATGCTGCGCCGATGCAACAGGTCGATTGCTCGCAAAAGGCAGTCGACGCCTTTGCACGCCACCAGACGACCTACGTAAGCGATCTTGAGAACAAACTGCCCGCGTCTGCCGAAGCGCGGGTTGGACGCTATGTCGACGCTCATCTGCGGGGCACTCTCGATCAGCCCGCGAAAACCCCAGGCTCGGTGCATCCATTTGGCGCCTTCACTTCCAGCGAGGAGGGCAGTGGCGGTGCGCAGCACGTACGAGCGAACGAGCCGACGAGGCCACGCCAGGGAGCGATCGACGTTCTCCCACACGAATTGCACCAGAGGAATCGAACGGCGCCTGGTTACCCAAGCTATCTGCGCCGCGTTGAGCGCGTAGACTTCCTGTTCATGCAGGATGAGGTCGGGTTCGAGTTGATTGAGCGCAGCAGTCAGCGCGAATGGATGATAGAGAAACGCACCCTGCCGCGAGCCGAAAACGACGGACACGAGAACGTCTTCCACCGAGCCGCAAATCTTCCAGCAGCAGGTAATTCCCTTGAACCGCGCTGGGTGAATCAGTGCGATCTGCACATCGGCAGAATGCGCCATCGCCTCGAGAGTCGCGAGATAGCGCTGGTCTTGATAGGCGTGAGAAATAACCGCGACTCTCATTGGCAACTCTGTCCAATCAATGCCGTGTGCAAAGGCGATGGATGTTTTTCTGAATGGGCCAGGGCGCGGGGCAGGCATCCGTAGTCGAGCAGGTTGGTGCACGGGTTCTTGGTGCGCAGCTTTTCCTCGAGCAGTTGGGCAAGGGAATCGGGGAGGGAATCGCCCCCGTCCATCGCCGAGCCGAGGAAACGAGTCGTCGAAAAATCGGCCTGCCGCACAAACTCTCCGCTCCGCATGGTGGGCGACGAAGGCTTTCGTTGCGAGGTCTCGTTTCCCCACAAGCTGTAAAGGCCATCATGTAACGTCAACTGCGGCTCGTACCAGAGATATGGGCCATCGGAGAGAAAGCTCGCCGCGAGACTGTACGAGGACACTGCGCACACACGTAGGTCTGCGAGAGCCATCAGCAACAGGTCGCTACATTCTGTGAGACCGCTCTGCTGCCCCTGCGCGGGATTGAATCGGCGCACGGCTTCATCGAACTCCGGGTGCAGGCGATCGGTGAAGAACCAGAACTGGATGCGGTCGCGAAAGTGTCGCGTGAGCTCCCCGCACACCCCGAGAGCCCATGCGGGGGGAATCAAGGTGTTGCATTGGCCGCGTTGGCTCGCGCCGGGCGTCGCCTGGGCAAAGCCGCCCTCTCCAGAACGCATGTGGACTGCGACGAACAGCTTGGTCCGATCAAGCGTGGAGAGAACCCTGTAGACGTTGCGGAGTGCTTCGCGGCTTGACAACAACTGCGACCACACGAATGGCCGCGCTTGATGAATGGCCGCGTATCCGCCCCACATGCCCTCTACGCTCATCACGAACGATCGATGCCGCTTCAGTCCCGTCTCGTCTGCCCACTTGGCGACAGCTTTACCGAAGTCAATCTCTCCGGTCGCGCGATAGTTCTCTTCGGTAAACGGGATGTGTGGCAGGCGCAGCAGAATGTCTTCGAGAACCCAGTCGAGCCTGCCGGTGCGAAAATTGCGCGCGTAGCGACGTTTGTTCAGTCCCCACGAAGGACCTATGAGGCGTGCGTCAAGCACCTGGCTGGCGATCCATCCCTTGGCCCAGGGTAATAGCTCGTTGCCGAGTCCTTCGCCGCGACGGCTCATGCGTTTGGCGACAACGATTTTCATCCTGCAACTCCCGTCGGGGAGGATTGCGCAGCCACATGCGAAGGTCGGGGCGGCATCTGCACGCGGATTTGGCGTGCGTAGCGTGGCGGCAGATGTTGTGCGTACGCGCGGAGGAAAGTGAGGGCATCGCGGCCGAAGATCAGTTCTCCCGCGGACCAGATTGTGACGCCCAGCAGAGTGGCGCAGAGAAGAGAGACCAGCAGCAGCCGGGGCCCTGGGGCGAGATGAAAGGGCACACGCAGGATCTGATCGGCTGTCCATGCGAGCCCTCCGAACGCCGCCGCAAAGGCCGCGCGTTTTGCCAGGAGCGGGAGGACCCTCGACCACGAGATATGCAGGAGTCGAAACGCGAAGGACGCGGTCAGGCCAAACCGAATGAGCGTGATTCCAAGCAATGTCCAGGCGACGGCGAGGATGGAGAATCTTGCTGCGGCGAAGAAGGCGGCGAGCGCGAGGCAACAGCTGATGGCTTGCGGCCAGAACTCAAGCGCAGGTTTGCCCAGTCCGCACACGATGGGGCCGAGCAGACAATGCACGCCGTAGATGGGCATGGCCAGAGCGAGGGGAACCATGAGAGGAATTACGGCGAGCCACTTATCGCCGAAGAGGCCCGCGATCGTGGTCTCAGGCATGAGCGCGAGGACCGCATAGGCACAGGCAAGGATGCCAAAGACGATTGCCATGGCGCTGAGGGCGAGGGAGCGCACACGTTCGTGTTGCTGTTGTGCGCGCGCTGTCGATGACATCAGGACGGACTGCAGCGCGGTCACGGCCGCATTCACAGGCTGATAGGCGAAGTTACAGGCGCGCCCGTAAAGCCCGAGTGCGATCGGGCCAAGTTGCGCAGCAGCGAGATTGTCGAGATTGGCGTGTCCCCAGTTGACGAGATTGCTGGCGATGATGGTGCCGCCGAAGACAGACGTTGATCGCTCTGGCAAGCCGATGCTTGGCATTACGGAGTGGCGAACTGCGGCGTAGAGAAGAATTGCATTCAGAAGAGACTGGCAAAGGCACGCGGCGACGAGGCTCCAGACGCCTGCGCCCGCGCGCGCCAGGGGGATGCCGATGAAGAGATAGCCGCAAAGATAGCTGCCGAGCGCGGCGTACTGAAGAATGCGAAAGCGCATCTGGCGCCGCAGAAGTGCAGCGGAGACCAGCCCGAACGATTGCAGAATGATTGTCCAGCTCATGGCCTGGATGACGTGGGCCACCGAGGGATCTCCCACACGCCGCGCGATCCAGGACGCGCAGAGCGAGACGAGGCATGTTGTCGCAACCGCGCATGCGATCTGTACCGTGAAGGTTCTGCGCACCTCTTGTTCGCTGACCGCGGCTTTTTGGATGAGGGCCTGGCTAAAGCCTCCGTCGACGAACAGTTGCGCGAACCCGTAGAGGGTGCTGGCAAGGATGACCTGGCCATACGGCTTGGGCCCCAACATGCGCGCCAAAACAATTCCGATCGTCAAGGAACACAGGCTTGCGACAGCACCGCCGACGATATTCCAGCGAATGCCCGCAAGGGCCGACGCCGCGATGCTGCGCGGTTCATGCGTCATAGGATCCTTGCCCAGGAGGCCTCGCCGCTCCCGGACGCCTCGCCGGCCTTGCGGACAACGCGCTCGACAACAGTGTCTTAACGTAGGGAGACGGCGTACTGGCCAGCCATCTCCAGCCGAAGTGCCGACGCGTGAACAGCGCCCACTCCTTGATGGGCACACCTTTCGGCGACACGAGGTGGCGCAAGCGTCCGGCAAGGCCGAGATTCGTGTCGCGCCACGTTCCCTCCTCGGAATTGTCGGAGCAATCGCCTGCGTAGCCGGGTATGACCACCACTTCGAAGCCAGACTGGCTGGCGCGCAGGCCATAGTCGAGATCGGCAAACTGATGTTGGAAGTGTTCATCCAGATTGCCGAGTACCGCGGCGATCTCCGCGGGAATCAGGACAAAATTGCCATGCATGGTTTCGCAACCAAGGGCTTGCGAAGGGTGGGTCGCTAGCATTTGCAGTTGGACTTTCATCCCGCGTGCGCGCCGGATCAAGCCTCCGTAGCTTTGTTGCCCTGTTCGAGGCGATCGCGCGCTGCCGACGACCAGAGCGGGGGAGCCTGCCTCGAGGCGCTGTCGGGCCAGTGAGACCAGGCGCTCCAGGGCATCCTTATAAAGGATCATGTCGTCGTTGAGAAGAATGTAGGCGTCGAATCGCATGTGCATGGCGACAGCGAAGGCCAGTCGCATCGCGCCGTTCCAATAGAGCGACCCGTTGCCGCGCAATACGTGGACGCTGGGAAAGCGCGATCGAATCGCTTCGCCGGTGCCGTCGGTGCAGCCGTCGTCGACCAGGAAGACGTCGACTGCGAGATCGGCGACACTGTGTTGACGGAAAAGTGTGTCAAGAGAGGCCAACGTGCGCTCGCGGCGATTGTGCGATGCAATCAGAACTGCTGCTTTCTGTAGGGCCACGTTTCTCCTGCTCAGTGCGCGCACAGCGGCGCGGTTGCGGGGCATGGATCCGGGCCCAGTTGGACAAAGGTTGCTTGAGTTTCGTTCATGCCGTCTGCGAGCGCACTTGCGAAGCCGAGTACCGCATACAATTCCGGCTCGATGCTGTACGGAATGCCGTAGACCAGCGTCACCAGAACGATTACGGCCCAGATCGAAGTGGAAGGGTAGAACGGATCGAACGCGGCCGAGTTTCTGGTGATGATCGCCAAAGGTCGCAGAGCGAATGTAACCAAAGCGACTAAACCGAGAAGGCCTACGCGCAGATACTCAGTCACGTACTCGCTGTGCGGGGGAGCCGAATCGAGCAGGTGGCTCTCGGGATCGATGCGCCCCCAGCCGCTGCCCATCGGACGGCCGAACAAGATGGTCTGGGGTGTCTGGTCTGCGTCGAACAGGAAGTCCTGCCAGCTATCGACGCGCCATTGCCACGTCTCTGCATTCGACAACGCTTGCGCGAACTCTCCGCGGCTGGCGATGCCGGGTTCCTTGTCTCCTGCGAGGAGAACGAGTCCAGCTACGACAGCAGAACCGAGAAGCGCGATCGGCACAATGCGCCGGAACAGGGGTCTATCGACAAACAACAGGGCGACGATTCCCGCGAGCAGCATCATCCACACGGTGCGATGCCGTAAGTCAATCGCCGCAATGAAAAAGATCCACGGCAACCCAAGCGACGAGATGCGGCTAGAAACATAGGTTGCACGTGCAAGGGCAAGAAATCCGCAGACCGCAATTGCCGCGGCCGCGTTGGAGGGCAACAGCCGGGTGTCGTCGCCCGTGAAGTGCGCAGATGCCGCGGTTCCAACCGGAAAGCCGAGCGTGGCCAGAACCAGAACGACGCAGAGGACTGCGCCAAACGCCAGGTAAATTCGGACGGCGCGGCCCATTGATGCCTCGTCCGCGGCCGCGCCGGCGAAGTAGAGCAATGCAGCCAGCGGCCCCACAAAGCCGCGCGCTTCGTTCGCGGCAGCCAGGACACCGTTCGCGCTCACTCCACGCGCAAAGCTCCAGGCAAACAGGACTACGTACCCTGCGGCCATCAGTCGCGGCGCGTTCACGGTTCCGAGGTGTCGTACAAATCGGATGGCTCCGGCGACGAGCAGCCCCATCAGCACAATATCGGTCGCACTCAGATGCAGCCGTCCGATGACCGTGGCGTTGAGGCCGAAGGTGAACTCGAAGAGCTTGACGCCGAGCAGGCAAGCCAATCCCGCTTCGACGCGCCACGTCAAGACGCCGACGAAGAGCGCAGACAGTAGCAGTGCGGTAAGGGTGGCCAGTGACATGTCCATGGTCTACGCGTCCAATCCAATCGGTAAACGCGGTTTGAGAGCGCAGACGTCCGCGGATTGGGTGCGAAACAGTTGCCGGTAGAGGTTTTCGTAGCAGGCCGCCGCTGCTCCGAGCCGATAGTGCTCTCGGACACGCTCGAAAGAACGATTTGCGAGATGCAGGCGATAGTTATCGTTGAGCGCGAGTTGGCACATGGCTTGCGCAATGGGCGCGGGATGCCGCACATCGATCAAAACGCCGCCGCTGGGTCCGAGCATCTCTCGCATGCCGGGCGTAGTCTCTCCCGCGATCAACGCCTTGCGCAGCGCCAGTGCTTCGAGCGCGGCCATCGAAAATGCTTCGTCGAGGGAGGGATGAACGACGACATCGACCTCTTCGCGCAGGCGTCGGAGCAGGGTTTCGTGCGGCACTGGACCTGCAAAGATGACGTCGCGATCCAGGCCGTGCGCCGCCGCAAACCGATTCGCTTCCCCCTCCGGTTCGTAGCCCTCGCCAAATTGGATGAGCCTAGCGTTGGTGAGTTGCCGGCGTGCGATGGCAAAGGCTTCCAACGCGGTCTTCGCATTCTTGCGCCTTGACCAGCCCTGCAGGACGGTGGCGAAGGTGATGGCGCGTCCATTCCTTTGCCGGGCGTGATCTCCCAGTGCAAACACCTCGTCGGCGAGCCCATTTGGCACCACCTGGATCGTGGCCCCGGGTTTGAAGGCGCGGACGAAATGCTTTGCTGCGCTCTGCGAGACTGCGGTGAAATGTGTTCCGCGCAGAGCGACTTCGTAGGCCATCAGCAGCCGAATCGCTCGATGAGCATCGCGATAGTACCAGAGCACTTTCCAGGGAAGATCGTGAATGGTTGTGAGTGTGGGGACGCCGGAACGCAAAGCGCCGAGCGCAAATTCATAGGTCCAGTGGGCGTGGACGAATTTGGGCGCGTCCTTTCGAATCGTTCTTTCGAGAAAATTGATTTCCGGCCAAAAGTAGGTCGCGGCAAGGTGGTGCTGGCGGAAAGGGCCGACGACAATGCGCAAGTGTTGCCAGTGGTAGACCTTCTTCTCCGTTACATCTTTGCTGAGCGTGTAGAGAGTGATCTCGTGACCACGGCGTAGGAATTCGCCGATGAGCGGCGTGGTTGCCGTACTTCCCAGGCCGGCCGCAACGTTGTCGCAGGGCTGACCGCACATTTGAGCCAGGGCATGCAGATCGGCCGGTGCACACAGGGCGATCTTCACGAGTGTCTCCAGGCCTGCTCTGCACGGAGGAGTGAAGGCTCGTCTTCGTCGTAGAGGTTGGTTACGACGCTTTGTACGCCCTGCTGAATGGAATACCGTTCGCGAACCGAAGCGCTGTCGGATAACGCGCGCCCGCGCAATTCGGCGACAGGGAGTGACGCTGCGTAGGCAATGCCCTCGGCAACGGACTCGGGTGTTGTCGACGTCAGGATCGTGGAGGCTGTTGCCTCTGCGACGTCAGAAAGGCCGGCGACATGGGAGCAGATCAGCAAAGCGCCCGCCGCCACCGCTTCGATCGCCGCGACGCCCAGGCCCTCGTGCAGCGAAGGCATCACGAACGCATCTGCGGCCCACAGATAGGGCAGGACATCCGTCTGCGATCCAAGAAAGAGAACTCGGTCATGGATGCCTAAGTCGGTGGCGAGGCGTCGTTCGGAGTGGTCAGGCTCCTCGCGCCCGATGTGCACATAGAGAGGCCGCATCGCCGTGGGCAGCAGCGGGATTGCCCGCAACACCGCTTCGTGATTCTTGGCGCGATTGCAATTGCCGATGGAGACGAGGATGAAATCCTGCGGCCGTGTTCCAAGCAGGTGACGTGCGGACAGGCGTTCTTCGGTGGTTGGCGGCCTGAAGCGAGCCGTGTCGATCCAATTGGAGATGGGGACACCGGTGTTCGCGAATCGTTCCTGTTCGCAGTCGCGCACCCCGTCACTGATCATGCCGTAGCGGCCGCCGAGCAGCCGCACGAAAAACCGCTCGCATAGCTTGCGCCAACGTAAAAGGCCATCGAAGCGGAACGTGTTGTGCGGAGTGACTGCAATGCGTCTGACCCCCGCCAGACGTGCGACGAGCGTAAAGAGAGGCGGCCCGCTTTCGGTGTGAATATGCACGACATCGTAGCCAGATCGGCACAGGCGAAAGAATCGCCACGCGGAGTCGAGCCGTGGGAGGCGACGGAACCTGCCGCGCAAAGGGAAGTGAAAGACGAGGTATCCCGCGGCGCGCATCGATTGCACCAACGGGCCCGGTTCATCCGCAGTGGCCAGCACGTCGCACTCGTAGCCATGTCTTCGCCATGCGGTCCTGCTATTCAACAGCATGATTTCCATGCCTGAACGTTCGAGGTTGTGCAGCACATGCAATACGCGTCTCATCGTCGATTTCCCTTTCGATCTATGGATGGCTGCTGATGGCGTACACCGACGCCGCAGCGGCCGCACTCAATACGCTAGATCCGTTCAGTGCAACCGATTTCCAGCCGCTTGCCGGAAGATAGACCACATCGTCGCGTTGCAGAGGGACCGCTTCTGCCTGCCCCTTCTCCATGGGGAGAAGCGAAAGCTTGATCTGCTCGATCGAGCCGTCCTTTTTGCGGACCACGACGGCGCGATGCGACGTCTCCCTGGTTTCGCCGCCTGCCAGGGCCACGGCTTGCAGCACGCTCAAAGAGCCACGATTCACCATCCGATAGCCGCCCGGTCGATTGACCGCGCCCAATACGTACACGATGCCCGCGCGATCCACGAGGACCGTGTCTCCGGGGCCGACCAGAATGTTGCGCAAGAGCGCCGGGTCCTGATCCTGCGCGAACAGGATGCGGTCGGAGGCCGCCTTGCCGTTGGTGTCATGGCGCTGGATTTCAATCTCGTCACCGGCAGCAGGTGTTTCTCCACCCGCGAGTGCCAGCACGTCGCCCAAAGGTGCGGACGCAAGCAGCGGGATTCGGCCTGGAGTCTGGACTTCGCCCATCACCGAGACGCTGGCCGCCGCGTATTGCAGCACCGTCAGGTTCACTTGCGGATCTTTTAAAATTTCGCGGTCGGCGAATGCCCTGGCGATCGCTTCCTGCGCCTGTGCAGTGGTCTTGCCTGCAAGGTGCAGCGCGCCCACCAGAGGGATCGTCACGTTTCCCTGCGCGTCGATCCGCAACTGCACATTCATTTCTGGAATTCCATAGACTTCGATCTGCAGCAAGAAACCCGGCGCGAGCGCGAGCTGTTCAAAGCCTTCGGGAACCGCCGCAATCGCGGGGATGGCAAGGACCTGGGAACGCCGTGCCGTCGAATCGCCGTCTGCAACATTGGCGGATACGCTCGCACCCTGCTGCGCGCTGAGAGTGAGGGCCAGCAGGAACCCGAGGAATGGGATCGCGCTCCAGACTCGACATGGGGAGTGCTTAGTTCGTTTCGTCGGCATAGTAGCCGTTCCCTTTCCCGTAATATCCGTAGGCGGAATACGCGGCAGAGTGTGATTTGAAAGCGTTCACCACGAGGCCGAGCACCCCAGCGTTTGTGGAGTGCATCATCGCCAGCGACCGCACGACGAAACGCTTGCAGGTCTTGTTGGCTCGCACCACCAGCACATATCCATCGGTGCGCGGGGCAATCAGCTGCGCATCGGTCACCAGCAATACCGGCGGGCTGTCGATGAAGATGTAGTCGAAGTGAAGGCGAAGATCGGCGAGCAAATCGGCGAAGCGCTTTGAGCCCAGCAACTCGGACGGGTTCGGCGGATGAGGGCCTGCCGGCAAAAGAAACAGCGAGTCGATTCCAGGATAGGATTTGAGCGCGGCGGGAAAGGCAAGTCCGCTCGCAAGGCAATTACTTAGTCCCGTGTCGTTGGCGCAGGCAAAAAAGCGATGGCCCTTGGCGCGGCGCAGATCGGCATCGAGATAGAGTACGCGGTCGCCCTGCAGTGCGAAGGCCGCTGCCGTGTTGAGACAGGTGGTGGACTTGCCTTCTTCGGGCGATCCGCTCATGAACAAGATCACGCGTGGCGCCTGCTGCGCGCGGCTCAGTTGCAGCGCTGTACGCAGTCCGCGATAGGCTTCGGCGGCTTGCGAACGTGGAGCGCGCAGTAGCCAAGCGGGAGAGAGTGCACCGTCGCTGGAAGGGACAGGCTGTGCCAGGGCATCGTGTTGTTTGCCTGCTCGTTTACGAACGAATTCAGGAATAGCGCCGATGACCGGCATCGCGCTGATTTGTTCGGCCTCCTCCGGCATGGCAATGGAGTCGTCGAAGTAATCCCACGTGAATGCAGTCATCAAGCCAAAGAACAATCCCGCCATCGTTCCCAGTGCCAGGGTCAGCCGCTTCCTGGGATACGAAGGCTGGTCGGCTGCTCGCGCTGGATCGACGAGCATGGTATGCGATGCCTTCATCCCCGCCGTGACGCTGGCCTCTTCCAGCTTGGTGTAAAGGTCTTGATAGATGGTGCGGCTCGACTGCGCTTCTTCCTGCAGCAGAAGAAGCTGATCGGCTTTCTCGGTCACCTTGTTGACGACCTGTTCCTGCTCGGAGATCTGGCGACGAATGCCGGCTTCATCCAGGGCTGCCAGATCGCGATCATTTTTCGCCCGCTGGTGGATTCGTTCCAGCTCCGCATGGATCTGCGTCTCGATCGTGGTCTGCTGGTTTCCCAACTGCGTCATCACCGGGTTGCGTGCCCCGTATTTCGTGCCTGCAGTCGCTCTCTGCACTTGCACCTGCGCAAGCTGCTGCCGAAGCTGCTGCAGGAGAACAAGGTCGGCGCTGCCGGGTGCTACTGGCGAATCGGACCCCAGATCGCCGGCGAGCGCGCTTGATCCCATGCCGAGTACAACTTCGGGATCCCCCATTTCGGTCATGGTGAAGGCCGCATCCTTGGCGATGTGGCTGACCTCTGCGGTTGTCAACGCCCGGTTCAACTCAATCAGGCGCGCCAGGGCAATGTTGTCGGTAGAGGCGGGCGCTGTCCCTGGCGCCGCCGCGTGGTCTGGGGCCAGCGTCGACATTCCTGTCAAGCCTGCGGACCGTTGAAATGCGTCGACCCTGGCTTGGCTCGCCTCGACGTGCTGCTTCAGGTCGGCAAGCTGGCGCGTGAGCCACGCCGAAGCCTTTGACGAAGCCTGGAACCGCGCTTGCGTCGACTCAGACATATAGGCATCTACAAGCGCGTTCGCGATGACTGCGGCTCGCTGCGGATCGGTATCCGTATACGTCACGGTCAGCAGACGTGTGCCCTTCACCAGGTTGACGCGCAGTCCGGAGCGGAAGATGCGCAGCGCGCGCTCACGCCGGTGCGGGGAATTCTCGAGCGGCAGGTTCTTTTCTCCGTCAGGCTGCTGCGCGCGAGCGAAGTCGGATGCCGCGAAAGGGGCGGTCGACTCCAAGTGCAGATCTTCGAGGACGCGCAGGGCTGTGTTGTCGTTGGTCAGGACGGCCTGCTGTGTCAGCAGGTCCATGTTGTTTGCTTCTGCGTCGCCGAGGCCACCCGCAACTCCTGCGAGATCGCCGAGCGCCATGGCTGATCCGCTCTCCCGATTAAGCTCGATGGTCGCGGTAGAGCTGTATCGGTCAGGCGGCAGCAGAACGGAGACCGCTGCGATCAGGACTCCAAGCGCGGTCGCGATGAGAATCGCCCACTTCCGCCGTTGCACGATGCGTACGATCTCGCGCAGTTCGGCTCCCTGCGGCGGCAGGGGCCGTGCCGCGTAGCGCTCGAGGCGTGAGGGCGTGGGTGCGGAGAGGCTGGCGGAACTAGAGAGAATCACGCCGTTGTTCCTCTCGGGACCGTGGGATGACTCAGGTGCACAGCGACTGCCAGGGTTCTGGAATCAGGCATCAAGGCTGAAGCTCCTGAGGCCCGCGGTTTGCAAGGCGACATTCCAGAGGAATGCCGGGACGCATGCGAGATAGCGCCGGCCTAGTCGTTGTGGTTCCTGCAGTAGCCGGTAGGTCCATTGAAGGCCTGTCGGATGGAGCCAGCGCGGCGCCTCGTGCACCGCGCCGGCGTGGAAATCGAAGGCTGCTCCCACACCCACCATCAGGTGGCAGAGCAGTTTGCCGTAATGCTGCGCCATGAACCGTTCTTGCTTCGGCGAACCGAGACCAACCCACAGCACATCGGGCCGCGTCTCTTCGACGAAGGCGGCGAGCTCGGCTTCTTCGATGGAATCGAGCGGTCTGTAGGGCGGCGTATACGTCCCTACCATGTGCAGGCCCGGAAATTGTTTGCCAAGACGCGCTCGTAAGCGGGATGCGATGCCGGGCGCTCCCCCATAGAAAAAGTGGCGCCATCCGCGCTCGACCGAGAGTTCGCACATGGCGAGCATGAAGTCCGGGCCGTAGACACGCCCTATCGAGGCGCGACCCTGGAGCCGGCCAAGCCAAACCAGCGGCATGCCATCGGCAACGGTCAGGAATGCGCCGTTGAGGGCATTCCGATGCATGGGATCACGCAGAGCTTCGACGATTGAGTGCGCATCGGCGCAGCAGATGTATCCATGCCCGCCGGAGCGAATCAACGCATCGCTCTGGCGCACCGCTTCGCGTAGGTCGACTGCGCTCACGCCGGTGCCAAGGATATTGACGCGTGCGGGCAATGGGTCAGCGTCGTGGAGAGTCATGGTTCTGGGGTTCATCAGCGGCAACAACTTTCGGCAACTAGACTCCCCGCAAAAGGCAGACGGGAGTGCAGAGAAGAATGGCAAGGTCCATCGAGAGACTGCGGTGCTGAAGGTAGTACTCGTCGTAGTGGAGGTTTTCGTGAATTTTGGCCCTTCGCGCCGGACTGATCTGCCAGAGGCCCGTCATACCAGGAAGGGCTTGGAGTCTTCGCCGATGTTCGTCGCTATGCTGCTCGACGAGAAACGGCATCTCGGGCCGTGGACCTACCAGAGACATCTCGCCTCGGATCACATTCCAGAGTTGCGGCATCTCGTCGATGCTGGTGCGGCGAAGGGCGCGACCGATGCGTGTGATCCTCTCATCCTTTCGGTCTGCAGGCGAGACTTCATACGCGGGCGCGTCGGTGCGCATCGAGCGAAATTTATAGATCGTGAACCGTACGCCGTTTTTGCCGACACGCTGTTGACGAAAAAATATGGAGCCAGGAGAGTCACCGCGAATCCGCAGCGCAACGATGAGCAAGAAGGGCAGCGTGGCCACGAGCACGAGGAGGGAGACCATGACGTCGAACACCCTCTTGGCGATGGCATAACAAGAAGTGGCAGGCAGATTCACGTCGCCCAGCGATCCAACAGCATCTGTCGACTGGTCGAAGGCAGATACCTCCTGCGTCGGGTGATTGCATAGGCCCTTGCTGGACAGATCGTGCGTGTCTTCCAGGAATGAAGCGAGTCTGCGCGAGAGCGCACGTTTCTCAACAATGAGCAGCGGCATAGTCGCCAGCAAGGAGAGCTCGATCGTCTTGAGCGGCAGCGAAGCGCCGACGACGAGGCTGAGCAAAAGAATCAGCATCGCCGCCTGCAGCGCGACCCGGATGGGACGTTCCGCATGCCGGATCATCAGGGGGCCATTCCCGCGGCGATAGGCACCGTCGTTGGCCAGAAGCAGAACGACCATTGCCGCAACACAAAAGGGAACCTGCACGATGGATGTGAAGAAAGGACGCAGCTCGTGGCTCGCAAAGAAACATCCGCGGACGAGAGGTACGGTACTGGCTGCGGCTGCAACAACAGCCCAATCGGCAGCTGCTTCCATGGCCGCCACGATCCAGTGACGCTGGCCCCGGGCTGCGGAGCGCGCATTCACAGGCACGGAGTCGATCGTAGCCGGCGCACTGATCAGGAGTTGTGGATTGACGCCGAGGGAACTCATGCAGTTCCCCCTACATCGAAACGCGGTGCGGAGTCCCAGTCAGAGACTGAGAGCGTGCGATAGTGGCCCATTGCAACTTTCTTTACGGGGTAAACGCAGATAAAAGAGCAATCTTGTACTGCACTCCGCGTCATGGCGTGGAGCCGCGACAGTAAGCCGCTTTTTATTTTTTTGGTTGAGCGAGTGCCTAGCGGAGTGGCCGATTGCAGGTGTACGGCGTTGAACCAACAAGAGCCGCCATCGGCATTACCCTGCTAGAAGATTTAGTATCGCGGAACAGCAGGGTACTTCTGTGCTGACGGTCACGATGAGGCGATTCGTGTGCAGAAAAAATATCACGTTCCGAATTGGAACGAGCTTGTTTCATTTGCAGCGGCGCTTGACGAGATGTTTCTTGCTTCTATGCGCCCAGCTGTGAGCGCGCCGCCTCGTAGGTCAAGCGAATGCCTTCGGCGAGACTGGTCTTCGCTTTCCATCCGAGGGCGTTGATGCGGCTCACGTCGAGCAGCTTTTGCGGGGTGCCGTCGGGCTTTGACGGATCGAAAACGATCGCGCAATCGAACTCGAGTACGCGCGCGATCAGCGCGGCGAGGTCGCGAATGGTCAGATCTTCGCCGGTGCCGATGTTGATGAGCGGTGCGTCGCTTTGAAAAGCCAGCTTGTCGTAGTCCGCGTCGGGCAGGCTCAACAAGTGGATGCATGCTTCGGCCAGATCATCGCTGTAGAGAAACTCGCGCCGCGGCGTTCCTGTGCCCCAAACCTGAAAGCTGCGTTCTCCGGCGCGCTTGGCTTCGACAACCTTGCGCATGAGTGCGGGCAGAACGTGCGAGAGCCTGGGGTCGAAGTTATCTCCGGGGCCGTAGAGATTGGTTGGCATTGCCGCGAGGTAGCGCGTTTTGAACTGCTGGTTGTACGAGCGGCACATTTCCACTCCCGCGATCTTGGCCAGAGCGTACGCGCGATTGGTCGATTCCAGAGGGCCGGTGAGCAGAGACTCTTCTTTCAACGGCTGCGGCGCGAGCTTTGGATAGATACAGCTTGATCCAAGAAACAGCAGACGCTGCACGCCAGCCCGGTAGCTGGCATCGATGACATGGGTCTCAATCTCGAGATTTTCGCGGATAAAATCGGCAGGATAGGTATCGTTGGCAAAGATGCCGC
The DNA here is from genome assembly GCA_036267935.1 of Occallatibacter sp. GTDB lineage: Bacteria > Acidobacteriota > Terriglobia > Terriglobales > Acidobacteriaceae > Telmatobacter. The sequence continues at coordinate 13,340 of DATAVC010000027.1, read as the reverse complement.
CTACCTTGGCTGCCGCCAGAAAGACATACTCCGGCTTCTGCTGCTCAAAGAACGCCTGTACCGCACCGCGATCCGTGAGATCGAGTTCAGCGTGCGTCCGCAGCAGCAAACTGGAGTAGCCGCGGTGTTCGAGCCCGCGGCGAATGGCCGAGCCGACGAGACCGCGATGTCCGGCGACATAGATGCGACTAGTGTTTTGCATTGAAGAGATTCAGGCTCCGCGTTCCTGCTTTGAATCGCACCGGATCGGCCGACTCTTGCTCTTCCAGTTTACGCGGGGACTTCGATGCACGACTTGAAGTAGTCGAGGCTCAGTTTCAGTCCCGTTTCAAGATCGATCTTGGGCTCCCAGCCAAACAGCCTTCGCGCCTTGCTGATATCGGGCTTGCGCTGGGTGGGATCGTCCTGCGGAAGAGGGCAGTAGGCGATTTTGCTCTTGGAGCCGGTCACGGCAAGAACCGCCTTCGCGCACTCCAGAATGGTCCACTCGGTGGGATTGCCGACATTCACGGGAAGATGTTCGTCGGTGCGCGAGAGGCCAAGGATTCCCTGAATCTCGTCGGAGACATAACAGAAGCTGCGTGTCTGCGCGCCTTCGCCGTAGATGGTGAGGTCTTCGCCCTTCAGTGCCTGGATCATGAAATTGGAAATGACGCGGCCATCGTTCTTCTGCAGGCGCGGCCCGTAGGTATTGAAGATGCGCACCAGGCGTGTATCGACCGCGTGGTAGCGGTGATAGGCCGTCACCAGGGCTTCAGAAAATCGTTTGGACTCGTCGTATACCGAGCGAATGCCGATGGGGTTGACGTTGCCCCAGTAATCTTCGGTCTGCGGATGGACGGCCGGATCGCCGTAGCACTCCGACGTCGACGCATGAAGGAACTTGGCGCTATGCTTGCGGGCAATATCGAGGGCGTTCTTGGTTCCTGCCGAACCCACCATGAGGGTTTCGACGCCCAGCCGGTAGTAGTCGACGGGGCTGGCGGGCGAGGCAAAGTTGAAGACGTAATCGACGCGGCCTGGGTCGAAGGTCGCAGTGATGTCGGCTTCGAGGAATTCAAATCTTGACTCGTGCTTCAGGTGTTCCAGATTACGCGGCGAACCTGTGCAGAAATTATCGATACCGAGGACGGAGTGTCCTTCCGCGAGCAGTGCATCGCTAAGGTGAGAACCGAGAAACCCGGCTGCCCCGGTGACGAGGACGCGCATCAATCAAATGCCCCTTTCAACGAGTTCTGCGTCAATGCGCGGAGGGGGAGACTCGAGGGTTCTTTCCAATATATATACATGGGCGTCGCACAGGGTATCGGCGCTCCCCGCTGCCGAGTGTGCTGCCCTTTAAGCATGCTCGTTCGGCGAAGGACGTTCCCGTTTCCGCGGAGTATGGAAGACGGTGATGGGGTCGACGGGCTGCGAAAGTCCGGGACGGCCTACGCTCAGGTAAGTGAACCCGGCCTCGGTCATTGTTTTCGGGTCGAACAGATTGCGTCCATCGATGACGATCGGATAGCGCAGCGTGTAGTGCAGCTTAGCCAGATCGATCTCGGCAAACTCGCTCCAGTCATTCAGAATCAGCAGCGCGTCGCCGTCCTGTGCCGCAGCGTAGGGGCTGTCGACATAGCGCATCTGCGGCCCGGCAGGAATCACTTCCTTGGCGCGAGCTTCGGCCGCCGGATCGTAGGCGCTGATGATGCAGCCTTCGTTGAGCAGCTTCTTCACGATGTCGATGGCGGGTGACTCTCGAATATCGTCGGTGCCGCCTTTAAAGGCCAGGCCGAGCACGCCGATCTTCTTGGCGCGGAACGTCCACAGGGCCGAGCGGACTTTCTGGAAGAAGCGCTGTTTCTGTTCTTCGTTGATCTTTTCCACTTCATGCAGGAGCCCGAAGTCGACGCCGACCAACTCCGCCACGTTGCGGAAAGCTGCCACGTCCTTGGGGAAGCACGAGCCGCCGTAGCCGACGCCTGCGCGCAAAAACTTGTTGCCGATGCGGCTGTCGAGTCCGATGCCCTTGGCCACTTCTTCAACGTCGGCGCCCGCCGCCTCGCAGATATTCGCAACCACATTGATGAACGAAATCTTCGTCGCCAGAAATGCGTTCGAAGCGTGCTTGATGATTTCAGCGGCCTTGGTGGATGTGAGCAGAAGGGGGGGCAATTCGTTCTCGTTGAACGGCCCGGGAATTCGATTGGCGCGCTGGTAGTACTCGCCCGACGTCAGCGGCGCATAGATCTGTTGCATCAGGGCAGAAGCGCGATCAGTTGCCGCGCCCACCACAATGCGATCCGGATACAGAAAGTCGACGACGGCGGTGCCTTCGCGCAGAAACTCAGGGTTCGATGCCACATCGAAGTTATCCTTGGGCACGCCGTTGCGCTCAACGACGCGGCGAATCCACTCGTTCGTGTAGACCGGGACCGTGCTCTTTTCGACGATCACCTTATAGGAGTCAACCGAACGCGCAATTTCGCTTGCCACGGCATCGACATACGAGAGATCGGCGCTGCCTGTCTTGCTCTGCGGGGTACCCACAGCGATAAAGATGGCTTGGGCTTCCTGTGCCGCTTTCCGCAGGTCGGTCGTAAATTCCAGCCGATGTCCGCGGTGCTGATTCAAAAGCTCCGGCAGGTAGTCTTCGTGGATCGGAACGCCGCCCGCCTGCAACGTTTTTACCTTGGACTCATCGTTGTCGACGCAGATGACGCGATGGCCGATCTCTGCAAAACATGCAGAGGCGACAAGACCTACATAGCCGGAACCGACCACGGCAATGGTCACAGGTTGATTCTGATTCTTCACGGAGATCCCTCTAATCGCTTGAACTAAGTTAGACGCACCGTACTTGACACGCCTGGTGCGCTTCACCACGGGGGAATGGGCTTGTACTCAAGATAACCGAGGTTGCGCGCAAAAGAGCAACAAACAAATGCCTCTTTCGGGGGATCGATGACAGGTTATCCACCCATAAATCCCTTGGTTCGGCCATGGCTGGGTCTCCGAGCCCTGCCCTCCATATCTCATCAGGGAAAATCATCCCTGGGATGAACGGCCCTGAAGAGCCACTGCCGAAGCGGCTCGAAGTCGGAATAAGGCCTATGGTAGCCTTGGAAAAAGAGGCTTTCATGACCTCCGCAGTGTCTTCATCCGCGCGCATTTACATGGACGCCAACGCCACGACGCCTCTGCTGCCCGAGGTGTTCGAGGCCATGCGCCCGTATTGGATGGAGCATTACGGTAACGCTTCCTCGATCCATCTACACGGCCAGCAGGCTCGCACCGCTGTTGACCACGCCCGCGAAGTGATCGCTGAGTTCTTCCACTGTCATGACGCGGACGTGGTATTCAATTCCGGCGGCACCGAGGGGGACAATACCGCGCTTTTCGGCCTTTTGCATCCCGGCGACCATCTCATTACGACGGCGATCGAGCACTCTGCCGTTCTACAGGCTGCGCAACGGCTTGCGCAGCAGGGCATCGAAACAACGTTCGTCGCTCCTCAGCCTTCGGGGCTGATTGATCCCTACGACATCCTGCGCGCCGTCCGGCCGCAGACGCGCCTGATCAGCGTCATGCTGGCGAATAACGAAACCGGCGTTCTGCAGCCCGTCGAAAAGATCGGCAAGATCGCCGCCGACACCGGAATCTTCTTTCACATCGATGCGGTGCAGGGTGCAGGCAAGATTCCCATCGACGTGCGGACAATCGGATGCCACCTGCTTTCGATCAGCGCCCACAAGACGCACGGCCCCAAGGGCGTTGGTGCAATGTTTGTGCGCCGCGGAACCCCGGTTGAATCCCTGCTGGTGGGCGGAAGCCATGAGCGCCGCCGCCGTGCCGGCACTGAAAACGTGGCAGGCATTGTTGGTTTGGCCAAAGCAGCCGAGCTCGCCATGCACTCGCTTGCCGATGGCACGATGAATCGGCTAGCCCAGCTTCGCGATCGCCTCGAAGTCGAGGTCCTTCGCCTGCCCGGCACCGGCCTGAATGGCGCCGGTGTGGACGGCAAGCCTGTGGCGCGTGCGGCGAACACAACCAACATCTGGTTCGACACCCTCGAGGGAGAAGCGCTGGTGATCGCACTCGACTTGAAGGGCGTGGCGGTCTCCGGCGGGTCGGCTTGTCACTCCGGCGCCACCGAGCCCAGCCACGTACTGATGGCCATGGGGCTCGACAAGACGCGCGCTCGCGCAAGCCTCCGCTTCAGCTTGCTGAAGACCGCTACCGACGCGGATGTCGATCACGTCCTGCGTGTCCTTCCTGAGGCCGTCGAGCATTTGCGCGCAGTTGCTCCCGTGGCCGCAAGCGCTCGAGGCTAGAAACAAGCTTTATTCGCCTCCCGTCCTCGGGGTGCAATCTGCGGTATCGAAGTCCGTTCGTCGTATCGAAAACATCATTGAAAAGAGGTCACGGTGACAGTATTGTCTCGTCAGGCGCAGTGTCTGAGTCTGCTTTTCTTGTTCCTGGTCTTTGCTGCCGGAGTCGTCGCATCAGCACAGAACGCAAGTACAGCTCCCGCATACGATCCTCGTTTGACGTTCGCGCCTCTTACCCTTCCTGATCCGGTCAATGCCTATCGATCGAGCAATGGCGCCCCCGGGCCGAGCTATTGGCAGAATGAGGCGAGCTACGAACTGCACGCAGATCTCGATACTGCTGCGAAACAGCTTCGTGCCACCGAGACCATTACCTATACCAACAACAGCCCTGACGCGCTGCCCAGTCTCTGGATCCAGCTTGATCAGAACCTCTACCGCAAAGATGCGCGCGGACAGATCCTGATTGGCGGATTCCTTCGCCGGCGGGTAAAACCGAATGTGCCCGCGCCATCCGGGGACAAAGTGACTAACACCGATGGCTTTGTTTTTGATGCGGTCGAGATTGAAGCAGGCAAGCAGCGCACCAAGGCGGACACTATCGTGGACGACACGCGCATGCAGATCAGGCTGGCGGAGCCGCTCAAGCCCCATGGTGGTCAGCTCAAGATTCACATCCAGTACCACTATCAAATACCCGGCGTATGGGGCGGCCGCACCTCGTGGGGTATGTCCAAGCAGGGCGAGATCTATGACATGGCGCAATGGTATCCGCGTATGGCGGTCTATGACGACCTGCGAGGGTGGGACACGCTGCCCTACCTCGGATCGGAGTTTTACCTTGAATATGGAGACTTCGATTACTACCTGACCGTTCCGGCAAACATGATCGTTGCCGCTTCAGGAGAACTGGTCAACCCGAAAGATGTGCTCACCAAAACCGAGATGGATCGCCTCGCCGCAGCACGTAACAGCGACAGAACCGTGTACGTCCGCAAGCCAGAAGAAGTGACTGACCCGGCCAGCCGGCCCAAGGCGGACGGCACGTTGACATGGCATTTCCACATGGATCACACCCGCGATGTAGCCTGGAGCGCCTCACCGGTTTTTGTGTGGGACGCCGCGCGCATCAATCTTCCCGATGGCAAGAAGTCTCTGGCGATGAGCGTCTATCCCCCGGAAAGCGTCGGTGGTGACGCTTGGGACAAATCGACGGAGTACGTCAAAGACACGGTTGAGAATTTCTCCAAGCACTGGTATCCCTACCCATGGCCTTCGGCGATCAATGTTGCCGGCTTTTCGACGGGTATGGAATATCCCGGGATTGTCTTCGACGGCATCCCTGATCACGGTAGCTTTCTGTTCTGGGTTACCGCGCATGAGATTGGTCATGACTGGTTCCCGATGATTGTCGGATCGAATGAGCGTCGACACGCTTTCATGGACGAGGGCTTCAACACTTTCATCGATATCGAAGAATCCGCTATGTACGCCCATGGCAAGTACGGTCCCAAGCGTGACTCGGAATATTCGGCGGGAGGCGAGCCGCCCGACACGATTCTGAAGGTTCTCGATAACCCAGCGGCAGGCACACTGCTGGCAACCGCGGACTCCTATGGTTTTGCACTTGGCCATCCGATCAGCTACTTCAAGGGAGCGTACGGAATGGTCTTGCTCCGCGAGCAGATTCTCGGACCGGACCGCTTCGATTGGGCCTTCCGCAAGTACATTCGCGACTGGGCCTATAAGCATCCGTCTCCGTCTGACTTCTTCAGAGAGATGCAAAGCGAAGGCGGCGAAGACCTGGGATGGTTTTGGCGAGGCTGGTACCTGAACAACTGGAAATACGACGTCGCCGTCGACAAAATCGAAGGCAACGTTGTGACCCTGAGCAATCGCGGCCAGCTTCTATTGCCGACCACTGTCGAGGTCACGTTGAAGGATGGAACAAAGACGCGGACCCGGTTGCCGGTCGAAACCTGGATCTCGAAGGGCACCTACGAGTGGACGCTCACCGGCCAATCATCCGTGGCATCGGTCTCAGTCGATCCAGATCATCAGTTGCCCGATGACGACCGCAGCAATAATCAAATGAAGGCGCAGTAGCGGATCGAAGGGATCCGGGCGGCGGGGTGGTCTGCAACGGAGCGACAGCCCGCTGCCTCTCACTGTTCGCTGTCGAGCTTCTTCGCTGTTCCTCGCCGCTGAGCCATCTGGTACTGGCCGACCGCCCAGTCCTGGCCGGCCATCCCGCTGCGTTTTGCCTCGGCGAAGATTTCTGCCATCTGGTCGGCAAGGCTCAATCGTGTCTGACCGCTCGCGGCTGCTTCGCGCAGCAAGCGCAGATCTTTCGCCCCCAGCTCGAGGGTGGCCCCGATGTGTTCTGGCGGATGGAGCATGATGTTGGCGTACGCGGCATAGAAGGGCGACTGAAACAGGGCGCTGTTGACGGCTTCAAAAAAGGTCGTGGGGTCGACTCCCTGCCCGGATGCGAAGACAAAGGATTCGCTAAGCGAATGAATCATGGCGCTGATGAGAAAATTGCCTCCCAGTTTGACGGCATGGGCTTGGCGGGGTTCTTTGCCGACCACGGTGATCCCTCGCGAAAATGCCTCGAGCAATGGACGAGCGCGTTGCACGGCGCTGTCGTCTCCAGCTGCTACGACCCATAGCCTGCCCTCCTGGGCGACATTGGGGCGGCCGAATACCGGCGCTCCTACAAAATCGATGCCCCGCTTGGCGTAATCCGCCGTGAGCCGTTCGCTGAGGGCAACGCTGATTGTGCTGCACGAGATATGCAGCGCGCCCGGGGAGAGTGCCTCCATCAGTCCGTTGGCCCCGAAAACTACGTTCTCATAGGCTGCGTCGTCAAAGAGCATGGTGACGACGGCATCGGCGCCTAACTCGGCCTCTGCCGGAGTCGCCGCAGCGATTGCGCCTTCGCGGAGCAGGGGTTTGGTGCGTCCCTCAGTCCGGTTCCACACCGACAATTCATGTCCTGCTGCGATGAACCGCAGCGCCATGGGCGTTCCCATGTTGCCCAATCCCAAGAACCCGATCTTCATCGCCACTTCCTCTCTGGAGCCTCTTCATCAATTTACCTACCTTGCCCTGGGAGTCAGCAATGGAGTTCGTTCCTTCAGATAGTTGGGGTCGTCGCGGCGGGAGCGCCTGGAATTCAGAGGCTGCGGTACGCGACAGCGGCGCTCTGCGTGACTGCGGGCAGCTGGATACGCTGTTGCGGGTTGAGCACGATGCTCAAATTCATCAGTGCCCTTGAAGTGCATGCGGGGCATTCCTGATTTGCGTCGCTGATACTGCTGCAGTCCAGGCAGAGCACTGCCTTCTTCAAGGGGAGATGGCGGGTAAGAATCTGCTCAAACCGGACGGCGTCTCGTCGTTTCATCGGGGGTAACCTTTCGCTGGACACGAGGGGCGTGTGGACTTCGGCAGCCCTCGCATGGATGGTGTTTGATTTCCCGGAAACGTTTCGAGCTTCGGCAAGAATCTTTCGACGGTATGGCGGCAGACTGCCCGGATTCGAGTGATTGGCTTTACGCCGGAAGAGATGGACAAAGTCTGCGGGGAAACTACTGCCGCATCTTTGGGATAGCGGGCACGCCTGAGCATCGACTACCTGCCGGCAGCGCCAAATCCGAAGGAATGCGACAATAGAGGAGATCGCTTTTCTTCCCTATGTCCGCCACTGAAACCATTGCCGTTGCCATGTCCGGAGGGGTTGACTCCTCGACGGTCGCGGCGATTCTCGCGCGCGGAGAGCGGACGCCGGAAGGCGAAGCTGAAGGCAGACCCGCAGTCGTCGGGCTGACGCTCCAGCTCTGGGATCAGACCCGCCTGGCCGGCAAGCACGGTATCCCCGAAGCGCCTAAGGCCGGCCGCTGCTGCTCGCTCGATGACGTCTATGACGCGCGCCGTGTCGCGACCCATCTCGGCATCCCTTATTACGTCGTCAATCAGGAAGAGCGCTTCGAGCGCGATGTGGTGCGCCCGTTCGTCGACGAGTATCTGGCTGGCCGCACGCCCATTCCGTGCTCTCTGTGCAACAACCACATCAAGTTTGACCAGCTCCTCAAGACCGCCCGCTCGATTGGAGCGGACCGCATCGCCACCGGCCACTACGCGGTGAACGAGTACGACCCGACACGCGATGAGGGCCGGGGCCGCTGGATTCTGAAGCGTCCTGCCGATCGGGCCAAGGACCAGACCTATTTCCTCTTCGGCCTCACGCAGGAGCAGCTCGCGCACACGATGTTTCCGTTGGGCCATATGACCAAGCCCGAAGTGCGCGCGGTGGCACGTACCCACGGTCTCGCGTTGGCCGAGAAGCCTGACTCGCAGGAGGTCTGCTTTATTCCCGGCGGCGACTACAAGCAATTCTTGACGGCGTATTTAGAAGAGCAGGGGAGAGAGATGCCCGACTCTGCCGGTGAGCTCGTTGCCAGCAATGGAGACGTCATTGGTCATCACGACAGCATCTCAGGATTTACGGTTGGGCAGCGCAAGGGGCTCAAGGTCTCGTCGCCCTCGCCGCTCTACGTGCTCAACATCGATCCGGCCAGCCACCGCGTGACGGTGGGCGCGGATGAGGAACTTGCGACCCGCGAGCTGCGCGCCAACCGCGTCAACTGGATCAGCATTCCCGAGCTGACCGGGCAGATGCGCGTGAGGATTAAGATTCGCCATCGCCACGAGCCGGCCTGGGCCACCATTGAACCGCGGCGTGGCGTGGCCTCTGAAGGTACGCCGAGCATGTTCGCATCCTCAACAGCCGGCAAGCCCTCTGATGCCGAAGTGCTCGCCATTTTTGACGAGCCGCAGCGCGCTGTGACGCCAGGCCAGTCTGCCGTTTTCTATGACGGCGACGAAGTTGTCGGCGGCGGCTGGATCCTGTAGAGGATTTCTCTAGTAATCGCTGCGCGTGAGCTGAATCGTTGCCGACTCGTCCTTCTCCCGGATTAAAGTGCCCGTGTCCGGGCCGGTCAACTTGATCTGAAAGTGAACCGGAGGATCAGGCAGTGAGCCCGCCGGGTGAGCGCGCCGATGATTGACCTGAAACGAGAGCATCGCACCGTCCAATGTCACATGGATCAGCGGCTCGGGAATCCCGGGCGTGGATTTGACCTCTTGTCCGGGATCGGCGCGGTGCAGGTAGAAGAGCACGGCACCCGTCAGAGCTCCGTCCGCTTCCGCGATATCGAGTGTCACGAATGGCGAGCCCTCCGCATTGGCACGCCAGACGCCAATGACGGGCAACATGGATCGTGCCGAGTTAGTTTGCGCGCGACTTGTGAGCCCGCACAGCGCGATCAAGACGCAGATGAAAATCATTCGAGCTTTCACATCCACTCCTTCGCTTGGTCATCCTTGTTGTTTCGCGATCGCAGCCGTCGCGAGCGTTCCGCCCAGGCCCATGGTTTCGATCGCCGAAGAGGGCACGAGAACCATCGCGCCTCGTTCGCGGATCGCCTCGTAGAGCATGTTCATGCCGCGCAGATGCAGGGCCCCAGGATTGTCGTTGTAGACCTGCGAAGCTTGTGCGAATTGGTTCGATACTTGCACTTCGGCGTCGCCAAGAATCACGCGCGCCTGGCGTTCGCGCTCTGCCTGCGCCTGCTGCGACATGGCATCTTCCAGCGCTTGCGGAATCCGTACGTCACGGATCTCAACCGACTGCACGGTAATGCCCCACGGATTCGTTTTCTCGTCGAGAATCTTCTGCAACTCGTGGCCCAGCGTCTCGCGTTCTGTAATCATTTGCGCCAGTTGGTGTCGCCCAATGGATTCGCGCAAGGCCGTTTGCGAGCTGAGTGTGATGGCCTCGATAAAGTTCTCGACCTCGAGAATGGACTTTTCGGCATTCCATACCAGCCAGAACACAATCGCATCCACATTCACTGGCACGGTGTCACGCGTCAACGTCGATTCCGCACTGACTGTCGTCACGCGTACGCGCTGGTCCACGTATCGGCTCAGTGTGTCTACCACGGGGATGATGAGAAACAGGCCTGGACCTCGCAAGCCGCGATACCGCCCAAAACGCAGCACCGCCACCTTTTCCCATTGATCCACCACCACGATAGCGAAGAGAAAATAGAGTCCGGCAATCCCTCCCGCCAGGGCGGCCCATTTCTCGTGTATTAACGCCGAGACGATCACTCCACATGCAGTGCAGAGCAGAAAAACCATGATACCGACGCTGTTGACTTTGTGATGTTGAGTCACGTTCGTTCCTCCTTCGCGCGCTGCTAGCGCGCACCCGTTTCGCCAGAGATCTCGCTTAATGCCTGCATGACCTGCTGGAGCGTGAAACCTGCTGCCCCTGCCCGGGAAACGAATTCACCCACCAGCTGACCAAGTTGTCGATCGCGTTCGCCTTCCCGGAATTCGATTTTTCTGTCGGCGATGAACGTGCCTGTCCCTTGCTCCGTATCCAGCAACCCACGAATCTCCATTTCGCGATAAGCCCGCAGCACGGTGTTGGGGTTGATCGCGAGATCGACTGCTACCTGCCGGACGGTGGGTAGTTGAACGCCAGCCGCAAGCGCGCCTGCGGCAATGCCGGATTGCACCTGGTTGATGAGCTGCCGATAGACGGGCACGCCGCTATGCGGATCGAGCCGGAATGAGAATGCGGGACCTTCGATTGGATTGCGAGGCTGAGTGTCCTGCTTCATGATTCATATAGTGTACTATTTAATTAGTACATTGCAAGATATTTTTCGAAGAGATAAAGACGGGGCTGCCTACGGTGTACCGTGCAAGGTCGTCATCCAGCCCACGCGCTATACTGGCGCGGCATCCATTTCAGGGAGAATCTTGAATGCTTGAGAAAACGTTTGCTCGTCGGGCCGCCGTTGGCGTCCTTGGCTTGGCGACTGCACTGCTTTCGGCCCAGCAACCTGCGACCCTCACCATTCACGCAGGCCAGCCGGTCTCTGCCGTCAGTCCCAGCTTGTACGGCCTCATGACCGAGGAGATCAACTACTCCTACGACGGCGGCCTCTACGCCGAGATGGTGCGCAACCGCTCGTTTCATAGCGACTGGAGCGGAATCCCCTACTGGTTTCTCTACGAAGGTGGAACCGCGGCGGCCAAGATCGACCTCGATAGCTCTACAGGCCCCAGCAGCGCCCTCTCCGCGAGCTTGCGTCTCGATGTTGCGCAAGCGGATGCGAAAAACCAGGCGGGCGCTCTCAACCCTGGCTATTGGGGCTTCGCTCTGCGGCCGAACACCAGCTACAAGGGCTCGTTTTATGCCAAGGCCGGCTCGCCCGATCTGGGCCTGGTTACGGTCAGCCTCGTCAGCGACGACACCGGTAAGACCCTCACCTCGACGACGGTTTCTTCGATCGGTACCGACTGGAAGCAGTACGAGTTCACACTGAAAATTGCGGACGTTCCGCCCTCGGTGAAAAACCATCTCATTCTCTCTGTCGGCCATCCCGGGACTCTCTGGCTGCAACTCGTCTCTCTCTTTCCGCCCACCTATCACAACCGCATCGGTGGCAACCGGGTCGACTTGATGGAGAAGCTGGCCGCGATGCATCCGACATTCCTGCGCTTCCCAGGCGGCAATTATCTTGAAGGCGTTCGCATCGCCGACCGCTTCGACTGGAAGAAGACCATTGGCCCGTACGTCGACCGGCCCACGCATCCGAGCCCGTGGTTCTATCACTCTTCCGACGGTATGGGGCTTCTGGAATTTCTGGAGTGGTGCGAAGACCTCAAGATGGATCCGGTGCTTGCTGTCTATGCCGGCTACTCGCTGGGCGGCGAACACGTTCCCGCTGACCAGCTGCAACCCTATATCCAGGATGCGCTGGATGAAATCGAATACGTGACTGGCGGACCCGACACCAAGTGGGGAGCCGAGCGCGTGAAAGACGGCCACACCGCGCCCTTCAAGCTCACCTATGTCGAGATCGGCAACGAAGACTGGCTCGACAAGTCCGGCAGCTACCAGCAGCGGTGCCCGCCCTTCTACCAGGCCATCAAGGCGAAGTACCCCGAACTGCAGCTCATCCTCACTGCGCCCGTCAAAGGCCTCAAGCCCGATGTGCTCGACGAGCACTTTTACGTGCGTGCGACACAGAATTTTCACGACGCCACACATTACGATCCGCCTGCTCCCAATTCGGCGCCGCCGCGCTGGGAAGGAGGCCGGTATGACAAAGCCGACCGCAAGGGGCCGAAGATATTTGTCGGCGAGTGGGCTACGCGCGAGGGATCTCCAACGCCGAACTTCGGTGCGGCCCTGGGCGATGCGGCGTGGATGACGGGCCTGGAGCGCAACAGCGACATCGTGATCATGGCCGCGTATGCGCCGTTGCTGGTGCGGGTCGATCCCGGCGGCATGCAGTGGGAGACCGATCTTATCGGGTACGACGGCCTGAAGAGCTATGGTTCGCCGGCATACTACGCGCAGGTGCTGTTCGCGCAGTATCTCGGCGATCACACGCTGGGTTCGAAGCTCGAGAATGCCGGACCGAAGCTCTTCTACTCCATCACCGGTGATGCCGCGAAGAAGAAGCTGTATCTGAAGCTTGTGAACGGATCGACGGACGCGCAGGCAGTCGACATCCACATCGACGGGGTCAAGCTTGCTTCAACAGCCAAGCTTGTCAGCCTGCATGCGAACGACACGCAGGAGACCAACTCTATCGACGCGCCCAACCGCATCGTTCCGGTTGAATTGCAGCTGCACGATGTCAGTGCCAACTTCCATCACACTGTGCCCGGCCTCTCGATTCAGGTGATCGAGTTCGACCAGCAGTAGACGCAACGCAAAAGCAACGGCCGGGACGCGAGGCGTCCCGGCCCTTGCCTTTGTATGTTGCGCTGCGAAATCCAGGTGTCCGCGACAAGCTTAGAGCATTTCTCCACTAGGTGTACACTATAGTAGCTCTGGACTTCGCAGCATGAGCTATGGCGAAGGCCTATTCGGATGATCTTCGTTGCAAACTGTTGACGGCCTACGATCGCGGGCAGGGGTCGTTGCGCGAGTTG
>DATAVC010000026.1:0-18075 GCA_036267935.1 Occallatibacter sp. | reverse complement strand
AGAGACGGTCCGCGAGAAGCACTCCGCAGCGCATTTGACTCGTACCAATCGTGGATCTTCGACGCTTAGAAACAGTTGGTGCGCCCGCCTCGATGGTGGGGCGCATTGCCGCTATCTTGTGAGCGCTTCGGGAAGCGTGTTGATTAGAGTGAGGAGCCCAGATCGCTGGAGATCGTGTTGAATGCCGTTTTGATCTCGGTTGAAAGGCCTTTCATAGCGGTGACTGCACCGAATGCAATCAGAGCCACGACCAACGCGTATTCCACCAGATCCTGACCTTCTTCACGGGCCAGGAAATCGCGAATCGCGAAATGTAGTTTAAGTGTTAATGAGGAAATCATTCTATGTGTCCTCCTAATTTGGGAAGTTCTGGTTGTGCCCATAACATAAGGAATTCGTAAGGGAATCATAAGGAACAATTGTTTGGGCCACAACTCCCCAATGGTGGAATGAGGAATAACCGGGTAGTAAGGGTGACGGCAAGCCGCTCGCACGGTTTGGGTCTCCGCACAACTTCGATATTAAGTCATTTATTTTATGTGATATACGATATTTTTCTCAACAAAGATAGGGACTGTTCGTTCGTAACCTAAACAATATGGTCGCTTGGGCGAGCGCGGACTTCTGCCCGAAACCGGCATGGCTTCCTGATTTAATAGATGCATTTTCTGATTCAATCTTCTGAATCGACAAAGGTTTCGCGGATGGCGTCGTGAAAAGCCGGACGAACCTGGCGCATGAGTTGGCTGCTGCGGTCGGGCCACGTGCGGTTGGTGAGGAGCACTGCGGCAATCTCCGCATCGCGGTCGATCCAGAGAGAGCAACCGCTGTAGCCCAAGTGGCCGATGGAGCGGGGAGAGAAGTGCTGCCCTGCGGAAGAATTTTCCGATGGGGTGTCCCATCCTAAGGCCCGGGAGCTGGCGGGCGGGCCTTGCCGTTCAGCAAAGGTGTTCAATACGTCCTGCGCGAAGAGTCCGCTGTCGCTTTGCGAGGAAGTGAGAATTGCCTGCGCGAAGCGCAAGAGGTCGGGAACATTGGAGAAGATGCCAGCATGGCCGGCAATGCCGTTCATGACCCACGCATTCTCGTCCTGGACTTCGCCCTGGATGACGCGATGGCGGAAGGTAAGGTCGTGTTCCGTGGGCGGAATCTCTGCCCAAAGCCGGTAGGGAGGCGTGAATCCCGTTGCGCTCAATTGAAGAGGGTCGAAGACTTCGCGTTGGACCCACGACGCGAGCGACTCGTGCATTACGACTTCGAGCGCTTTGCCCAGAAGGATGAAGCCGGGGTCGGAATATTCGGCCCGCGTGCCGGGCTCGGCAGTCAGAGGCAGTTGCAGGCATGCGCGGAGCAGGGCGTCGCGGGTGGCCGCGGTGCGGAATAGCTCCACATAACCCGGCAGGCCTGAGTTGTGGGCCAGCAGGTGGCGAAGAGTGACCTGACGGGCGTGTTCGCGGGAGGAACGGCCGACGATGAAACCGGGCAGGAACTCGCCGAGGGGCGTGTCGAGATCGAGCTGGCTGCGCTGGACCAGCAGCATGGCCGCTGCGGTGGTTGCAAGGACCTTGGTGATGCTAGCGACGTCGAAGAGGGTTTCTGGCGCGATGGGAAAGCTATCACCGTCGTAGGTCGAGCCTCCGAGGGCGTCCTGGAGAACGACGGCGCCGCGGGAGAGCACGCCAAAGGCGCAGCCAGGAAAAGCGCGCGCGGCGATGGCGTCGGTGAGAATGCCGTAGACCCGGGCGAAGGGGCCGGTGGCGTCCGTATCCATGGCACGCGTCCTTGTGATCTCAGTCTCCATCGTTGTTTTGCATCCTATCGCGGAATTGGAGGGTGCGCCGTGCTGTGCACGAAAAATTGCGCACAGAAACGAGCAAAGATTGGGCTACCCTTGTGAGCGATCGTCCCGTCTATTTTGATGGGACCCTGTGGAGGAAAGATGCGATTGTCGCGCCTGGCGATTTCTACACTGCTTTTTTTGAGCTTTGATGGCGTCGCATCGGCAGGAGCGCAGGTCCAGACGCCGGCCCATACGGCCGATTCTGGAAACGATGCTGCCCCTGCGCCGGCTGCAGCTCCCGGGAAGAAGATCTACACGGTACCGGCGGGAACCAAGGTTCTGCTGCAGTTGCGCAGCGGCATCAACACCAAGAGCGCGCATGTGGGAGACGGCGTATACCTGGCCTCGGTCTTTCCTGTGGTGGTGGGCACCCGGGTAATGATTCCGACGGGCGTTTATGTGCAGGGCACGGTCGACCGGGTGGAGCGTGCGGGCCGCGTGAAAGGCCGGGCGCAGCTCGATATGCATTTCACGTCGATGATCTTTCCCAACGGCTCGGTGGTGGAAATTCCAGGGATGGTGAACAGTTTGCCGGGCGCGCACAAGCAGACTGTCAAGGACGACGGGGAAGGAACGATTCAGCAGGACGGCGATAAGGGACGCAATGCCGGCAAGACCGCGGAGATCGCGATCCCTACGGGTGGAACGGTCGGTTCAATCGGCGGCCTCGGTGCGGGCCATCCCATCGCGGGCGGAGTTGCGGGAATCGGAGCCGGGCTGGCGGCGGTGGGCATCGTGTCGTTGTTTACGCGCGGTGCGGACGTCAACATTGAAACCGGAACGCAGGTGGAGATGGTGCTGCAGCGTCCACTGATCCTGGAGGAAGAGAACCTCGCGGCGAATGGCGCGCAGGGCCTGGTTCCGTCGCCCGATCAGCCTCGTCCAATCGATAAGCCCAATCGCGCGCATGTGCTTTGCCCGCCAGGCGGTCTTGGTTGTGAGTAAACCGAAGCGCCACCCGATACACTAAGAGAAATGGAACCGCCCGCACACGACGCGATTGCTTCAACTTCTGCCTCTTCTGCTGCCTCGGAAAGTCTGCCTCAAGCCGCTCCCAGAGTAGTTTCACCCGCAAGACCCGCGCATCTGGGATTATGGGTTCGCGACCTGCTGATCTCTGCCGGCATCTCGATCCTGATCATCACGTTTCTCTATCAGCCGGTGCGTGTGGAAGGCACCAGCATGCTGCCGCGGCTGGAAGACCACGATCGCCTGTTCATCAACAAGTTCGTCTATCACGTCGAATCCATTCAGCGCGGCGATGTGGTGGTATTTCACTATCCGCGTGATCCGGAAAAGAGCTATATCAAGCGTGTGATCGGATTGCCGGGCGACCGCCTTTGGATCGACCACGGCAGCGTGTGGTTGAACGGCGTTGAACTGCACGAGACCTACGTACCGGAGCGCTATCGCGATTCCCGGTCGATGGCGGAAATTGTGATTCCCGAAGGCAGCTATTTCATGATGGGCGATCATCGCTCGATCTCATCTGACAGTCGTGAGTTCGGACCGGTGGAGCGCGAGCTGGTGTACGGCAAGGCAGAATTTGTCTATTGGCCGGCGAAGGATGCGGGCGTCGTGCGCTAGGCTCGGGCTAGCGAGACCGTCCAAGCCGGGGCACTGAGAGGTCACGTCGAATCGCGAACATCCTTTAATAAAGCGTTTGCGCCGTGTTTCTGGGCCGTGCTATCTTTGGCGCCTGAGTTCGCCTATGAGCACAGTTTCCACTGTTTCCGGTGTTGAAGCCGCGCCAGTTCTGCATCCAGTGAACAAGGCGTCGAGCAGGCTGATCTCGCTCGACGTATTTCGCGGAACCATCGTGGCTGGCATGCTTCTGGTGACGAATGCCGGATCATGGGACCACGTCTACTGGCCTCTGAAGCACGCGGACTGGAACGGTGTCACTCCGACGGACATGATCTTCCCGTCCTTCCTTTTTCTGGCGGGCGTGTCGATGGTGTTTTCGTTCGCAGCACGGCGGCGGAAGGGTATCTCGACCGGCAAACTCGCAGCGCATGTTGTTTGGCGCAGTGTGAGCCTCATCGTGCTGGGGCTTGTTCTGAATGGATTTCCGTTGTTCGATCTGCATCCTCTGCGCATACCGGGCATCCTGCAGCGCATTGGTTTGTGCTGCCTGGGCGCGGGCCTCTTCTACCTTGCGCTGCCGCACGAAGAGACCAAGGCAGGGAAGCGCGTCGCGACAACCCTGGCAGCGATTGTGGCCTTGATGGTGTTCTATTGGGCTCTGCTGCGGTTTGTTCCTGTGCCTGGCTACGGCGCAGGAAGACTTGATCAGGCAGGAAATCTCGGCGCATACATCGATCGATCGTTGTTCGGCACGAATCATCTGTGGTTCTACGGCGGGCAGATGTGGGATCCGGAGGGCCTGCTCTCGACCTTGACCGCCTGCTGCAACATGCTGCTGGGAATTGTGGCGGGAGAGTGGCTGCGACGCGAGGGTGCTCCCCTTCGCAGGCTCGCGCGGATGGCAGGGACTGGCCTTCTGCTGATGGTTGTGAGCCTGGCGTTGAACCCTGTGATCCCGATTAACAAGAAGATCTGGACCGATAGCTTTGTGTTGTTCAGCGGTGGCTTCAGCCTGCTGGTTGTCGCACTTTTGTCGTGGGTGATTGACGAGCGCGGGTGGAAGCGCGGGACGACGCTCGCACGCATCTTTGGGACGAATGCGATCCTGGCGTTCTCGCTGGCAACGATGTTGAACGCCCTGGAACCGCTTTTCCATTTCACATTGGGCGGGAAGGCGGAGACGATTCGAGAGGCGCTCTTCGACGGACTCGCGCGGGGGCTGAATCCATCGAGTGCGTCGCTTGGCTACGCTCTGCTGTTTGTGGTGCTGAACCTGGCGATCGTGGGGCTGTTCTATCGCAAGAAGATTTTTTTGCGACTCTAAGCCCGCTAGAACGTGCGGATTTGATGGGAGCATCGAAGTCTACCGACTATTCCACAAGATGTTGGGAGGTGGAATCGCCTGAAAGGCCGTTGAAGCTGCTAAAATCGATTGAATCCACTCCTCGGAGCGGCAATGCAGGCAATACTTGCGCTTGAAGATGGGCGCACCTTCCTCGGCCATGGTCATGGTCACTTGAGCGAATGCGAAGGCGAAGTTGTTTTTAATACTTCCCTTACCGGCTATCAGGAAATCGCCACCGATCCCTCCTATGCCGGGCAAATCGTCGTTCTCACGAATCCTCAAATCGGCAACTACGGAACCAACCACGCCGACAACGAAGCCGCCAAGCCATTTATTGAGGGCTTGATTGTCCGTGAGTTCTCGGCGATCAGCTCAAACTGGCGGTCTGAACAGGTCACGGATGAGTATATGGAGCGGTTTTCCGTTCCTGTGCTCGCGGAGATCGATACGCGCGCCCTGGTTCGGCATCTGCGGACCCACGGCGTGATGCGCGGCGTGATGTCGACGCATGTCTCGGATATTGATGCACTCGTCCAAAGGGCAAGAAACATCCGCAAGATGGATGGGACCGACCTGGCCAAGGTGGTGTCGACGAAAGCGTCGTACACGTTCGACGCCGAGGACGCGCGCAACCAGGCAGGCGATCCGTTGCTTCCCACAGGTCTGATCCAAGGGATCGAGGTGCGGAAGCACCACGTGGTGGCCTACGACTTCGGGATCAAGCAGAACATTCTGCGCATGCTGACGCGCGAGGGCTGCCGGGTGACAGTGGTTCCAGCGGAGACGACTGCGGAGGATGTGCTGGCGCTGAAACCCGATGGGGTCTTTCTATCCAACGGCCCGGGCGACCCGGAGCCGGTGGAGTATGCCGTGAAGGCGATTCGCAACATGATGGGCCGTGTGCCGGTGTTCGGAATCTGCCTTGGGCACCAGCTTTGTGGGCTGGCGCTTGGGGGGAAAACTTACAAGCTGAAGTTTGGGCATCACGGTGGCAATCATCCAGTGCGCAACAACCTTACGGGCAAGGTGGAGATTACGGCGCACAATCACAACTTTGCGGTCGATCCGGATTCAGTGAACGCCAACGAGGTGGAGTTGACGCACGTTGATCTGAACGACCAGACGCTGGAAGGCCTGCGGCACAAGACGTTGCCGCTGTTCAGCGTGCAGTATCACCCTGAAGCTGCACCCGGACCCCACGATTCGCACTATCTATTCCACGACTTCCGCAAGATGATGGAGGAGTGGAAGGGATGAGACTGTCCGCGGGCGAGCTTGAGATTTGACCAACAGCGGGGCTTTTGGCTCCGCTGTTTTTTGGACAGAAGGCAACCTATCGGTAACAAGCGATTCGGCTGAAACCGACTCGAAGCGAGTAGAAAACAAGAGCGAACAATGCCACGCAGAAATGACATTCAGAAGATTCTCGTGATCGGGTCGGGCCCGATCGTGATCGGCCAATCGGCGGAGTTTGACTACTCCGGCACGCAGGCCTGCAAGGCTCTCAAGCAGGAGGGGTACGAGGTGGTGCTGGTGAACTCAAACCCAGCCACCATCATGACCGATCCTGATCTCGCCGATCGAACCTATATCGAGCCACTGACGCGCGAGTACGTTGAAGAGATCATCCGCAAAGAGGTCGAGATGCTCGGCCCCGGTTCAGGTAAGTTCGCGCTGTTGCCCACCGTGGGCGGCCAGACGGCGTTGAATCTCGCCGTTGATCTCGCCGATGCCGGGATTCTCGATCGCTACAACGTGGAATTGATTGGCGCCAAGCTTGAAGCGATCAAGAAAGCGGAAGACCGGCTGCTGTTTAAGGATGCAATGATCCGGATCGGCCTTGAGGTTTCGAAGTCTGCGCTGGTGAATAATCTGCGCGACGGGCTCGACTTTGCCAGCAAGATTGGTTTTCCGGTGCTGATCCGGCCAAGCTTCACGCTGGGAGGATCGGGTGGGGGCATCGCCTACAACCGCGAAGAGCTGATGGAGATTCTGGCGCGCGGCCTGGACCTGTCGCCGGTGCACGAGTGCCTGATTGAAGAGAGCGTGCTGGGATGGAAAGAGTACGAGCTCGAGGTGATGCGCGATCTCGCCGACAATGTCATCATCATCTGCTCCATCGAGAATTTTGACCCCATGGGCGTGCACACCGGCGACTCGATCACTGTTGCACCCGCGCAGACGCTGACCGATCGCGAGTATCAGAAGATGCGGGATGCAGCGATTGCCGTGATGCGCGAGATCGGCGTGGAGACGGGCGGGTCGAATGTGCAGTTCGCGGTGAACCCGCTGGACGGCCGGATGACCGTGATTGAGATGAACCCGCGTGTGTCGCGTTCGTCGGCGCTGGCATCCAAAGCGACTGGATTTCCGATCGCCAAGATTGCGGCAAAACTCGCCGTGGGTTATACGCTGGACGAGATTCCGAACGACATCACGCGCAAGACGCCGGCGTGCTTTGAGCCGACCATTGACTACGTGGTAGTCAAGATTCCCAAATGGCAGTTCGAGAAGTTTCCCGGAGCCGATGACACGCTTGGCCCACAGATGAAGTCTGTCGGCGAAGTGATGGCGATGGGTCGCACATTCAAAGAAGCGTTGATGAAGGCGTGGCGCGCGCTGGAGACCGGCAAGAAGACGGGGACTGAAGTGCTGAACCCGCGGCGGCTGACGCAGATGCTTGTGACGCCGCGACCTGAACGCCTCGGCTACATTCGTTTCGCCTTCGAGCGCGGCATGAGCGTGCGCGAGGTTGCGCGCTTCACGGGTATGGACCCATGGTTTCTGTATCAACTGCGCGAGATCACGCTGGCGCAGGGGGAGATTGCGAAAACCTCTCCGGCCCAGATCGACACCGAGCAGCTGCGCCGGCTCAAGCGGCTTGGCCTGAGCGATGAGCGGATCGCGACGGAATGGAAGCTGATTGGTCACGAGGGCATCCAGCAGGTGAGGGAACTGCGGGAAGGCAAGGGCATCCGGCCGGTGTTCAAACTGGTGGACACCTGCGCTGCGGAATTTGAGTCGATGACGCCGTATCTCTACTCGACGTATGACGAAGAGGACGAAGCGCCGCCGACCGACAAGCCGAAGATCATCATTCTTGGATCGGGACCGAACCGCATCGGACAGGGAATCGAGTTCGATTACTGCTGCTGCCATGCCGCGTTCGCGCTGAAGGACGACGGCTTCGAGACCATCATGGTGAATTGCAATCCCGAGACGGTGTCGACGGACTATGACACCAGCGATCGCCTCTACTTTGAGCCTCTCACGCTGGAAGATGTGCTCGCGGTATACAACCACGAAGCGCAGTCGGGTGCGCAGATCGGGATGATTGTGCAGTTCGGCGGGCAAACGCCGCTGAACCTGGCGCAGCGTCTGCTAGCGGCGGGAGTGCCGATTGTGGGCACGTCGCCGGAGTCGATTGATTTGGCGGAGGACCGCAAGCAATTCGGCAAACTTCTTGAGGAGTTGGAGATTCCTCAGCCGGCGGGCGGTACGGCGACAAGCGTCGAGCAGGCTCTGGAAGTTGGGGAACGCATCGGGTATCCGGTGCTGGTGCGGCCCAGCTACGTGCTGGGTGGACGAGCGATGGTGATTGCGTACGATGCGGCTTCAGTGGCGCAGTACATGCGCGAGGCCGTCGAATACTCGCAGGAGAGGCCAGTCCTGGTCGACCACTTTCTCGAGAGCGCCATCGAGGTGGACGTAGACGCGCTGTGCGATTCGAAAGACGTGGTGATCGCCGGCATCATGCAACACATTGAAGAAGCTGGTATCCACTCCGGCGATTCGTCGTGCGTACTGCCTGCGGTGAGCATCCGTGAAGAAACGCTGCATGTGCTGCGCACGTATACGCGCAAGCTCGCTTTGGCGCTGAAGGTGGTGGGCCTGGTGAACCTGCAGTTTGCAATTCAGCGCGACGCAGACGGAAACGACCACGTCTATGTCATCGAAGTGAACCCGCGCGCTTCGCGAACCGTACCGTATGTTTCCAAGGCGACAGGCATTCCGCTGGCAAAGATCGCAGCGAGGCTGATGACGGGCCGCACGCTGCGCGATCTTTTGCCTGATCAAGTGGAAGACGGCCGGGATCTTGATACCGGATCGCACTTCTACGTGAAGTCTCCGGTGTTTCCATGGTCAAAATTTGCAGGAGTCGATACCGTACTTGGCCCGGAGATGAAGTCGACGGGAGAAGTGATGGGCGTGGCGGCAACTTTCGGCGAGGCATTCGCGAAGGCACAACTTTCGGCGGGACAGGTGCTGCCGACGAGCGGGACGGTTTTCTTTACCGTGAATGACCACGACAAGCCGGCGGCCATCGAACTTGCGCGACGTTATGTACACCTTGGATTCCGCCTGGTGGCGACGGAAGGAACGGCGAACGTGCTCGAGCATGCGGGCCTGACGGTGGAGCGTGTCTTCAAAGTGAAAGAGGGCCGGCCGAACGTCGTCGATCTCATCAAGGGCGATCGCATTCAACTTGTCATCAATACGCCGCGCGGGCAAGACACGATCTTCGATGAGAAGGCAATTCGACGGGCGACGGTTCTTGCGCGCATCCCGACGATCACTACGATCTCAGCGGCGCAGGCTGCGGTAGAAGGCATCGCCGCGATGCAGCAGAGACAGACGACGGTGTTCGCGCTGCAAGAGCTGCATGCGAGGATCGCCCAGAAAGTCGGCTGACAGGCACGCGGAAGAGCCGTGCCCCGAGGCTACCCGTACAATGAGGACATGCTGATTGAAGGTGTTTTCGCTGCTGCGCCCACGCCCTTCTATTCGGATGAGCGCGTGTATTTCCGCAAGATTGAAGCCAACATGGCGCGTTATTCGCGCAGCCTTTTGGCGGGGATGGTTGTACTGGGCTCAACCGGCGAGGCGATGATGCTTGACGACGCGGAGACGCGCGCTGTGCTGCGGACCGCGGCAGAAGCGAGCTCTGCTGATAAAGTGCTGATTGCCGGCGTCGGCCGGGAGAGCATGAAGTCGACGATCGAGCTAGCCGAAGCTGCAGCCGAGTTTCAGTACGACGCGGTGCTTGTACGGACGCCGACCTATTACCTGCCGCAGATCACTTTTGAAGCAGCGCTGAACTATTTCCGCAGTGTGGCCGATCGGTCGCCGCTGCCCGTGCTGCTCTACAACATTCCGAAGTTTGTTCCTTACAACCTGCCGGTGGAGCTGGTGGCCGAACTGGCGCAGCATCCGAACATTATCGGGATCAAAGACTCAACGGGCGATCTTGCGCGCACCAAGTCGTTGATTGAGGCGACGCGCAGTGCCCCTAAGAGAAGTACTCCGGTTACGACAGTCTTCGAGGCGGTGACGGGGCGCATGTTGAAAGCAGGCGCTCCAGAGCACGATGCGGCGACATTTGTCACAGCAAGCGACCTGGCCGGCGGTGTGGCGGTGGCAACGGCTCCTCCAAAACCAGCGCTGAAGACGAGGAGCAGGGAAGTCGGATTTCAGGTACTCACCGGTTCTGCCAGCATCGTGTTGGAGACGTTGGAAGCGGGAGGGGCCGGCACGATTCTCGGCTTCGCCGCATGTGCACCGCAGGCCTGTCACGAGGTCTACACCGCGTGGAAGGATCACGACATCAAGCTCGCGCAGGACAAACAGAAGCGCATTGCAGTGCCTGCGAAGAGGATTATTGGAGAACTCGGTATCAGCGGCGTGAAGTACGCCTGCGATTTTAACGGCTATTACGGAGGGCGGCCCCGTCTGCCGCTGCTTCCTTTATCGGGCGAACAGAAGACTGAGATTGAAGCGCTGTTGGCCGGTACGCGCAATTAACCGGTGAACGCGGGACAAGCTCAGAAGTCGTGATGGTGGTCGCCGAATTGTGCCCGGCTCTCTGCCAGTTCCACCAACTGCTCATTGTTTGAAGCGGGCGCGTCTGCGGCTTCAGCCTCTTTGCGCACCTTGGCGATGGTCATCCAGTTGTCCTTGTGTTTGGCTGCGGGAATCCACGGCGGCAAGGGCATTCTGAGATAGGCGCTTAGGGCTTCGGCATACCCTTCATACAGTGCGCGCAGATCGCGGAGCCGCTTATAGGACTCGCCATCGCGGCACACACTCACGCCGGCCTGGCATAGCAATTCATACATCGCTTCGTATCCCTCTTGCGGCAGGCGGTCGGCGGTGTCGGTGCGTGGCTTCAGAGAGAAGATCTGTGCCAGATCAACCATTGCGTGTCGAGCCATGGCGAAGGTCAGCTGAGCCTGTCGTGCCTCATAGCCTTTGACTCCGGCAATCAGCATCGCCGAGGTGTCGAGGATGGACGTGAGGGCGCTGATCCAGCTCTGGTTGGTGTGCTGCGAGCGGAAGTAGCACAGCAGCGGGTACGAGATGTGGCTTTCGAGCAACTCGGCCGACCAACGCTCCCACTCCACGAGCAAAAGGGCAAGTGCCTGTTCGGCGCCTTCATAGGCATGACGGCGCAGCAACTCGGCAGCGGTTGGAGGCGATCCGGCCCGCGCATCGAGCAGCGAGATGCTGACTTCGCGACGCGAGAAGGCGCTGTAGAGAACCGGGAAGTAGCCCATAACGACGGCGAGAAAACCAAGCCCCGTGCCGGCACCCAAAATCGTTAACACGCGCGCCAGAGGCGTGGTCGGCGTGAGATCGCCCAGGCCGAGGGTAAAGATGGTTGTGCCGCTGTAGTAAAGGTCGGAGCGAAAGCCTCCGCTGCCCGCGAGCGAATCGTGGAGAGGGCTGCCCAGGGAATAGAGGATCAAGCCGAATCCGAAGACCATGCCCGCCGCCCAGACCATGAGCAAAACGATGAGAGAGAGCGGCCCGTAGTAGCTGAAGACGGCCTCGCGATTGCGCGGATTGCGCATACGGTTGGCGACGAAGACCCACGGCGCCCAGGTGAGAACGTAGAAGATGCGGGTAATGCGGAAGCGTCCGGTGGCGCGACGCGGCAAGATGATGGTCTTGAACGCGTCGAAGAGCATGGCCAGCAGGCATGCGATTCCGACGATGAATGTGAGAACCCGCATTGCGAACTAGTCCTCTTCAGCCGGAAGGAGACATTTCAGATACCGACTGTTCCTTGTATCCTAGCCGAAGCAGGGCCGAAGCAGGCGAGACGCAGAATGCATGAGATGGGGAAGGCGCTGGTCGGAGTTGGGATTCTACTGATTGTGCTGGGGGCAGTCTTCATGCTTGCAGCGCGTGTCGGTCTGCCTTTCGGGCGACTCCCCGGCGACATCTCGTATCGGGGAAAGAACTTCACCGTTTTTGCGCCGCTGGGGACATCGATCCTGATCAGCGTTTTGCTTTCGGCCCTCTTCTATCTGATCTCGCGTTTTCGTCGTTAATCCGCAACAAGGGCGCAACTGCCGGGCGTCGCGATCATCTAACCAGCGTTAAGGCATGTGGGCCGGCAGGGCGACTTGTTTGAGATTTCAATCATGTTTGACAGCATTGCGCTATTCTTAACGGTCGCGGCGGCAATTTGGCTGCACGTGTTCTGAGAGACAGAGATTGAAGCAGGGAATTTGTTCCACCGTTTGACCACCGTAGAAGGAGATGCACATGGCAACTGCCGCAGTGAAGACAACCAAGAGCAAGGGACCGGCTCCGCTGGCCAAGAGCGATATCTGGAAGGCTCTGCAGAGCCATTACAAACAAATGAAGGCCGTGCACCTGCGGGAGTTGTTTGCGCAGGATCCGGGACGTGGCGAGCGATTGACTGCCGAAGCTGTCGGCCTGTTTCTCGATTATTCGAAGAACCGCGTCACCGACGAAACCCTGTTGATGCTGGTCAAGCTTGCTGAAGAGGCAGGCCTGAAGCAGCGCATCGAGGCGATGTTCAGCGGCGAGAAGATCAATGTGACGGAGAAGCGCGCGGTTCTGCATATCGCATTGCGTGCTCCCAGGGGCGCGTCGATTCTGGTTGATGGACAGAATGTTGTGCCGGGCGTGCACGAAGTTCTGGACAAGATGACGGCGTTTGCAAATCGCGTACGCAGCGGCGAATGGAAGGGGCACTCGGGGAAACGAATCAAGAATGTGGTCAACGTGGGGATCGGCGGGTCGGATCTTGGGCCGGTGATGGCGTATGAAGCGCTGCGCCACTACAGCGAGCGGTCGATGACCTTCCGCTTCGTGTCGAACGTGGATGGCACGGACTTTGCTGAAGCGGTACAGGATCTGGAAGCGGACGAAACGCTGTTCGTGATTTCGTCGAAGACCTTCACGACGCTGGAGACGATGACTAACGCGCACACGGCAAGAGACTGGGCGTTGCAGGGACTGGGCGGCGATCAAACCGCGGTGGCGAAGCACTTCGTCGCGGTCTCGACGAACGCGACCGAGGTGTCGAAGTTCGGCATCGATACCGCGAATATGTTTGGCTTCTGGGATTGGGTCGGCGGGCGCTACTCGATGGATTCAGCGATTGGGCTTTCGACGATGCTGGCGATCGGACCGGACAATTTCAAGGCGATGCTGAGTGGATTCCACAAGGTCGACGAGCATTTTCGGACTGCGCCCTTCGATCAGAACCTGCCGGTGTTGATGGGATTGCTGGGCATCTGGTACGCAGACTTCTTTGGGGCGCAGACAGTGGCCGTGTTGCCGTACGAACAGTACCTGAAGCGCTTTCCGGCCTACCTGCAGCAGCTGACCATGGAGAGCAACGGCAAACATGTCACGCTGGCAGGGAAGCAAGTGAACTATGCAACCGGCCCAGTCTACTGGGGTGAACCGGGAACCAACGGCCAGCACTCGTTCTATCAGCTGATCCACCAGGGGACCAACCTGATCCCATCGGACTTTATCGCGTTCAATGAGACGCTGAACAAGCTGGGCCGTCATCACGACATCTTGATCGCGAATGTCTTTGCACAGACTGAGGCACTCGCCTTCGGAAAGACGGCGGAACAAGTGAAGGCGGAGGGAACGCCCGCATGGCTGGTCCCGCATCGGGTGTTCGAGGGCAACCGCCCGTCGAACACTCTCATCGCCGACAAGCTCACGCCCGAGGTTCTGGGCAAGCTGGTGGCGCTTTACGAGCACAGCGTGTTTACGCAAGGCAGCATCTGGCAGATCAATTCGTTTGACCAATGGGGTGTGGAATTGGGCAAGGCACTGGCGCAGCGCATTGTTCCAGAACTGGAGAGCAAGGAAGCGCCCGCATTGAACCATGACAGCTCGACCAACAATCTGATCGAGCGCTACAGGAGACACAAGGAGGGCAAATGAGCCCACGCGGCTACGACCGCCCGTTGTACATCCTTCCGTTCGATCACCGTGGCTCGTTTGAGACCAAGATGTTTGGCTGGCATGAGCCGCTATCCGCCGAACAGACGGCGCAGATTGCGGCCGCGAAGCGTGTCATCTTCGACGGCTTTCAGGCGGCAGTTGCGGGCGGTGTGCCGAAAGAGAAAGCTGCAATCCTCGTAGACGAGCAGTTTGGTGCGGCGATTCTGCGGGACGCGGCAGCCGATGGCTTCCACACCGCATGTCCTGCGGAGAAGAGCGGGCAGGAAGAGTTCGATTTCGAGTACGGCGAAGACTTTGCGGCGCACATCGAAGCATTTCACCCGACGTTCTGCAAGGTTCTCGTGCGCTACAACCCGGCGGGCGATGGGAAGATCAACCGGCTGCAGGCGAAGCGGCTGAGCAGGCTGTCGCACTACCTGCAATCAGCGGGGCGCAGTCTTTTTATGTTCGAGCTGCTGGTGCCGGCAGAGAAGGCGCAACTGGACGAACTGCACGGGGACAAAAAGGCCTATGACACCCAGATGCGGCCAGGGCTGATGGCACAGACGATTCAGGAGCTTCAGGATGCCGGCGTTGAACCGGATGTATGGAAGATTGAGGGACTGGATCGCGCCGAAGACTGCGAAAAGATGGTGATCGCTGCCCGACGCGGCGGACGGGACAAAGTTGGTTGCATCATCCTCGGCCGCGGCGAAGACGATCGCCAGGTGAAAAAGTGGCTAAGCACCGCAGCAGGCGTCGAGGGATTTATTGGCTTCGCCGTGGGCCGGACGGATTTCTGGGATCCGCTGGTCGCATGGCGCGGCGGTACGATTGACAGGGAAACGGCTGTGAGCCAGATTGCCGGGCGGTACCGGGAGTTCGTGGATATCTTCGAAGGCTCGCGCGCGCCGGCTTGACGGACGGCTGGTGAACGACCTCGAACGGGAGTGAGACGCGCCTCGCGCGGCGGCCAGGGTTATCTGAATTCGGTATCTTATCCTAGGAATGGGTCGCGCTTCAGCGGCCGGAAGCCGCAGTGATCTGTCGGCGAAGTGAGCAGATCAAGCCTTGAGGGCCCTGCATACATTTGTGATTCCTCCTAATTCCCACAGTGATACGCTACTTTGATTGTTCCCGAGGGCGCGATCCCCGTGAACGCTTTAACCGAAGTTGTTGCGAGCCAGATCGCATCCGAATTGAGCGCGAGTGACCCGCTGATGGTTTGAAAGATGCAAACCGGAGGCGTAGAAAACGGAGTCACCCATGCGATCTGGAAGGCATCTCCCGCCGTTGGAGTTGTGCCGGTAACGAGCTTTACAACTCCAAAGCTCGAGTTGCATCGAAACCCGTCGGCTGTGTCACATGTCGCCAATGGAGAGCCAGTGCCGAGAGCTCCGCCCGTTGTGACTGTTACGCCTTCGGCTCTGCCCACAATCGCATTCCCAGCGCTCCCGCCTGACTGCGAAATGTACACGGTATAGGTTCCGAAATCGGGCGAAGACTCGATGACGGAATTGACTACATTGACGAAAGTGATACTCGGCCCCTTCGTCGTCTGCAGATAGTTGCCATTGATCTGCGCGCCGTTTGTTGCATTTTGAGTCGAGCCGAGCGCGATCGCGGTACCCGCATAAGCCTCCATGTAATTGGAAGAGATACGCAGGGCTTCACTGGCAGTGTCGATGACCGGATTCGTGACCCCCTCGAACAAGACATTCTCGATAGAGTTCGCTTGCCCGACGTGCACGGCGCCCTTTGCCGCGTCGTTGTGGTACCAGCCGTTCACGCAGCCGTCGAATTCGCCCCCATTGATGTGGACTGCGTTCGGTTGCCGCGATGCCGTGCTCTTCAGCATCACACAGTTGTGCGCTGAGCCGATGCTTGGCTTGTCGATTTCTGCGCCGCCGCCCTCAATGAGTATGCCCGACGAGGAGCGGAATCCGTTCATGATCGGGTGGTCGATGAAAACCGAATAGACGCTCTGCACATGGATCGCGGCCGCCGTCGAAACCATCGACGCGCCGCCGGTGAAGTGCAGCCCCTCGAGCAGCACATGCGTGCCCTCAAAGCCCCCGCCGGGGACGAGGATCGCGTCTCCAGTCACCGCGTCCGTCACGTTGGCAACAGCCCCTCGATCAAAAATGAGCGCGAACTGCACTTGCTCAGTCGTGGTAGGCGCCGGAATCGTTACCGTGCTCGCCCATGTGTACGGCGTCGACGACGAGGGGACTACGATAGTGCACTGAGGAAAGACATTGAGAGAGGGAGTTGCGCCGCAGGGTCCTATGAGGGCAGCGACGATCCATGCATCCAACGTCGATCCACTGCACCAGGAGGGCGCGGCGGCCGTGCCGCAGGCCGCCGGATTAATTCGCGCGTTCAGCGAGCCGACATTGAGGATGGATGACGGGCCTGCATAAGGGTTCCCAGCGCGGTAGTCGAGCAGTACGCATGACGTACAAAGCGTCGGGAAGGTTCCCGCCGCATAGGCCACGAGCGAAGGATCGATCACGAGATAGCAGGGGATGGCCGCGTTCGGGTTGCATGTCGCTTGAGCTGCTGTGAGCTTCAGTCCGATTGTCGCGCCGGGGAATTGCTTCACGTAGACAGCATTGTCGGTGTTCTGCGCCGAAGCGAGCGCCGCGACTCCAAGGCAGAAACCGAGAATGATTGCGATACAAGCCTTCATGGGGTCACTCCGGGGAAAATACGCGGCAGGCGATGTGCAGCCCAGCGGCGTTGCCATGTAATTTATCTCCTTTGGGCGGGTCAGTTCGTGCAAGCTGGATACAGAAACCGCAGTGATCTAACGGCGAAAGCGCGTACGGGTGGGCAGGTCAAATCGCCACCCCTTACACAAACCGGTACTCTTATGTCTGATAACAGATACTCTTGTCTACTCAGAGCGTGAACCGCATGGCGCGGATTTGGTACCAGTCGGAGATTTACAACCTGGGGGATTCGTCCCCTAAGCTAGGGCAAGTTCGACCGGCTTGTCAAGAACGCCGGAAGAATCATTGGTAACCGGGGCAGTAATGAGCAACAATTCCACCCGTTTCCCGTCCTTCGACACGCCCGACGCTTTCATAATTTGCGCCCCGGGCTTGGCGGCCGCCAGAGCAGCATGGTTGAAGCCATGCCGAAACTCATCAGGTTCTAATTCTCGAAACTCGATTTCGAGGCCGAGAGCGGAGAACATCTCCGCGATTTCATCGGGACCGATCCCGCCACCCTTCGCCATTCGCACTAAAGAGCTAAGTCCGAGCATGGTTTCTCCCTTCGTTAGTTGCCGCACTGGTACATGATTTTCGCTGTCCCTGAGGGGACGGCCGAGGTAAAGAGCTTGACGGAAGTCGTCGCCCGCCAGCTCGCATCGTCGATCACGGCATAGGTTCCGCTGATGTTTGAGAAGACACAAACCGGGGGCGTTGACCATGGGGTCACCCATGTGATCTGCGCCACGTCGCCGACGACGGGGGTCGTCCCAACGACAAGTGTCAGCACTCCGTAGCTCCAGGTGCATTGGAAGCTGTCCGCTGTATCGCAGACCGCAGAGGGAGAGCCGGTGCCAAGTCCACTCTGCGTCGTAACGGTTACGCCCTCGACGGGCAGAATAATATTTTCGCTGCTCCCGCTGGTCTGCGAAAGCCGCGACGATGGCGACCCCTCATCTAAAAATGCTTCGATGATCGAATTAAAAGTGTTGATGAATGAAATTGTCGCGCCGGTCGTCGTGTGAAAGTAGTTCGCCGCGATGTGCGCGCTGAGAGTCGTGTTCTGCGTCGAGCCGAGAACAATCGCCGCGCCTGAATACACTTCGATGTAGTTCGAAGTGATGCGGAAAGCGACGCTCGCTGTATCGATGATCGGATTCGTGACGCCCTCGAACATCGCATTCTCGACAGAGTTCCCCTCTGCCACGTGGAGAATCCCGGCCGTCGTGTCGTTGTGATACCAGCCGTTGGCGCACGAATCGAACTCGCCTCCGTGCACGTGGACCGCATTCGGCTGCTGCGTCGAGCTGCTTTTAATCATCACGCAGTTGTGCGACGAGGCGATGCTGGGCTTGTCGATCTCT
>DATAVC010000025.1:0-210243 GCA_036267935.1 Occallatibacter sp. | reverse complement strand
CGTCACCTTCACGAATTGACGGGACCGAGCAAGCAATTGCGAGTGTTCGATGGCGTGCTGCAGGCAGATCATTTCGCCATAGCCCTTGCCTAACGAACCATCGAACTTGGGAGCTTTGAAGGACAAAAACTCCACGTTTTTTTCGGGCAGCCTTTTGGCAATCTCCGCCAGTTCAGAAAGATCAGAACCGGAGTTCTCCACTAATACAAGAGACTGAACACGCGGATGCGTAAGCCAAAGAGTCAGGGCCTTCTTGTAATCGGTTAGACGAGCGTTCTTGTCCTTCCTCGCGGTAAATACAATATCCTCGTCGACCTGAATCGTGGCAGTGAGAAGAAGACTGGTGGAGGAGGTAGCCAGAGTATTGGTCATGTTCATTTCAAGTGTACCGGCGCCACCTCAACAAAAGGTAGTGCACCATGACTCCCGGCGTCGAGACCTGCGGCTTTGGCAAAAAATGGCAACATGGCATTCTTGTCTGGGAGACCACTCCCGTCCCTAAAACGTCGAATTTGTTGCCCCAAGAATCTTTGCAACTTGAAAACCCTATTGACCCGAATCGTCGAAGTTGCTAATGACTGGCAGCTTCCGGTCCGGTGATCCGCACGCAGTCCGCTCTCTTCGATAGAGGTCAAATCGGGCGGATAGTGGGGGGGGATCTTTGCCGTTAGCGCTCCAGGAAAATTTGAGTTGCAGGTCAACCCCTCTCGCGACCAGAAATCTTCAATCTCTCTTCGCTGCGATCAGGTTAGTTGTTGAGAAAAACTCATCGAGCTCTCTGTACCTCGTGATTTGATCCAAACCGAGCGGTGTGATTCTGAATATTTCGAACTCATGTTCCTTGAAGAAGTACCAGAAGTCCTGAAAGAACGTCCTTGTGTCAATGTTGCATCCACCAAACTCAAACTGGAAAACGCTGGTCGAAGAGATCGCGTTGCCGAATCCCTTTAGCGCGGCCAGTTCGTGTCCCTCGATGTCAATTTTTACAATGTCAAGAGGACGCCCGTTGAGTGCTTTGAGCCAGTAATCCTCAAACCGAATGGTGTCGATTGACTCTTTGACATTCAAGTGAATGCCGAAATGATCCAGCTTGCGCTGAGTCAGGCTGGCCAAGCCGGAGCCAGGGTCATCGGAGTACAGTGTTGCCGCGCCGACCGTGTCAGAGACTGCAAATGGAACTATGAAAATGTTCTTGTCGTCTTTAAACCTGCTTCTGAGTCTGCCAACATTCGTTGGAGAAGGTTCAAACGTATGGACCTCGGCGAGGGGGTTTCGCCTTCGCAGTTCTGCGGTGTAGTCGCCAATGTTCCCGCCAATGTCGATCACGAGTTGGGGCTGCCTGTTTAGTAGCTTATGGACCAGAGCGTTCTCTTGACGGATCGAGGACGTGCCATAGCCCTTACCCTGCGCGTAGGCTGCCATTCTCTCGATCCCCAATGCGCTTTTTAGAAGCAGCTTCGGCAAAAAAGCCGTGCCTCTCCTCATCTGTGGTTCTCGCTTTCCCATGAAGATTTTAGTTCATCAGCGGATGGTGCCCGATGGGGCCGCAGTCTACAGGTTGCGACGATTGTTGAAACGGGCAGCGCCTAGTGAAAAAGACCGTGTAGAGCAAGGCGAAAAAATCAAGCTCGCAAAAGCGCCCCCCGGATACGGTAGATTACTGTCAGTTGCCCGACTCCTCTCCTCCCTGTGCATTTGGGCTTGCCGAATGTGACAAAAGCTATAGAATCTAAGTGGCGTTTCGCGACACATGTGAACTCTGATTAGGGTGCAATTCTCCCTTAAGCGTTCGTTTGTCCGCCTGACGATCGCTGGGGGCTTAGGAGTGATTGAAAGCGCACACTTGGGCGACCAATTCGGTTCTCTTGCTCCAAGACGCCTGAGTCCGCGAGGGATCGAATTCCTCATAGCCCTCTTTTTGGTTGTGGCCGGTACCGGGTGCGGAATAGTTGTCGAGGGCCCTCCTGCGGGATCCTACATGGGCAGGCCTAGAGTTTATGACTATTCGCCTTCTGTGATTCAGACCGGAAACGTCCAGCAATTCTGGTGGTGTGGTCAGGGAAACAACCCGAACAAGCCATCTCAGATTTCGGACACAATCCAGTATGCCACGAGAAATACCGTCACAAATAAGGTATCCTTTCCGCTCACGGTCCTGGGCGAAACTCCGGGCGGTTGGGACTCCGCGTATACCTGCAACCCGAAAGTAGTGGAAGGAATATTTAACAACCCGCTCGGGAACGGACAAACCTATACCTACGCCATGTACTACGTTGGCACAGCAGAAATCACAGGCGTCATCAACAACATCGGAGTCGCATTTTCGAATGACGGCATTCACTGGAAGAAATATCCAAAGCCGGTGATTCTCGCAACTACGCAAGTCAACTATGGCGTTGCCCAACCAGTGCCTTATAACACCGATCACAAATCCGCAATCCGGCTTTTCTATGAGGATGTTAATGGGCCGCAGCCTAATCTCAACGTTGAGACTATTTCGACCGACGGCATCCACTTCACTGTGGTCGGGACGCTGACGACAAACGGTATCGAAAATGAAGACGGCTGGGGCGATATCGCGTACGATTCCGCTCAGGGCTATTGGTACGGTGTTTTCAACGATGTAACCGGACGGGTTTCAAGTGCCGACGGGATAACGGACAGCGGAGGAGCGGGGGTCACGCTGTACCGAATTCAGGACTCATCGCTCCTTAATGGCGCGACTCCCTGGCAAAAGCTCAAGACAATCGATACCAACCTATTGGGAAACCAAGACGTTTTTATTGCTGGGCTTTTGCGGGATCGCTACGGAAATCTGAATGTTGGTCCCTATCCGGCCATCGACATATTTCCAGCTATTTCGGATCCGGCTCCTCGCTGGGATGCGGACCAGAGTGACATCTTGATTTCAACTTCCATTAACCAATGGGATATCGGAAAAGCGGAGTGGGTGCCGGGTGCCTCTCCCATGGCCCTAAATGTCTACTCAAACTCCAAAACGCAAGAAACGACGACTGGCTGGATTGATCCCAATGGCGGATTTACCTTGAAGTCGACCCTTGGCCACCTCTATGAGAGCCCGCAAAATGGAGCATCGCTGGCAATTTATGCTTGCAAGGAAGGCAACTCTGGCTACTTCATGTCAACGGATCGCACCTGTGGAGGCAGCGTCGTGATCGGCCTAGAGGGATTTGGGTATGCTCAACCACAAGCGAAAGGGGCGCTCGTGCCTCTGTACAACTGCTATACCAACACGAACAATGATGTGAGCCCAGAATCGCAGTGCAACAGTCAAGGTTCCGGGTCTCTTCTCGGGTATGCGCTTCCATAGTCCACGAACACGACCTGTGTAGTGATTTGTGGAGCCCTCTTGAAGAAGGCTCGTTCCGGAAACTCTTTGGCGTTCAATTCGGCGTCCATATTGTTGTTAGAAGCGAACGGGCAATGCCTTGATCAATGCGTCGACACTGAGAGTCGCCATGACCGGTAATTCAACTTCATCGGATCTCTTGAGCTTTCTTCTCCGCCGCAGAGCGATTGGGTACTGGCTCCAACTCGGGTTGGTGTTCCTCTATGCGGGTTTCTGCATCGTCGTCTTTGTTCTATGGGTAAATCCCTCCCTGGTCGGTGATTCTGACCAGCGCATTGCGGCAGACTCTGGGACCTATATCTATATGGCCGATGCCTTACATCGTGGTAATCCTGAGCCTTGGGTTTACGGCGCCCTTGCTTCCTTCCCGAATACGCTTTGGACCCCTGTTTTTCTCGCGTACGTGATCCAGAATACGTGGTGGATGGCCGCTCTGAATATATTCGTTTTCGGTCTGTCTATCGGTCTCTTCAGGCGGGTGTCAGATATCAGGGTAGGACTTTTCGCATCTCTGCTGCTTCTCAATCCGACGACGACAGTTAGCCTGCTTACGGTCAACAAAGAGATCATCGACATGTTGGCGATAGCGTTGTTTTGCTTTGCACAAAAGAGAAACCTCAAATGGTTGATCGGAGTCGCTTTGATTTTAGCGCTTCTCAATCGGTATGAAGTATGCGCAGCAATGCTGCTGCTGCTTTTCGGTTTGAGTAGATGGAACCCACTCCGCAGGCATCGTTGGTGGACGCTTGTTGCGTTTCTAACTCTATCGAGCGCGCTTCTCCCGGTTCTCGCTTCTAGTGCGTTGGAGCGTCGCTTCGAGGAAGCCAGCGCGGCTGGCTTGGTAGCGTACCTTGATACGCTTGAAATGCATTATCTCTTCGTTGTCGCTGCTATTCCCAAGATTCTTGAAGGCATGTTTGGTGAGTTGCTGAATGTTTCCTCGTGGGCGCGCTATAGTACGAATGATCTTGCCAACTCATATATCTTGTTCTTCAATAATTTTGCCTTTCTCGTTGTACTCTTCATTTTGTACTGGAAGAGACAATTAAGGATTCAATCTGATTCGATGTTCTTCGCTCTGCTCGGTATGGTGTTGATGTCTATCTCTCTAGTTATACAGCCGCGCTACTTTTACTTTTGCTACGTTCTGTTTTGTTTTCAAGCGGCACAAAAGAGCTACGGTCGATCGTTTAGCGCTTTCAGCTATGGTCGAATCGAGGAAGTTCATTTTGCAGATTGATTCCACCAGTCGCTCCGAACAGGATGCAGCAGTGACTCTATTCACAGTCATCGTCCTGTACAAACTGAGACCTCAGCAATCGCCGAGCTATCTCACCTTGCTCAATGCCGCGAGCCGTGTAGGCGCAGAGAAGCTACGCATCAAAGTGTTGCTTTATGACAACAGTCCAAGTGCCTGGGAGCAAGGTTTACTACCTGAAGGAGTAAGTTACGAGCGGACATCTGAGAATCGCGGCTTGGCGGATGCTTACAACAGGGCACTGGAGATGGCCGAAGGAGAAAACTGTCGCTGGCTTTTGACGCTTGACCAAGACACAACGCTTCCCGAGGACTTTCTGGTAAAGCTCGTCGAGACTATTGACCAGGTTCAGAAATCACCATCAGTTGCAGCCGTAGTTCCGCAAATTGTAGATCAAGGGAGAATGTTGTCACCGAACTACCTCGTACTCGACGCAATTCCAAGGTTCTTTCCGAAGGGCTTCATTGGGATATCCGCGCGAAAGACATTTGCTTTTAATTCCGCGTCAACGTTGCGGATTAGTGCGCTCCGCGAGGTCGGAGGATACAGTCCATTGTTTTGGTTGGATTATTGCGATGCGTACATTTATAGCCGGCTCAATGCCGCGGGAAAGACAATTTATGTTGCAGGCGACATTGAAGTTGAACACGAATTCTCAATGTTCGACTTCAAGACCAGGGTGAGTCTCGAACGTTATAAAAACATAGTCAACGCCGGATGCGCTTTCTGGGATACTGAACAGGGAAATCTTGCGGGGCTATACCACACCGCGAGCTTGGTCTATCGTCTCTACAAACATTGGAAGCGCGGCGACGATCCCGAATTGGGGAGGGTCACGAGGGATATGCTCAAGAAACGGCTCACGCACTCCAAGCGTCATCGAATCGAACAGTGGAAGGCGGGTACCATCGATCGCTAGGAGACGGGATAGGCAACATCCCGCTAAGGAGGACATGGCTCCGAGGATCGGTTGCCATCGGCTAGAAGTTGATTGCTTTTCGCAGTCTTCGGTACACTAAGTATCCTTGAATATCTGAAACAGAGATGGCGTGGGACAACGAGACGTGCTGCCCTTTAAGAAGGATCGTTCTGATACCCTTCCTGCCCGACAGATGCGGATTTCCGTCTGCATGGCTGCACACAATGGTGAACGATTTATTAGAGCGCAGCTAAAGTCGATTCTGAGCCAGCTAGGGGCTCAAGATGAAGTGATCGTGGTCGACGATGCGTCGACAGATGGGACATCGGATTGCATACGTTCGTTTGGCGAGGCGCGAATTCTGCTCATAGAACATCACGAAAATCTCGGCGTTTTAAGGACGTTTGAGAGCGCGCTTCGGAAAGCGTCTGGGGATCTTTTGTTTTTGAGTGATCAGGACGATCTGTGGGCGCCGAATAAGGTTTCGATTGTGTCGCAGGTTTTCGAACAAGATCTAGATGTGGATCTTACAGTGTCGGACGCGGCGTTGATCGACGAAAATAGTGTGCCCCTTCTGGGGTCCTACTACGAGCAGCGCGGAGGATTTCAGTCGGGTCTGCTCGCCAATGTTCTACACTGCAATTACTTGGGATGCACTATGGCATTTCGTCGCCGAGTTCGTGATAGGGCTCTGCCATTTCCTTCAGGATCGAGTGTTCTCCACGATCTGTGGATCGGCGCTTCCAATGCGCTCTACGGTGGCAAGACGTTGTATATCGACCAACCGCTAGTCCTCTATCGGCGGCATGTGAACAATGCGACCGGTAACCGCCGCCTCACCCTGTTGCATCAGTTTCGGATCCGTTGGAATTTGTGCATGTCTCTAACCCTGCGTTGGCTCCGATGGCACACGATGGTCTCGCCGTCTTGATGGCCTAGGAGGGACGAGGCATGAAAACAACTTCAATCCTTCACATCGGAAAGTTCTATCCCCCCTACAGAGGCGGAATGGAAACGCATGTCCGCGATCTCGCCGTCAGGCAAACGGACAGCGCATCTATCAGCGTAATCGCTGCTCACAGCGAGCCTTGGTTCGAAAAGACTGTGATGGACGGTGTTTCCGTCACGCGCGTCGCCCGGTTCGGCACAATCGCATCAATGCCGGTTTGTCCGGGACTCGCGCTGGCTATTCGTCGCACGCCCGCCGATTTAGTCCATATTCACATGCCGAATCCCGCTGCTGCGCTCTCCTTCCTTATGAGCGGGCATTCAGGAAAATTGGTGATCACGCATCATGCGGACACAATTGGAAGACGGATCCTTCGTCAGTTGAGTGATCCGTTTGTCGAGTCTCTCATGCGGCGTGCGGGCCACATCATTGTAACCTCGAAGCGTTATCTCGATTCCTCATCTGAACTCAGCCCCTTTCGTCACAACTGCAGCATAGTTCCGCTCGGAATCGACCCTGACGACGTAATCTGTAATGACAAGACTGCAATTCGGAAACTTCGCCAACAACTCGGAGATAGAATCGTCCTCGCGGTGGGAAGGCTCGTCCCCTACAAAGGCTTCGATATTCTCATTCGGGCCATGAAGGATGTTGACGCGAGATTGATTCTGATCGGCTTTGGACCTCAATACGGTGCATTGATCAAGCTTGCTCAGAGTGAGGGTGTTCTTGAAAAGATAACGATGCTGGGCAAGGTCGAAGATATCCGTCCCTACTTCGCCGCGGCCTCGGTTTTTGTTCTGCCTTCCGTGACTCGAGCTGAGGCGTTCGGAATGGTCCAGCTCGAGGCAATGTCCGCTGGACTTCCGATCGTAAATACCAACATCGAATCCGGAGTACCGGAGGTTTGTATCGATGGCGCGACTGGGATTACTGTACCGCCGCGGAACGTCTTTGCACTATCGCACGCAATCCAGTTGTTGTTGAATAAGCAAGAGCTTAGAAAACGGCTCGGCGACGCCGGCAAGGCCAGGGTCCACGCGGAATTCACTTCCGACTTGATGGCTCGGCGGATCGCGGCTATCTATTCGGATGTATTGGGGATCCGATTCGGAGACAATTAAGAGCCTTCTCACTGCGTGCAATTTAAAACGAACACCGGACAGGTTCGAGCTACTGCTTTCAGTTCCGGTACGGTAGTCCAAGAGGAAGGATCCGAAGATGTCGATGTTCGACGCGAAGTTGATAAGGCGTTCCCGGGAGCAGACGGCGAGCATTTGCTCAATGCGCAACTATTTGTTGGAGGCGGCGGGAGTCGAACCATCCATGCCACTGAAAACACGTAGGTTTCCTCTTCGACATGGACTAAAAAGGCCAAAAAGCCAAGAATGCCGAATCGACTGTACGTTTACTGTACCGAACCAGCCTGAGTCGGCGCGAGTCTGCGACACCTGAGATGTTAAACGGCTTCAATGAGCGAGTTGGCGATGGTGCACACATTAACGTCAGCAATGGGCGAAGGATTCTTGTTCCGTTGGATATGGGCTGTGTTTCCGTCACTGTTCTCTCAGCGCGTGGATCGGATCAATTGAGGCCGCCCGGTGCGCCGGGAGGAATCCGGCGACGGCAGCGCTGACTGCGAGCGCCCCAACTGCAGTAAGGTATGCGACAGGATTACTGTTTCTTATTTGGTAAAGCAGGCTTGCGCTGAGATAACCGGCGTGCAGAGCAGCGGGGATGTCGTGTGGCGGCAGATGTGTCTTTGCCGCTTTGGCGAAAGCCCTTCGAGCGAAGGATGAACATTTCGGCTCGTTTAGCGGCTTCTTGTTTTTTGGGCTGTCAGCCTTTCGTGAGCTTGCTCAAGAGCTTGCCAGCCACGATAAGGCAGATGCCGAATAGCAGGAGCGCGATGGGTTCCGTAACGAACTTCATACTGTCCTCAAGCACGCTCGCAGAAAGCATTTGGAGGAGAAGCACCAACAAGCCGAGAGCAACGGCTGTCAGCACCAGAGCGACACTTGAACCTAACGTCTTCATCAGGATTAATTGCGTAGAGGAATTGTCGGCGTGAGTCCAGCGCGTATCTCGATCGGATTGTCAGGACGGTGCGGAGAGCAAGAAGATTCGAAGGGTGGCCGAGCGTCAATTCCTTCCAGCGGCTCGAGGCTTTGGAGGATACGTAAGCTTGTGCATCGCACCTCCGAGTGCTCGCCGCGCGGCCTGGAGACCTGCGCCTGTAGTCTCAAACGTATACGAGTTCTGGATCCATTGATTGATCTGCGCAGAAACAAACTTGCCTTGCCCGGAGTTGCTAAGCACGGTGAGATACTCGTAGTCCTGCATGCCATCACGAATATGTTTGAGTCGAATGCTGGGCAGGAAGATAGGATGTTTTACGCCAGATCCGATGTATGGCGAGGTTCCGGGATAGACGAGAGTCCCATCTCCCCAGCCACCGAAAAAGTAAGGTTGGGTCCAGGGATCGTTGCCCGGCTTCCACGCGTAGTCCAAGTCAAAATAGAGTTCGCCTGATACTCCGTTGCGAAAGCTCATCCACTCCATCGCTCGATTCGCCGCCGGCACGCCATCGATATCGTAGTTTGGATATGTCTCGCCAGAACCGATCGTTCCGTTGACACAAGTACCGGCGGACATGCAGGACTGGTACGTCCACAACTGGCGCGGCGGATTGGTGCGCCGAGCCAGCCACGCCGCATACGAAGGCCGTTGAGAAGCTCTGCCCTGCGGGTCTAGATAGTTAATGACGGGAGCCATGATATCGATGGACTCAGCCACGCCATTCTTTGTGGCGGTATCGATGTCGGTGGTGACCAGGGCCGGGAGCGGAGGAATCGCGGAATGGAGCAGGGGTGCGTTGGTGTTGATGGACGACCAGGTGCAGCCATTCGGCGGCTCGTCGCAGGAGTAATCGAAGAGTGTGCCCGTCCAGCCCTGCTTCTTCCATTCCGCTGCCCATTGGGTGGCAAATGCAGCGGGGTTTGTGGGCGCATAGGCCGCAGTGGTGAGCCGCGCGCCTTTCAACATGGTTCCGGCTGTTCCATCGAAGAGCGGACCGTAATTCGTTTCAAGACCGCTGAATGTGGTTGTGTACGGCGGATAGATAGGATTGGCGGCACTCAGCCGATGATCCAGCATGAGCGTTGCCCGATCCACCACGCTGTTGGTCGCGGCTTGATCCTGACTACCGTGAGCGCCGGGGTAGGCTCCGCATGCAGCATAGCTTCCGTAAAACTGAACGCAGGCCGTGTTCCAGCCGCTCGCAGACGTGGAGAAAAGGGTCGCCGTCGAGGGCATATGCCCCGATGAGGGCCACTGCCAGACGGCGATAACTACGGGCATCCTTGCCAGGGTTTTCTGCCCGATCTTCACCGTCACGCTGGCAAGATAGTATCCGGGAGGCGCAAGCGGAGGGATGAGCACGTCGACCCATGCGCTCTGATTTTCGCCGGGCGCGACCCTGATCGGCCACGCGTTGGTGGTTTGACCAAAGTAAGGATCGATAGCGGGGATCAAGATATCCGGATAGGATCCGGGCGAGCCATAGTAGGTTCGGGCTGTCGAGGTGACGGTCCGACCTACGGGAACATAGGCCTCCCGGTAAACCTGTATGTTGGACGAGATCACGAAGCGGGATGGGGCATTCTGGACAAAATTGCAAACGGTGATACTGAGGTTATCCGTCCCCTTTCCCGGGTCGTGGTAATGAACCTGAAAGTCAACGAATTCGTTTTGAGTGCCGTAAAAGATTCCCCAGTGTGCTGTACCTGGAGTTCCGCTGTCGCGCCGCACCTTCTGCATGGTGTCAGTAAGCCACACATTTTGTGCGTAGCGTTGAGGGTTGGTATCGATTCGAGGTTTGTACGAGACATCCAGGGGATCACGCGAACCGGGTGTCTGGTGGGGCGAGGATGACGCATCTGGGCCGGGCCCGCTCACGAACAGTCCACCCGATCTGAGGCCGAGCAAGTGAACGCAGCTAACCATGCAGAGCACCGCGAGAGTCGCAGCGGCTCTCGCTCGAGAAATCAATCGATGATTGCCGTTCCTGCAACAAAGCATCATAAGCTGGAGTTGTTTGCCATAGGTCGTTCAGCAGCCTTGAATGCAAGTCGCTCGAACCGTCACTAATCGCACAACTGTTTCGCGGAACAACCTTTGTCTCAACGTTTGTGGAATACGAACTGATTGCATCCGAGGGTGTCATCACACGCGTGCAGGCGAGTGAGAACGAAGCCTCGTCTTTGATAGAAGTCGGATATCTGCTCACGCGTTGCTACTTCAAAGGGGTAGCCGCCGACCCAATCGATAAGGTCATTCCAGAACAACATACCTCGTCCGTTCCCCTCGTAATCCCGGATGAATTGCAACGGTTTCGCACGAAGGGCTCCCTTCAGGAACGGGCGCCAATAGAGCATCGCAGCAGACAGAACGGCGAGGACCGACCTGCTGGTTGGTGCGGCCCTGTTATAGACGGCTTTGACCCTCCTCCAACGATCACTCGATGCACCTTGATCGTTATAGATGGATACAAATAGCTTCCCACCTGGCGCAACGAGCGACGAGACATTTGCCAATGCGGCCCACATGTCTCCGGTGTGATGTAAAACTCCCCAGGAATATACGACATCGAATTGACCTAAAGAGGCGAGATAGTCGGTATCAAGCGCCGAGCCGTGCTCTACTTCCCATCGCAAGCCACTCTCACCGCCATGACTTGCCTTTAGTTCTCTCGTACAGCCGACCGCTTCAGGATCGTAGTCGAAGGAATGAACGACGGCTCCAAGGCGGTGGGCGGCAAGGCTCGACAGACCGCTCCCCGACCCCACATCGAGGAATCTCTTTCCGGCCAGGGAATTCTGTCCGAGCATTTCCTGCAGCGCATGTTCAGCTTGATGAACCTGACGATCCGCGAGCGATTGAGAAAAACTGCGCCAGTTCTTTCCGAACGCGAATCGTCGACCGGCTGCAATATCCGCAGCGTGTTCGACTGTCGTGGTGTTCTCAAGGGATGTCTCCATGGCTAGTTGGGAACGCCCGCGTTTGCGAAATACTCCATGCGGGAGTCTGTCATCGCCGCAAAGCTCACTTCCGGACACTTCAGTTGATCAGCACCAGGGTCGATAAAGATTCTTTGCCAAAGCTCCAGGTTAAGTAATCGCCAGATGCGATCGCAGTGATCCTGCGAGCGCA
Organism: Occallatibacter sp.; assembly: GCA_036267935.1. Lineage (GTDB taxonomy): Bacteria > Acidobacteriota > Terriglobia > Terriglobales > Acidobacteriaceae > Telmatobacter. The sequence goes on along the minus strand of DATAVC010000025.1, from coordinate 198,536 downwards.
CGCGGTGTTCAGAGAAAAGCCGGCGAAGGCTTCCAGGATCGAACAGATCGCGATCGATGCAGCGCTCCGAAAGCAGCATGGATTCAACCGCGTCGAGTGATGGGCCCCTTAGCCATTGTGAGAGCGGTGTGGGGAAGCCGACCTTTGGTCGATTCAGGATGGAGTGAGGGAGCAGATCTTGCACACACTTCTTCAAGATGTGCTTGCCCTGAGTTCCTTTGATCTTGAGCCGAGAGGGGATGGCATAGGCGAATTCGACCAGTTCGTGGTCCAGAAACGGCACGCGGCTCTCAATGGACGCAGCCATGCTCATGCGATCCTGCTTCATCAGCAGCTTCTGTAAGTATGTTTTGATATCGGTATAGAGAAGGCGCGAAAGAAGATCTCCACTCGAGCTTTCTAGGAGCTCCGAGGCTTTGCGGCATGCCAACTCGGTGACGGGCATATTCATCAGGGCTGCTTGATCTGCGCTGGAAAAGGCGGAGTAGAAGTTGTCGAAATAGATTGAGGACCAAGAATCGCCGTCACGCCCGATGAAAGTATGACCAAGCTTTCGGCGAAGGTCGACGCCCGCGCGGCTCGGTCCAGAAAGTGCGCCTCGCACCTTTCGGCGCAGACTGCCCGGTGCTACGCGGCGGTAGATGTCATGAGCAGCGAGATTCCAGCGCGTCCACATGTACCTGCTGTATCCACCCAGGGTCTCGTCGCTGCCTTCTCCCGTGAGCACGACCTTCACGCGTTGCCGCGCCAGTTGCGCTACCGCGTACAGCGACACGCTGGACGGCCAGGTGATCGGCTCATCTTCATGCCAGATCAACTTAGGAAGCAATCCAAAGAACTCATTGGCGGACAGCCGTACCTCGCTGTGATTGGAACCGATATGTCGCGCCATTTGCCGGGCATAGGAAAGTTCACTGTATGCTTCCTCTTCATAGCCCACGGAAAACGTATCAATCGTGCTGCCGCTGAGCTTTGTCGCCAGGGCCGCAACCGTGCTTGAATCAAGACCGCCGCTCAGAAATACGCCCAGTGGCACGTCGCTCATCAGATGGCTCGACACAGCGGACTCAAGCCGTGAACGATAGCCATCCACGTAGTAACGATCTGCCTCGTGCGTTGGGGTGCCGGTCGATAGCTCCCAGTATTGCTGCACCTGCACTTTACCGTCGTTGTCAACCTGCAGCGTGTGACCCGGCGGGAGAGCGCGCACATTGCGGAAGAGTGTCTCGTCTCCAGAGAGATATCCGAAGGCGAGATACTCTGGAAGCGCAGCCGTGTTGAGCTGCCTTGGAACGCCTGGAAATGCAAGTAATCCTTTGATCTCGGAAGAGAAGATCAGACTCCCCGCGAGAATCTGAAAATACAGCGGCTTGACGCCGAGTCGGTCGCGGGCAAGGGTCAACCTCTTGGTTCGGCTATCCCAAATGGCGAAGGCGAACATGCCGCGGAGATGAGTGACACATTGTGAGCCGTACTCTTCGTAGAGATGCAAGATGGATTCGGTGTCGCTCTTTGTGCGGAATTGATGACCTCGACTCTGCATCTTCTGGCGCAAATCTGCGTGGTTGTAGATCTCTCCATTGAATACGATATGAACTGTTCCGTCCTCGTTCGACATGGGCTGCTGCCCTGTCTGCAAATCGACGATGATTAGCCTGCGCATGCCCAGGCCGATGTGACCTGAGACAAAGAATCCAGCATCGTCTGGGCCACGATGAACGATGTTGTTGTTCATCGCCTTTAATGCAGCGACGCTCACAGGTTCTCGGTGGTCGAGATTCAGTATTCCGGAAATTCCGCACATCCGCTAATTCGCTCCAACTCGAGAAGCTACATTGAATTCGTGCCATGCCACGGGTTGAAGGTTGGCGATGACGGAGGCGTTGTTATATGTCAGCGTGGTCCCGTCCAGGATAGCCGCAATGAGAATTTCCCCATCGCTTACTTCGCAATAGGTGAAGCGAGCGTCGCCCGAAAAAGAAGCCGCCTGCCACGGATCACGCGAGTCGGAGAAGAAGAAGTAATGCTGCGACTCTTCCTCAGCATAGGAATAGCCCCGAACTGAGGATGCGCTGCCTAAGGCGGAGAACGGCCGTGCGACCGGTTCGGAAGAGGGGAAGATTATTAGAGTCAGATTCTCCGCCGGAAGGCTGGATGTTGCCGCCAGATGTACGACCGAGATCGGTTGCTTTGCGCCGTAAGCCGGTGAGATCCACCCCGGATCGATCTGGCACGACCATGGATTTGTTGCGAGAAATTGGATGTTGAGACATTGGCCGCCGGAATCCTGGATCCGAACGGAATGACCTGCGACTTCAGCAGCGAGGCCCGGAGCCAAGTGCCAGCGCAGATCGAGCTGGTGCTGTCCATCTCCTGTGGCAACATCGCGGACCAGGCAAAATTTAGATTTCCGGTGGAACGCCCAGCGGCGATGGATCACAGGCTGGGGGAGGCGGGAATAGCCGTCATGCTCAGCGATCAGCAAATCGGAGTGGTCCGAGCTCCGCCAACTGATCACGCTGACATTTGGCAGTCGGTCCCAGGCGAAGGGCCCAAGAGGCTCTGACTGCGAACAGCCGTCCACCTGAAGTGTGTTGTGAGCCTCGGTGCCGCGAAACATCTCTCTTTCACGCCCCGCGCCGACATATACAAAGGCGCCCGGATCCACCAGCCACGGCTCTCCGCCAACAGCGATGCTGAGACTGAGAGCATCAGCGTGCCCGTGTCCGGCGCGGCCCTCTCCCTGTGAACCCGCATCCATCACGAGCTGATGATCACGACCCCACATCACGTAGAGTCCGCTCGACGCGAGTGCTACTGACCGGGGGGGCGGGGCTTCCGATGCCAGCTCAGAGAAGTTTGCGACTGCTTCGGAGCCCAGCAGCCACAGAGTCTCTTCACATAGCGTCTCCACGACAGCTTTGCAATCGGGACGCGCGAAGAGCACTGCGCCTGTGCCGAGCGGATCGGTCATATGATGGCGTTTGTTTCGTCTCGGATCGAAGAGACGACCTCCGTCATCGTCGCCAAATGCGAGATTCGCGCTGCCTCCCTGTGCTAACACAGCGAGAGCGGCGAGCATACGTCCTAGCACTTCATCGAAATCCGCTGGGACGATCATCCCGTTGCGCGCAGCAAGGATTCGTGCGTGCAAGAAGAAATCGAGTGCATAGACGTGGTAATACATGGACTGCTCAAAGTGCATTCCATCCGGCCGAACCTGGCGGGCCGCCTCCCGTAGAACGATCTCCCATCCTCTTCTCTTCCACGAACCGGAGTCGGGAAACTCGGTATGAAGAGTTCCAATAAAGAAGAGCGCAACCGCTTCCCCGAGCAGGTGTGTATTCGGAGAGAAGTAAGTCGACAGATAACGCGAAATGTGGCGACCGCTGACCGCCAGGAGCTGGCGAAGGCCGCCCCAGAACTCGTCATCCAGCGAAGCTGAATCCGCGAGTAGATGTTCCACCCACAGGAGCGAAAGTGCGCGGAAGGCAACTTCGAGACTGCTGGCCCAATTGATCCCATAGGGATAGGTATTCTGTTGTGTCCAGGAGGCGATTTGCCGCTTCACTTCTTCGGGGTATCGTTCGTCTCTTGTGAGCACGAAAGCCTTGGACAGGCATACCAGGTGTTGCAGGCGGTTGAGTTCCCAGATGACTTTCGCGTCGCCAACCTGGTCGAAGTCCAAGTAGGAGATTTTGTACCATGGCCTGAGTGGAGCGCGCTTCCCGTTTACCGCATCGAGATGCCAATCAATGGAGCCATACTGTAGCCGTTCGTAACCGAGTAGATCGAATTCGTGCCTGCAGATTCGTTGCGCTTGTGCCAGGGTGTCCTGGGCCTGATGTGAAAAGCTACTCCAGCACTGAGCGGCCAGCGTCTGCAACTCGTGTCTTTCGAAAAAAAAGGAGGGCGGGAAGAGGGGATTGCTCCTCGACTTAGTTGAGGCGAGGCCGAGACGATCCCGGCTCCCGATGAGGTCCTCCCTCTTTCGGTATTCCTGAAGCGCCCGGTCCAATAGTTCCGAGCAACTCATGCCGGCGAGTCGCTGGGTGTAGCCTCGGAGTTTTGAAGTTACGGCCATCTTCTTTCTCGAATCGCTATGTGGCAATCACAATCCCCTAACTTCTCCGAATCACTGACGAAGGAACGTCACTCGTCAGATGGAAACGGTTCCCTTTGGCAGCGGTTGCGTTGAAACGCGTCTGTTGATCCCCGCCTCCGTGGGAACCGATGTCCGACCTGCACAATAGCCGTAAAAAAGTCTGGCCATTTGCTGGACGTTCGTTTCCAAATCTGCCAGTTGGACTACGCGCGCGCGGCCGCGTTCCGCGAGCATTGTGCAGCGCTCTGGATCGTCGACTAGCTCTACGATAGCTTCGGCCAGTGCACGTGCGTCTCCAGGAGGCACCGTGAGCCCGTCAATTCCACCGCGGATCAGCTCGGGTACTCCCGCAATCCATGTGCTGATGCACGGGATTCCTCGTGCCATGGCTTCCATGAGGACCACGGGAAGCCCTTCCTCAAAGCTGGGAAGAACCATCGCGTCAGCTTTTTGATACGCGCTGCGCAATCTGTCCTGGCTCAAGAATCCTTCGAAGGTGACGTGCTGCTGGAGTTGCAAAGCTTCGACGTGGCGTTCCAGGCGGGCTCGATCGGGACCGTCGCCACACAGATGAAGACAGACACCCCGGCCGCATTTAACGACATCGGCCAGAGCCTCGAGTAACACACTCTGCGCTTTCTCAGGCGCCAGGCGAGCGACACAAATCAGGTGGAAAGGTGTTGATTGCTTTCGATCAGCTTTGAGCTGAATCGTCTGGGTATCGACCCCCAATCGCGTAACGTGGATCTTATGCCAGTGAACGGGATTCGATAACAGCATCATCTGACTGCGCCCGAATTCGCTTATGCCGCACGCAAAGCGGCACGCCGCAATCTTTTCCCCGATATGAAACGAGGAGCGATCCGCGAATTCTGCGGGACCGTGGAGTGTAAGCGAGAAAGTGATCTTGTGTACCGATGCCGCCAGAATCGCCACATTGGAAGAAAAGTGCGAATGTATGTGATCTATCCCCAGCTTCTTCATTCGACATCCGACGACAACCGCCTCGGCGAAATAGAGTACCTGGCTTAAGATGCTCTTCGGACGACCGCTTCCAAAGCGCCACGCCAGCGATAGTCCTGACAAGTATCCCCGGGGGCGACGGAAGAAGGTTCTTATGTGGCAGCCAGCGACGTGAGAGAACGATTGCGACTTGACATAAAAAGCAGTTGCCGCCTCTTCACGCTCTTCCGTGGTAAGAAGTTCAGTAGGTCGATCTGGTGCGCTGACTGAAAGTACGTGTACTTCCATGCCGAGGCGCCGCAGCTGTCGCACCTCGCGAAGCATGAAAGCGTGATTGATAGCCGGATACTGGCTCAGTAGATACCCAAGTCTCAGGCTGGGCCCGCTGCCGTGCGCTTCGATTGTTTCTGTAGCATGCATGAGATTCAACGCTGATCCGGCATCATCTTGCTGAACGCGAGTCGCCTGAGCGACGCTCCGCGCCCTCGCATGTGAGAAGAGGGCGATCTATATAGAGTTTCCAGAGCACACAACTGGCGATCAAAGCTGAACTCCTCAGCCCGACGACGAGCTCCGCGGGCCAGCCTCGTCGCCAACTCCTCATCTGCAATGAGGCGGAGGATCGCAGCCGCTAGAGCATCAGGCGAGCGTGGCGGCACCAGCAATCCGGTGCGGTCGTGCTCCACAACCTCGGGAATCCCACCCACATTAGTTGCAACAATCGGCAAAGATGCCGCCATGTACTCAAGAAGAGCGTTCGGCAGTCCTTCAGCATGGGAGGGTAAAACAGCTATGTCGCAGCAAGAGAGCAGTTCCGGTATGTCACGGCGCAGCCCGAGAAAGCTGAACTTGCCGGTGAGACCCGCTTGCTGCGCGGCCTCCTCGATTGCCCCTCGAACACCGCCGTCCCCAACAAGCACAAATCGCGCATATGGTGCTTTGGCACAGACGATTGTCGCGGCACGAACCAGATCGAGATGACCCTTGAAGGACTCAGAACCGTGCCGATAGACGGAGTTCATGTTCCCGACAAGGACAATCCACTTTTCTCCCGGAGGGGCGCCAGGAATAACTTTGTGTCGAGGCGACGGGGGCGTCTGGAATCGTTGTATGTCTATGCTGTTGTGAATAACAGCTATACCGCCGGGATAGAACCCATCTTGTTCAACCAGGTTTCTCTTGATGGCCTCAGCATTGGCCAGAACATGCGTCCCGCGCTCTTGAACATAGCGGAGAATGCCGCGCCTTCGAGGCGTGTACCATGACCAATTCGAAAGATCACGCCGGCTGCTGACGACGACCGGGACGCGGGCTAGCCTGGCGGCAGGCACTGCGAACAGGTTTGAGTACAAATCGTGCGCATGTACGACGTCGACCCGCTCGCGCCGCAGATAAGTCACGAATGCTTTGAGCTGCACACAAGCTTCAAGGCTCATGAGCGAACGTAGAGGGAATACCTTGGTCTGGACCTCGCGTACTGATTCAGCGAGCGGGCCCTTCATCGAGAAACAGGCGAAGCTGACTTTGTGGCCGCGCCTGGCGAGGCGCAGGCCAACATCGCAAGCCTGTACTTCGGATCCGCCGAGTGCCATCGTTTCCAAAAAGAAGACGATCCTGAGCTGCTTGTCGCGCGGGACGTCTGTCAACGCCGCCTCCCATAAGTGGGTGCGGCCTTGTAGATTTGATATTCGCTGTTATCGAACACGCATTCAAAGTCAGAATCCGCGAGCTGAATCTTTGTACATCCGGCAGGGAGCGAGATGAACGACGACAGCTCGCCTTGCGGTGAAAATACAACGTAGGCCGGATGTTGTGCCTGAATGAACGGCACCAGACTTGCGATCATCGAGGCTTGTGCCTTTCGATCTCCTGAATCAGAAACGATAAATTCGCGGCTGTTCGGGATAAGTGGGAACCCGGCCCGCCAGGCTAGCTCATTGGACTCATCGTTGTAGCTATCCAGCACCACTGCCTCACCTTCCTTTAGATGGGCTTTCAAAAAGCCGCCTGCGTCGTCGAGGTAACGGCGAAAATGCAGCACCGGGGAGACAGACCGGGCTTTATCCTCGAATCTCGTTTGAATGAGGCTAAGAGCCGAGAGTAGAAGGAGGTTGGCGCACATGATTGCTGTGAGTGCCCTTGGCCGAAGAGCACTTCGCTGCAATCCAATCCCCGAGAGCACCGCAATCATGCTCCCTAGACTGAGGGTATATCGAGCAAACGACATCACACCGCCGGTGGTTATCTGAAGCATCTCAACGCTCGCGAAGAAGAGGAACAGCGCGAGAAATTCGGCGGCCAGCGATGAGCCGTTTCGCTGAAGAAGCCTGAGTGAGCGCAGAGCACCCACGACAGCGATTGGAGTCAAGGTTACTGCCACAACGACCGCAGGCAGTGCAAGGCGATAAAGCAGCGATGCGGTCTGGCCATGCAGTTGTTCTGTTACCAGGCTATGGTTGAGGGCTGGCGCATAGAGCGGATTGCCTCGCGCATGCCATTCGTAAGCTGCCCAAAACAGAGGAAAGGCACCGGATGCAGGTGCAAAGATTGCAAGTCCCCACCAGGTGCGCCGGTAGACCAGGATCAGAATCAGTCCGAAGATGAGGATCCATGCTTCATAGCGGAATCCTGCCGCGCAGGTCAACGCAATGCCCGCGTACAAGAGCAGCCAATTGCTCTGCACGTTTCTCCAGCGGAAGAACAGAGCGAGTCCGGTCAGTGCCAGAAACATATACGGCACGTCACTGGACGAGGTGGCGCTGTAGGCGATATGCAGACTGTAGAAAGAGAAGACAATCGTTGAAAACAGAGCTGCCTGCTCACCGGCTAGCTCGTCGGTCAACCATGCGACGACGCCGACGGAGAGCACTCCGAAGATTAGGCTAACGACCCGACCTGCTAACTCAACGTCCCCCACAAGCAGAGATGCCGCGCCAATCAACCAGAAGTGCAACGGCAACCATACCCCAAAATGCACTTGCAGACACGGATGCTGCAGCCATTGAGCGGTGAGAGATACCCTCGCTAGCGCGTCTCCTCCCGCGTTCTCCGAGAGCAGGAAGGAACCAAATCGAAGCAAGCCGCCTGCGAGCCAAATTGATAGTAAAGTGCGCTTCATCTTCTGAGACCTTTGTTTGGGGCGTTACTCCCGGCTTAATCCACGGCGATCAACTCGTCCGAGCTTGTAGTTGGGTAAGCCAAGTGCCGCTTTTCGCGGGATGCGGCGTTGTGGGCAGTTACGCCTTCGGATGTTCGGAGGGCAACTCATCGCCATCGTCTATCGAACGGACGTTGGTTCTGCCTGGGTATGGCTGTTCTCTTCGGACATTGCCCGAAACATCTCCCTTGCCTCGGCAGTGGCAAGAGTTCGCATCTCGCGCGCAGGGTTGCCGGCAACGAGGGTATTCGGTCTGATGCTCTTCGTGACGACAGCATATGCCGCTACTACACTTCCCTCACCGATCGTTACTCCAGGACAAATCGCGGCGCCGGTTCCAATCCAGACGTTATCTTCGATGAAGATCGGTCGAACTTTGCCGTCAGGTGTAGGGAGGTTGGCGAGTCGTTCCGCGGGTTCTGTGGGATGTCCGGACATATCAAAGAGGTGCACAGCACCAGCGATCTTGCAATCATCGCCGATCGTGATACCTCGACCGATGGTGAATTGGCAGTCGTGGCCGATGAAACTGCGGCTCCCGATCGTCAGAGCCGGGTTGCCGGAGTGACGCGCAGAAAAGAGGATGGTGCATTTTCCGCAAATCGTTACATGATCACCAATCGTGATTTCGCCGTCGCCGGAAATCCATGGCAAGAACACTCCCGCGTGCAAGTGCTTTCCATAGCGTTTGCAGTAGGCCTTGAGGAATGGCTCGCAGAGGAATACCCGGACTACGAAGTAATAAATCGAACGAAGCAGCAGGAACAGTCGCAGCGCAGTGCGTATGACGACGCTCGGCGCTGGCAAGCTGAAGGCCATCACGCCGCGATAGATGCTTCTTCCCAATCGCGCCAGCCGCTGGTTCGATGTCGCCACATAGCGATGAAGAGTCACAATCGAGGGTCCTCGTTCTACCTTCATGTCGGAGTCTCACTCGCGCGGAACGTTTGGAATCTGTTCTTTGCTTGCGCTCTCCGTATATTCAAGGTCGACATAGCTCGCTAGTCGACGTAGTTCCTATGCCAGAGTTCCAACATCAGCAGCTGCCATATACTGTGCGATCGGTCCCTCCGGCCCGATAGATGCTCCTGGAGCAATGCCCGCAGTCCTTGTTCCCTGAAATACCCGCGCTGCAACGATCGCGGCTCGAGCAGAACATCTAATAGCTCGCGCTTCAAGCTGCCCCGCATCCAATGCACCAACGGAACCGCGAAACCCTGCTTCGGCCGGTTAATCACTTCTAGCGGCACTCCCAGCCTCTTGGCCAGCTTCTTCAGAATGGCCTTTGGGTTTCGCGCCGAGGTTCGCTGTGCCGAAGGCGCACTCGCCGACCAGCGAACAAACTCATGATCCAGCAACGGAGCACGCACCTCAAGCGAAGTCATCATGCTCATACGATCGACTTTGGTCAGGATCGTCGACGGCAGATACGTGCACAAATCGAGATACTGCATCCGACTGACGTTGTCTGTGCCTTTCGAGAGCTCCCAGGTCTCCGCGAATAGAGACAACGGAGATCTGAAGTTCGAAAACTCGCGCAGCAACTCGGGAGAGAAGAGATCGCTGTCTCTGTCCTGCGTAACAAAGGTCGCGATGTCATTTAAATACCGGTCGCGCACACCCAAGCCGGCATCGTACATCAGCTGTCGGGCAACGAATCCATTCGGCAGGCGCGGATAGATCCACCTGCGATAGCAGGATCCGACGGTCTTTGGAATACGATCGAGGGCCGAACGTCTCAGTACTCTGAAGTAGCGGTCGTATCCGCCGAAAAGCTCATCGCCACCATCCCCGGAGAGCGCAACGGTAACATGCTGCCGCGCAAGCCGGCACACATGGTATGTCGGCACCATGGAAGAATCCGCAAAGGGCTCCTCAAGCCCGGCGCAGATGGCTTGCAGATCCTCATTAAAATCCGAAGTGACCACCAGCTCATGATGATCGGTAGCGAAGGTGCGGGCGACTGTCCGGGCGTATCCTGACTCGTCAAAGTCAGCCTCTGGAAAACTTATTGAGAACGTCTTAACCGGCCGATCACTAAGACGCGCCATGAGCGCCACAATGGTCGAAGAATCCACGCCTCCAGACAAGAAAGCGCCCAGGGGAACATCGCTCACAAGCCTGATGCGAACTGCTTCGCCTAAGCCTTGTTCCATTTGGTCCAGACACTCCTCCTCGGAGAAAGATGAGTCTGAAGCGAAATCAGGCATCGTCCAGTAAGACTCTATCTTGATCTGGCCATTGGCTAACCTTAGCAAATGGCCGGGAGGCAGCTTCTTGATTCGTTGAAACGCGGATAGAGGATCGGGGATGTAACCGAAGTGGAGGTAGTGAAAAACTCCTTCAAGGTTGCACTCACGCAGCGCGGGCTTGACCGCAAAAATACTCTTGATCTCAGATCCGAAATATATCCCGTCGTCAAGGACGGCGTACACCAGAGGCTTCTTCCCCAGCCGGTCGCGTACCAGGAGAACGCTGTTATCGCGCTTGTCGTAGACAGCAAATGCGAACATCCCGCGCAGTTTTGCGACGCACGCTTCTCCATATTCTTCGTAGAGATGAACAATGACTTCAGTATCCGTGCGTGTACGGAATCTGTGCCCTCGCGCCTCGAGATCGCTGCGCAGCTCATGGAAATTGTAAATTTCTCCATTCAATACGACCCAAATGCTGCCGTCCTCATTTTGAATTGGCTGGTGGCCGGTCGCGACATCAATGACGCTCAGGCGCCGCGCGCCCAGACCAACTGAACCATCTGTGTAGATGCCCTCATCATCAGGTCCGCGATGAACAATTGCATCGCACATGAGCCTGATTTCTGTAGGGGTGATGCTTCGCTCCCGGGCGAACGTCACAATTCCCGCAATCCCGCACATAGAATTCTCCGGCAGCGTTAGCCGCGCTGTAACAGGTTGCGTGCCGCTGGATTCAGACGAGGTGACGACGGTGCCTTCGGTTCGCAAAGCGAAGGCACGTCGTTGTCGGGAACGAAACCCATTGCTATGCTCTGCAGGCAGCCCGCATATCCGACAAGAAAATAGAGAATAAAGTCATACGCATGGCTACTGAAAAGGCAGCCGACCATGACTCCGAGGATTGCCGCTCTCACGCCGCGGGCGAATATGACGATCTCCTGATCGGGAAGAAGCAGCAATTTCCCCAGGCCCCTCTGGGTTTGCCAGAACACTATCAGGAAGAGGATCAGTGCTGGAATGCCTGCCTCCGCGCTGAACTGTGAATAGGTGTTATGAGTAACAAGCCACTTACCCGAGACGATCTCAAAGTTACCCGGGCCGACCCCGACGAGCGGGTGCTGAATGGTTACCTCAATGCTGCGATGCAGCAGATACTGTCGTTCAGCGCGGGATCCGTCATCCATTCCCGAGCGAAAGATTGACTCGATCCTCTGTCCATATCCCGATGGCAACAACACCACGAGAAGGGCAGCGCCCAGAAGAGGGATGATAAGAAACACTTTTCGGCGTTCTCGCAGGCCGAAACCTATCGCCATCATCAAATAGACGGCTATCAGCGCAACAAACCCACCTCGCGAGTAGGTGATGAGAACACAGTAGCTCATCAGCAGAATGCCGATGAGGCAGAATGCCTTGGCGACCATTCGCCTCGCTGTCAGCAACAGGCACGCGCACAGGGGTACTGCCACAACGAGGGTAAGAGCGAGATCGTTCGGGTTCTTCACCAAGCCGACCGTTCCGCTGGCCCGTCCGCCGGAGTAGTCTCGCAGTGTGCCAAGCGCCAGCGCTGTCACCGAGATCACCTGCGTCGCTATCAGCGCTCGCAGCCGACTTAGCCTGTCCACCTCCACTACCATCACGATGAGGATGAGGATAGCTTTCAGGAAGTCGAGCACTTGCATGAAGCTGCCGCCGCGCCAATATGCAAAGGGAACGGTGAGCGCGCACTGTAGCCAGAGAAGTGCAATCCACTTCATCTGACCCGGCATGCCAGACAGAAGCTTCGGTCGAGAGAACGCACTCGCGGCGAAGAAGATGAGAGTGAGTCCGGCTGAAACCTTCCCAAAGGGAATGTCCGAAGCACCGGGAACCCAGTCCGCCGGTTGAATGAAGTAGGACAGGCAGAAGATATACAGACTTGCATAGGCAAGCGAACCAGCGGGATTCGATGCCGGTCGATCCATCCTTTCCTCGACTTGTTGCAACGCAGATGGTTCGGAAATGATCATTTAGTTTTGATTGCCCGATCCGAGGTGTTTCCTGAATGGTGAGTGTCTAGCCCTACGTGCGTCACTATGCATCGTGACCACAAAGGTACTTGCCAATCGCTAATCTGCGGCGGCGCCCAGCGGCCTGTCGTGCGCGAGGAAGTCTTCCACTGATCTGGCGAATGTATCGCCGACGGATCGCCAACTGTACTCACGCTCAACCAAAGTTCGCGCGGCGCGGCCGATTCTGCTGCGAAGGCCGGCATCCTGCATCAGCCTGATGACCGCGTCCGCGAAGTCCTTCTCTGTATTGGCGACGAGGACGTTATTCCCGTCTGTCACCGGCAGACCTTCAGCACCCAGCGTTGTCGTCACAACCGCTTTCCCCATTGACATTGCTTCGAATATCTTCAGGCGAGTGCCGCTGCCGACGCGAAGAGGCACAATGCAAACCTCTGCCTCATCGAGGTACGGACGAATGTCATCAACTCTTCCGGTCAGAGTTACCTGGCTATATTGCTGCAAGGCTCGTATCAGCTTCGCCGACGGATCGCGACCGACGATCTTTATGGTGGCGCATTGAAGTGTCTTGCGCACCAGCGGGAAGATCCTCTCCATAAAGAAGAGGATGCCGTCCTCGTTGGGCATCCAATCCATCGACCCTACAAACACGATGGAGTGCGGCAATTGCGGAAGATTGCTCGACCTGAAGTAGTCAGTATCTACGCCGGTGGGTATCGTAGAAATACGGGAAGGGTCCAGGATGGCGGATAGCGAATCTTTGTCCGCATCTGAAACGGTAAGAACCTTCCCGGCTCGCTCAAGGAAGAGGCGCTCTGTCCTTTTCATCGACTTCCATTCGCGCCAGCACACCAACTTCCAAAGGGGGTTGGCCGAGGCCCTGTAGTGTCGGCGCCATATGGTCGCTTCAACATTATGCGTAAAGATGATTTTAGGGATTGAGATATCCCAAGGAATCACTCCGCAGGATAGGAGGAAGTCGCAGATGATGACATCGAAGTTATCGCTCAGGGCAACAGAGCGCAGCGCCTTCGAGACGGATGGACGGCAGAACCGTACGAAGGCGAATGGTTGGCCAGACAATAGCCGGGAGCCGTAGCGCAGGAGCGTGGCACCGCTGCGAGTCGATGCAAGCGGCATGGGGAAACAGATGCAGCGATGCAAAAAGCTCTGTAGCTCGGGGTTTTGATCACTTTCTGTTGCGGCATAGAACGTGAACACCGTCAGGGAGTGTGAACGCGCCAGCTGACGAATGATGTGGTAGCTGCGTATTCTCCCTCCCGAATCGAGAGGAAGCAGACCGCCGGCTTTGACCCAGAGAATTTTCATAGGCAGATGCAGGGAAACAGTTCGTTATTCGTTCGGTCAGCCGTAGCGCAGATTCCTTTCGCGTCGAAGAGATGTCTATGGAACTGGGATGGAGCGATTGAGAGACCAACTCAACAACGTGGAGAGTTTCCGAAGATAGGGATTGGTAGTTTCTGAAAGAAGATCGATCAATTCTGAAACTACGGTAGGCGTTCGCAGGAACAAGAGGCTCAGGTAGGCAAGCGCACCAATAAGCACGGCGCTGGCCAGAGCTCCCGCGGGATTATCGATTCCCAACTGTTTGAGTATCAGGAGCCATGACGCAGAAATCGTGGCCATTAGCAGGCTTCTCCACAAAGTAGGCCATAGAACCCGAAAGAAGCGCTGTCCCGACAATTCGATGAGGTGGAACGGGATCCAGAACGAGGGGATCATCAACAGGAACCACACCAACGTGTAACTGCACGCCACGCCTATGATTCCCCACCTCAAGCCGACTACGAACGAGAGCACATAGGCGACACTTGAGAAGAGCATCCACTTGAACTGAAGATCCGTTCTGCCCTGGCTTTGATAAATCACGGAGACAGTTCCATACAGTGCCTGTGCAGCTCCAAGGGGCGCAAACACCAGCAGCAAACGCGCCACCGGAGTCCATTGCGAGCCCAGGAATACGTGGATGAAAGGACCGGCTGTAACCGCGAGTCCGAGCATGAGTGGGAAGCAGATGAGACCGATGAGAGCACTTGATCGCAGATAGGCAAGCTGGATCTTCTCGCGATTGTCTGATACCCGGGACAACGAAGGATACATGACCTGATTGATCACGCTGCTCATGTTCTGAAGCGGGTAAGTCATGAGCAGATAGCCCATCTGGTAGTATCCCAGCGATACACTTCCCAGGAAGCGGGCGACGAGCAAGTTATCCAGATTCCTGGAAAAGTAATTAAAGACATGCGATCCCGATAAATAGAGGCCAAATGAGAGCATTCGGCGAGCGTGCGCCGGCCGGAAGGTCGCATTGATCGAAAACGGCGACACCAGGAATAGTGCCGCGGTTGTTACCAGAGTGATGGTCAGTCCGCCGCAGATCAGGCTCCATAGCTTTCCTCCCTCGATTGCCACCACAACGGCGACCGCCGTCCCAGTGATTGCGCCTGCCGCCTGGCACAAAGCCAATTTGCGGAATGCCATCGCTCGAATCAGCAAAGCGGTCGGCACCGAACCCACAGCGTTCAGGAAAAAGCCCAAAGCAAGGAATTGAAGCACTAACACGAGCTGGGGCTCATGAAAGAAGACCGCTGCTCGTCCTGAGATCGACAGGATCACCAGAGCGAGAGTGGCACCAATTGCGGTGTTGAGCCAAAAGGCGGTCGACTCAATCTCAGCAGACATCTCCCGCTCGCGAATCAGAGCCTCGCTAGTGCCTAAATCACGCAGAGTATCCAGAAAGTTGGTGATTACCACTGCGGTTGCAACAACACCATACGCCGCAGGCGGAACTCGATGAGCGAGTATCGAGACAGACAGAAGCTGCAACAGTTGACGAGCCAACTGAAGACCAGTCATCCAGGCTCCGCCCGACAAGGTCCTCTCGGTTAGCGTGGGATCCGGTTTAGCCACCTGCTTGCACCGTTGGGGCAAATAGCTCGGCAGGCAATGCAAACATGAACGACCTCAAGGATCTTTGTCACCAAGGGAATGCGCGATGGAACGCGCTACGGTTGAAAGTGTTGCACTCAGACCAATGCAAGCGGAGTCGTCAGACGTTCTGAAGATTTATGCGCCGCTACTCTCCGTAACCTCGGCGGGTCGTGAAGAAAGGGGGGGCGCCTGCCATAGCCGGTTGGGTTCTTTCCTAGAGCGCAAGTATTCAAAAGGCGCCAGAAATGCGGCAGTATTAAGCAGAACGAATGCCGATGCGGCGCCGCATATTCGTGGAACCGACCGACCAGGGAAGAATAGTCCGACTATGGCAGCAAGATAGAAACAGGTTTGGGCAAGCAGGCACACCACATAAAATCGCTCATCTAAGAGCGCGAGGTTTGCCAGGAATGCGGCGAGCAGAAGAAACGGAACCAGCAATCGGCACAGTTTATGGCAGATGAAGCCGAAACGCACTGGATTAGCTTCTGTGAGAAGCCAAGGCGCTAGTTTCAGGAGCTGATAGTTCCCGGCGAGGGTACGGACTTTCCTGCGCAGTTCATTCCTTTGACAGGTCACGCCATCCCAGGCACGCGCCGCTGGTTCAAAGATGACTCTCAGACCTTGGCGCGCCACGTGAACGGGTATGTAAACGTCATCGAGCAGCGTTCCGGCGGGTGGCAAAACCACGGAGGCTCGACGCACAGCGTAAAGCGCACCGGTGGCACCCACCGTGGAGCCTACAGAGGCTTCGAATGCTCTCACGGTCTTTTCAAACCGCCAGTAGGTTGAGAGAGCTGTGCAGGCACCGCCCGCACCATTACGAAGCATCAACTCGCCGCTCACACAACCAATGGAAACGTCGGCAAAGTTAGCGGCAATCTCGCGCAGAGCTACAGGCTCAATCATCTGACGCGCATCCGTGAACAGAATGACTTCATTGCGCGCAGCACCTATCGCTTCACGCAGCGCTGCAGCCTTGCCTCGGTGCACCGGACAGCGCACGAGCCTTACACGCGGATCAGACATCCCCGCGGTCTCAATGATCGACTCCGTACGATCTGTTGACGCGTCTGAGGCGACAATGATCTCAAGTTTCGACGAGCTATATGCGAGGGATTGAAGATTGTGAAGCTTGCCGGGAAGGAGTTCTTCCTCGTTGTGCACAACGAGCACTATTGATACAGTAGGCTCATAGCCAGTGTGTTTCGAAACCGGCTTCTCTGAGAAGCGCTTTCTCAGCCATAAGTAAGACACATAGCCCAGATAAGTAAACAGCACGATACCCATCGAAACCCAAAAGATCGCCTTCATAGTTCCTTCGCGGTGTTACCGCGCTCCCCACTTGTCCAGGACGATCTTCACGGTGCGAAAGAGGATCAACAGATCAAGGGAAACCGACATGTTCTTGTTGTAGAAGAGGTCATATTCCAATTTGCACTTTGCATCTTCAACAGATGCTCCGTACGGATACGAGACCTGGGCCCAGCCAGTAAGCCCTGCTCGAACAGAATGCCGAAGATCATAGTATGGGATGTCCATCTTGAGCCGGTCGACAAAGTGCGGCCGCTCGGGCCGCGGTCCGATAAAGCTCATGTCGCCCTGCAGAATATTGAAGAACTGCGGCAGCTCATCCATTCGCATTTTGCGAATCACGCTCCCAATCCTTGTGACGCGAGGATCATCTTCGCTTGCCCACCGCGGGCCAGATAACTCCTCCGCATCAACGCGCATGGACCGGAATTTCAGCAGCTTGAAGACGCGGCCATCCTTACCTACACGCTCCTGGGTATAAAGCACGGGGCCGCGAGAGTTGAGCTTGATCGCGCAGGCGACGAGCACCATAACCGGCGCCACTCCAACCAGTCCCACAGCCGAGGCGACGATATCGAACGAGCGCTTCCATACACGCAGCCACGACGATGGCCGGAAACCAGAGGAGAAGACGATTTCGCTGGGGCGGAGATTTTCTATTGGTATTCGGCCTGTGACTTTCTGAAAAAGAGTAGATGCTTCTTCAACGACGAGACCCCGAAGACGATACTTGAGCAAAGCGTCGACAGGGAAATGCTGCCGCCGTTCTTTGAGTCCGATAACAACGCGGTCGGGTTGATAGCGTTCGATGAGCTCGCCAAGATCTGACAGCATGCCAACACAGGGCACGTGACTCACGGCCCGTAGTGGCCCAGAGGAAGTCTCTGCCACCGAGCCCACCAGATGAATAGGAAGATCGCTTCGCGCGTGGATCTCACGAGCGAGATGCTCAATGGTATCGCCGGACCCGACCAGCAAAATCCTCTCTCCCGCATTCATCGAGCTGGCACCTCTTTCAAGGAGCACTCGCCAAGTGAGAATTCCGCAGATAATTGCAAGAAAGGAAGTCTCGACGAAACCGGGTCTCATCTGCAGTGGTGGGTAGATGTAGACCACAAAGGCAAGGAGAAGACACACTGCTCCCAACGCGCTTAGCATCCGTCCGAGGACCTGCAGCATCGACCGCACGACCCGAAGATCGTAAAGATCTGCGCAGTAAAAAGCTAGCTGGCAGACCAGGCTGACGATCACGCCGCCCCAGATGTTGATGTAACCCGCATTTCTTTCGCCCGGAAGATGTACCTGCAGGGAAGCGGCTATGACAATGCCTGTGAGAATCAGAGCATGTTCCGTGATCAGCAAGATGATCAATCGACCGGACGTATATCGATGCAGAATGCTCAGCATTGCAGTCTCACTGGTTTGATTTTGAGTCGTGGTTGATGGCCGCGCCGGAAGTTAAGCCACATCCTCATGCGTGCACGCGAACGGGCTTGGGTTGCCGCGAAACTAATCTCTGCCTTACCCTTTAGCGCGACCGTAGTAGGGGTAGTACTTTCCTTTTTCCGTATGACCGATCAATACGCTGCCGATCAGCTTGGCTCCCATCGCCTTCATGTGCTGTCGCATGAGTTCTACTGGCGTTCTGTTCGCGCGCGCGCAAAACAGAGCCGCATCCACACTATCGAGAAGAATCAGCGCGTCGGAAACGGGACCGATTGGAGGGGTATCCACAATGATCAGGTCGTATCGTTGTTTGGCCTCAGAGAATAGTGCAGCGAGCTGGCGGTGACTTAATAGCTCGGCAGCCTCCTCCACTGTGTGAACTGCAGGGAGTACAGACAAGTTCGGCTTGATGGTCCAGCAGACCTCATCGAAAGCTGCGCCACGCCGCAGGTACGTATCGAGGCCGCGGTCAGGCGACATGCCTAGCATTGCGGCGACGGAAGGCTTCCGAAGGTCGCCGTCCACCAGCAAGATGCGCAGTCTTTCGATTGCTGCGGCTCCGAATGCGAGGTTGACGGCGGTCACCGTCTTACCTTCTCCGGCGAGAGAACTGGTGACCAACAGAGATTGTGCATTGCGGCTTCGCATGAGTTGCAAAACCTTCATGCGCAAAGTACGGCACTGCTCGGCAGCAATAGCCTCGTCGTATCCTCCGCTCCCATCCGACGTCGCGAACAGCCGATCGATATGCGAGGGTAACTTAACGCTCGTATTCCTCGAGGCACCAGATCGGGTGCGGGAGGATGGCTCAGTGGCAGCCTCAACTTCCGGCAACGCCTCCGCATGGATGGGGACACCGCCGGCTTCCCGGTCGAGGACAGCCGAATCTATCCCCTTCTGCATTGCTCGAAACACGAAGTCCATCTGAATTCACCCGTTCTTTAAACCGGTAAACGTTGAGAAGTATCCAGGGCGCTACTGTGGGCCGGATCCTGCCGCTCGCGTAACGAGGAGGAGCTATCTGGTCGATTGCTGTTCGAATGAGGGCGCCTTAGTCCTTCGATGTAGCACAACAAAGCTTCCGGCGCCTCGCGGGTACGTGCCGTGCAAACAATCTCACCCCACATATTCGAGGCGCGCAGAATGTCGTCGCCTAAGGTGCTCTGTCGCTGGAGCACGGTCGCATCGACGGTTAGCTCAAGATGCTCTGCGACTTGTTCGACAAAGCTTTTGGTTACCTGATCAACTCCTTGCGCATAGGCGGCAAGCAGACAGTTATCGGCAATCACATTGATGACGCGCGGAACGCCGTTGGAGAAAGCAGCCAGACGCGCGCAGGCATCCGGACTGAAGATGAGGCGTCCGTCGCCGTCAGCATACTTTATGCGAGTCGCCAGATACTCCCATACTTCTTGAGCAGTAAGAGGCCTCAATCTGGTGCGAACCGCGATACGCTGTCGTAACGCCGCAAATGCCGGTTCGGCCAGCAATTGCGTCATCTCGGGTTGAGCAGCTAGAACGATCTGGAGCAGCTTCTGCCCTCGTGACTCGAGATTGGACAGTAGTCGAATCTGCTCGAGTGTCTGGCGGCTGAGTTGCTGTGCTTCATCGACGAACAAAACCGGTATGGCGCCGTCTTCGCATTGTTGAACCAGATAGCGCCAAAGTGTATCTGTCATTTCCATCAAGGAACACTGCGAATATTCGAGTCCGAATCCGCTAAGAACGCACTCGAGTAAATCCCGCGTGCTCTCGAGCATGGGATTCAGAATGCAGCAGGACGTCACTTTCGTGTTTTGCAGCAACCGTACCGTGAGACGTACAAGGGTAGTTTTCCCGGTACCCGCCTCGCCTAACAGCAAACTGATTCCTTTGCGTTCCCGCATTGCATACAGTAGATGAGCTATCGCTTCACAATGCGATTCGCTGTAGTAAATACCATCTGCATCGCTCACGAGCGCGAACGGGTCTTTTTTCAAGCCGAACGATTCCAGATACACTCAGATCTCCGGTTAGATGCTACCCAGAACAGCCGGTTGACAGTAGAAGACAGTCACCGCCAAGCCGATCAAGACGGCGAGGGCGGCTGTGAATGCGATCAAGCTTCGATTACGTTTCGTGCGGCGTTCCTCCGCAGTAAGCACGAGCGGGAAGCTGGCCAGGACAGGGACCGTAAAGTGATCGGCCCAGTCGTTCGCACTATGAATGGAATGATCCTCGTGCTCGATGAGGAATGCGAGTCCCAAGCCGACGATGATCCCGCACGCAACCCCCATCCCATCAAGCTCAAGAAGGTTTGGTTTGAACGGTTTTGCGGGCAGGTTAGCTGGAGAAATCACGCGGAACGGCTCGCTCTCATTCCTCTTCTCTAGCTCCGTCGCCATCGCCGAAGCATTACTTTTCGCAAGCAACTGGTCGTAGTTGCTTTTAGATGTTTCATAGTCCCGGCTTATCTCGGCTATTTGCCCTTCGACCTGAGGCAAGCTGACCACCCTCGATTGCAAGAGCCTGATTTGCGTTTCGATCTGAGACTGACGTGCGCTGCGGGTGGCGATCTCCTTCCTCAGGCTGTCTAATTCGCCCTCAATCTGGGCTGCGGTTTCTCCAGTTCGTGCATCGGCCGGGGGTCTCGTTTTTCTTTCTTCCTTTGCAACTGCCTCCAGGGCAGTTAGCTCGCTCTGGAGCCGGATCACGTCAGGATGGGTTGGCGCGTATCGCTGTTTCACAGCGATAAGTTCAGCGCGCTTGGCATCAAGTTGGGCCTGCAAACCTGTTGGGTTTTCTGGCGGCAGATTGGAGAGCTTATCAAGCTGCAGCTGCTTCTCTTTCAGCTGATCATTGGCTCGGAGGAGCGCGTCCATGTTGGACTGTATGAGGCCCTGCGACTGACTGATCAACTGCAATGTCGCCGCTTCTTGCTCTGGTAGTTCTCCGGTATGGGCAGCTCTGAATTGATTGAGCTTCTTCTGCTCCACATCGAGGGTCAGCCGTGCCTTCTCCAATTGCGAATTGATGAAGTCGGTCGTCTTCTCGGCCTGTTGCTGGCGCGCGTTGAGATTCTCTTCAATAAAGAGCGATGCCAGCCGCCGGGTCACTTGCTGGGCCAGACGAGGCGTAGATCCGGTGTAAGCGATCTTCAAGCTGCCAATTGACTTGTCTGCGTTGGGTTCGTTCGCAACAGTGACAATGATGTCTTTTCGCATCAGATCGACGATCCGTTCGCTGGACAATCGTCCCCGGCTATTCTCGTACAGGCCGAACTCGTTGATGATGCCATGCAGACGGCCCTGGCCGAGAATTTCCTGACTCATCGCTTGCAACCGATCGGCGACGTCGGCCGCAATTGTAGGTTGAACGTAGCTGGCGGGCACGTTTTGCGACTCCACGAGAATCACCGCCTCAGAACGGTAGCTTCGCGGAAGAAAGAGACCAAACAGAAATGCCGCAATGGAAATCGTTACCGCAGGGATGAGTAGCCACCACTTTCGCCGCATCATGATTTCACCGTATTCGCTGAAATCGGACGGTACTTTTCGAATCGTAGTCATCTCACTCCAACCAGGAACATGCGGCCGATCCGTGACCTCTCCGGCGCGATCTGAGGCCGCATGACGCTGAATTTCGGTAATCGGGCTCTCTGACCGCAGTCAATTTTAGGCTCATCCGCATCCGCAGAGGATCATCGGAAACAGGGTGAGGAGAGGAATCTGCGCAAGCTTCGCCCTGTGAGTCCAGCGAATGGGCTGCTGACTGCTGATTTCAGAGAGATAGGGAAGTCACAATGAGGATCTTGTGTTGATAGTGCCTGAAGTATCTTCGAACTACGCGCCTCATTCTAATCCCGAACAGGGGCGGGTATGAAGAAAACGTTCGTAATCTCTGAGGGCAGACCTGGATCACTCATAACTGCGTCCTGCAGCTATCTTCTTGTAATTAATTTCTGCCTGGAGCTTGTAACGACTCACCTAGCCCTAACCGTATAGGGTCCTTCATTTCAGCCGTTCAAGACGTTCTATACGTATTCTCTGAATCACACGAATCTCACGCTATGCTATCAGCGACTCTGAGTCCGCCTGCCGGCAAAGGCGACATCCCTTAAAGCGTGTGGTAACGGTTTGTGGTAACCATTTCAGTGTGATCGTCGCATTGAGGCGTCAAGTTGCTTACCTTCAAGAAAAGTCTGGATCCGACCAGCGACTGACCGTACAATTGCGGTGCTCATAACACGGCTTCTGATTGCCGAATGCTGGGTCGCGCGAACTCCGGATGGCTAGAGCAAACGTAACGCTTTCTGGAGACGAGGTTCACTTTGACTCCGACCGAAATACATGGCTTTAGCACGTTTGACGGACGAGACGTAGGCTCCGGAGAGCCCGATCGTGCTACTTCCCATGGGCTTACAGTGAATCCCGCCATTGCGCCTCAACAACGGAGCGGGACAGAAGCGTTTGCAGCAGTCGTGGGCATTGTAACCAGGGGCGCAACTAGCGTTGCTACGTGGCCGGGAGTAATTCGCATCGTTATGATCCCGACCTATGCGCGATTAGTCGTGAGTTACCCAAATTTGCCATTTCGCTATCTCACAGATAGTTATCTCACCAAGGGATTCACGGTTTCAGAGCGTTGCACTTGTTTCACGCACCATTACCGCTGGTTATATGAAAATCTCTCGCGCCAGCATCTCGGTGTTCTGCTGAAGGGTGGATGGCACCTGGCCTCGCTCGGTGAAGTAGAGGAGTCGATCGAAATCACCGTCTCATTTTGCGGCCGCATATACAAAGAGGGAGAACTGCTCATGACATTACGCGTCGCGGGCGAGGTCGTGTACTCGATGGGCTTCACCATCGTTCCCGGGGTTGTTCTCGGGTCTCAGGCGACGAGCATTTTTCTTGTCAGCCGTATGCAGGGAACACGGGGAAAGGTCAAAGAGATTTCGCAAATTTATCGCACGAGGTGCGGCGCGGGCCCAGCGGCAATCCTTCTGGCTGCCTTGCAGGGATTTGGAGAAGCGGCCGGAATCGGCGCCATCGCATGTATCTCAGGGAAAGACCAGACCTCTTACGTCGACGAGTTCGCGCGGTCGTTTAGCGCAGGCTACGATCAATTCTTCTCAATCCGAGGCGCCGAGAAAAACGAGTCCAATGTGTTCGTGGCAAAGATCCCTCTCCAGGAAAAGCCTCTTGAGAACTTCAAGAAAGGGCTTCGCTCACGAACGGTGAAACGCCGGGAACTGAAGAGGGGAGTCGTTGAGTCCGTGCGCGAATGTGTTTCATCCTTCCTGCACCCAAACAGGACTGCGCCAGACGTGCTCTAGTTATCAAGAGAGGAGAAGGCAGAAGGTGACCTGTCTGCTATCTCACGCGTGCGCCATGCGGTGTTCCAGTAGGTATCCGCATTCGTCAGTTATCTCGAGAAGTGCCGCGAACCTTTACAACCTGGGCGGGCATTCCGGCTGCGACTACTAAATCCGGTACAGCCCTGGTAACCACTGCACCTGCCGCGATGATGGTGTCAGCGCCCACATCCGCCATCACAATGGCTCCGGCCCCAAGCCAGCTTCCGGTCCCTATTCTCACGTTGATGTGTTCGCCCTTCTGCTGGCTCATCGGCAGGCCGATGTCGGCGGTGCCGTGCATCCGCGCTCCACTGGTCACTACTACATGCGGACCTAACATCACGTGATCTTCCACGGTTACCGAGCCGAGCATACAGTGCGGACCTATATAGACGCCCTGGCCGATACTGCAGTTCGTATTCGAAAGAAGAGTTCCAAATGAAATGATGGCGGAAGGATGACAACCCCGAATAGTTCGCGCGAAAAAGGCCTGCCGCATCAGCTGGCCTATGACACCAGGCTTCGTTGAAAGGGCCTGCGAAACCCACTGAAGAGCTGCATTCGGCGTGAGAAATCGCGACAGAATATAGAACTGGAGCAAGCGATGAAGAACCAGCGTGAGCGCTAAAAGTCGCAAGCTCGCTTTGAAGGCAGACCGTACAGACATCGGGGTGACAGCAATCATAGCACCGGCAAGGTGAGCGGGATGCGGGCGATAGGGTGCCTCCGACAAAACTTCCAGTCGTGGCAGGAAGACACCAAACCGAGCGCAGAGAGACTCGAAGAAGTCGAGCGGCCCCTCCTCCGGTACGGCATAGTTCCGGAATCACATTCAACCGCAGAAGCGACGGGCACAGGCAAGGGGATGAATTCTCGAAACAAAGAAGATCGATTGTCATGCGCGTCAGGTACGGACAAGAGAGGGAATAGTCGCACCTCACCGCAATCTGCACACCGCTGCTCTTGGCTGATGATGGCGGGAGTGGATACCCGATGTACATCATCGCCCAAGAGAGCGCCGATGCGTATGAACTTACGAGAACTCAACCGCCGGCTCCAAACGCAGTTCCACCTCTATTTCCACCTGATAGTTTCACTGTGAATCCGCCGAAGACACAAACAGAAGAGCCAACGTCAACAACCAAGCCTTCTGGCGTCCAAAGTGGGCCGAAGCGACTCAGTTGACTCTAGGTCTGAGCTGTAAATCCTCTAAAATTTTGGTGGAGGCGGCGGGAGTCGAACCCGCGTCCGAAATCGTTATCAGCCCGGAGAGGCTCCATGCTCAGTCCAGTTCCGAAGGTTTCGCTTCATGCGCTCAGAACGGACAAGATGCGCATGAAACTAGTCCGATGATCTCGCAGCTGCAACACGGACCGAGCCGCAGCCACCAGCCTACTGAATGACGTCTTGCTCGCAGCCCATAGGCAAAACCGCGAAAGACGGCTGCTTAGTTAATTAAGCAGCAAGTGCCAGGTTATCGTTGGCAACTTTAGTTTTGCAGGCGATTATGGGTGCCCACACCCCAGCATGCCTCCGTGCCGCAAGCGATCCCGTCGAAACCGTGACGCCCCCATGACGACCCAGCAACGAAACCCTGTCGCCGAAAACCCTGATCTTGCCACCGAGAATAGATGGCGTGACCGGAGTCGCAGGTGCGAGTACGGGCCAACTGGCTCGTGCTGCAATTTCCATTCTACGCCGATTCTGCACGAAGTCACTCCGGTCCTCCTCCTGAATTTGCCGTTAACCCTCCTATTTTCTTGTCGTTGAATCACCGGGCGATCAGAAGTTCTTCAAATACGGGGCGTGATCTGGCAGATTCTCTCGGTAAAGGCAGCAGGGGCGTTGTCTCCGGCGCGGACGATTCACCTGTGTTCGCAGGTTGAGGCCCCATATATCGCTTTCGCCAACCCGTAGATCTCATGGTTGAGAGGTCTCTCGGCGATGCCGGCACGGATCAACCCGCGGGCTTCGACGTGGTGAAAAAGTTCTCAGCCTTATTTTGTGCGCTATGGAGTTCTGTAACCTTTTCTTTTGAAGTTTGTCTAGAGTGGGGGGCCTGGTCCGACACTGGATGCGCACCTCGTTCCCTTGCATCGTGCTTTACGGAGGCAGGTAAAAGCCAAGATGTTTGCTATTTCTCGCTTTGCAAAAATGGGCGTGTCGGTCGTGACCGCAGCGATGGTGATCTTCGCTGGCACAGGCGCCGGCATCCCGTCGGTCGAAGCGCAAGAGCCACCGAGCATTGTGGGGACTTCTCCGCTGCCTGGTTTGGCTGGAGCGACGGGATGGATCAACTCCAAACCTCTGACGGCCAAGCAGCTGAAGGGGAAGGTGGTGCTGGTCGACTTCTGGGCCTATTCCTGCATCAACTGCATTCGGGCCGTTCCCTATGTACGAGCGTGGGCCGAAAAGTATAAAGACAGCGGTCTCGTCGTGATCGGAGTGCACACCCCGGAGTTTGAATTCGAAGGGCGCATGGCGAATGTCCAGAAGGCTGTTCAAAAATTCGGAATCACGTATCCCGTCGCGCTCGATAGCGATCACGCCATCTGGAATGCATTTCACAATCAATACTGGCCGGCTCATTACTTCATCGATGCCAAGGGGAAAGTGCGCTATGAGCATTTCGGTGAGGGCGAGTATGAGCAGTCGGAACGCTGGATCCAGGAGCTGCTGAAAGAGGCAAACGCGAAGCCGATGCCTGCGAGTGCCGTCAGCGTGAGGGGAGAAGGCGTTCAGGCTGCTGCCGACTTGAGAGAAGTGCACTCCCCTGAAACCTACATTGGCTATTCTCGCGCGGCGCACTTCGCATCACCGGGCGGCTTCGAGTTCGACAAGGAAAAACTCTACACGGCGCCGCTGCATCCCTCGATCAACGAGTGGGGGCTTGATGGCAAATGGGTCGATCACCTGCAGAGCGCTGAACTTGCTTCGGAGGGCGGAAGGATCGTATTTCATTTTCATGCGCGCGATCTGCATCTTGTACTCGGCCCAACGTCTAACGGGAAACAGGTCCGCTTTCGAGTGACCATCGACGGGCACGCCCCTGGTGAGAATCATGGAGTGGATACGGACGCGCAGGGCAATGGGACGGTGACCGACTACAGGCTGTATCAGCTGGTGCGGCAAAAAGGCGCCTCCGGAGATCACGTTTTTGCGATCGAATTCCTCGATCCCGGAGTCCAGGCGTTCTCATTCACCTTCGGATAGACAAGGGCAGTAGGAGACATTATGGATCAAGAATCAGAGATCGATGCAAGCCGAATGACTCGTCGGGCCTTGCTGATTGCCGGCGGCGGCGCAATTGCCGCGTTCGTATTCAAAGTTCGTAATCGAACGGAGACGGTCGAGGCAAAGGGAGACCTGCCCAGCGAAGTCAGGATCGTGCAATTCTCTGACCTGGGGCAGCGTAAAGATGTGGCGACGTTGCCGCCGGTGGTCAAGACCGAGGCGGAGTGGCAGCATTTGCTCCCCGCCGACTCGTTCCAAGTGACGCGCCATGCAGCCACGGAACGGCCCTATTCCGGCGAGTATTGGAACAATCACGACAAAGGCCTCTATCGCTGTATCTGCTGCGGCACGGCACTCTTCAGTTCCGAGACCAAGTTCGAATCGGGTACAGGGTGGCCGAGCTTCTGGCAGCCGATCGCAAAAGAAAATGTGCATGAAACCTCCGACGTGTCGCTGGGGATGGAACGCACCGCGGTTTCGTGCCGCCTCTGCGAGGCCCATCTCGGCCATGTCTTCGATGACGGCCCAAGGCCGACAGGACTTCGCTACTGCATGAACTCGTTGTCTCTCCGTTTTGTTAAGTTCGCCTGAGATGCACTCATCTTTTGCGGCGACGCTTTCTGGCGGATTGTGGACCAAGTTCAGTGGAGATCAGGTTCCGAAGCCATCGTTGTGCTGGATCATCACTTCGCTGACGATGCCAGACTATTCTCAACGCGAAGGGCGGAAGCCCCAATGGCTCAATCCGGGAGCGTAGGTTGAGTCCCGCGCCGAAGCACGTCAAGACGGACTCCTGAATGCACGCCACCAAGTCGCTTGATGCGACTGCGTGTAAGAGCGAGAGGCAATGGGGGAGGGCGAGTTTCAGGCGACGACGAAGCCCTCGAGAAGCCAGTTCGTTATCGATCAAACCCCACGGCTGATTGCGATAGATCACCGCTGCGTGGTCCAACTGGGTGAACCGCTCGAGAGTCAGCTTGCCCTTCCAGACGGAATGACCCCGCCGCGCGATCAAGACGTTCTTTTCTTCGGAGAGCGTCTCCATCACGAATCCTGGTGAGAGATAACGCGCATCCGGAAAGTATCCTATCGCGAGGTCAAGCGTGCCGTTACGGAGTTCGGCTTCAGGCACAGTGAAGAGCCAGTCGAGACGCCTTGTCTGCAACCGGAGGTCCCCGGAGACCATCGAGCGGGCAAGAAGCGGGACGAGTCGCAACTCGATGTCGTCACTGAGTCCGATGCGGAATCGCTGAGCGCTGACCGATGGGTCGAAGGTCTGGGGCGCTTCAAAGGTTTGGCGAAGCTGGGCAAGAGCCGACCGGATGGGTCCGGCGAGCCCCTCGGCGCGCGGGGTTGGCAGCATACCCTGTGACGTGCGCACAAACAATGGATCCTCCAGGCGGACTCGAAGGCGCCCAATCGCGTTGCTGAAGGCTGGTTGGCTGAGACCAACTCGTTTAGCTGCGCGGCCTACGTGCCGTTCGTCCGCCAGCGCTTCAAATGCAAGCAAGAGGTTCAGATCAATCCCGTGGATATTCATACAGTGAATAATATGTATCACCAATATCCACTTCAAAAATGGAGCGGATCCAGTTATACCTGCGTCATGATTCAACGACGTACAATCGCCGTCTTTCTTCTTTTTGCGCTTGCACTCCCCGCGGCGCCCGCGTCCGACAGCACATCCCTCCACGTCTTCAAGCGATGGCTCGACGCATTCAACTCCGCTGACTCCACCCGAATCTCTGCGTTCTGGCGTGAATTTGGGGGAAATGGAGCGGATGATCGTACCTCCCGCGACCTGCGGCTCCGCGAAATGACGGGAGGAATGACCATATTCAAAGTCAAGGAAGATTCCGGGACCCACCTGGTGGTGCTCATGAAAGAAGAACGCGGCTCCTTCTCCGAATCCACGATGGATCTTGCGTCAACGGATCCGCCGGTGATCGCCCGCATGATGGGGCATCCCGTTCAGCCGCCCGACAAGACGAGCAGCAAAGCTTTGAGCGACGCGGATCTGGTCACCAAGGTCCAGGAGCACGTGGCAGAGATGCATGGAGTGGATGCGTTTTCGGGAGCGATTCTCATCGCCCATCGGGGCAAAATCGTCCTTGATCAGGCTTGGGGTATGGCCAACAACGCCGGGCAAATAAGAAATACGACGGACACGCAGTTCTGCCTGGGTTCGATGAACAAGATGTTTACTGCCGTCGCGATTCTTCAACTGGTGAGTCAAGGCAAGCTGGCGCTCGATAATCCCATCGCTGCCTATTGGCCCGACTATCCCAATCGGGATCTCGCCACGCGCGTGACAATCCGGGAGTTACTGAGCCACTCCGGCGGCACCGGGGATATTTTTACGCCGGAATATGAGGCACGGCGTCTCCAAATTCGGACGCTCGCGGACTACGTTAAGCTCTTCGGAACCCGTCCCGTTCGCTTTGAGCCGGGAACGCGGATGGAATATTCCAACTACGGCTTCATCTTGCTAGGGCGCATCGTCGAGTTGGTGAGCAACGAATCGTATGAAGCCTACGTGCACGAGCATATTTTTCGCCCTGCAGGGATGATCCACACGGACGCGCGCCCCGAGGCCGATCAGGTGGAAGGCCGTGCGACCGGCTACATCCACGGGCAAAGTGGACTGATACCGAACACGTCCTCCTTGCCCTGGAGCGGAACGTCTGCCGGCGGCGGGTACTCCACCGTGGGCGATCTCTTTCTGTTTGCCGAAGCCCTTCAGTCCGGAAAGCTGCTCGATCCAGCGCTGCTGGCAGTAGCCACCCAAGGCGCCGCCCTCCACCCGGACTACGGTCTAGGCTTCTATGTGCTCCCCGATGGAGCCTACGGACATGGTGGAGGCTCACCCGGCATCAATGGTGAACTCCACATCCTGCCGCACCAAGGCTACGTGCTTGTGACGCTCGCCAACCGGGATCCGCGGATGGCCACCGACATGGTGGAGTTTGTGACGTCGATTCTGCCGGGTGACGACCGGTCTGCTGTCGGAATTCTCAAGTAACTTCGCACCCTGCTGAAAGCCGGAAAAACTGCGCACAGAGCCGAACGGCAAGGCACAACCGGACCGGCCCCCTCGCGCTGTAG
Organism: Occallatibacter sp.; assembly: GCA_036267935.1. Lineage (GTDB taxonomy): Bacteria > Acidobacteriota > Terriglobia > Terriglobales > Acidobacteriaceae > Telmatobacter. The sequence continues at coordinate 168,721 of DATAVC010000025.1, read as the reverse complement.
TCAGAGGATCGCCTGCGCCGCAGGTTCTGCTTCGGCTACTGCTTTTCGAGGTCGATTGCCTGATACTCGTGGCGCGCGATGCCGGCACGAATCTCGGCTGGAGTCTTGCCTGCCTTGGTGAGCCGATAGGCGTAGAACGCTTCCTGGGCGCAAGTCGAGCATTCTGTTCCGTGGAGGCCCTCGTAGCAGCTGCGCAAGCTGGTGTGGCCCAGCGCACGATCGCACCGGCAGTTGCACGGCAGTTGGTAAAGGACGTTCGCTACCTTCGCAGCCTGCTGGTAGACATGGACTTGCCACGGGTATTGAAAATTTGCGCCCGTCAGCTTGGTTCCGGCGAGAATCGGCGGCAGCGCGCTGACCTTCAACGGGGCCGAAGGATGGTACGCCGGGACTTCGTCGGCCGGGTTCGCCCATTGAGCGTAACTGGCCGCAGTGGCGGCAAAAACAGTGAGGGCGAGCGCAAAGCGATAGGGGATCCGGCTCATGCTGGTTAGACTCTCTTCCCAACATTCTATTCCTAGTTGGTCGGGGGAAAGCGCGCTGGAAGAAGGGGGCTGGATGTCACTGAGAGCTGAAAGTCGGCCGCAAAAAAAAGGCGGCACGAACGTTTTGCTGTTCGTGCCGGGAGGCCAGTGACGCAAACTACTTCCGGGAAGGCCTTGGTGCCTCTCACCGGAATAACTACACAATACTATAGATCGAGAAGAATTCAAATACAGAAATCAAAATATTCCCACAATGCGGGAATATTGGCCAGCTGGTTTTTGCCTCCCTCATAAGTTTCTGTTTTTAAAATGTTTATATGGCGTGCGCCGCCAGCTTTTTTTGTCGTAGCCGGCGGCGACACGTCCAAATTGCCCCCTATTGGGGGCGGAGTTCCCCAATATAGACGCCGTAGGGCCCAAGTTCGATTGAGTGCGGCGACACCGGGTCGCTGATCCCGGGAGTCTTAAGCAGAGTCCGCAAAGCCGCGCCTGTTCCAGGGACGGAGAGGCTGACGGACTGGTTCTCCGGCTTGAAGTTCACCGAGACCAGCACGGACACCTTGTCCGGACCGGTGCGTACCCAGCTCACGACATTTGGATTGTCGACATCGAGCATTGTTTCGGAACCGCCCGCAAGCGCAGGGTTGGTCTTCTTCAGTCGGATCAGCGCCTGGTACCACGCAAAGAGCGAATCGGGGTTGGCCTCTTCCGCCTTCACGTTGACCGTGCTTGCTTCGGGTGGCACGGGCAGCCACGTTGTGGATGCCTGGCTGAAACCCGCGTTGGTCGAGGCGTCCCACTGCATCGGCGTGCGTTCGCCGTCACGGCCTTTGCTCTTGGGCCAGCCCGTCACCCCCACCGGATCCTTCACGTCTTCTTTGCGTGTAGGCGGGGTAGTTTTCATGCCGATTTCATCACCGTAGTAGAAGAGCGATGCGCCGCGGCTCGTAAAAAGAACCGTCGAAAGTGCGCGCTCGATGTCGGTATCGTGCGTGCCGTCGCCGTACCGTGCGTCCATGCGCGGGTTGTCGTGGTTGTCGAAGACCAGCAGAGGCGTGTGGTCGTCGAGGTGCTGCTCAGCGTCGATCAACTTGGCGCGAAACGTTGCAGCATCCATCTTGTTGATCCCGAGGATCTGCGTGTCCATGGGTAGCTCAAACTCGGGATGCTCTGCAGAGCCGTACTGCTTTTCGAGCTCGCCGATGTTGGGCAGGTAGGTTTCGCCGATCAACACGCGTGTTCCTGGGAACTTGTTCGAATCGAACTTGTCGATCGCTGCGCGCATCTCGGCCATTACAGGATGAACTTCAGGAAGATTGTTCGTCCGTGCATCGTCGAGCGCAATGTCGCCATAGTCGTTGAGGTAGGTGTTCCCGTTCTTGTCTTTCATCTCCGCATCGTCGCGCATCTGCGGATCTTCAAAGAGAGTCGTGATGGCGTCGAAACGGAAGCCGGCTACTCCCCGCTTCAACCAGAAAGCGACGATGTCTTTGAAGGCCTGGCGAACCTTCGGGTTGTTCCAGTTCAGATCGGGCTGCTGGATATAGAACTTGTGGTAGTAGTACTGGCGCGTCTTCTCGTCCCACTCCCATGCCGAGCGGCCAAAATCGGACTGCCAGTTGTTCGGCGGCTCGCCCTTGTCGGTCGCTGTCTGGTTTTTGCCGTCGTGCCACACATACCAGTCGCGATACGGGTTGGTCCGGGAAGATCTCGATTCGAGAAACCACTTGTGTTTGTCAGACGAGTGGTTCATCACCATGTCCATGATCACGCGGATGTGGCGCTTGTTGGCTTCAGCAATCAGATGATCGAAATCGGCGAGGGTGCCGTACTGCGGGTCGATGTTCTCGTAGTCAGAGATGTCGTACCCGAAGTCGACCTGCGGTGAAGGATAGATGGGCGAAAGCCAGATGCCGTCGACGCCCAACTGTTTTAGATAGTCAAGACGCTGCGTGATGCCATTCAAATCGCCGATGCCGTCGCCATTTGAATCCTGAAAACTGCGTGGATAAATCTCGTATAGGACGGCGTTTTTCCACCAGTCCCGCTCACTCGAAGAAGCTGTGTTGGATGATGTGCCGGGCTTGGACGTACCTTGCCCTACGGCGGACAGCGAAGTCAGTCCCAGCAAGAGGGACACTGCGCCGGCCGCGATGCGATTGGTCCAATGCATTGCGGGCTCCTCTAACCGGTTCATGAAAGGAGCTCATCCGCCGGCGGCACCATGAGCTCCTCTGTTGTCGGGGGTCATTGCGGGCTAGCTTGAGCTTCCAGTCGTTGGTGAGACCGGTTCTTGTCGCTCCATTGCTCGTAGAAGTGGCAACGGTGGGACGTTTGAAACGCTAACACATTCCCCGCGCTGACGCAGTTCTACTCGACCGTCGCGACCAGCGCTTCAAAGGGAGCCAGAACCAGATGTACCGGCTTGAGAGCACCCTCCACCGCGGTCGAGCTGTAGAGAGGCGTCAGGCTGCTGCCTCCGATGTCCTCTGGCGTGAAGCTGACAGTCTGCTGATGCACGCTCATGTTGAGCGCGACGAGGACTCGCTTGTCGCCGTTCTTCCGGAGAAACGCGAACACATGCGGGTCATTGCCGACGCTCACCTGGGTTCCATCGCGCAGCGCGGGATCAGTCCTGCGCAGTGCAAGAAGGCGTTTATAGGTGTTGAAGATGGAGTTCGGATCCTTGCTTTCGCTGGCGACGTTGTAGGTTGCTGCGGTGGGCGGAATCGGTAGCCAGGGTTTTGCCGCGGTCGTGAACCCGGCTCCGGCCGAGCCTTCCCACTGCATGGGCGTGCGTTCGCCGTCGCGGCCTTTCTCCTTGGGCCATCCGCGCTTGCCGATGGGGTCGTGGACATCTTCGATGCGGGCCGGATCCGTGGTGCGCATCCCAATCTCTTCTCCGTAATACATCTGCGGCGTTCCGCGCGTGGTGAGTTCGAGCACCGCCATCAGCTTCGCGATCTGGTCATTGTGGGGGCCATTGTCCCCATAGCGATCCCACTGGCGTGGCTGATCGTGGTTCGAGAAGAAATACTCGGGCTGCCCGTGCACTGCGTTGCTCTCGATCTGGTTGAAGAGCTCGCGAAACCGCGGCGCATCGAGCGCATTGACGTCGGCAATCTGGAAGTCCATCGGCAATTGGACCTCGTCGTTGTTGCCATACATTTTGGTCAAAGCTTGAACGTTGGGCTCATCGGCTTCTGTCACCAGCACTGGATTGCCCGGATACTTGTCAACCACCTTGCGCACTTCCTTCAACACCTCGTGCACTTCGGGCAGATCGTCGGTGTACTTATGCTGAATGTTGCGATCGCCGTAGGCATTGCGGCCCGGAAGGTAGGGATCGTCGCGCATCTGCGGATCTTCGAAGAGTCGCGACACGGCATCGATGCGGAAACCAGCAGTCCCGTGCCTCATCCAGAAATCCAGCACCCCGTACATCGCGTCGCGCACCTCGGGATTGTGCCAGTTCAGATCCGGCTGCTGCACATAGAAGTAGTGGTAGTAGTACTGGCGCGTCGTTTCATCCCATTGCCAGGCCGAGCCGCCGAACCACGACTGCCAGTTGTTGGGGACTACTCCCTTACTGGTCGCGGTCTCGCCCTTGCCGTCGTGCCACACATACCAGTTGCGTTTGGGATTGTCGCGCGACGAACGAGAAGCAAGAAACCAGGGGTTCTGATCCGAGGTGTGGTTGATGACGTAGTCCATGATCACGCGAATGTCGCGCTTTTTGGCTTCCGCCACCAGGTTGTCGAAGTCGGCCATGGTGCCGTACTCCGGATCAATCGCGGTGTAGTCGGAGATGTCGTATCCGTAGTCGATGCCGGGGGACGGATACATGGGCGTGATCCAGATCGCGTCGATGCCCAGGTCATGCAGGTAATCGAGACGCGACGTGATGCCCTTGATGTCGCCAATTCCGTCGCCATTCGAATCTTGAAAGCTGCGCGGATAGATCTCGTAGAGGACAGCGTGACGCCACCATTCGTCGCCCTCTTTTGGATGGGTGGATTGCGGTGCTGCCGTCTGGCCTACCGCGGTGATCGCAGCTGCGGCTAGAGACAGGGATATCGTGAGGCGTGCGAACTTGATGGTCCAGTGCATTGCGGCTCCTTCGAGGGCGACGCCATAAGGTCATCTGCTCTCGTTCCGCTGCTCGTTGAACCGGCAGCGGTGTGAACACGCCAACGTATCACACCGGACAAGGGTTGAGCACGAATTGTGAAGGGCACCTGCGGCCAGATCCGGCCCTAGTTCTTCGCGTTCTGTGCCACCAGCATCGACTCCAGAATCTGGTCGGAGACATCTTTCACCGAGCCCGGGGAGTGCGCCAGGAACAGCGTGTTGGTCTTGTCGTTCTCGCCAATCGACTTCAGCGTGTCGAAATATTGCGTGATGAGGACCAGCTGCATCACGTCCTTGGCGGACGCGCCTTCGACTGCCTTCTGGAACTGCTCGATGGATGCCTGCAGGCCTTCGACGATGGCCTTGCGCTGGTTGGCGATGCCTTGTCCTTGCAGGGCCTTGCTTTCGGCTTCCGCCTCGGCCTTCTTCACGACGAGAATCTTGTCGGCTTCGCCGCGCGCCGTGGCCGCCACCTGTTCGCGTTGGGCAGCGTTAATGTCGTTCATTGCCGACTTGACCTTCGCATCGGGAACGATGTCGGTCACCAGCACGTTGACGATCTCATAACCGAAGGCTGCCATGTCGGCGTCGAGTTCCTGCTTGACTGCCGCCGCGATGCTCGATTGCGAGGCGAACACTTCATCGAGCGTCATGCTCGGCACGTGCCCGAGGATGACTTGCTCGACATACGACTTGATCTGTGCCACCGGATCAGACAACTTGTAGAACGCATCGTAGGCCTTCTCGGGCCGTACACGATTCTGTACCGAAATTGGAATGGTGACGAAGACGTTGTCTTTCGTCTTGGTCTCCATGGTGAGGTTGATCTGGTTCACCCGCAGGCTCACGATGCCGGCAACCGTGTCGAAGTAGGGAACCTTCCAGTTCAGGCCCGGTTCGGCGATACGCAGAAACTTGCCGAAGCGTGTGATGATCGCAACCTGCGATGTGTTCACCGTGAAGAAGCTGCCCAAAACGAGGGTGATAAAAATTAAACCGCCAATTGCCAACGGAATTAAAACAAGCGCGTCCATCGCCGTCCTCCAATTAAATCTGTATGTGGGGTAACAGCGAATTGTACAGGAATCGTAGTCGGCGGAAGGTGAGAGAACCTCAGCGCGCGTTCACCAAGGTCATGGGCTTGAAGCTCAGTGTCCGGCAGGCGGAGAAGAGGGGGCGGCCGGGGGCACGGGCGCGGTTTGTTCGTCAGGTCGCTGCGGATGCGTATGCACATGCTGCAGGCCCTTCACGTCCACGCCGAAGTCTGGATTCTTGTAGGTGCCGGCAACGTGGATCGGCACCTCGGTCCCGGCGCCGTCCTTCTTGAACATGTGATCGGCGGGCTTGAGCAGAAGTCCTTTCCAGCCGCCAATCATCTTTGACACCGTGGCCTGCATCTTGGCCACGCCTACAAATCCGAGCATGCCGCCATCGAGCTTGTAGGTTCCGCTCAGGTCGATATCGGCGCCGGGCACGGTGAAGACGAGGTTGGGCAGCGTGATGACGCCGTCGGCCAGCTGAAAGTCACTCTGCATGCTCGATTGGACGGCCTGATGGTCGGGTGACTTCACCTCGTTGGGGTGCCCCTGTCCGCGCAGGCTCAACTCCTCAATCCGTTTCTGCACCTTGTCGCTCGAAAACTGTGCCTGATCGAGTTGAAACTGTCCCTTTAACCCCATGCGCTCGTAAACCGGCTCTTTGCCGGGAGGAATATGCAGGGTTGACTTCAAGTCGAGGTCGCCGGTCAGCAGGGGCGTGGTCTCGTGACTGGCCAAGCGGAGAAAATCTTCCATCCGTCCTTGTTTGATCTCGATGCCCAGGTCGATATCGTGGCCGATGCCGCGCGTTTGGCCGCCCGTGTGACTATAGGCCCGCACCACTTGCCCTTGCGCCGTGATATGCGAATGGCCGAGGATCGCGTTGACGGGGTTGAGCCGCGTATCTCCGTTGGTGCCGTCCACGACGGCGTGGAACTGGGTCTTCAGATCCATCGCATTGCCGAAGTGCGTCAGGCTGAAGTCGGGCGTATCGGTCTGTCCATCTACGTTCAGGTCGCGCAAAGTGCCTGCGTAGTTGCCCGTCGAGCTCAGCGTACCTGCGATCCCTTTGAAGTCGCTCAGGTCGGCATTGTCGAATTTGTATTCGCCCGAGATGGGCGACTCGCCCGGATCGGAAACCAGCCACGGTCCGAAGATGCCCTTGGTGTGCACCGTGCCCACCGGCTTGGGATTGGTCAGCTCCGCGTCAAAATGCATCGAGTTGTCTGGCGCAATGTCGGTCACCTTGAATTTGGCGATCTCGATCTCGAGGGGCAACTTGCCCGGCTTGCTGGTTTCAAGTGTCAGCTCCGCGTCTTTGCACTCAACCGTGCCCAACTGAAAGCGGATCGGCAATCCGCCGCCCGCAGTCGGCTGCGCGACCGCAGGAGTCTGTTGCGGAGACAGATGCAGGAAGTGCGATTTTGGGGGCAGCGTCACGTGAAGTCCCTGCAGCCGGATCTCGCCAATGTAAACGGGCTGGTCTGGCTTGTAGCGAAGAGGGACGTGAAAGCCGAACGACTCGAGGCTGATCAGCGGTGGAGCAGGCACAGGCGGATTGGGCACTTGAACGCCCGCCACTTCGGCCGGCGGCCATACACGCAAACCGTGGCCCTGGGCCCATACACCCCATTCGCCGCGGAAGCCGTTGCCGAGAGACACGTGGAAGCTCTCCAATTCGACCCGCGCATGGAAGTGGTTCGACAGCCCCTCCACGATGCGCGCGCGCAAATAGGGTTCGGTGCGGCGAGCGGCCATCACCGCCGCCACGGTCACGGCTGCCAGCAAGACGGCCAACACGCCCGCAATCCACCACAGCCAGCGGTGTCTGTGTCCAAACGACTTGCGCTCTTCGCTCACGTGATCTCTGCCCTATTGGATGCGCGGGTTGCCGGTGCGCGTCACCGTTTTCTGGTTAGACGTATGACCCCTGCAGCAGAGTTCAGAGTGAGGCGTCGCGCCGAGTGCGGTCAATCTCCATTCAGCATCGAAACGCGGGAGGTCGGTTTTGCTATAGACTTCAGGAGACGAATGCGACCCGAAATCGAGTACCTCTCCAAGCTGCAAGCGGTTGAACTCGAGCGTACGCGGTTGATCCAGTCCGCGCGCGCACTGCCGGCCGAGATTGCCAAGGCCGATGCCGCATTGACGGCCGCGCAGAAACAAGCTTCGACGGCCTCCGATGCGCTGGCACGCGAGGAATCGCTGCGCACGCGCCTGGAGCGCGAGATCACCGGCCATCGGCAAAAGGCGGCGCGCTACAAAGCACAGCAGGATTCGGTCACCACGTCGGCGCAGGCTGCGGCGATCGAGCACGAAGTCAGCTTCGCGGAGCGCGAGGTCGAACGCCTCGAAAACGAAGAATTTGCCAGCCTGGAAAGAACGGAAGCCCAGGAGGCCGAACTGGCCAAGGCGCGCATCCAGGTGGCCGAGTCGGCCGAATCCCTTGAAAAGACCCGCGTCTGGGTCGCCCAGAAACAGCAGGAGATCAGCGCCGAGCAGGCAACTCTGCAGACCGAGCGCGAATCGTTGCGCCAGGCGATCGAGCCGGACCTGCTCGCACGTTTCGACCGCATTGCCGCCAATCGCGGCACTGGACTGGCGCGGGCGGAGAATCAGCAATGCACCGGCTGCCGCATGGGTTTGCGACCCCAGACTTGGAACCAACTGCGGGAAGAGGAGTTGCTGACCTGTGATAGCTGCGGCAGACTGATCTACTGGGATCCTGCGATCGCACCGGCCGCTAAATCTCCGCAGGCCGAACCCGCCAGCGGCGATGGGCGAGCCGTTCGTCGGCCGCGCCAGGCCGGCGCTTGAGCCCAGACCCCAACTGCGAAAATAGAACTGAATTGAAGCTTTAAGGGTTCACGAGCAAAGGAGCTCGAGTTGAAGCGGATTTGCGTCGATATGGACGAGGTGATGGCCGATACGCTGGCCGAGCACCTGCGCCGGTACAACCAGGCATTCGACGAAGTGGTGAGCGTCGAAGACCTGGCCGGAAAAGGACTGTGGGAAGTTGCCCCCATGGACCGGCAACAGCAGCTTCGCGCCTTTCTCGATGCCGAGGACTTCTTCGAAGATCTGGCACTGATGCCCGGTTCGCAGGAGGTGCTCAAGCAGCTCTCGATCCGCTTCGAAATCTTTATCGCCACCCAGGCCATGACGGTGCCGAACTCGCTCGGCCCCAAGTACCGCTGGCTACAGCGCCACTTTCCCTTCATCCCGCCGACGAATTATGTCTTTTGCGGGAACAAGTGCATCTTGCGCGCGGACTATCTCATTGACGATCTGCCCAGGAACCTGCAGCGCTTCGAGGGAACCGGACTGCTGTATTCCGCGCCCCACAATCTGACCGCGACCGGTTATGCCCGCGTCAATCACTGGCAGGATGTGGCCGAGTATTTTGCGCGCGTGATGGACTAACGAGCAGGCTTCAGCTCGTCACCCATTCTTCCTGCGCTTATTCGCACGGGTGCGGCTCCAGCCGCCTGAGCACGGATGTCGGAGCATGTGCGCGAGAGGCACTGCGACCTTTCCGCGTTACTCTCCCCTGTATCGGCTGAAATCAGGCTTTGGGCCGGTTCTCGATGACCGGAGGTGGCGGCGCGACGTGGGCCGGTGTGCCCGGCAGCGCGCGCGGTACTCCGGGTCGTAGCAACGTCACGGGCTGCGCCGGCGGAGGCTGGTGCATGGTCACAATCAACGCATCAGCCGCCTTTTTGCCCGCACAGACATACGAGTGCGGCGTGCTGGCGTCGAAATAGACCGCATCGCCCTCCTCCAAAGTACAGTGATGCTCCCCGTGGTGCAGATCGAGCTGGCCGTCGAGCATATAAAGGAACTCGAAGCCTGGGTGAACGTGCGCCCGCGGCTCGTGATCCTTCTCCAGCGGGATAAACTCAGCGAAATAGGGATCCATGTGCCGGTCGGGCACCATGTAGCCGAGACTCTCGAAGAAGTATGTCGGCTCGTCTACTCCGGTTTGTGGCAGCCGCACCCGCTCCTTGCGCCGGTGCACTCGAAACATGGCCTGCGGCTCCGTCTCAAAGAAGTACGAGAGGTCCTTCGAGAACACCATGGAAATCCGGGCAAGATTGCGCAAAGTAGGCACAACGCGGCCCGTCTCGAGCTGCGACAAGAAACTGGCCGAAAGGCCTGTATGCCTGCCCAACTCGACTAACCCCATCGACTTCTTGAGCCGGAGGCGCTTGATCCGCTCTCCGATATGCTTTTCCGCGATAAATCGCTCGGTAGTTTCGTGGTCAACCTGCGACTTTTGCGTTTCTTCGCTACGAACCGACGCCAACTCTGTCATCAGCGACCCTCCTCGGGTCTACGTCAGGTTGTTGCCCCATCAAAATTTGTTCTGATATTACCAAAATGATCAAGGCGGGGCAAACCGGGCTCAATCCATTGAAAGCGCGCAAAATCGAACTAATGTATGTGGAGATGAGCAAAGACCAGCAAGGGGTTGCAGAGGGATCCGACAAGATCATTCTTAGCGGTGGTTCCGGGATGGTAGGAATGGCGGTCAGGACCCGCCTAGAGAGCTCCGGAACGTCCGTTTTACGCCTTGTGCGGCGCGCATCGGGAGAGCCGAACGAGGTCCGCTGGGATCCGGCGATGAGCCCACCCCTGGCCGATTCTTCTCCATTGGAAGGCTGTTCCGCGGCCATTCATCTTTCCGGGGCCAGCATCGCGGGACGGCGGTGGACCAAGCGCTATAAACGCGAGGTGATCGCCAGCCGTGTCGACTCGACGCGCGCTCTGGCGCAAATGCTGGCTGGCCTCAAGCAGCCTCCGCGGACCCTGATTGTGGCCTCGGCCGTAGGCATCTACGGTGACCGCAGCAATGAATTGCTCGACGAGTCCTCATCGCCCGGGACGGGGTTCCTGCCCGACGTGTGCAAACGATGGGAAGCAGCGGCACAACCGGCCCGCGATGCCGGCATCCGCGTCGTGCACACACGATTTGGCGTCGTTCTGGGGCAGGGAAGCGGCGCTCTCGGCAAAATGCTGCCGATCTTCAAGCTGGGCTTGGGCGGGCGGCTGGGAGCAGGCCGCCAATGGATGAGCTGGGTAAGCCTGGAGGATGTGGTGCGTGCGATTTGTTTCTGTCTCGAGCATGCAACCATCGCTGGCCCGGTGAATGTCTGTTCGCCAAACCCGGTGAGGAACTCCGACTTTACACGGACACTGGCGCGCCAGCTGCATCGGCCGGCCTTGTTTCCCGCACCCAGGTTTGCCCTGCGTCTCGCGTTCGGACAGATGGCCGATGAGGCTCTGTTGGCGAGTGCGGCTGTCCACCCGCGCAAGCTGCTCTCGGCTGGGTTCGCCTTCACGCACCCTGCATTGACCGAGGCGCTGGAGGCTGCGCTCGGATGAACCACGGAATTGGACGCCCTCTCTACCCAGACCTGGGCAGACGCTGCGAGGATGGAGCATCTCAAAGAACAAGGCGAGGTTGAATGAGAACGGATTTGCTGTTATTCGACGGCGCAGTCGAAAAGGATCCTGCCATCGATGCGTGGTTGAGCGGGCGCACCCCTGCCCTGGGAGACATCGCGCGGCAGTGGTTTGAGGTGATGCGAGCTTGCGGAGATGAAGTCCGCGAGCTCATGCAGGACGGCTGCCCAGTCGCGTGTTTGGGAGATGCGCCCTTTGGCTCCGTGAATGTTTTCACGTCGCACGTCAACGTGGCATTCTTTCAAGGCGCATCACTGCCTGATCCGGCACACTTGTTGCAGGGCACGGGCAAGTTCATGCGGCACGTGAAGCTCAGACCGGGAGCGGATGTAAGCCCCGCAGCGCTCCACGCGCTCATCAAAGCCGCCTACGCAGACATTAAGACGCGCGTCGAAAACGGATAGCAGAGAAGAGATACCGGCAAAGCGTGAACGAGGCGTTCGTGCCTCCCACCCTTGGGCGGGAATGCTGCGCAAGGATGGGGCACCCGAGATTTGTCAAAAGGACAGCGCTTCCCTGGAACGCGAGCGACTCAACGTCTGAGGCGCGAAGAGTGTCTACCGCTTGCCCTGAATCACCTTGCCGCCGGCAACATTACTTTTTTTTTGATTCCGGCGCGCGGCGATGGCGTGCATCTCCTTGCCCATGCTCGACTGATTAATGCTCAACTGCAGCAACAGGTTGATCAGGTTGCTTGTCCCCCAGTAGAGTGCCAGTCCCGACGCGTAGTTAAACAGGATGAAGCCCATGAACACCGGCATGATGAAAGCCATCATGCGGCGTTGCGCGGGGTCCATGCCCGGGGACGGCGTGATGTATTGCGTGAGGAACATCGTGATGATGATGAGGATCGGCAGGAGGCGCAGAGGATCGGGCGTCGACAGATCCTTGAGCCAGAACCAGTGTGCCTGGCGCAGCTCGACCGTGTATTGCAGCACGCGGAAGTACGCGAAAAAGAGCGGAATCTGTGGCAGCATGGGCAAACAGCCGCCATACATATTCACGCCTTCATCCTTGTAGAGCTGCATCATCTCCGCGTTCATCTCGGCCCGTTTGGGGTCGTTGATCTTCAGGTGCGCATAGCGCTTCTTCAGCGCTTCCACCTTGGGCTGAATGCGCATCATCTTCAGCGATGAACGCATGGCCATGAAGCGGAACGGCAGCATGATGACCGTGAAGGTCGTAGTGAAGATGATGATGGCCCAGCCCCAGCTGTCAGAGCCCTGGCCGAGCAGATTGTGCAGCCAGCGCAGCGCCAGGTAGAGCGGCTTGGCGATGATGCCCCACATGCCGTACTGGATCAGCGGCTCGAGCGAAGGTCCGGTCTGCTTGCCGTCGGCGCTGGTCGCGTGAATGCCCTTCAGCACCTCGGTTTGCTTCGGTCCCGCGAAGAGCCGCAGGTGGCTGCCGCCGGTCGTATCGCCCATCGCCATGCCCAGCACCGGAGCCGGCTTTTTCTGGCTGCTGGGGTTGGAGAGATCGCTGAGGATATCAACCGTGTCGTGTTGCGTCACCAGGGTTGCAGTCTCGGGAGAATCCGGCAGAAACGCCGCTGCAAAATAGAGATCGGCGATGCTCGCGTAGTCGAACGGCTGTTCGACCGTCGCGTTGCCGCTTACCTTGGTTGCCGCCGTCGTGTCCTGCTTGCCGCTGATCGACGTAACCAGCTGGGCTTGCGTCAGGATTGTGCTGCGCGTTGTTGACGAAGGAAGAAACTCTTCCATGTCGCCTAACGCCGAAGGCCAATCCACGAGTGCGCGCACGGTGGATCCATTGCGATGGACTTCGGTATCGATATGGATCGCGTAACTTGAGTCGAAGCGAAAGGTCTTGACCGCATCGATGCCATTCTGCGCGTAGTGAAAAGTCAACGTGTTAGGCGCGAGAACGGTGCCGGTGGCCGAAGCCTCATAGAGAGCTTGATTCAACTGGTCGGTCAGCGCCGGCTCATACGTAAAGAACGAGAGCGGGAACCCGAAGCGCTGCGCCAGTTGCGGCTGCACCAGGTCGAGCGGCTTGCCGTCGGTGCCGAAGTACTTCTTCAGGATCCAGTGCTTTGCCTGCGCGCCGCGATTGGTGAAGACAATGCGATAGAGCTCGTTCTCGACGGTCGTTTCCGATTCGGATGAAGCCGCGATCGCTGGCACCGCGGACGACCCAGAATTGGAAGCGGACATGGCCGCAGTCGCCTGCGATGGATTGTTCGTTGCGGGCTGGGCAGGTGCCTGTTGCGTCTGGGGCGCGGGGCGCGTTACGTCGGTCTTGGGCTTGAAGTATTCGAAAGCCAGAAAGATCACGACGGCCAGGACCATGAACGTGATCAAGCTGCGCGAGTCACCGCCGCTGCTGCTGCCGCCGGGGCCCTGCGATTCCAGATTGGGGTTTTTAAACTCGGGCAAGGGTAACTTCCTGTCGTAGAAGAAGAGCTTCTAGGTCTATGGTAACGGTTTGTGGGGAAGGGGCGATGCCGCGGGTGGTACGGGATCGAGCCCGCCACGGGTGAAGGGATGGCAGCGCAGAAGCCTCCAGGTGGCCAGCACAACCCCGCGCAGGGGTCCGTGGGTTGCGATCGCAACCGCCGCATACTCCGAGCACGTCGGCAGAAACCGGCATCCGCCGGGACTCAGCGCGTGCAGAGGCGCCGAAAGCCAGCGACGATAGAACGCGATAAGGGCAAGCAAAAAGCGGGTCATGCGACAGGACCAGGGGGGATGCGCGGCGTTGCGCGCTTTGCTTCCACCGAGGCCTGTCCAAGAATACGCACGATCTCGGCATCAAGTTTCGTGAATTCGAGGGTCATGACTGAACGTCGAGGATGCAGGATCAGATCGAAGCCGGCGGGCAGCAGAGCGATGTGGCGCCGCACCACCTCACGCATGCGCCGCTTGATGCGATTGCGCTCGTGCGCTTTGCCCAGCACCTTGCCTGCGGTCAGGCCTACGCGCGCTCTTCCCGGCTCCGTTTGAGGCGCGAGAAACCAACTCATCGATGTGGACTGGTATTTGCGGCTGGCTGCATACGCGCGTTGATAATCGGCATGCTTGCGCAGACGCGACCCCGCCAGAGACAGAGGCTGCCCGGCGGCTCGAGGTGCCGGCTTGTGCAAATGTTCGTTGTGCGGGGTGTTCATCGCAGTGCCGGAGACGACTCGTGCCAAAGCAAGGCAGGCGAACTCCGGCGAAACCAGGGGTACGCGATTAGTCGCGGAATCCGGCGCTGACTGAAACACGCTTGCGGCCGGCTGCACGACGACGGCTCAGCACTGCTGCGCCGCTCTTGGTCTTCATGCGCGAACGGAAACCGTGCTTTTTGACCCGGCTGCGGCGGTTGGGTTGAAATGTGCGCTTAGGCATGGAATTGCGATCCTGCTTTCTCCAGAAAATCTGCCTAATCAGTTTATCGCAGGTTCGGGTAGGAATCCAGTCGCCCCCCTAAAGGCCCAAATCCGTCGGTCACATTGCCGTCTGAGCAACGTGCGGGAGCAACCTGCGCGGCGACACTCCGCACCGGTCATCGAGGAACGAATTGCGCGCGGAACCGGGTGCATAATCGAGATGAATTGCTCGCGAATCGCACGCGCCGCGCAGCAATTTTTCGTGCTTTCACCAGCGATGGTGCAACTGAAAAGAGATTCGGCGAATGATTGTGAATGAGGGATTGCAATGATGTCTGAATGTGCTACTATCGGGTCCGTTCAGGAAAGATTCTCAGCGTCCTACGGAACGATGTCATCCGAGTCCCGAATTGCAGGTCAGGGGCTAAACACGGCGAGCAGGCAAGTTTGAAAAGCAACTCGACAGTGAGCGAAAGCTCGACTGCAGAGAAACTATTGCCTAAACCGTATCGGATGAACCGTTGCGATTTCCCTAAGCGACGCGCTAAGGACTTGTTCGATGGTATTCGCTGTTTCGCCGGTTGCGGCTCTCAATCCATGGCTTCAGATTCTCGGGGCCCTCGAGAAGAAGGTCATCCGCCAGTCCTATGAAACTTGGCTCAAGCCCACTCGCTATAGTCATTCCTCAGGTCGCATACTGTACGTGCGTGTGCCGTCGCCGGAGTTTCAACATATCGGCGACAAGTACGGCGATCTGATTCAAGAAGCCATCGACAATTGCTCGCTCGAGTTCGACGACGTGGTCTTTGTGACCGCGAACGAAGATCCGTCGATACCGGCACAGCGCAAAGACGGCGGGTTTCCTCCGTTGCCCGCGCACGCACCGACCGCTCCTCAGCCTGCGCACAACCATCGAATGCCCGAGCAGGCGCGCTTCGACTGGTCGACTGCGGCGCAGCTCAACCAGCGCTACACCTTCGACAATTTTGTCATCGGCAACGGCAATCAGTTTGCGCGCGCCGCGTCTCTCGCCGTCGCTGAGCGTCCCTCGCGGGCCTACAATCCGCTGTTCCTTTACGGCGGCGTCGGCATGGGCAAGACCCACCTGATGCACGCCATCGGTCACGAAGTAAAGCGCCGCCAGCCAGTTGCAAACATCTGCTACGTTTCAGCTGAGAAATTTACCAACGAAATGATTACGTCGCTGCGCAACGACCGCATGACCAGCTTTCGCGATCGCTTCCGCACCGTCGACGTGCTGCTGATCGACGACATCCAGTTCATTGCCCAGAAAGAGCGCACCCAGGAAGAGTTCTTCCATACCTTCAATGCCTTGCACGAGAGCATGCGCCAGATCGTGATCGCCTCCGATCGTCCGCCGAAAGAACTGGCGGAGATTGAAGATCGTCTGCGCTCGCGTTTCGAATGGGGATTGATCGCCGACATTCAGCCGCCGGATCTTGAAACCAAGGTCGCCATCCTGCAGAAGAAGGCTGAGACGGAGCAGGTTGTGTTGCCCACAGACGTCGCACTCTTCATCGCGTCGAATGTGCGCACCAACGTGCGCGAGCTTGAAGGCGCGCTGGTCCGCCTCATCGCCTGGTGCCAGCTCAATCGCATGGAGATCACGCTGGCCGCGACCCAGCAGTGCCTCAAGCAGTTCATCGACATGCAGGTTCGCAAGATCACCATCGAGGCGATTCAGCGCGCCGTGGCCGAGCAGTTCGGCATGAAGGTGAGCGACCTGAAGCAGAAGAACAACTCGCGCAACGTGGTGGTGCCGCGACAGATCGCCATGTACCTGGCCAAGCAGATGACTGAAGCCAGCCTGCCCGAGATCGGCCGCCAGTTCGGCAACAAGCACCACACCACAGTGATGCATTCGATCGGCAAGATCGATGAGCAGCGCCGTACCGATAAGGACTTGCACCGCATGGTCAACAAGCTGCAAGAGTTGCTGCAAGCCTGAGTAGGCAAAAGGGCCGCAAAATCAAAGGGCGCTTCCCGAGAGGAAAGCGCCCTTTGTCTTTGGATCTGGGAAAAGGAAACTACCGAATGAACTGCGAGTTTTGCATTACCATCTTTGCGCGAAATCCCGTCAAAGCCGCTCCGCCTGCGATCGCTGCGATCCGTGCCGCTTTGCGGTAGCGGGTATGTTCGAACCAGTGCGGAACCACTACCGAAGAGTACGAGAAGCCAAGTTCCCAGGCGGTCATGGAGCTCAGTACGCCGACCCGGTTGTTGCTGCCGAACATCGTGTTCATCGGGTTCGACTCGTGGCCGTTGCTCAGGCCCAGCTCAGTCGTCGTGGCGTCGGCAAGAAACCCGAGCCGCTCGGTAGCCAAAACAAATTGCTCGGTGCGACCCAGTTTCGACTGCTCTTCATCGATCCCGGCATATTTCGGAGTAAAGCTATAGGCGGGCCAGGTCAGAATGCGCAGCGTCTTGTCCAGACGATGCTTTTGCGGCTGCGGAGCTGGCGGCTCGGTGAAGGCCTCTTCGGCATGCACCTGGGCGGCGCCCAGCAGCGCGCTTAACACAAGAACAATTGCTCGTGACTTGATTGGTTGGCTCACAGACCATCGCTCCCGAATGATGACGGTCTCAGTCTCTCGCAACGTAAGTCCCGCAGCCATACTACTTTGTGCGCGACGAGATGCTACTTTGGTTGCCAGTCACGTGCGCAAAGGTCATCACTTGGGACGTTACTGGTCAGCCGTACCCTGCGAATTCCTGACTTGAAACGCAGCGCGGAGCCACCCCTGCTCCCTGCGCCTGCTGCTACTTTAGAGTCATTAAATCCACGAAGGTTTGCTCGAACCGCGGCAAATCGAGATCCAGTTGCGCATGGACCAGCCGCACACCGGTTGTCGGCTTCAGGTTCTCGTTCCAGGTGAGAGTATCGCCGTAACTCGGTCCGTGGCTCAGGTCCACGTCCATGTAGATCTGCTGCTCCCTGGTAATCAGGGTAGGGTCGAGCCAGGCGCAGGCCGTCAGCTCGTCCCACATGTAGTAGCGGTCCTGGCTCCAGGCGGCGATGTACCGGGCCGTCGGTCCATCCGATTTTGCGATTGCGTCGAGCATCTTCTGCGTGAAGGGAGCCTTGATCGACACATCTGCTGTGGTCACGTCGATGCGCGGCCAATCCGCCCGCAGCACGATATGAGTCGCCTCGGGATCGAACCAGAAGTTGAATTCGTGGCGCGGGCTGGTCGCGAACTCCGGATCGTCGGTCTGCGGATTGAGGCTGCCGCCCATCAGGATGATGCCTTGGGTGAGCGAGGCAAACGCGGGATCGATCGACACCGCCAGCGCGATGTTGGTCAATGGGCCCGCAGCGTAGATCGTCACCTGATGGGGGTGCGTGTGCACCTGCCTGATTAGGAAATGAACCGCGTCCTCTTCGATCGGCTTGAGTGTTGGCTGACCTTCGGGCAACGGCGGAACCTCATAGGGGCCGTGCGCCTTGGCAACATCGGCAACTACAGGCGTATCGCCATGAGGCGTTGACGCCATCGCGCTTGTTGCCGCGCCCCAGGCTCCCAGCCACACGACCTTCCCCACCAGCGCCTCTTCAAGTTGTGTCTCGCGCTGCGTGCGCACCAGGGGGAAGACAGCACCCCTGGCGACGGGCACGTTGGCATGGCCAGTCAGTTCAAGCATGCGCAGAGTGTGCTGCGTCTCCTCGTCGCGCCACGCGTTGCCTGTCACCATCGTGATGCCCAGAACCTCGACCTTGGGCGATTGCAGCAGCACCAGCATCGCCATCTGGTTCGATCCGCCGGGACCCGAGCCATCCTGGTCGATCAACACCAGTCTTTTTTGGGCGCAGCAAAGCTGCCCGGAAAGAACGAGGGAAAAGAGCAGAGAGGAGAGTCTCATTGCGGGTATTGTGGCACACCGCAGTGCGTGGATCTGTGGAAGGGGTTTTTAGCGGCGCCCAAATCCGCGGGGACGCACAGGAGCCGCCACGGGTAGATTTGTTTTGCCCGCCGGAAACACGGCCAGAAAGCGTTCCGGCCCTTCGCCGGAGCTTGCAGTCTCTACGCCTTCCATATCGCGAAACGCCATGTGCAGCAAGCGTCGCTCACGACTGTTCATCGGAGGGAATGCATACGGCACGCCAGACTTGCGCACCTTCTCGGCTGCCGTTTCCGCAGCCATGCGCAATTCTTGCGCGCGCAGCGCCTTGAAGTTACCCGCGTCGAAACTTACCAGATCGTGTTCGCGTTGATCGAGCCGCAGCATCTGCGCTGCAATTGTCTCCATCGCGCGCAGCAACTCGCCGTTGTGCTGTGTCACCAGTGGCACATCCGGTCCGCCCAACTCCACATACAGCTGACGCGCCTCTAGACCCTCGGGATCACGGGCGCCGTCGCCGGCCGTAATGCGGTATTTCAAGCGGAGCCCACCAAGCTTATTGAGACTGGCGAGGAAACCGGCGATTTTTTGAGCAGCTTCTTGCAGATCGGCAATCGGCATAAGGGACTAGTATCGCAGAACAGAGCGGGACCGCGCGAAACGGGCGCCCTGCGATTCACCGTCGGGCCGTGCGGGGACCCGGACCAATGCGACGCCGCCTCTTAAGCCCGTTTTCAGGATCGAATGGTACCTTGAACCTCGTGGGGATCTCGCCCAGCAAGAGTCCGTCTCGAGTCCGCTCGAACTGCACGTCTCTGATTCTGCGATCGCTGCTTTTCGCCGCTCTGGCGCTGGTTCCGGGGCTGGCGCGCGCCCAGGGCGGGCCGCCCTTTATCACCGATGATCCAGGCACTCCGGGAAACAAGCATTGGGAGATCAACGTCGGCTGGGTGGCGAACCACAATCCCGGTGCGTCGGCCTATCAGACCCCTGATCTCGATCTGAACTACGGTTGGGGCGACCGCATTCAGCTCAAGTACGAAATTCCTCTGGCAGTCTCGACCGACAGCAACAACACCACGCGGGCCGATCTCGGCGAGTCCTTTCCTGGTGTCAAGTGGCGATTCTTCGAGCATCACACGCCGGGTGAAGCGGCGACGGACGAGAACATGACGTTCTCGCTAGGCACGTATCCGCAGGTCTACATCAATAACCCCACCCGCACGGTGCGTCGCGACATCGTCGAGACTGGACCGGAGTATTACCTGCCCTTGGAAGCCACTGCAAAGGTGGGCCCAATCAATTTCAACGGAGAAGTGGGCCACTGGTTCGGGAACCGGCATGTGCCCGATCGGTGGGGGCGGGGCCTCATCGCCGGTCACGAATTCAATGACAGGTTCGAGCTTTATGCCGAACTCTATGATCTGCAAGACGCCAACCGGATCGATGGCGCTCCCAAGCAGCGTTCGTTCACGCTTGATGCCGGAGGTCGACAGACCCTCGACCGTGCGGGTCATCTGCGACTTCTCTTTATGGGCGGACGCGCCATCCAGTCCGTAGCGCGCGAAAACACCGAGCCCAGTTGGATCGCCTATATCGGAGTGCAGATCCTGATGGGTCCCAAAGAAAAGGAAGTGCCGGGACAAACGCCCTGAGCCTGACGATCAAGGCCCACCGGTGCACGCTGCAAGGCTGCGGGGCGTGGACTGGATGGCAGAATGGTTCTATGCCGTCCCCGGAGCCAATTGCTCTCACGTCATCCCAAGCTCGCGTATTGGGATCGCTTGTTGAAAAAGAAATTACGACGCCGGATTACTATCCGCTCTCGCTGAACGCACTGATGAATGCGTGCAATCAGCGCTCGAATCGCGAGCCAGTCATGGATCTGAACGAAGATGAGGTCCGCAATGCGCTCGGCGGCTTACAGGACCAGCGTCTGGCTGGACCGGCGCGCGGCGCCGACGGCCGCGTGACTAAGTACGAGCATTGGCTCGGCGAAGCGTTTAACCTAAGCCGAGCTGAGACGTCCCTCTTGTGCTTGTTGCTGCTGCGCGGTTCCCAGACTCCGGGAGAATTGCGCGGTCGCAGCGAACGCATGCACCGGTTCGAAGAGATTGCGGACGTGCTCGGCGGCCTGCAAAAGCTCATGGAACGCGAACCGGCACTCGTAGCCGTGTTGCCGCGACTGCCAGGCACAAAAGAATCACGCTATACGCACCTGCTCTCAGACCGCGCGGATGCGCCTTCCGCAGATGACCGCGCGGCCGAACTGGCGAGACCTGTGGAAGTTGAGCCCGGCAACTCGACCGCATTGGAAGAACGCGTCGCACGATTGGAAGCGGTCCTCGCGGAACTTCGGCAGGAGATGGCCGGGCTGAGGCAGAAGGTCGACGACCTCTTTGCTTGAGACCCGTAGTTTGCGAAGTCGGCAGCGGCAGGGTCTCAGTGTTCTGACCGCAGCGCCGCGCGTTGCGGAAACACCAGGACGCAGATGAGAATCGCGGCCGCAAGCACGCCGGAAGCCGTGTAGCGGCTGATCGCCATCCCGCCTTGCGCGACCGGCTTGTCAAATAAATCGCCCGACACTGCGCCGAGAGGCCGCGTCAGAATGAAGGCCGCCCAGAACAATCCGGTCCTGGGAATCTTGGTGAGGTAATACAACGCTGCGACCACCAATAAAGCGCCGCCGAACACAGCTACGCCGCCCAGATATCCGATTCCCGCATCGTCGGCAGTCCAGTCGCCCAGCGCTGTGCCCAGCGTTTGCGAAAACATGATCGTGACCCAATAGAAGATCTCCGATTTCGGCGAGCTCACCGCTCCTACCGCGACTGATCCCGTCGACCAGTACCAGAGACCCAGAGACAAGAGAACGAGCGTCAGCAGCAACAAACTGCCCCAGGCATATCCCAGCCCTTCAGAGCGATCGGCGAGATCTGCCATGGTGGTGCCCACCGTCGTGGTGGCCACAATCGTGAACCAGTACAGGAAGGGATGAAACTTCTTGGCGAGCACCTGGGCAATCACCGCGCCAAGAAAGATCACCGCAAAGATCGAAGTCCCGACTGCGTAGCCGAGATTCATCGACATGGTGACCGCATCGCCGCCGGTCTCGCCCAGAGTTGTGCAGAGGATCTTGATGATCCAGAAAGTAAAGGTGACCGCAGCGACTTTGCTGAAAGCGTCGGACTGGGTCACCGGAGCATCGTTCACGTCAGTTTCCATCGCAGGCTCCAGTGATGGCCCGATTGTCTGCGGTCAAGCTGAAGGCTTGCTTAGAGCAATTCGCAACCAGCAAACCAATAGCCGATTTCAAAGGCAGCCGTGTCTTCGGCATCCGAACCGTGTATCGCATTTTCCTGCAGAGAGCCGGCGAACTTCTTGCGGATCGTTCCCTCTTCAGCATGGGCGGGGTTAGTCGCGCCCATCAGCTTGCGCAAGTCGGCGATCGCATTCTCTTTTTCAAGCACCATCAGGAACAGCGGACCGGACGACATGAATGTGCAAAGATCGTTGAAGAACGGCCGCTGCGCGTGGACGTGATAAAAGCCCTTGGCTTGCTCCACTGAAATGGATGCCTTCTTGATCGCCACAAGTTTGAATCCGGCCTTCTCAATTTCGGCCAGAATACCCCCGGTAAAGCCCTTGCGTACTGCGTCAGGCTTCACGATGCTGAACGTGCGTTGCGCCACTCGATTTGCTCCTCAATGGGCCATAGCCCGACCTTCATTGTAAAGGCCGGCTCTGGACACTCCATCTGATAGAGTTTCGGCATGTTGTGCGTCCGGTTATCTCCCTTCTCGCTCGCGCTGCTCGCCGCCTCCCTCGCTCCCACGATGCAATGCCAATCCCCCCCCTCCTCCGACCCATCGTCAGAATTGCGCGTGTTCGATCCATCGCTGGTCGATAAGTCCGTGGACCCATGCGACAACTTCTACCGCTATAGCTGCAACGGCTGGTTCCAGCGCAATCCTTTGCCTCCAGACCAGACATCGTACGGCCGCTTCACCGAACTTCACGAAGTGAATCGGCTCCATCTCCGGCAGATCCTCGAAGAGGCTTCGGCTTCATCTCCCACGCGGACCCCCAACGAGCAGAAAATTGGCGATGAATATGCCAGCTGCATGGACGTCGACGCCATCAACAAGGCCGGTCTTGCGCCGCTGCAGCCGGAACTGGATCGCATCGCGGCGCTCCGCTCTCTGGCGCAGCTGCCCGCCCTGGTAGGCCATCTGCAGACTCTCGGCGTCAACGCCTTCTTCAGCATGGGATCGAGCCAGGATTTTGACGACGCTTCATCGGTCATCAGCTTCTACGGCGCAGGCGGCCTGGGCCTGCCCGAGCGGGATTACTACACGCGCACGGATGCAAAGTCAGTGGAGCAGCGCAAACAATACGTCGATCATGTGAGCCGGATGTTCGTGCTGGCCGGAGAGGCGGACGCCCAGGCGCGCAAAGATGCCGCAATCGTGCTGGCCATCGAAACGCGTCTGGCCAAGGCTTCATTCACCGTTACCGAAGAACGCGACCCCCAGAACCTGAATCACCCGACCGACATCGCGAGCTTCGACAAGCAACTCACACACTTTTCGGTCTCACAGTACGTGGCTGCGACACACGCGCCCGATGCAGGCAAGATGGACGATACGGAGCCGAAGTTCTTCGCGGAGTTCAACACGTTGCTGGGCGATACGCCGCTGGACCAGATCAAGGCGTATCTACGCTGGCATGTGTTGCATTCGTTGGCGGGCACCAGCACGCCGACCGCCCTGGATGATGAGGAATGGAATTTCTACTGGCACATCCTCAACGGCGCCGAGAAGCAGCAGGAACGCTGGAAACGCTGCACCAGCCGCGTCGATCATGAAATGGGCGAAGCGCTGGGCCAGGTCTACGTCGCCAAGTACTTTCCGCCCGAGGCCAAAGAGCACGCGCTTGAGATGACGCTGGCGATTGAGCAGGCGATGAACAAGGATATCCAGGGACTGGATTGGATGAGCGCTGACACGAAGATCAAGGCAGAGGAGAAGCTGCACTCGGTCATGAACAAGATCGGGTATCCGGATCACTGGCGCGATTATTCGAAGCTCGAAATCGTGCGCGGCGATGCTCTGGGCAACGAGGAGCGGGCTTCGCAGTTCGAATTCGCGCGCGACCTGGCCAAGATCGGCAAGCCCGTGGACAAAGCGGAATGGTTTATGTCACCGCCGACGGTGAACGCCTACTACGATCCGCAGCAAAACAACGTCAACTTCCCAGCCGGCTACTTTCAGCCGCCGTTCTTCAGCGACAAAGAAGATGATGCGGCAAACTACGGCGACATGGGTTCGACCATCGGTCATGAGCTGACGCACGGGTTCGACGATGAGGGCCGTCAATTCGACAAAGACGGCAATCTGAAGGACTGGTGGACCAAGGAAGATGAGCAGAAGTTCACCGAGCGCGCCGACTGCGAAGTCAAGCAATACGATGCCATCGAGGCCGTGCCGGGCGTACACCTCAACGGCAAATTGACGCTGGGCGAGAACCTCGCGGATGTAGGGGGACTATGGCTCGCATGGCTGGCGTGGCTCGACAAGGCGCAGGCCGCGCACATCGACATGGCAGCGAAGTCCGACGGCTACACGCCGGACCAGCGCTTCTGGATTGCCTACGCGCAACAGTGGTGCACGCAAACGCGGCCCGAACAGCTAAGGACCCAGGCGGAGACCAATCCGCATGCACCCGATGAGTATCGAACGAATACGGTGTTGCAGGATCTGCCCGAGTTCTCCAAGAGTTTCAGCTGCAAGCAGACCGATAAGATGGTTGCCGCCAAGCGCTGCCGGGTCTGGTAAGGACTAGCCGTCCGGGCGTAACTTCTAAAGGCCTGTCAGCAGGGCGGAAGCATCTTGCCACAGTCGCTCGGTGAGCTGTCCTGCGGGTTCCGCGAATGCCAGCTTTGCTGCTTGGCCGGCCCACATCTGCATGCGTTCGGTATCGCCAGCTTTACGAGCCTCTTCGCGCATACCAGCTGTCAAGCCGCGCTGCACCGGATAACTTGCGGCGTCGACGTCAGCACGCGCAGAGGCCCGAACAAAGTCATTGCAGATGGCGCGAGCGGATCGCCCCGTAAATGCCCGCGTCAGCTGTGTGTCGTGAGCCTCAGCCTTGGCGATGCGGTCGGCGTAACTCGGCGCGATCTTCGTTTCAGGACAGCGCAAGAAACCGGTGCCAAGCATGGCAGCGCTCGCACCTAGCATCAAAGCAGCGGCCACGCCGCGCCCGTCCCCGATGCCTCCGGCCGCAATGACAGGAACGGAAACCGAATCGACGATCTGCGGCACGAGAGCAAATAAGCCCACCGCCTGTCGTTCTCCTTCGCGCGCATCGAACGCGCCCCGGTGACCGCCGGCCTCCATGCCTTGCGCCAGAATGGCATCGGCGCCGGCTGCTTCTCCCGCTCTTGCCTCGGCAGCTGTGGTCGCCGTCGCGAACCACAAGATGCCCCGCGCCTTCATCTCTGCGACGTGCTGTTTTGAATACACACCCATGATGGATGAGATCACTTTGGGGCGCGCTTCGAGGATAGTTCGGAATTGCGCTTCAAAGTCAGGCAGAACGCCTTCGCCCGCTGCCGGGTCGACCACAGGCCCCCATTGCGCAAGAAAGGCGCGCTGACGCTCTTCCGTCGCTGCGTCGCGGCAGATTTCTTTTTGAGGTATCCAGAGGTTGATTTGGAAATCCCCCGCACTCTGCCGACGAAATTCTGCACACCACGTTGCGATCTCATCGGGCTTCATCAACGCAGCACCGCATGCGCCGAGCCCACCTGCATCAGCGACTGCCGCGGAAAGAGGCGGAGGGCACGCGCCGGTCATGGGGGCCAGAAGAATGGGCAAACGAATGCCCAGCCACTCTGCAAAAATCTTTGCGCGTGCGACTGGGCTAGTCTGTTGCGTCATATCTTTACCCCGAATGCGAAAGTTGTTGCATTCGCGGCCGAGTTAGTTCTTCCCGATCACTTTGGCCAGCGCCGCGCCAATCTCCGCCGGTGATACCACAACATGAATGCCCGCAGCTTCCATGGCCTTCATCTTGTCCGCAGCCGTGCCCTGACCGCCCGAGATGATCGCGCCCGCGTGGCCCATGCGGCGGCCCGGAGGTGCGGTCTGCCCGGCAATGAAGCCTACAACAGGCTTTTTCACGTGCTCCTTCACGAACGCGGCTGCAGCCTCTTCGTTCGTGCCACCAATCTCGCCGATCATGATGATCGCTTCGGTGTCGGGATCGTCGTTGAGCAGGCGCAGCGCATCGATATGCGTGGTCCCGATGATGGGATCGCCGCCAATACCAATCGCTGTCGACTGGCCGATGCCGCGCTGCGTGAGTTGATGAACAGCTTCGTAGGTCAACGTTCCCGACCGCGAGACAATGCCCACATTCCCCTGTTTGTGAATCCGGCCTGGCATGATGCCGATCTTCGCCATGCCGGGAGAAATCACGCCGGGGCAGTTCGGCCCAATCAGCCGCGATTTCGAGGTCTTCAGCTTGGCCCAGACTTTCACCATGTCCAGCGTAGGAATGCCCTCGGTAATGCAGACGATCAACGGGATCCCGGCGTCTTCGGCTTCGAGAATTGCATCGGCGGCGAATGGCGGCGGAACAAAGATCATGGTCGCATTCGCGCCCGTTTGCTTCACGGCGTCGGTGACCGTGTTGAATACCGGCCAGCCTTCATGCGTCGTTCCACCCTTGCCGGGCGTCACACCGCCAACCACCTTGGTCCCATACTCAGCGCAGCCCTTCGCGTGAAAGGTGCCCTCTTTGCCGGTGATGCCCTGCACGATCAGACGAGTGTCATTGTTTACGAGTACCGCCATTTATGCCACCACGCCTTTCGCTGCTTTCACCACCAGCTCCGCTGCGTCCTTCATTGTTGCGCCCACCTCGAAGTTCAACCCCGACTCCTTCAGAATCTGGCGGCCCTCTTCCACGTTCGTTCCTTCGAGCCGAAGCACGATCGGCACTTTCACATTCAACTTTTTCGCTGCGGCCACTACGCCCGTCGCCAGCCGGTCGACGCGCAGTATGCCGCCGAAAATGTTGATAAAGATCGCCTTCACGTTTTCGTCCGAAAGCAGAATCTCAAACGCGTGCTCAATCTGTTCTTGCGTTGCCCCGCCGCCCACGTCGAGAAAGTTTGCCGGCGATCCACCTGCGTACTGAATGATGTCCATGGTGGCCATGGCCAGGCCTGCGCCATTCACCATGCAGGCAATCGAGCCGTCGAGCTTGATGTAGTTCAGCGCGTATTTGCTGGCTTCCACTTCGAGCGGATCTTCTTCAGCCACGTCGCGCAGCGCCTTGATGTCCGCATGCCGGAACAGCGCGTTGTCGTCGAAGGTGATTTTGGCATCGAGCGCGAACAGCTTGTCGTCCTTCGTCGTGATGAAGGGATTGATTTCGACCAGCGAGGCATCGGTATCGACAAACGCCTTGTAAAGGCTCTGCAAAAAGACCACCGCCTGGTTGATCTGCGTCGCTTTCAGCCCCAGCGCGAAAGCCAGCTTGCGCGCCTGCCAGGCTCCGAAGCCGACTGCTGGATCAATCGCTTCTTTGTAGATCGCCTCAGGAGTTTTCGCAGCGACTTCTTCAATCTCCATGCCGCCCGCCTGTGACGCCATAAAGACCAGCTTGCCCGTCGCGCGGTCGAGCACGATGCCCAGATAAAGCTCGCGATCGATGGCCGCGGTCTCTTCAATCAGCAGCCGCTGTACCTTCTGTCCCTGCGGACCGGTCTGGTGCGTAATCAGTTGCATCCCCAGGATGGTCTTGGCGTATAGTTCAGCGTCTTCGCGCGTCTTGGCTACTTTCACGCCGCCGCCCTTGCCCCGGCCGCCCGCGTGAATCTGTGCCTTGACCACCACACCGTGGGCGCCTTCAGAGAACAGCTTGCGCGCCACGTCGTTCGCTTCTTCAAGCGTGTTGGCTACTTCGCCCCTCGGCACGGGCACGCCATACTTCGCCAGGATCTCTTTCGCCTGATACTCGTGAATTTTCATCGTGGGTTGAACCATCTGCCCGCTGCGATTGGAGTCGCACGAAGAGGAACTGCGCGTATCAGCGGCAGTTCAAATACTATCTTGCGATCCGAAGGCCCCGCAAACCGTAAAGGGCTTGCGCGGCATCACTCCGCAGGCAATTACCATAATGAGAGATGAGCGTTCTCAAGGATCACCTGAAACCGCTGGCCGAAGACGGCACCGCTCTCACGCGGGAGCAAGCCGCGGCCGTGCTCAACGAAATTCTTTCCGGCGAAGCCAGCGAGGTTGAAACGGCAGCCCTGCTTACCGTGTTAGCGACGCGGGGCGAGCAGGCGCCGGAGCTTGCCGGTTTTGTTGAGGCCATGCGCGCACGCTCCATTACGGTTCCTTTATCCGAGGACGAACGTGCCGAACTGGTCGACACCTGCGGAACCGGTGGCGGTGGTCCGCTCACCTTCAACATCTCCACCGGCGCCGCGCTGGTGGCTGCGGCGGCAGGCGCCAAGGTCGCCAAGCACGGAAATCGTGCGGTCACGTCGCAAGCCGGCTCGGCCGATGTGCTCGAAGCTCTCGGAGCGCCCATCGCTCTAGGCCCGGAACTTGCCGCCGAATGTCTGCGCGAAACCAATTTCATGTTTCTCTTCGCGCCTCTCTATCACCCGGCCATGAAAGCGGTGAATTCGCTACGCAAGGCCCTGGGCTTTCGCACTATCTTCAATCTCTGCGGACCGCTGACCAATCCAGCAGGCGCGCGAGCACAAGTCATCGGTGTCCTCGCCCCCAGCCGCGTCCTGCTTGTGGGCCGCACGCTGGCCGCATTGGGCGCCAAGCGCGCTTTCGTCGTGCACGGGACCGATGGAATCGATGAATTGACCACAACGGGTGAGTCCGTGGTGGCGCGGGTCGAGGAATCGTCAGAGAACGGCAAAGCGGAGCTCAAAGCAGCGCGCGTTACGCCGGAGATGGCCGGCTTGCCGCGTGCAACGCTCGATCAGTTCACGGGCGGCGATATTGCCACCAACGCTTCGCTTCTATACGACGTATTGACCGGCATTCCCGGCGCGCGCCGCGATATTGTGCTGCTGAATGCGGCCGCGGCCCTGGTTGCCGCAGGCCTGGCGACGGATCTGAAAGAAGGCGTTGCGCTCGGCGCCGAAGCGATTGATTCAGGTCAGGCTGCCGCCACCCTGGCCAAGTTGCGCGCCTTCGGAGAGAAACACGCCAAGACGATCCACTAAGACCGGCATCGCCCGCTGCAGAGCATGACAAGTGCCGCTCTACAGCAATCGCGACTCTCCGCCTGCCCGCCGGGCGACCATCCACGACGCCCACGAAATACCCAGGGCCAGCGCCACCCAGCCAGCAGTTTCCATCGGATGCAGGAGCGAGTCAGGAATCTGCAGCAGGACAGGCTGTGCCGAACGCGCGGCCTTAATCGCCTGGCGGGTCAACTCGACCGCGCCCCACCCCAGCCCGCCCATCGCCAGCACTGCACCCGGCACGAAACGCTTCCACGGGAAGGGAATCGGCGGGGGTGCCGCTGCGTCTTCGCGGATGCGCTCCATGACCGCGGAGACAAATCCAGAGGAGGGAATCAGCGCTTCTTCGCTGGCCAGAATGTGATTGATCTTTTCGTCTCTCATCTCAAGCCTCTCTCCTCGATTCCATGGCCGCGTGTTCTTGCGCCAGATGCGGAAACCGCCTTCGCAGCAACTCCCGCGCCCGCGAGAGCCGCGCTTTCACCGTTCCCTCGGGCAGTTTCATGGTCTGCGCAGCGGCGCCCACATCCATTTCATGAAAGTAGAACAGCAATACCGGCTCGCGATAGCGCATCGGCAAGGCCAGAACGGCCTTTCGTACCGCTTCCTGCCGCATGCTCTCGTCGAGCGCATCTCCCTGGGTCGCGGGTCCAGACGGTTCCGCAACTTCATCCATGGGCAGGGTCATCGCCGGCACCCTTTTGAGCTCGTTGCGAAACACATTCGCCGCCAGGGCAAACAGCCAGGTCGAAAAGCTCGATTCGCGCCGCCATTGCCCCAGATTGCGCCATGCGCGGATAAACGCGTCCTGGGCCATCTCTTCGGCGCGCGATCGGTCGCGGCAATAGCGCCAGGCCATATTCACCAACGGCCCTTGCCACCGCTGGACAATGCCTTCAAAGGCAGCCGCATTGCCCCCCAGCACGCGATCCACATCGGCGAGGTCCTCTGCGGCATTTCTGGCGGTCTGACTCGGCACCTGCGTCTCCGTGGGGTGGGACAAGCATATCCGCGCTACGGTTGCATTTTCTTCGCCTGGTGGGGCCTCCCGCAAAATCCTCATCGGATTTAAAATATCTCCATGCCGTTTCCTAGTCGCGCCTGCGCCGTTTGCGGAGAAGAGTTCGAGCTGAAGCCGGACAAGCCGGGCTTCGCTAACCGCTGTCCCTCCTGCAGTGAGCCCGATGACTCCGAAACCGAGGGTTCGGGGCTTTCCAGTGGCGACAGTGAACTGAACGCCGCCCGTCGTAACGCGATGCGCGACATGCTCTATCGCAAAGAGAGCTAACCGGCCGCACTCCAAGCCCCATGGAATTGCCGCCGAAGGCAGTTAGGTGCGCAGATTCGCGGACGCCGATCCCGCCGTAAACAAAATGCAACCGGCTGAGCACGCCTCCTGTCCCACCAATCGCAAGGGGATGAACCGCACCTGCGCACTGAGGAGGACAACATGTTGCATCTGGTATTGGCAGAGTTGGCAGACGCACAAGTGATTCACGAGCCCATAGCGATGTGGGCTTTTCTCGCCATCGGAGCAATCGCTCTGTTTGGGATCTTTCTGCCCGTCTCGGTATGGGTAGATGCCCGCCAGAAAGAGCGCGAGGCCTACTACAAGGCGGAGACGATCCGGCGCGTCGCGGAAGCGTCAGGAGAGGGTGCCAAAGCTGCGATCGATTTGCTCCGTGAAAACGACCGAATCAGCCAGATCAGGAAGCTCGAAGGGATGAAACTCGGAGGGCTGATCACTCTTGCTGTCGGGATCGGATCCAGTTGCATGCTGGGGGTGATGACCCACGGCGGTCTGCTCTCCACGGTCGGCCTGATTCCTGGGTTGATCGGCGTGGCGTTGCTGGTCTACGTATTTTTTCTGGCCGAACCGGTCTAGTAGCCTGCTTTGAATCCGTGTGCCGGCAACCCGCATCTTGAAGATAGTTGTTGTAACAATCTTCTGGATCCGGTTGAATCCGTCGAGGTGCCCTCCATTGAACGCGCTCTCTTCACGCCAGCCCGCTCTTTTCCTCCCCCACGGCGGTGGGCCCTGCTTTTTTATGGATTGGACGTGGGGCCCCGCGGACACCTGGCATGCGACGCAGCGCTTCCTCGAAGGCATCGCGGCCACGCTTCCCGCTCCGCCCCGCGCTCTGCTTGTGATCAGTGGCCACTGGGAAGAGCCCGCCTTTACGGCCAGCACTGCACCCAAGCCCGATTTGATCTTCGACTACTCCGGCTTTCCCGAGCAGACCTACCGTTTGACCTGGCCGGCACCGGGCGATCCGGCCCTCGCCGACCGCGTGCACCAGCTCTTGCAGCAGGCTGGTCTTGCGTCGGCCACGACAGCGCAGCGCGGATTCGATCACGGCGTCTTCGTGCCGCTGAAGGTCGCGTTTCCGGCAGCCACGATCCCGGTCGTCACGCTCTCATTGGCATCTTCGCTCGATCCCCGGCTGCACCTGGCTGCCGGTCGCGCCTTGGCTCCCTTGCGCGATGAAGGCGTGCTGATCATCGGCAGCGGGATGAGCTTTCACAACCTGCGCGGCTACTTCAGCCCAGAAACACCAAAGCGCGCGGACGCCTTCGACCAATGGCTGACCCGCGCCGTGGAATCACCATCGGCCGAACGCGACCAGTTGCTTGGGAACTGGCGCGAAGCGCCCTTCTCAGCCTTTGCGCATCCGCGCGAAGAGCACCTGATTCCCTTGATGGTGGCGGCGGGTGCCGGCGGAGACGCGCCCGGCAAGCGCATCTTCTCCGACGCGCCGATGGGCGCCGCCATCAGCGCCTACCGCTTCGACGGTTGAATCGCGCCTAGCGCTGGAAGAGCCGCTTGGTCTGCATCATGGTGACTCCGCTATCAAGCAGGATCGCGACGCAGCCAGCCAGCATACACAAATCCGTCCGCGACTCATGCAGAAAGCTCATCAGGCCGTAGTGGCCCAGGGGTGGCTGGAAGCGTCCGAAGTGCCGACCCAGCAGGATGGGTATCTTGGTCGTGCAGATCGCGGTGAGGATCACAACGAGCAGGACGATGGCAGCATCGCCCGCGTAGACACCCCCGAGTAGAGCACCCGCAGCGACGATCTCCACGAGACCGACCAGGGGCGCCAACACGTGCGGCCAGGGAAATCCAATGTGAGCAAAACGGCCCGAACCAAATTCACCGGGCTCCATGAACTTCAGAAGGCCTTCAGTCAGAAAAACCAGCCCGACAACCACCCGGATCAACAGCATGGGCAGGTCTTTACGCATGAAAATTTCTCCATTACTTCGACCGACGACCTTGAGCCCACTGGGCCGGACTGGGGAGAAGCATACCGCAAAGCGCGACCGGTCTCTCCGCGCAACAGGCGTGAATTGAGTTTCGGGCCCGGCGCGCCCCCGGCGTCAGCCGGAGCCGAGCAAAGCGTCAATTGCTGGCCCCAACTGCTCCGGCTTTGTCGAGGGAGCGTACCGCTTGACGACCCTGCCTTCCCGGTCGACCAGAAATTTCGTAAAGTTCCACGAGATACGCCGCATGCCCAGAAATCCCCGCTTCTGCTCTTTTAGAAACGCATACAGGGGGTGCGTACCCGATCCGTTGACCTCGATCTTCGCGAACATCGGAAAGCTTACACGGTAGTTCCTCTGGCAGAAGGCCCCGATCTGCGCGGCGTCGCCCGGCTCCTGGCGCCCAAATTGGTTGCAGGGGAAGCCGAGTACGCTGAAACCGCGTTCTCTCTTGTGTTGGTGCAGCCCTTCCAGCCCCGCGTATTGTGGGGTAAAACCGCATTGGCTCGCCGTATTCACAATCAGCAGGACCTGGCCCTTGAATTCGTCCAGCCTGACGACGCGGCCGTCGAGCAGGGGCGCAGAAAAGGCGCAGATCGTTTCTCCGGTCGCCATTTTTGACAAATCCCTTCCGAGCCGAGGATGTCATGTCGGCCTTCGCCGCGTCTAAGGGATGCAGAGGAATCAACAGGCGGAGTGGGGCACGAGGACGGTTCCTGGGGGGACCGCCCCGCTCCGCTCCGTTAGACTGGAAGGAGTGCCAACCAGCCCCTTCGCAGGCGAGGTTTTTCTTCCTCCCAGGGTGGCGCAGACAGACTGAACTCGTCGACATTCTGCGTCGCGAAGAGGATTTGGGAAAGATCGGGTTTTTCGCTCGTCCACATGCGCCTGCAGGTTTGGGTGAGGTGGCGGCGGTCCAATATAATCAGTCTTTCCGCAAAGCAGTACCAGAATTTAAGCAATGAGGGTGTGCATATTCTTCCCGTGAAGTTTGAAATTGGACCGCACCAGAACGTGTGCTCGCCGCGAGACTCCAGCCCGGTGAAGAGTAGGCACGCTTCCATCCTCCGCAAGGCGCGGATCTCTGCTCGCTGGGCGAGACTCCTTCTCATCCTCATGCTGGTATGCGCGGCTGCTGCCGCGGTGGCACAGAATCCGCAATCCGTCGAACAGATCCGGGTCATCGGCAATCGGCGCATTCCCAAAGAAACCATCCTCGCCCGTCTCTTCACGCACCCCGGCGACACCTACGATCCGGTCTCGGTCGAGCGCGATTTCAACTCCCTCTGGAACACCGGCTACTTCGAAGACCTTCGCATCGAACGCGAAGATTCGGAGAAGGGCGTCATTCTCAACGTGTTCGTCCGCGAACGTCCCACGATCCGCGAGATCGTATACAAGGGCAATAACTCAGTCAGCACCTCCGACATTCTCGATCGCTTCAAGAAGGAAAAGGTCGGCCTGTCGGTTGAGGGGCAATTCGATCCCAGCAAGATTGCGAAGGCCGAGTCGGTTCTGCGTGAGCTGCTCGCCGAGCACGGTCACCAGTTCGCCATCATCAAGCCAGACGTCAAAACCATTCCCCCGGCCTCCGTGCAAGTGATCTTCAATATCAAAGAAGGTCCGGTGGTGAAGGTGGGTGACATCCGGTTCAATGGCAACCAGCACCTCAGCAGCTTGTACCTGCGCCGTTCCATGAAGAACCTGCGCCCCATCGGCATTCCTTACTCGATCATTTTCGAAAATCTGTTCGCCAAGACCTACGACGCCTCCAAACTCGAAGAGGACACCGAGCGCGTCCGCCAGGCGTATCGCGACAAGGGCTATGCCAACGCGGCGATCGAACAGCCGCAGACCCAGATCCGCGACCAGGGCGGTTTGAACTGGTTCACTTTCCGCCCCAATCACGGCAAACGCATCGACATCTTGATGCCTGTCGAGGAGGGTGGCCGCTACCGCCTGGGCACCATCACCTTCACCGGCAATACCCACGTGCCCAACGTCAGGGCTCTGCGCGGCACCTTTGCCATCAAGGATGGCGATTGGTTCAACGCTACGGCCATCGGCAAGGGGCTCGACAACCTGAAGAAGTCCTATGGTCAGCTGGGCTATATCAACTTCGGCGCTATCCCCAAGCCGATCTACGACGAACAGAAGAAGACCGTCTCGCTGAACGTCGACATCGATGAGGGCAAGCCGTTTTACGTCTCCCGCATCGAGTTCCAGGGCAACACCATTACGCGCGATCGGGTCATCCGCCGCGAACTGCTGCTCGAAGAAGGCCAGGTCTACAACTCGCAGTTGTGGGAGTACAGCTTGCTCCGCCTCAACCAGCTCGAATACTTCGATCAGCTGCGCGTAGACCAGGATTCTGAAGCGCATCAGAATCCCGAAGCCGGCACCGTCGATCTGCTGCTGAAGGTGAAAGAGAAGGGCAAGAACTCCATCGGCCTCAACGGCGGCGTCAGCGGCTTGTCGGGAGCCTTCCTGGGCGTGAATTATCAGACCAACAACTTCCTGGGTCTTGGCGAGACGCTCAGCGTGCAAGCCAACCTGGGCAGCGCCAGCCGTCAATTCCTCTTTGGCTTTTCGCAGCCGTACGTGCGCAATCGCCCCGTCAACGTGGGCTTCCAGATCTTCAATAACAAGCAGGACTTCAACTCGGCCAAGAACTATCAAACGACGACCGGCCAGGCGCTCAATCTGACCTCGGCGCAGCAGTCGCTGACCCAGAACTACAACCAGGCTTCGACTGGCTTGAATTTCTCGGTCAGCTACCCGCTCAAGAGGCACGCCTTCCAGCGCCTCGGCTTCACCTATTCGCTGACCAAGTCGAACATCTCGGCGTTCAGCACGGCGTCGCAAACCTTCTTCCAGACCATTTCGTTCCGGTCCGGCATTCAGGGATCGAACGCCCTCGCCGGCATCATCTCCAGTTCGTCTTCATTCACCTACGTCTACAACACAATCAACAACCCGCTGCGTCCCCGGTCTGGCAAGGAGTACACCGCGCTCTTTCAGATCGCCGGTCTCTACGGCAATGTGCGCTACTTCTCGCCCTCGTTGGGATACAAGAGCTACCGTTCGATGCACTACCTGAAGCCCAGCCCGAATGGGCGCAACGTGCTCGCTCTGCGCGCCCAGCTCAGTTATGTGCAGGGCTTCGGCGGCGATGTTGCTCCGCCGCAGAACCGTCTCTACACCGGCGGCGAATCAGATCTGCGCGGCTTCGATGTGCGCGGCGCAACGCCCTACGGCTACGTTCCGAACCGCGCGACGGTGCAGCTCACCAACCCTGACGGTACCTGCGTTCCGCGCGATCCCACCAATCCCCAGCTGAACCAGTGCATCCAGATCCCGATTCCGGTCTATGGCATCGCGTCGATCGGCGGCGATACAAGCTTCACCAGCAACGCCGAGTACCGCATCCCCATCGCCGGTCCGGTTACGTTCTCGTTTTTTGATGACTTCGGCATGGATGTCGTGACCAACCGCGGACAGCTGAAGCAGAGCCCCGAAGGCTTCGCGTCCTTGACCGCCCCGCTCTATGGCTGCCCGGTCTACAACAATGGCTCCTGCCAGGGCGGTATCCCCGGTTCCGAGGTCGGCTTCCAGAAAGACATCCGTCCCGTTGCCGGTACCAACCTTGTGCCGCGCATGTCGGTCGGAGCTGAGTTGGGCGTCATCATGCCGGTCGTCAACGCGCCCTTCCGCCTTTACTTCGCTTATAACCCTCTGCGCCTCTACGAGCGGCCCTACTGCAACGACGTCAATCTGGGCGGCAAGGTGCAGAGCTGCTCGGCCGAGCTCATCACCCGCGACATGTTCCCGCCGGGCGGTGCAGGCGATTACACCTACGGACAAGCAATCCAGGCCTACGGAGCGCAAAATCTGTTCCGCGAGCCGCGAAAGACGTTCCGCCTGACCGTATCAACCACCTTCTGAGGTACCCTTATCTGAGGCGCTTCATACGCGCGACGGCCCACGGTGGCACGTCCAAAGGAGTATCGGTTCCATGAAGATTCAACTTGCCTTCGCTGCTGCATTGCTCTCCGGCTTTGCCATGGGCGTGTCCGCCCAGTCGGGTCCAATGCCCTCAGCGGGAGATACACCGGCTGCAACCGAGGGTCCAGCGAAAATCGCTGTCGTTGCCTTCGAAGCAGTGGTGACACAGACCAACGAGTTCCAACGCAACTTTGGTGATCTGCAGAAGAAGTACGAACCCAAGCGGGCTTCGTTGCAGGCTCTCAGCAGCCAGATCGAGACCCTGCAGAAGCAGCTCCAGACCCAGGCGGCCACGCTCAACGACGCCGAGCGCGAGCGTCAGGCCAGGACCGTCAGCGATAAGCAGAAGCAACTGCAGCGCGAGCAGGAAGATGATCAGAACGACTTCCAGCAGGACATGCAGGGTACCTTCAGCGGTGTCGCTACCAAGGTAGGCGAAGTGCTGATTGCCTATGCCCAGCAGCACGGTTACACGCTCGTGCTCGATGGCGGCAACCAACAGGCGCAGATGGTGCTCTATCACACGCCGGGAACCGACATCAGCCAGGCGGTGGTCGAGGCTTACAACACCAAGTCGGGCGTGCCTGCCCCGGCAACACCTGCAGCAGGCGCAATGCGCCCACCCGTCAAGGCCCCTGCGACGCACGCTCCGGCACAGCCGCAGCACTAAACCCTGGGGCGGTCCGCTCCCTCCGGGCCGCCTCACTCTCCAGCATTAAGTGTTGGTTGCAGCGCGAGCAAAGCTGCGCACCCCCACCTCTTTTTGCCGTATAATCCATGTTGTTCCTGCTGATGTCCATCCGCGTCTTTTCCGTCCCTGCTCACATCTGAGCGGAGTTCCCCCAGAAAGACTGGAGCGGTTTCTCAGGAGGCAGCGCCATGTTTGCGCGATCCGCGCGCCAGGCCACTCAGCATTCTTGAAGGAGTTTTCCAGTCGAATGAAGCTCTCGCTCGCAGTTGCATCTACTTTGTTGGCCTCGGGCCTCGCTCTTCACGCCGTAGCACAAGTTCCCGCCGCACCCGCTCCAGCTTCTGAAGCTACGGCCGCGGCACCCGCTGGTCCGGCCAAAATCGCGGTGGTCGCGTTCCAGGTCGCCGTCGCGCAATCCAACGAGGGGCAGCGCAACTTCTCTGACCTGCAAAAGAAGTACGACCCCAAGCGCCAGCAGCTCAAGGCTCTCAGCGATGAGGTTGACAGCCTGACCAAGCAGCTCCAGACCCAGGGCGACAAACTCAGCGACACGGAGAAGGCAAGTCGCGCCAAGACCATCGATGAGAAGAAGAAGCAGTTGCAGCGCGAAGCCGAAGACGACCAGAACGACTTTCAGCAGGAGATGCAGGAGATGTACAACGGCCTGGCCTCGAAAGTCTACGACGTGCTCGCCGGCTACGCTCAACAGCATGGCTACACGCTGGTGCTCGACGTTGCCCAGCAGCAGACTCCAGTCCTCTACGCGACCGAGTCCACCAACATCACCAAGGCCGTGATCGAGGCATACAACGTCAAGTCGGGCGTTCCCGCTCCGCCGCCTGGCACTCCGGTCGCTCCCACTCCTTCTAAGGCGCCCGGCATCCATTGATTTTGGACCGGCGGAGGCCCTCCAAACGAGGGTCTTCGCCCGGCTCGGCTCGCCCATCCAATCCTGCTCAATTCGACGTGATCTAGCGCACCAGAAATTGCTCAGGATTTCTGTGGAAAAAACTGTGGATTCCAACCTTCCATAGATGCGAAAAAATCCCGCATTCCCTCTTGCCAATCCTTTGGCGTCTCTGGTACAGAGATCGAACCCTTTATTATTCAGCGAGTCGCAGACGCCTCTGCGCGAGAACACCGTGACGACGCGAAAACCCGTATGGGACGCGGGTGCGGCAAGCTTTCCACAATCTACGATGAACAGTAGATGACTGAAGTGATCGTAAAGCGCGCCTTTTCAGGGCTATTTGGCCTGGTCTTCTCCCACCCGTAAAACCGCCAAAAACGCTTCCTGCGGAATGTCGACTTTCCCGATCCGCTTCATGCGTTTTTTGCCTTCTTTCTGCTTTTCGAGCAGCTTGCGTTTGCGGCTGATATCACCGCCATAGCACTTGGCAAGCACGTTCTTGCGCAGGGCGCTCACCGACTCGCGGGCCACAATCTTTGCCCCGATCGCCGCTTGAATGGCCACTTCGAACTGCTGTCGTGGGATCAGCTCGCGCATCTTCGACACCAGGGCCTTGCCGCGTTCGTACGCAAAGTCGCGGTGCACAATGATCGAAAGCGCATCCACCGGCTCACCCGAAACCAGGATGTCCAGCTTCACCATCGGCGATTCCCACTCGCCGGCGAGTTGATAGTCGAGCGACGCGTAACCGCGCGAGATCGACTTCAGTCGATCATAGAAATCGAGCACGATCTCATTCAATGGCAGTTCGTAGGTCAGCAGCACGCGGGTGGGCGTGACGTATTCAAAATTGATTTGCCGGCCGCGCTTCTCTTCCACCAGCTTGAAGATGCCACCCACGTATTCCTCGTTGGTAAGAATCTTTGCCATAATCACGGGCTCGCGGATGCTGTCGATGTTGGTGGGCTCCGGCCAGCGCGAAGGATTGTCGACTTCGAGAACGGAGCCATCGGTCAGCGTGATGTGGTAACGCACCCCTGGCGCCGTTGTGATCAGGTCCAGTTCGTACTCGCGCTCCAGACGCTCCTGGATGATCTCCATGTGCAGCAGGCCGAGAAAGCCGCAGCGAAAAC
This sequence comes from Occallatibacter sp., assembly GCA_036267935.1. GTDB lineage: Bacteria > Acidobacteriota > Terriglobia > Terriglobales > Acidobacteriaceae > Telmatobacter. The sequence goes on along the minus strand of DATAVC010000025.1, from coordinate 130,119 downwards.
CGAAGCCCAGTGCCACCGAACTTTCCGGCTCGAAGAAGAAGGACGAATCGTTGAGGCGCAGTTTTTCCAAGGCATCGCGCAACAACGTGTGTTCGTGCGAGTCCACGGTGTAGAGGCCCGAGAACACCATCGGCTTGATGTCTTCAAAGCCCGGTAGCTGCGACGCGGCGGGATGCGCATCGTCTGTCACCGTGTCGCCGATGCGTGTATCTGAAACCGTCTTGATGGTGGCGGCGAAGAATCCCACTTCGCCCGCGCTCAATTCGCCAATCTCCACGGCCTTGGGCATCAACACGCCCATCGAATCCACATCGAACGCCTTGCCGTTCGACATCAGGCGAATGCGCTGGCCCTTGCGCATCGTTCCCTGCATCACGCGCACCAGCACAATCACGCCGCGATAGGGGTCGAACCACGAGTCGAAAACCAATGCTTGCAGCGGGGCTGAAGGATCGCCCGTAGGCGGAGGAAGACGGTGGACAATCGCTTCGAGCACCTCATCCACTCCCTGCCCGGTCTTCGCGCTCACCGCAATGGCATCGGTTGCGTCCAACCCAACAGCCTTCTCGATGGCTTCCTGCGTGCGCAGAATGTCTGCGGAGGGCAGATCGATTTTGTTGATGACGGCAATAATTTCGAGGCCGTGATTGATGGCCAGGTAGGCATTGGCCAGCGTCTGCGCTTCTACGCCCTGGCTTGCATCCACCACCAGCAGCGCGCCCTCGCAGGAGGCCAGCGAGCGCGAAACTTCATAGCTGAAGTCGACGTGTCCCGGCGTGTCAATCAAATTGAGTTGATAGGTATTGCCGTCCTTTGCCTTGTACATCATGCGCACCGCATGCGCCTTGATGGTGATGCCCCGTTCCCGCTCCAGGTCCATGGCGTCGAGAATCTGCGCCTGCATCTCGCGGCCGGTGACCGAGCCGGTCAGCTCAAGCAGACGATCACTGAGCGTCGACTTGCCGTGGTCGATGTGGGCAATGATGGCGAAGTTGCGTAGGAAACGTGCATCCATGAGGGATTCTGAGAACAGTTCTCCAGTGGGAAGATTTCGAGCGCGATCCACGTGATCTAGCCGGCGGATGGCTCAAGGCTGGCCTTGGTTCTGCAGCACGGGAGAACCGCAATGAACAATGAAAACAAGGGCACAACAGAGCATCCGTTGCAGCGGACCTCCATCGCATAGCTTATCATCGCACTAAGGCTTCTGATCGCGCTCTCCGCAGCCTGCCTGCGGCTGGACTGTATTTCGATTTGCCCATGAGTCGATTTTCTCTTTGTTCCATTTCGTGCGCGACGCTGGCCTTGCTCCTGGGCGGTTGCACACCTACCGATCACGCCAAGTCTGCGAAAAATCCAACGCCCCAGGCTACCGCGCCGGCATTGTCCGCTTCTGCTCCGCAGCCAGCGCAGGCTAAAGCCGAACCTCTGACGAAAAGTCAGCAGGAACAGCGTGTGCAGGCGCTCATCGTTCAGGTTGAAAAAGCCTATGCCAACGGGCAAGACGCGTACCACAAAGGCAATCTTCCCGCTGCCAAGGCGGAATTCGATCGCGCCGTCGACCTCATGCTGACCAGCGGCATCGACATCAAGACCGACCCCCAATTGCAAGATGAGTTCGACCATATCGTCGACGCAGTCAACGGCCTGGAGATGGAAGCACTGAAAGAAGGGAACGGCTTCGCACCCAAGGTTGAACCCGCTCCTGCCGATGTTGCCGGCGACGTGACCTTCGCGGTGGATCCCAATATCGTTGCCAAAGCGAAGAGCGATCTGGCGACTACAAAGTCCGATCTTCCCCTCGTGGTCAACGACTACGTCGCCGCCTTCATCAATTTCTTTGCCAACACGCAAAAGGGCCATAACACGTTGCTGCATTCGTTCCAGCGCTACGGCCGTTACAAGGGGATGATCGAACGGACCATGGCCGACGAAGGAGTGCCGCACGACTTGATCTATCTCGCGGTCGCCGAATCGGGATTCCAGCCTAGAGCCGTCAACGCGCGCTCGCACGCGGGCGGTATGTGGCAGTTCATGCCGCACGGCAACTACGGTCTTGCGCGCAATGCCTATGTCGATGAACGTTTCGATCCGGAAAAATCGACCCGTGCCTACGCCCGTTACATGAAATTTATCTACGGCCAGCTCGGCGACTGGTATCTGTCGATGGCGGCCTACGATCACGGCACCGGCAATATTCAACGCGAGGTTCAGAGAACCGGCTACGCGGACTTCTGGGAGCTCTACCGCCGCAACGAGCTACCCCGTGAAACCGCAAACTACGTCCCTGAAATTCTGGCCGCGATCATCATCGCCAATCATCCGCAGCAATACGGATTCGATGACATCACCCTCGACCCGCCCGTCGTCACCGACACGGTCACGATCAACTACTCGGTCGATCTACGGCTGGTTTCCGATCTCGTCAACGTGCCCATGGATGAGCTGGAAGCGCTCAATCCAAGCTTGCTGCGCATGGTGACTCCTCCCGATACTTCCTTCGACCTGCACCTGCCCGCGGGAGGCGCGGACCTGTTTCAAAAGCGCATTGCCCTCATCCCCGAAAGAAAGCGCGACGCGTGGCGTTACCACTCGGTCGCCCCCGACGAGACCCTGGCTTCGATTGCGCGCTCCTTTCACGTCTCCGTCTCTGAACTGGCCGCCGCCAACCAGATTGGCGAAGATGCCAATGTGCAGGGTATGGACGCGGTTGTGATCCCACTGGCACCGCCCGCTCCTTCGTCGCGCAGTATGCTCTACACCACGCGCAGGGGCGACACCCTGGTGTCGATTGCGGATCGGTTCGGCGTCTCTCTCTCGCAGCTTCGGCGCTGGAACAATCTTGCCGGAACCAAAGTGACCCCGGGTAAACGCCTCCGCATCGCTGAACCCGCGCGCGTTCTCCGCACCAAGACCTCCAGCCATGCGCGCAAGCCCGGCGGCACGACGGCTGGGGCGCACCGGGCGGCTTCAGCATCCAAGACGGGCTCTCACGCCAAGACGCATGGCTCGGCAGCGGGTGCCCGGTCCGGATCGCACGCGCAGACCAAGTCGAAGTCGCGAACCACCGCGAAGAGAAAGACAACAGCCCATGCCAAGGGAGCGAATTAGTACGATCGTGACGTTGAAAAAATCGCGGAGACAATTCGCATCGCGCGCGGGTTGTGATAGCTTATGTGTCGAAGCGGTTGCTGCAAAGGCTTCCGCACACGGTGTGCAAATGCGCACGGCAACCGACATCAGCAGTGATCTGCTGGAGGCAATCGGATGGAAGATGTGTACAAGATGTACGCGATGAGTGACGGCAACCCGGATTCGGAACCGCTCGGGCTCGACTCCGATCAAGAAGACGACTTTCAGGAAGATGAAGAGGTCGAAACCTCCAGCGTGCTTACCAGCTCAGACGACGATGAGGGCTTGGAAGAAGAAGCCATCGTGATCATCGCCGAAGTACCCGAGATTTCCATATTGACCCGGAAGCCCGCTGCGAAAAAGCCCGCCGCCAAGAAGACTGCAAAGAAGGCAGTCAAGAAGGTGGCGAAAAAGGCAGTGAAGAAAGCAGCTAAGAAGGCTCCCGCGAAAAAGGTTGCGGCCAAAAAGGCCGCCAAAAAATCCGCTGCAAAAAAGAAGAGCGCTGGCGCTAAGGGCGGAAAAGCTGTAGCCAAAAAGGCTGCGGCCAAAAAGAGCGCCACCAAAACCACTCAACGAGGTAAAAAGTTGGCCGTTAAGAAAACCGCAAAGAAGGCCGTCAAGAAGGCAGCTGCAAAGAAAGCTCCTGCCAAGAAGGCGGCAAAGAAGGCAGTGAAGAAAGCAGCAAAAAAGAAGTCTGCCAAGAAAAAGTAGTAAGGCAACAGAAAGTTAAGGCAAGCAAAAGAGTCCGCTACGGCGGACTTTTTTGCGCCCAAAAATATCTTTCTATGCTTAAACGATCCCGGTTCCGGTCGTCATCTGCTTCAGGTGCCAGCGCTGATGGCTCAGGTAATCCTCGATCAGGAACCGGAGCGAGACCGCGGGGTCTTCGCCCACCACGCACTGCGCTTCCAGCTTGTCTTCAGGGATGCGGTCGACCACCGCCATCAGAATTTCGTGTTCGGCTTCCCACCACCCAAGCAGCGTCCCCCAAGCCTGATCCGCATAGCCGTGCGCGGCCACCCACGCATCTTGCGCGTAGCGCGGCCCCGCATATTGGCCATCGATCGACGCGCGCACAAATCGCTGCCGATTGTTGGTCGCCGAATCCAGCAGATGGCCAAGGATCTGTTTGCGGGTCCAGCCACCATCGCGCCACGGCAAATCCGCGATCTCTACGGGAAGCGCGAGCAGGGTTCGATGAATGCCATCCAGGTCGGCGCGAAATCTATCTACCAGATTCTCCGGCATCGCGGTCTTCGAACCCCCTCGTTCAGTTGGGAAACTACTTTTTCAGCTCGTCCAACGCAGCCAGCACGTCTTCAGAATGGTGCGACGGATCGACCTTCGTCCACACTTTCACGATCTTGCCGTGCGGGTCGATCAGAAACGTGTTCCGGTTCGCAATCGTGAATGCGCCAAAGTGACCCAGCGAGCCGTATTCGTCCACAACCTTATGCTCGGGATCGGCCAGCAGGCGGAAAGTCAGCCCTTCTTTGGTGCAGAACTGCTTGTGGCTGTCGGGCGTATCCACGCTCACGCCCAGGATGACCGCATTGGCGGCTTCGAACTTCGGCAGATCGCGCTGGAAGTTGTGGGCTTCAATCGTGCATCCCTGGGTCATGTCTTTGGGATAGAAGTACAGCACCACCCACTTGCCGTGGAAGCTGTCCAGCGAAATCCGGGAGCCGTCTTGCGAAGGAAGAGTGAAGGTGGGAGCAGATTGCCCCGTCGAGGGCATCACATCATCGGCTGCACGAACGACGCTCGAAACCGAAAGCGCCAGCAAGGCAGCAAAAACAGAAAGCACGAGTTTTTTCACGGAGGACCTCCATTTGGATGAGACGAAACCTGGGCCTGTGTCGACTCGGTTAACTTTGTGTGAACCGGGAAAGAGAAGCAGCACTCAGTATCAGCGCTGAACGGCAACAATGGCAATGCCCGCGTCATCGGCGCGCTTCAACATCGTTTCGCGGTCAAACAGCAGTGTCCGTCCCGCTTCGACCGACAGGCATGTCGCTCCAGCTTGCACCATCGTCTCCAACGTTTGTATGCCGATCACCGGCACGTCGAAGCGCATATCCTGATTCGGCTTGGCTACCTTCACCACCGTCAGCCGGCGTTCGAGCGTAGTCGAAGTGCCTGGTCCATCGTCTTCAATCGATTGCATCAATTCGCACGCCCGGGCAATCGCGGCATCGGTGCCTTCCATCGCTTCGACCGCGACGCATGCCTGCGCGGCCACTACCACGGTTTGGCCGATATCGAATCCAGCCACAGCTTTCGCCACGCCCATCCCGTAGTCGATGTTCTTCCGCTCTTCCTCATCCGGCGCTCGCTTCGTCAACACGCCTTCCTGCGCCAGCAGCGGTTCCAGAAATGCCGTCGAGCTGATCAACTCGATGCCTTCGTCGCCCAGCACCTTGGCCACGGCGCCCAGCAGCATGTCGGTATTGCGCGTGCGCAGGTTCAACAGCAGCTTGGCCAACCGCCAGTCTGGCCGGATGCTGCTGAAGATCTGCTTGTGCTTCACCTGCCCGGCCATCACGGCCCTGGAGACGCCTTCCTTTTGGAAGAACTCGATCAGGCGGGACAACTCCCCCAGCGAGAGCCACGTGACGGTAATGCCTTCATCGGAGGCGGCGCGATCATCGATCTCGGGATCGGTCTCTTCACGAATCGCCGCAACCGTGACGGCCAAGCCCTGCGCCCGCGCCGCATCCAGCAGCAGGAAAGGGAAGCGGCCGTTGCCGGCGATGAGGCCAAGTTTCATGATTACTTAATCACGCCCCGCTGGCTCTTCTCGATGAACTCCGCCAGCAGCGCCGCGTCCTCGCCTTCCATTGCCTTGATCTTCTCCAGGGCCTGCGAGGTGTTCAGCTTCGCGGCCAGCAAATGGCGAAAGGCCTTCTGCAGCGTCTGCAGCCGCTCCGGAGAAAATCCGCGCCGGATCAATCCAACTTTGTTGATCCCGAATGCCTTGTTCTCGCGCTTGGCTGAGGTCAGAGAAAATGGCAGCACGTCCTGGGTCACGATGGTCCCGCCGCCAATAAATGCGTACTTGCCCACCGTGCAGTGCTGGTGTACCGGGCTGAAGGCGCCCACGCTGGCGTAATCCTCAATCACCACGTGGCCGGCGAGGGTTGCCGCATTGGCCAGGATGCAGTGGCTTCCCACAATACTGTCATGCCCGATATGGACGTACGACATCAGCAGATTGCCGGAGCCGATGCGCGTCAGGGCGCCGCCTTGCGCCGTTCCGCGGCTGATGGTGACGCACTCGCGGATCGTGTTGTCGTCGCCGACAATCGTTTCCGTTGGCTCGCCCTTGTATTTCAGATCCTGCGGCGCGACGCCGATGCTGCCAAACGGATAAAACGTGTTGCGCGCTCCGATGCGGGTCCGGCCGTCGATCACCACGTGCGAGATCAGTACGCAGCTCTCGCCCAAGACAACTTCAGGACCAATCGTTGTGTAGGGACCGATGGTGCAGGACGCAGGAACCACGGCCCCGGGAGCGACGATCGCGCTCGGATGGATGCTCACTCCGCGTCCTCGGGAGCTTGATCGCCGGCGGCGCGCTGCTCGCGTTCGCGCGGAATCACCCGGCAGGTCAAGGTCGCCTCGCACGCCAGCTTGCCATCCACAAACGCCTTGCCTTCGATCTTTCCATTGCGGGGCCTGAACGACAGCACATCCACCTCGATGCGCAACTGATCTCCGGGTGTCACGGGCCGGCGGAACTTGGCGCGCTCGATCCCCGTGAAGACCACCAGCTTTTGGTGGCGATCGGGCATCTCGGCCGTCAAGATCACCCCGCCCGCCTGCGCCATCGCCTCCACCACCAGCACGCCGGGCATGATGGGATATCCCGGGAAATGACCCTGGAAGAAGGGCTCGTTGATGGTCACGTTCTTGATCGCGACCAGCCTCTTGGCCGGCTCGTACTCGATCACCCTGTCAATCAGCAGAAACGGGTAACGGTGAGGAAGAAACTCCAGGATCTCCTGGATGTTGAACGTCATTCTCCGGCTCCCAACGGCGCGTGGAGGTCCGCTGTGCGCCCGTCAGGATTATAACGAAAGGCCGCATGCAATCAGCACGCTGCGGCTAGGCGCCCCGCTCTACAACGTCGCTGTCGTCGAGGTTGCAACTGGCCGAAGCCGACTGCCAGGTCTGGATTTGCTCCGGCCATGAGCGCAGAAGCTCGGTGAATTCCTCGCACGGAACAGGGCGCCGAAACAGATAGCCCTGTCCGATGGTGCAGCCGATGCGCTGCACAGCCTCCATCTCGCCCACCTCTTCAATGCCCTCGGCTACCGTGCGCATCTTCATCTGCTTGGCCATGGCCACGATCGTCTCGCAGAGTGAGTGCATATCGGGCGACTGGTGAATGCCGCGGATAAAGCACTTATCGATCTTCATGGTGTCGATCGGCAGTTTTTTCAGCACGTTGAAGCCGGTGTACCGTGTGCCGAAATCATCAATGCTCACCCGCAGGCCAATGGCCTTCAGCTGCCGCACGCGCGTGATGAACAGCTCCTCGTCCTCGAACAGCAACGATTCGGTCACTTCCATCTCCAACTGCGTGGGCTGAATCGTGTGTTCAGAGAGGATGCGCCTCAACTGGTATTGGAACCCTTCGGCCTTCATGTTCGCCGGCGATACGTTGATCGTCATCATCGGCGGAGCGATGCCCTGCGCATGCCAGCACTCGGCGTCTGCCAGTACCGTGCGCAGGCTCAGGTCGAAAATCCGATGAATCAGATCGGAGCGCTCGGCCACCGCGATAAATTCGCTCGGCGCCACGTTGCCCCACTCCGGATGCTTCCAGCGCATCAACGCCTCGGCGCCCGCAAGCTTGCCCGTCGAGAGGTCGATCAAAGGCTGATAGTGGACGCTGAACTGGCCCTCTTCAAGGCCGCGCCGCATCTCGGTCTCCACCTTGTGATCGTGGATGACCATGCTGTTCATCCCGGCCTCGAAAGCGACGACTGTCTCACTCTTCGTCTGGGTGGCTCGGCTGGCGGCAAGGCTGGCAAAGCGGACCAGGTCTTCGCTCGAGGACGCATCCGAGGGGAAGAATGCCATCCCCGCCGCGACTTCAGGCTTGATTTCTGCCCCGTTGAACTGCATCGGCGTAATCGCATTCACCATGGCCTGAACGCGGCGCAGTGAATGCGGATTGAACTTCGATGCCTTCATGCCCACCAGGAAGCACCGCCCGCTGAAGCGACCCAGCACCGAGTCCGCGCCGATGGCATTCCGAAGCTCGATCGCAATGTGCCGCACCATGGTCTCTGTGGCCGTGGTGCCCCACAACGAAAATTCCTTCCGCAGATTGAGAATGTCGATCCAGACCAGCGCAATCTCCTGGCTCGGCTCGCGCTCCTGCAACAGCCATCCCAGCGACTCCTGGAAGGCCTGGTAGTTCAGTAGCCCTGTTTGAAGGTCGTGCCGCTGCGCATACGCAAGCATCTGCCGCTGCAGGTCGTCATCCATCGAATCGAACGACGGGCTCTCCATCCGTGGTGCGCCGCCAGCGGATGAAGTGGCGGCCCAGTTCAATCGAGTTCCAGCACGCATCCGCGATTTCTCGAGAACGTCGGATCGCTTCACTGGGTCGAAGTCGGAGAGTGTCATGAGTAACCATGCCGCGCAAACTTTCGATCTTGTGCGCAATTCGTCTGTATCGAGCTGGAAGGTCCCCAATGGCCCATCCCAGTGACAGATCATTCTTGCCTTAAGTGTCCTTAGTCCGCAACGCACAAACGCGTCATAACCTTGCACCAGAGTGGTACAAGCGTCGCTGACGTCCCTTCGCCATCCCGATGCAGGCACAGGGTGCCGCTGCTGGGTTGCTACGGGCCGAAATGAAGCCCGGAGAACGAAGTTGCTCGGCGAACAAAAGGCAAAAATAGGGAGGGCGAAGTGCAGCCGGGAGGGGTTATTTCTTGATATGCTGCGCCGCGGTGTCCACGTTCCAGAAGTCTGTCGGCAGATCCCGGTTGTATTCAACCTTGGTGACGTAATACTGGCGGACCATCTCGTCGTTGCGCAAACGCGTGATGCTGAAGGCCGTAGGAAGGCCTTCGATCGTGTGGTAGTCGTCGTACTCTTCGGTGTCGGTGTTCTTGTCTTTGTAGAGCGGGTCGCGCCATTGGAACGTCCTCTTCAGCGGCAGGTGCGTCTGCTCGTCCATCTGGATGGTGATCGACTCGTTCTGCGGAGAGATCAACGTGACCTGTTCGGCCATGTGCCGCTCGGCCATCGCCTGGCCCTCATACACCAGGATGGTGTTTGGATCTTTCATCCACACCTTCACTGCGGTTTCGATCGAATGGTCGCGCCGGCGTAGATAATCCTCCAGCAGGTCCTTCTGCATCGGCTTTTTGCCGCGATAGGTCACTTCCCACCCTTGGCGGCCGAGATAGAGCTCCACTACGTCGCGATGCTTGGTCACCTCGGCCCGATCGCGATCCGGCCATTGGTGGAATTGCCACACATCGGTCGTGCCCAGGTCCGGTTGCCCGTGATAGAAGGCAGCCACGTGCCCCTGCTGCATCTCGTTCTTCATGTCGAGCCATGCCTGCCCGCCCATCGCCTGCACCATCGCGTCCAGCGCCTTGCGCGCTTTTTGTGCGTTCTGTGCCGACGCATCGTCCGGTGTTTGTGTGCGTGAGGGTGCAGGCGCCGCCAGCAGTATCAGCGCCACGGTCAATGCAAGCGCCCATTCCGAGCCACGGCCCAACAATCTCAACCTGCTCTCTGCCATTCTCGATCCCTACCCCGCCAGCACCGCGCCGCCGTTTACATTCAGAATCTCGCCGCTGATAAATCCCGCCAGAGGCGTACACAGAAACAGTATCGGACCCGCAATCTCCCGCGTCGTTGCCGCACGGCCGACAGGAATCCCCGCGGCAATCTTTGTGCCCAGCACCGGATCCTGCAGCGCCGCGGCGGACATATCCGTGCTCACCCAACCCGGCGCCACGCAGTTCACACGAATTCCCTTGTGCGCCAGCTCGCTCGACAAGCTCTTTGTAAGACTAATCAAGGCGCCTTTGGTCACGGCGTAGTCGGCGTGGTTGGCCTCGCCGCGCTGGCCCGCAGTCGAGCTGATCAGAACAATATGGCCCTTCATCCCGTCCGTATCGGCCGGCTCCTGCTGATTCATTTGCGCCACCGAGGCCTGCACCAACCCAAAGACCGAGTCCAGGTTGATACCCAGCGTGCGCCGCCATTGATCTTCGCTCATGTGCTCGATCGGCGCATCTTCAGGGGGCCACACCCCGTGATTGGCCACCAGGATGTCGAGCCGGCCGAAGGCCTTCACGGCAGCAATGACCAACACCCTGCCATCCGAGGGCGATTCCAGCGGCTGCTCTACAGCGACGCACCGGCTCGCACCGCCGCACTCGGCCACCAGCGCCCGCGCCGGCTCCTCGGCTTGTCGATAGCTGAACACGACGCGTGCCCCGGCCTGGGCAAACAGCCGCACCGTCTCTGCGCCGATCCCGCGCGAGCCGCCTGTAATCAGCGCAACTCGACCTTCAAGTGCCAACACAACACCAGCCATACGCTCAACTTAATTGACGAAGGAAAGGGGTGTCGAGGGACAGAAATGAGAGAGAAGGGTCCTGCCGCATGCAGAAAGCCCGGACAAGGCGTCCGGGGCTAGGTGTAGCTCAGGTTCAGATTGTCCGGATCACCCGCGCCGGCAAGAAGATAATCGCGCTCACCAGCTCCAATACGCCGCCGACGGCAATCCCCACGATCCGGAACGGCAACAGCAGCAGCCACACCAGCGGGTACAACACCAGGGCCAACAAGGCAATGGGCCAGCACAAGACAAACAGAATGCAAAACAAGAGAAATTTAGCCATCGTTTTCCGCCTGCCTTTCCTTACGATTCCCGAGGCTCCACGGTTCCATGCGGCTTAAATCCCGCATTATTTCTTCGTCTTAAGACCCTTCGCCTTCGCGCCCGCACTGCCTGCCCTCTCGCTCTCCGCAGTAGCCTTCTTGCGTTCCGCAATTGTCTTTTTGTGCTCTCGGATCGCCTTGGCCCGTTCCTTCTCCGGCAGCTCGAGCAAAGCTCTCGTCCGCTTGGGCAGCTTCTCCCAGATCAGCGCATGAGCATTCTTGAGCGCCTCATCGATTTCGCGCGGCCGCAGCACATCCCAGCGGGTCACAGTCACCCAAAAGACGCGGGCCATGTAGGGAGCGGGAATGATTCCCTCGATCTCCAGCAACTCGTGAAATCGCTCCGGCCCGGCATGGAACCACAGCACCCCGGCACCCGTCCCATCCAGGTCGGTCATCGCGAACATCTTGCCACCGATATCGCGATCGCCCACCCAATACACGAGATGGTGGACCCAGTTCACGGTTTCTTTCGCGTGCGGCAGCGCCAGGCACAGCGCGCGAATGCGTTCGTTGTCCATGGTTCCCCAGTTTAGTGCGCAGCCCTTCGAGTACGCATCCCGCTATCGGACAAACGGCACCGCTGCCAGAACAACGGCCACCGAGTTCAAGACAGCCTGCAGCACATTTCCAGTGTTCAACGTGCGACGCAAGGCGCGCAGCTGCGCTTCTTCTCCTACCTCGATGGCCTTATAGAGGGGCAGCTTCATCGCCTTGCCAATGGCCCCCGCGACGAGCCAGAGCGCCAGCCCCGCAAGAAGCCACCGATTAGAAAAACCGTAAAAATAGCAGTAAGGGATTGCTCCCAGGAAGGGAAGATTCAGCGTGATGACCATGAACAGCGACTTTTTGGAATGACGAACCAGCAAACCACAAACTGCTTGAATGCTGATTCGTCCATGTCGTTCATCACCTTGCGCAGAACACCGGCTATGAAAAGCAGCAGGGCAGCATTCATTGCGAGGGATGCAAAGAGCAGAATCTCAGCAAAGGTTCGCGTCATGGCTGACTTTTCTCTAGCGCTCACCAGCCCTGAGCGCGGGCGTTAGGGCGCCTAGCTCGAACCTGCGTCCGGACTCTTCACCGTCATCCTCCGCGTCCGAAGTCCTGAGATTGGACCCGGTCTTCGAACCCGCGTTCGTGCCCGACGTGAATTGCTCGCGCTTGAACTGCTTGCTCAACGCCAGTCCCTGCTGCTGATAGTTCGAGCCGATCGACCCACCGTACACCTTGTCGGGCTTCGCAGCCATGTAGAAGTAGTTCAGGCGACCCACAAACTGATCGTCCTCAAGCAGGATCGGCATCTCGTTAGCGCGCACTTCCAGCACCGCGCGGGTTCCTGGAATCTCGCCGTTCTCCCCATAGCCGAACCCCGGGTCGAAGAAGCCCGCATAGTGCACGCGAAACTCCTGCGTCGACAGATCGTAGGGCAGCATCTCCGCCGCCAGGTCCGCCGGGATCCGCACCCGCTGCTTCGACGCCAGGATGTAGAACTCGCCCCGCGCAAGAATGCATTCTTCGGTTTTGTGCAGCGGTGTCCAAAAGTCGTCGACCTCGTAATGATTCAGCAAGCCCAGGTCGATCGCCTGGGTCGTCTTCTTCGCGCGATACCCCACTACACCCGAGCCATCGCCTTCCAGATCCACCGTCAGCCGCAAGCCGCGGTCGACCATCGCCTGGCCCGTTACCTCATCGGGAGCAACCAGGAAATCCTTCTGCCCCAATTGCCGTAGCCGGTCTTCGCCCACTGCCGTCCTTCGCCCGCGGCCTAAACGAAGTTGATTGAGCCGCATCCCCGCACGCACCAAAATTGGGAACGTCTGCGACAGGACTTCGATGTAGAGGCCGCCGTTATACCCGCGCTTCACCCGCTCAAACTCATCGCCAAACTCGGGAATCAGACGTGTAAAAATATCCAGCCGGCCCGTCGAGCTCTTCGGGTTGGCGATGCCATAGATGTCCTGCGGCAGCGCTAGCCGCTCCATCAGTGGAATCACATAGATCGCGTTCGGCTGCAGGACTGCACCGCTCGAAATGTCGACGGTCTCCTGCAACATGCCGTTGTGTCGCGCTTGCTGGATCAACGTGGTCGTCTTACCGGGCAAGAAGCTGGCGCGGATCCGGTAGGCTTCGGTGCCCAGGCGCAGGTCGAGACTCGATGGCTGAACCTGGTCTTCACCAATGTCGCCATCGGCGCAAATCTTGCCCGTCTCCACCAGAGCTGCAATTTCCTGCGACGGCAAAATGCCCTCGCCTATCGATTTACGCTCCGGAAAGAGAGTTCCCAAGACCGCCTCCAGCGCGCAAACCTGCGCGAGCCTAGTTCCCAGCAGAATACCAACCGCGCGGCTTCGGAAATCCAGTGCCGGAAGTGGATATCAGGGCGCGAATTGATCATCTTCATTTGCGCAAAATTAGCCGCCCTTGGCGCACAATCGAAGTGATCACACTTCAGCTCAACGCGATCGACAAAAAACCGCAGAGGAGCCCCCCTCCCCCGGTAGGGTACCCACCCCCCCCCTCGCAGGCGTACCCCCTCCCCCCCTTAACGCCTGAGGAGCAAGTGACTAGAGGGAAGAAATTTGCACGCAGAGTTGCGAAGAATTACGGCTGAGCGGTGGAGTCTCAATTCTTCATTCGATCGATTCGTTATTGCCCGGACGGCAAGTCCCTCAGCCGAGCGCAGGCCTCGTCCAAGTCCGCATCTTTTTTGGCGAAACAGAACCGCAGCAAATCCTCGCCACCGCCGGGACGGAAAAATGCCGATCCAGCAACCGAAGCGACCCCCGTCTTGGCCAGCAGATACCGCGCCTTCAGCGCCGAAGTCTCGCCCGGCAGATGTTCAGCTCCCGCCAGGACATAGTAGGCTCCAGCCGGCACGCTCGGCTCCATCCCCGCTGCGCGCAAGGCCGACACGATCCGTTCTCTCTTGGATTGATGGTCTGCAGACAGTTGTTGATAGAACGAGGGCGGAAGTTGCTCCAGTCCTGCCGCTGCTCCATGCTGAAAGGCCGACGGCGCGCACACAAAGGTCAGGTCGTGGAAGTAGTGCATCGCGCCCATCCACTTGGCGTCGGCGCATACATAGCCAAGCCGCCAGCCGGTGATCGAGAACGTCTTCGAGAACCCCGACATGACAATTGTCCGCTCGCGCATGCCGTCGAGCGTTGCCGGGCAAATGTGCTTCGTCCCGTCGTAGACGAAGTACTCATAGATTTCGTCAGTAAAGAGAAACAGATCATGGGTCGTGCAGACGGCAGCGATCTGTTCGATTTCAGGCCGCGAGAAAACCTTGCCGCTGGGATTTGCCGGTGTATTGAGCAGGATCGCCTTGGTCTTTGGCGTGATCGCGGCATGCAATGCTTTCACATCGAGAGCCCAATCGGGAGCGCTCAAGGGTACGATTACCGGCTTGACGCGAAGCGATTTGAACGTCGCCACGTGGTAGCCATAGAACGGCTCGAACAGCAACACCTCGTCTCCGGGATTCAGCAGCGCCATGGCCGCGGCGTGCAATCCGCCGGTCGCGCCGCTCGCCACCAGAATTTCGGTTTCAGGATCGTAGTGAAGACCGTAATCGCGCTGCTGCTTGGCCGCAATCGCATCACGCAGGCGCGTAATACCATCGAGCCGCGTGTAGATGTTGTGCCCTGCGCGAATCGCGGCATGCGCTTCGGCTTCAACCGGCTCGGGAACCGGCGTATCGCAAATGCCTTGTGCCATGTTGATGCCGCCGACGCGATCGCACTCCGTCGACATGGCACGAATCTCAGACTGCAATGCGCCCGGCGCAAGTTCGCTCAGAGCGAGACGCGATTGGGATATCAGCGTGTCGGCCATTGGGGAAATCGATCTCCAAAGTTATCTTACATCGAGCAATGTCGCCCCGCTGGGTGCTACGCGGCACACGGCTACCCGGGACCGCGGCGTAAAATTCAGCTCGTATGCACGAGCTCTCCATCGTCGCCAACATCGTCGAGTCGGTGACCGAGTCGCTCGCGGCCTATCCCGGAGCCCGTGTCAAAGAAGTCCGGCTGCGCATCGGCGCCCTCGCGTCCGTTGTCGAAGACTCGCTTCAGTTCTGCTACGGCATCGCAACCGACGGCACACCGCTCGAAGGCTCGAAGCTCGTCATCCAGACGCTGCCGGTCATTGGGCACTGTGCAACCTGCAATGCCGAAGTCGAGATTGCAAGTCTGCAAAGCTTTCTCTGCCCCCGCTGCAGCATGCCGGTAAGTGATCTGCGCCAGGGCCGCGAACTCGACATCGACTCCATCGAGATCGAAGAGGCCGAGGAGACCGTCCAAACATGACCACGCGCATCGTCGAGCTGCGGCAGGGAATTCTCAAGAAGAACGATGAACTGGCGCGCGGACTGCGCACGCAGTTCACCACGGCCGGCGTGCTGGTGCTGAATCTCGTTTCGAGCCCCGGCACAGGAAAGACGGCTTTCCTCGAACGGACCTTACGAGACCTGCGCACCAGCGGCTCCCGTGTCGCTGCTCTCGTCGGCGACCTGGAAACCGACAACGATGCACGTCGCCTCGCTGCCAGTGGGGCTCCGGTCCGGCAGATCAACACCCATGGCATTTGTCACCTCGAAGCCGAAATGATTTCAAAGCACCTCGACGGTTGGAATCTCGCCGATCTCGACTTCCTGTTCATCGAAAACGTCGGCAACCTCGTCTGCCCCTCGAGCTACGACCTGGGCGAAAAGATCCGCGTCGCTTTACTCAGCGTGACCGAAGGCGAAGACAAGCCTCTGAAATATCCCACGCTGTTCAATTCGGCCGACGCAGCGGTGATCACCAAGATCGATCTGGCCGAGCCCTGCGGGTTCGACCGCGAAGCCGCCCTGAAAAACCTCCGCGCAATTCGCCCCAACATCCGCATCTTCGAAACCTCTGCCAAAACCGGCGTCGGAATGCAAGACTGGTTGGACTATCTGGCGGCGGACGCGCCGTCCGAAACACTTGATCGAGGAATTCAAGCGAACCGGCAAGAAAGACACACCCGATGAGAACAGCGAAGTCAGGCGCCGGTAACGCAAAAGACGGGCCCGAAGCGGTCGAGGCTTACCTGGATAAGGTGCCGGAGCCGGCGAGCACCACGCTCCGGAAAATCCGCGCAACGATCCGCTCCGTCGTTCCCAAAGAAGCCACGGAAGGCCTCAGCTACGGCATGCCGGCATTTCGCTACAAAGGAGCGCTGGTGGGCTACGCTGCGTTCAAAGATCACTGCAGCTTCTTTCCCATGCAAGCTTCGTTGATCAACCAGATGAAAGACGAACTGGCGGGCTATCGCACCTCGAAGGGAACCCTCCAGTTCCCGAGCGATAAGCCGTTACCGGCCGCCTTGCTGAAGAAGATGGTGAAGACGCGCGTGGCCGAGAATGACCGGAAAAAGGCGAAGTAGCCGCCCGTCTTGGTGATTTAAATCACACCTCACTCCTCCTCCCACGGCGTATAAGGGAGTTGCCATGTGCCTCGCCATCCCTGGACGTGTAGAAGAAATCAGCTTGGAAGGCGACATGCGCATGGGCCGCGTCAACTTCGCAGGCGTCGTCAAGCGGGTGTGCCTCGAATACGTGCCCGAGATCGTAGTCGGCGACTACACCATCGTCCACGTCGGCTTTGCCATCTCAAAGATCGATGAAGAGACCGCCGAGAGGACCCTGGCCGACTTCCGCGTGATGGGTGTCCTCGACGAGGAACTGGCCGACGAAGAGGCGCAGTTTGCACGCGCGGCGAAGATGCCGCAGTCGAATTGCCCCGATGGGGGCTGTACCACCAAACCCGCGAGCCGCCCCAAAAACGCATGAAATACCTTACCGAGTTCCGCGATGGCGAGATCGCACGAGGACTTGCGCGCGAGATTGCGCAAATCACGACACGCCGTTGGAAGATCATGGAAGTCTGCGGCGGCCAGACCCACTCCATCATCAAGAACGGCATCGACCAGATGCTGCCCTCCGGCCCCGATGCGAGTGTGGAGATGGTCCACGGGCCAGGCTGTCCGGTCTGTGTGACTCCGCTTGAGCTCATCGACAAGGCGCTGGCGATTGCAGCGCAACCCGGCGTGATCTTCTGCAGCTTTGGCGACATGCTGCGCGTTCCCGGAACCGAGGGCGATCTGTTTCAAGTGAAGGGCCGCGGCGGCGACGTACGCATCGTCTACTCTCCACTGGACGCGGTGGACCTCGCCGTGAAGCATCCCGACAAGCAGGTTGTGTTTTTCGGTGTGGGATTTGAAACCACCGCGCCGGCCAATGCCATGAGCGTGCACCTGGCCAAGCGTCGCGGGCTGAAGAACTTTTCGGTTCTCGTCTCGCACGTCCTGGTGCCACCTGCGATCGAGGCCATCCTGTCCGCACCAGAAAACCAAGTGCAGGCCTTTCTCGCTGCAGGCCATGTGTGCAGCGTCATGGGATATTGGGAATATCCGCCTCTGGCTGAGAAGTTCGGCATTCCTATCGTAGTGACGGGATTTGAGCCTCTCGATTTGCTCGATGGAATACGCCGGGCCGTCGTGCAACTGGAGCGCGGCGAACATCGCGTCGAGAACGCCTACGAACGCATCGTCACCTTTGCCGGCAATCGTGAAGCGCAGAAATTGCTGGCCGAAGTTTTCGAAGTGACCGACCGCGCCTGGCGCGGCATCGGTGTGATTCCCAAAAGCGGTTGGCGCTTGAATGAGGCGTACCGTGCCTTCGATGCCGAAGAGCGCTTTCAGATTGCCGGCATTCGCACCGTCGAGTCGCCGTTGTGTCACTCCGGCGACGTGTTGCGGGGAACGTTGAAGCCGGCCGACTGTCCGGCGTTCGGCAAAGAATGTTCGCCGCGTCACCCGCTGGGCGCAACCATGGTGTCGAGCGAAGGCGCGTGCGCGGCCTACTTCAACTACGGCCGATTTCTGTCCGCACAAGAGCTGGCCAGCGCCGGAGCAGTGCATGGCTGATACCAGCGCGCCCGATTTCTCCAACTGGTCTTGTCCCCTGCCGTTGCGCGACTATCCGACCATCGTGATGGGACATGGCGGCGGCGGCAAGCTCGGCAACGAACTCGTCGAGTATCTTTTTCTGCCCGCGTTTCGCAATCCCGCCCTCGAGAATCTCGGCGACGCTGCAGTGCTGGAGCTGGCATCCGGCAGGCTCGCCATGAGTACCGACTCGTTTGTCGTTCAGCCCTTGTTCTTTCCCGGTGGATCGATCGGGGAGTTGGCGGTGAACGGGACCGTGAACGACTTGGCCGTTTCGGGCGCAGTGCCGCAATTTCTGAGTGCGAGCTTCATTCTCGAAGAAGGCTTTCCGCTGGCTCAACTCGCCGCCATTGTGCAGGAGATGGCTGATGCCGCGCGCGCGGCGGGCGTACGCATCGTTACCGGGGATACGAAAGTGGTCGAGCGCGGCCACGGCGATGGCTGCTACATCAACACCACCGGCGTCGGACAACTCCGCGCGAATGTTTCAGTGGGTCCCGGACGCGCACAGCCCGGCGATGCTGTCATCGTTTCAGGCACCATGGGCGACCACGGCATGGCAATCATGAGTGTGCGCGAAGGGCTTGCGTTCGAAAGCCAGATTCGCTCAGACTGCGCCGCACTCAACGGCATGATTGCCGCTGTACTCGACTCCGCCGGAGATGCGATCCATACCATGCGCGACCCAACACGCGGCGGGCTGGCATCGACGCTGAACGAGATTGCCACGGCCTCCAGAGTCGGCGTTGCGATCGATGAGACGGCAGTTCCGGTGCGGACAGAAGTGCAGGCGGCGTGCGAGATCCTTGGATTGGATCCGGTCTATGTTGCGAATGAGGGCAAGGCCGTATTCTTTGTCGCGCCGAATGCCGCCGATCAAGTGCTGGCGATTCTCAAGGCTCATCCTCTGGGCCGCGATGCCGCACAAATTGGCCGCGTCACCACCCAACATCCAGGCATGCTCGTCGCGCGCACAGCGATGGGCGCCAATCGCGTCATTCCCACGCAGATCGGCGAGCAGTTGCCGAGAATCTGCTGAAACAGAAGCAGAGAGCGATTGCGGCGAGACATTCCTGCTCGTTGCCCAGCCTTAATGCACCGTCACCGTCACATGCGATGTCGCGCGTCCGTACTGATTGGTCGCGTTCAGCGTGTAGGTTGTGGTCGTCGTGGGCGCTATGCTGACGCTGCCTCCGCGCACACCGCCCAGCACGTCGATGAAATCGTACGAATCGTTGCTGGCGTCCCACGAGAGAGTCACGTTGGTTCCCGCGGTCACCGACGTCGACGACGCATTGAAGCTGTTGATGGTGGGTGGCGCTCCGGTAGGCGCCGAACTGTCGTCGTAGCCCGGATAAGTCGGCGTCATCTCCACCACCTCGAAATTGTCCGATCCAATCGCATCGAGATTCGCCAGGTCGTTGTCGTCCCAGCGCGTGTCCGGAACGCCCTGGAAGTAGAAGGAGCTTCCATTGTCCGCAAGAATCATGCCGTACTTCTTCATCGCCGTCAGGATGACCTGGTTGGCTACCGAGTAGCCTGAGATGTCGAAGCTCGCCTTGAGCCGGATGCGCATGCCCATGACATTAGGGGTGGTGGAGTTGTTTCCTGCGGCATGGCTGGCGGGCTCGACAAAGTAGCCGCCATTGGGGTCGCTCCTGGTGTGCGGCATGGTGAAACGGATGGCATGGTTGATCGCGCCGCCTGCCACTTCGTCATAGCGCACCAGTCCCGGGAAGATCGGCAATCCCGCCGCATCCGCCGACGTCCATCCCCACGGCCGCTGCTCGTAGTTCTGCATGTCCCAGATGGTTTCTGAATCCGAACTCCAGCTTCCGCCGCAGCGAGCCGTATTGAAGGTTTCGTAGAGCATGCAGCGATTACGGTCGAGCACCAGCACGTGCTGGTCTCCAACATAGGCGCCTGGCCCACCCGTGCAGTCTGCCGGTGCGCCCTCAATCGGCGCAGTGAGGGGGAACGGCGCTTGCGCGACATCACTTTCGCTCGCATACGAGACGACATTGATCGGGACCAGCGGCGTGGTGGTCGAATCCACGACCACATAGGGGATGCCGTAATTGCCGCCAGCCACCGAAGACCAGTCATGATGCAGACGCAATCCGGTGAATCCGGCCGCGGTCGCAATCGTCGTGTTGTTCGGATCCAGCGGAGCCAGCGAGATGTCGGTGTTCCACGCGCTGGTCGTAGGGAAGGGAACAAACCCGTTCAGGCTCGCGTTGTCGCCGATGGTCATCTGGCTGCAAGCCGACGGAGCGCCCCCGGCAGCGATCGTCAGACTGAGATTCTCCGAGGCTGTATCGGCGGTCGGCTGCGTCGCGTCGGTTACCGTGACGGTGATCGAGGCGGTTCCAACTTCACTCTGTGTCGCCGTGCCGGTGATCGTGCCCGACACAGGGTTGATCGTAAATCCGCTGGGCAGTCCGGTCGCGTTGAAGGTGTAGGGTGTGGTGCCGCCTGTTGCCTGCACGACACCGCTGTACGAGGCGCCCACGGTCGCGCCGGGCAATGACGTGGTCGTAATGGCGACTGAACCTGCTTGAGCCGCTTGAATGGTCAAGTTCAACGTTGCGCTGGCCGTCGCTTTTTTACGATCCGTAACCGTAATTGAAACGCTGGAGGTTGCGGCCGGTCCTTGCGGTGTGCCCGAGAGAATGCCGGTCACGGTGTCAATCGAGAGACCACTCGGCAATCCGGTCGCGCTGAAAACAAAAGGTGAGGAACCGCCCGTCACGTCGATGGTCGCGTTGTACGTCGCACCAATGGTGCCATCAGGCAGCGATGTCGTCGCGATGGCGAGAGTGTTCTGGGTCGCCGCACTCACGGCCAGGCTCATCGCGGCACTTGCCGACTGCTGCGGCTGGCCTGCATCCGTCACAGTTACGGTCACCGATGCCGTGCCAACGGCGCTCTGCGCGGGCGTGCCGCTGATCGCGCCCGAGGAGCTCATCGTGAGTCCGCTGGGCAGCCCGGTTGCGCTGAAGGCGTATGGCGTCGTACCGCCCGTTGCAGAGACGAGGTCGTTGTACGCCGTGCTCACAGTGGCGGCGGACAGCGTCGTAGTGGCGAGCGTGAGTTTTTCCGGTGGAGTCCCATTCGACGAATTCACATGCAGCGAAGACGTGCAGCCCGTGAAAACGGTCACGGCCCCCAAAAGAAAAAGGACGACCGGATTGCGCATAGTCAAATTGTTCGCTCTCTTTCATCGCAAGGCAGGCAAGGGTATATTCGGCCCCTTGCGAACGGTTACAACCCGCGCTTGACTCAAGTCGCGATCGGATGGAACGCAGGGCAGTATCCGGGACACAAGGGCGAATGCCATAGGTGGAAGGCGTTCCGGCCGCGTCTGAGCGCACAGTCCGGAATCTAGAGAAGCCATTCTCTTCTAGGGGAGCAGGCCTGAGCAGGATCGTTCAAGGAAATAGCCGGTGAAGGCCGCGTGGCGCGATTACCTCGGTGACGTTGCGGTCTTCCGCCCCAAGGGGGGGCGGCCCGAATCCCGATCAACCCATCCAGAGTCAGAGGTCTAGAACAGCTCTAAGGCCTTCTTGATCCGGTCGGGCAGGGTTGCCGGCGGGTCGTTCAGCGAATAACTGACCTCGAGCACCGCAGCCGGAGCTTTGGTCAGCACGTGTAACGCTTTTGCCGTGGCCAGCCAGTCGATCGTTCCGTCTCCGGGCCACAGATGTTCGTCTTTGACGCCATGGTTGTCGTGCACGTGCACCGAGCCGATGCGATCTCCAAGGGTGGTGATCGCTTCTGCGGTTCCAGGACTGACATGCGCGTGACCCAGGTCCAGGCATACCTTCGCGTTCAGATGGCCCATTTCGAGAATCGTCACCAGGTGCTCAGGCGTGGTTGCTTCGCTTAGCAGATTCTCCACCAGCAGGCCAACGCCGAGTGGGCGCGCAAAGGCTCCCAGATGCTCCAGGGCCGTCATTCCATATTCGATGCTGCGTGGCGACCAGCCATCGGTGCTCTCGCCCAGGTGCACCACGAGGTGCTTGAACGGAATCCGTTCTGCTGCTTCAAGAGCGCGCTTGATTTCGTCCATGGCATCGATGCGGCGCGATTTTTCCGGGTGAAGGACATTCACGGGGGGTGCGCCGGCGCGGCCCATCTCGCGATCGGGAAACATGGGCGCATGCATCGAAAATGGCTCGATCGGATTCGAACTGAACCAGGCCGCCAACTCGCTCACGTGCTCGCGGCTGGTGTAGTCGAAGTGCTGGCGTGCTGCAAATACCTCTACGCCCTGGACTCCGGCACGACTGGCCACTTCCAGCAGTCCTGGATGAAGACGCTGATTCAAAAATAAATGCGTTGATAAGACTCGAAACATGATGATTCGGATTCCCCGGCAATCCGGATACAGTCTTCATTGTCGCATCTTTGCAATAAGTCCCTGCTCAATTGAGTGTTGCAACGCTTGGTGCGGATGGTAACCGCGGCGACGTCCGCCTCCGGTCAATTTACTGGACAGGGGCTTTCAAGTTTCCTATGCTACCGACACTACGATCCCCCAGCCTGTTCTCGTTGGACGGGTAGCGTTCTCGCTTGTTGCATCGCATGCCAAGGCGTGGTTGGATGGGATTACGCGACGGCTTTGCACGACCCTCGATCCGGTTGAGGACTGCGGTGAAAATCCCTGATACCAGCGCAATCGATCGCCTGCCATGGCCTGTCCGTGCATTCCTCGGATGCGCGGTGGCCATTGTTTCGATCGGCCTCACCTACGCCATCTCTCCCCTGCGCGCATTTCCTCTCCTGCTCGCTTTCCCCACCGTCATTCTGAGCGCATGGTTTTTGGGCATGGCGGGCAGCTTCGGCTGCGCCATCGTCGATTCCATCCTGGTCGACGTCTTCCTTACCCGGGCCCAGTTCCGCTTCTCGATTGGCTTTGCCCAGCAGGAAGAACGCCTCGCCTTGTTTCTGGTTTTGTCGACACTCGTGGGGGTGCTGATCCGGCGCTGGGCCGAGCAACGCGCCGAGTTGCTGCAGCGGGAACTCAAGAAAAGCCTGATCATTGCCCAGACGCAGCGACAGATGGCCGAGGAGCGCGCTCGCGCTGGAGAGGCACTACGTGATCGCGATGCGGCCCTGCAGATTGCCTTGCAGGCCAGTGGCATGGGGCTGTGGACGCTCGATCTACAGCGCGGTTCAATCCATTGGTCCGACGAGGTGTATCGCATCATCGGCTATGCGCAGGGGCAGATCGAGCCCAGCAACGAAGCCTGGTTCAATGCAATCCATCCCGACGATGTCGCCGAAGTGCGGGCAGACATGGACCGCGCCATCGCGACCGGCGAAAGCTTCCGCAAACAATATCGAGTGCTGCGTCCCGACGGAATCCTGCGCTGGGTGGAGTGGCAGGGGCGGTGTCAGCGCGATGGCGAAGGCCGTGCGTACTGGCTCATGGGCGTGGTGAACGATGTCACGCGTCGCAAGCAGGCCGAAGAGGCGATGCTGCGTGCCGAAAAGCTTGCCGTCGCCGGACGCCTGGCGGCTTCCGTCGCGCATGAGATCAACAATCCTTTGGAAGCCGTCACAAACCTGCTCTACCTGATTTCCATTACACCGACGGCCGACGAAGCGCAGGCCCACGCCCGCAGCGCCCTCGACGAGCTCTTGCGCGTTTCGATGATCACGCAGTCGACGCTGAAGTTCCATCGCCAGCAGGGATCGCCGAAAATCACCATGCTCTCGGAAGTGGTTGAAGGCGTCGTCACTCTTTTCCGTCCCAAGCTGATCAAAGCCGGCATTGCCGTCGACATACGGGCGATCGACGAAGTCGCTATCGCATGCATGCCGAGCGAAGCACAGCAAGTCTTCGCCAACCTGATTGCGAACTCAATCGAAGCCATGCCCCATCCCGGCAGATTGGTCATCCGCCTGCGTCGCTCGCATGACTGGCGCGACCGCAGCGTGGATGGCATGCGCGTGACCGTCTCTGATTCCGGCGTGGGCATGGACCGCATAACGATTCGTCGCGTCTTCGAACCTTTTTTCACCACCAAGCCTGAGACCGGGACCGGACTCGGCATGTGGGTAGTGGCGCAACTCGTCGATCGTCATCACGGCACGGTGCATGTTTGGAGTACCCAGCGCCATCAAGCCAGCGGAACTGTATTTTCAATTTTTCTACCCACGGCTCATCCCTCTGAGGCCAAGGGCGTCGATGTCGATGCAGGCGCGTTGCCCGCAGTGCCGGTCGAGATGTCGTCGGCGGACTCGATCGCTTGACGCGACGACCGCGTTAGTATCCCGCGGCTTTGCCGTAGTGGCTGCGATGATCCTGGCCGCCCTCAAGCGCGCCCGTCTTCGGATCGACCGCAATGCACTCGCCGTTCGACCAGTGACCATCGCGGATGCTGAGCTGATAGCCCATCGCCCGCAAATCCCTCAGCGTACCCTCGGCAAAACCCGGTTCCAGGTACAACTTGTCGGGCTGATATTGGTGGTGGAACCGCGGCGCATCGACCGCCTCCTGAATATTGAGCCCGCCTTCGGCCGCAGACAGAAAGATGTTCGCCACCGTCGTAATAATGCGCGCCCCGCCCGGCGATCCCAGCACGTAGCGCAGTTTGCCGTCTTCGAGAATGATCGTTGGCGTCATCGAACTCAACGGGCGCTTGCCGGGTGCAATCGCGTTTGCCGGTCCCTGGATCAGTCCAAACATGTTCGGCACGCCCATCTTCGAGGCGAAGTCGTCCATCTCGTCGTTCAGAAGAAATCCAAGGGACCCAACCGTGACGTGGGAGCCAAAGCTGTCGTTCAACGTGGTCGTAACTGACACTGCATTGCCCTCGCCATCGACTACGGAGTAGTGCGTGGTGTCCTGCGACTCCACGCGTCGATGTCCGGCTGTTGTGGGTGCCGGTGGCAGAAATCCAGCCGGCCTCTGCAGCGACGAGCTGGCGCTTGCCATCTTGGCATCGATACCCGCACGCCATGCCTCGGCGTACTTCTTGGCTGTCATCTCGGCCACGGGGATCGCATTGTAGTCCGGATCGCCGAGATAGTCCGCCCGGTCCATATAGGCGCGGCGATACGCCTCCGTCAGTACGTGCATCCAGGCTGCGGACCGATCGCCGAGCGATGCGAGATCATAGCCCTCAAGGATGTTGAGCGCGCTTACCAGCACCACTCCACCCGAGGACGGAGGAGGCGCACTGAGCACCGTGTAGTTGTGAAATGTGCCGACGATCGGCTTACGTTCGACAACGGTGTACTGCGCCAAATCGTCGAGAGTGAGCAGCCCGCCGCCCTTCTTCACTGCGTCGATCAGCTGCTGCGCCATCTTGCCCCGGTAGAACTCATCGGGGTCTGCCGCCAGGCGCTTGAGGGTAACGGCAAGTTCCGGCTGACGGAAAGTTTCGCCCCCCTTGTACAACCGGCCATCCCTCTGAAAGATGCGCTTTGAATCAGCAAACTTCGCCAGATCCGGATCGGAGAGCTCGCGCGCTTCTTCTTCAGAAAGAACGAAGCCTTCACTGGCCAGTTTGATTGCCGGCGCCATCACCCGCGCCAGTCCCAGCTTGCCGTACTTGCGCTCCGCGTAGGTCAAGCCGGCTGCGGAACCCGGCGTTGCAATCGACCGATAGCCGATCACACTCGAGCGCAGGTCCTCGGCTGGCAGCACGTTGCCCTTCGCGTCCTGGTACATGGTTTCGGTCGCTGCCAGTGGCGCCTTCTCGCGGTAGTCGATAAAGGTCGCTGTACCGTCATGGGTGCGGACCAGCATGAAGCCACCGCCCCCCAGATTACCCGCCGCCGGGTGGACCACTACGAGCGCAAACCCGGTAGCCACTGCGGCATCCACTGCGTTGCCGCCCTCTTGCAGCACTTCTAATCCAGCATCCGAGGCCAGGTGATGCACCGCTACCACCATGCCGTGCGTTGCGCGTTGCTCGTCGTGGTAGGGCAGGACCTTTGGGCCGTCCTGAGCGGCTAAATAAGTGGAAACGAGTAACGATGAGCCGCCGAGAAGGGAAAGCAACAGTCGGTTCATAAAGTTCTCTCAGAATAACCGGAGTTCTGCCCGCCGAGAGTACCAAAACCACCTTCGCTGCCTCATGTGCGTCAAAACTAAACAGCAGATCGTCAAGCGTACTTGAACTAATTTGGGATGGATCTCATGCGAGTTGCACTGATCGTCGCTTTCTTCATGCTCATCCTTGCGCTCGGCAACGTCGCAGCCCATGCGCAAACCGATGTCGGGCTCAGTTTCTACGGCGCGTTCAATGGAACGACCAACGGAAATGGAACCACGCAGAGTCCCGCAAACGCCGCGGGCGGTCTGATCGAACTGCGCCACATTGCGAACCCATTGATCGGCTATGAGGCGACCTATTCCTACAACCGCGCCAACCAGACCTATGCGAGCTGCAATCTCTCCGACGCGCTCTGCACGCGGCAATCCGTCTCTGCCAACGCCCACGAGGTGTCGGGCGATTGGATAGCCTCGGTGCACATCGCCAACCTGCGGCCGTTTGCGTTGGCCGGCGTCGGCGTTCTTTTTGATGTACCTGCCGGAAGCCAGAGCTCCGCTACCACCGAAACCAAGCCAGTTTTCATTTATGGCGCAGGGCTCGACTGGAGCCTGATCGCTCATCTCGGATTGCGATTCCAGTATCGCGGCAATCTCTACAAAGCGCCCGATCTCACCAGGCATTACACGTCGACCAACGAATTTACGCGCACGTCCGAACCCATGATCGGGGCCTATCTTCGCTTCTGATCAGGCGAAGAAATCAGCGTCCAGCCACCAGCATCAAAGGATCCGGTACGACGCTGCAGGTTTGTCCGGCGGCAAGGGTCCACCTCGATCCGTCCGCGTACGCAATCGACTCAAGCTGGAGAGAGCGGACCGACGTAAAGCCGGGAAGCAGCAGCTCTGCCGCGACTTCGTTTTCGTTTTCCCGAACCAGCCGCACCTCGAGGACGCGCGACAGATCGGTGCGATCAGAACTCGTCATCACAGTTTGCATCCTCTGGCTCTTGCTCGAAAGCCCGCGCACCTGCACCCTGACGCTCAACGCATGGTCCGGGAGGGTGTCGCTCAAAATCAGATGAATACGCTGCGATGGTCCCGGCGACGGCTTCGCATCGCGCACCGCAACGAGCCCGCTTTCCGACCCCTGCAGGGCATGCAGGCTCACAGGGCACGCAGAAGTGCGATCCGATCTAACGGCTTGGTGATCCAAAGAAAGTTGGGTCGAACGTGCCGCATCCCCCTGCGTTGCGTTCTGTGCCAACAGCACACTCGAGAGAAGCAAGATTGTCCCGCCGATAAGTGCACGCTTCATAGAGGTCTCCTTCGCCAGGCAGTGCGCGTACACCAACAAAATACGCTGGTCGATCTAGACAGGCAATTCCAAAGCAAACCATGGTTTCCAGACCGTGGGCACACGCCCGGTAACGGACTCTTGGCTGTGATACCGTTTGAATACGGGCCTTTGCGTTGGATCCATTGTTCCTCCACCGAGAAGCCGGAAGATTGATTGAGAATGCCTCAACAGCCGGATTTGATGTCGCCTTCGTTACCCGCGAGCCCGGCTCCTGAAAACGAGTCTACGTCTGGCATGCCCGCAGCTGCGGTTGACCAGCATCCGCAACGAATCCCTCGATGGCTTGTGCGTGCAGAGCTTTTTCTGCGCGTCATGCTCCGCATTTACATCGGTCTCGCCGTTGCGTACGCTCCTTGGTCGCCGTTGTTTTGGGATCAAAATCCACTCTTCGTCCAGTTCCCGACGCTTGCGATCTACGCCGCCAATGGCGCAGTGCGTGGCATCGTGACGGGAATCGGCCTCTTGAACATGTGGATCGCGCTCCGGGACGCCATTCGCTATAGAAACAGGTAAGCCATGAGCGATCAGAAGAAATCGAGTCCGCCGCAACCTGCGGCCGCAGCTACTTCAACCAAGGCGACCGAAAGCACCGAGAGGCCGGCATCCACCGTGCCGGCGGCTACGGCAGACGACCCTGTCGCCAAGCTCCCAGGAAACAATATGCCTCCTCCGCTTGCGCGGGCTCCTCTGGCCTACGAGAATCCAACCTTTCTCAATAGCCCCGACGGCCGTCTGCTCCGCATTGTTGCGGAGTTCATGGAACCGCTGGCGCGTTTTCGTCGCGAGCGCATTCAAGATACCGTGGTGTTCTTCGGCTCGGCTCGTTTTCGCGGCAAAGAAGAAGCCGATCACGAGATGGAACTGCTCGACAACACGGGCTCGACGCGTCCTGCTCCCAGTGAAGAACAGCCCGCCAAGCCTCCCGAGATCGCGGCCGGCAAGGCAACCGATCTGCAACGCAAACGTGCGGTTGCCGCCGTCGAGATGGCACGCTACTACGAAGATGCACGCCGGCTGGCTCAGATGCTCACTAACTGGGCCAAGCAGATTCCTTCGCGGCGCCATCGTTTCGTGGTCACATCCGGCGGAGGCCCCGGCATCATGGAAGCCGCGAACCGCGGCGCGCACGAGGCCGGCGGCAAAACCATCGGCATGAACATCAGCCTGCCCTTCGAGCAGTTCCCCAACCCATACATCACGCCGGCGCTGAACTTCGAGTTCCACTACTTTTTCATGCGCAAGTTGTGGTTCGCCTACCTAGCGAAAGCACTGGTGGTCTTTCCGGGGGGCTTTGGAACGCTGGATGAGATGTTCGAGATTTTGACGCTGTTGCAGACCCGCAAAGTCGCCAAAAAAATCACGATCGTGATCTATGGCCCTGAGTACTGGAGGCGGGTGTTCAACCTCGAAGCGCTGGTGGACACGGGCGCCATTTCGCCCAAAGACATCGAGCTGTTCCAATTTGTGGATACGCCCGAAGAAGCCTTCGAGATGCTGAAGAAGGGCCTCACCGAGAACTACCTGATCCCGGAAGCGACCGCTGAACACACCAACGCCGACTCCCACGAGCTACTGCCCAATGCCACTCTTGAGGACTTTCTGGGGCCGGAACTCGCCAAAATGAACCAGTAACCGCCAAAAGGCGCCCGATTAAGACTCCCCCGGAGCCATTTCGCCCCACTTCCTGTGCAATGGAAGCGCCGACCTGCACGTAAAAGCACACTCACAAGTGCATTTTTTCTTAGGCATTTATGCCTAAAACGCCGTGTTTTTCACGCATTTCTCGTTACTGTATTGAGTCTTAGCGCAATTTGAAGCCTTGTTCGCACGCTCTTAACGCAGCTTTGACCGGAACCAACGGATACTGAGTCCGGGAATGCCCCGTCAATGTGCGGTTCCCGAGCTCGCTGTACAGGGAGGAAACATGGCCAACTCGACCATAAGCTACCTCTGGCGCGACCAGAAAGCCGCCAAGGAATTCCGTTCCGGCATCTCCCTTCACAGCCACACCAACCAGTCCCGCGAAACATTGGATTTTCTGGCGAACCTCGGCAATCAGTATCCGCTCATCCGCCCGCTGCTTTCGCGGCTCGAACGCCGGTCAGAAGGTATGCACGGTGTGCGCGTGAATTATGCCGAGAGCTACTGGACGCCGCCCATGACGCCAAAACTGGCCTACGATCTCGAGACACGTCAGATCGAAGACCTCGACGTTGCGGCCATGGTGTCAATCAGTGATCACGACAACATCAATGCCCCAATATTGCTTCGCACCGTACCCAGCGCTCGTGCGATTCCTGTTTCGGTGGAATGGAGTGCTCCTTACGGCGGCGTGCAATCCTTCCATCTGGGTATTCACAACCTGCCCAGCGCACGCGCTGTCGACTGGATGTCGATCTTGTCGGACTTCACGGCGAGGCCCAAGGACGCGCAGCTCACCGAGATTCTCGCCGCGCTGCATCAGGAACCCAATGTGCTCGTGGTCTTTAACCATCCGCTCTGGGATCTCTACCTGATTGGAGAGGAAAAACACGAATTCCTCGTCAACGAGTTCATCCAGAAGAACGGTGCGTTTCTCCACGCACTCGAGCTGAACGGGCTGCGTCACTGGGATGAGAACCGGGCAGTGCGGCGACTGGCCGCGCAGTGGGACATGGTGCTGATCAGCGGTGGGGATCGTCACGGGGTCGAGCCCAATGCCAACATCAACCTGACCAACGCGCAAACCTTCACGGAATTTGTGCACGAAATCCGGCGACAGAAGCGGAGCAATATGCTCTTCATGCCCCAATATGCCCAGCCATGGAAGCATCGCATTCTGCAGTCGACTCTAGACGCGATTCGCAACTACCCCGAATTCCCGCAGGGCTCGCGCACCTGGGATGAACGCGTCTACCATCCGGACGCCCAGGGTGTCGTTCGACCCTTGAAGGAGATCTGGCCGCACGGCCGCGCTCCTTTGGCCATCGCATGGGGAATCGGCATGGTGCAGCTGCTCGGCAAGGGACCCCTTTCGGGCGGGTTGCGCCTGGCGTGGAGCGATTCGCAGAAACTGCGCCTTGCCTTGGGTGAGCAAGAGGGCTGACAGTCTACGATGGCATTTTGAGCCCCTCACGGTTATGACCCTATCTATGCCTCGCGTGGCCTATTTCCCTGACTCCTTCCACGAAGTGAATGGAGTGGCGCACACCAGCCGCCACTTCGAAGCATTCGCACGACGGCGCAATCTGCCATTTCTTTGCGTACGCGCGGGCGATCGCACCCAGGCCATCCTCGAAGATGGCAACGTGTGGACGCTGGAGCTGCCCCGCGGCATCCTTTCGTTCGCTCTCGAGAAGGACCTCCGCTTCGATCCAGCGTTTCTCCGCCACGTTCCCTTCATTGAAGAAGTGCTGGAGCGGTTCAAGCCTGACCTCATCCACATAACGGGCCCAAGCGAAATCGGTATGCTTGGTGCGGGTCTGGCGCATCATCTCGGGTTACCGCTGGCCGCAAGCTGGCACACCAATGTGCACGAGTACGCCGCCCGCCGTTCGGAGTGGTTCCTGCGCTTACTGCCCGCACGCCAGTCGGCCGCGACCGGGCAGACGATTGAGGATCTGGCGATGACCGCAGCCGCCAAGTTCTACTCCATCGCGCAGGTGCTCTTTGCGCCGAATCCGGAACTCTGCAGCAAGCTCGAGCAGATGACGGGACGAACCTGTTCTCTGATGCCGCGCGGAGTCGATGCCGAGCTTTTCCATCCAGGCAAACGCAATCGCCCGGCACAGGATCGTGATCACGTGCTGGGTTTTGTCGGCCGTCTCTCGGTGGAGAAGAACATTGCGGGCCTGGTGCAGGTGCAGAACGAGTTGGAGCAGATGGGCCATCGGAGCTTCCGCTTCCTGATTGTGGGTCATGGAGGAGACGAAGCCTGGTTGCGCGAACGACTGCCCCGAGCGGAATTCACTGGTGTGCTGCGCGGCGAAGCGCTGTCGGCGGCCTACGCAAAGATGGACCTCTTTGTCTTTCCTTCACACACGGACACCTTTGGCAACGTCGTGCTCGAGGCGCTGGCCAGTGGAGTGCCTGCTGTGGTGACGCCGGACGGTGGTCCCCGGACGATTGTGCGCGATGGAGAAACCGGACGGATCGTGCCGGATGCGGAGTTCGCGAGAGCTGTTGCCGGAATTCTTGGCAACCCGGCGCAGCATGCAGCAATGCGCGTTACAGCGCGAGCTTACGCGCTGACGGCGAGTTGGGACTCAGTCTTTGAAGGCGTTTACGCAGCCTATGAGCCGATGCTCTCTGCACGCAAAAGGATTGCAGCCGCCGTATAAACGAGTCGTATCCCTACATCTTTACCCGGCTCGAAGGGAGTACCTTCGTTGCCCGCACGCATCCAACCCTTGTTCGGCCTTGGTAAGTGTGGCCGGCAAGGAGGCCGGATGGCGTGTCGCGTAATCCTGATGATGGAAGAAGAGCAACCGGAGGGGCTCTCGGCACGAAAGCTTGTGGTTGAGACAGCGAAACATAATGTGCTCACGGCCTACGACGCGGACGAAGGCATCGAGCTGCTGCGGCGTTTCCCAAATATCGATGCGGTACTCGTACACGCGCGTGTCCTCGACAAGCAACCGAATCTGCTGGCGCGGGTGAAAATGCTATCGCCGAATACCCCCATCATTCTCGCGAGTCCCGGCGGAGATCACAAACGGCCGGAAGTTACTTACACGGTCGATAGCCATCGGCCTATTGATCTCGTGATGTTGCTCGCCGATAAATTCTCAGCTGATATCAGCAATCGCTGAGTTAAAACCCTGCGGTTTTCCCGCTGGTGAGGTCGAGCGAGAAGGGCATCTCTTCGTCCGTTGCCATCTGCCAGCCGCGCCCATGGAGTATTCCGTTCTCGACGCGAAGAGCCGTGATGCCTTCGTCGGAAAGCTTTCCGGATTCCCATGCCTGACCTTCCGCGCCCCACGCCAAAATGCTTCGATGTTCGACGAACAGCAGCAGGCCCGCCGCGCGGAGCGCGCGCACTTCAAGCACAGGCCGGTAGGGAATCATCGTGAATTGCTCCGGCGCTGTTGTATCGATCAGGTAGGCGTAGCCTCCCGCAACCGCGCAGAGTTCCCCCGGATTGGGGCAGGTCCAAACGCCGCTGGGCACGGCCGAGTCACGAAACCCTAGCGCACAAGTCGCCAGAAACTGCTGCACTGAGACGGTCTCATCGTCGGCCATCGGCTTCACCAGCACTTCGAGCGCGCCGCGTTCGATTTCTTCGACTTGTTGCGGGTAAACGTAGTGGCGCGGGGGCAGAATCAGAGGGCGGGCGGAGAGGATTTCCGCGCGCCAGTGATGCGGAAAACTCAAGTCGATGATCGAGGCAGGAGCACGTGGCGTGATCACAGATCAGACTCCGACGAAGCGTTCAAGCCGCTGCCGCACGGAGGGTACGCCCAAGCCGAGCGCCGATCCTTGCTCGATGACCGGAATCAGTTGGTCCAACTCTGGCCCCGTCTGGGTGCCCGTAATCGCGATGCGCATGGGGTGATGGAGCTCCTGACCGTCTAGCCCGGTCGCACTCTTGATCTCCTCCACCCATTGCTTGAAGACCTCGGGCGTCACGGGCAAACTGTGGGCGCGCATTCGATCTGCCAGTTCGGTCAGAACCACACGCGCCGAGTCGACGGCAAGAACCGCAGCATTCTCAGGCCGGCCGCGCGCCACTTCAGCATCGAAGCCGAAAACGAAGAGAGCCTTGGCCGTCAGCTGATCGAGGTGATCGACGTTCGGCACAAAGAGCCCGATGAGATGCACGAACCACACCAGGACTGGATCGGAGGCATCCTCTTTTTCCGGAAGAAGGCCGCCGAAATACTCCCACGCCATGGCCGCGAGGCGGATCGGGGATGCGGACTTCACGTAGTGGCGATTGAGCGAATCCA
Organism: Occallatibacter sp.; assembly: GCA_036267935.1. Taxonomy (GTDB): domain Bacteria; phylum Acidobacteriota; class Terriglobia; order Terriglobales; family Acidobacteriaceae; genus Telmatobacter. The sequence continues at coordinate 96,791 of DATAVC010000025.1, read as the reverse complement.
GCTTGTCGAAGTCGAACACCGCCGGCGAGGATGTGATGCGCTCCAGGGCGAACTGTTGCACCAGCTCCTGCGCGGTAAAGATCTCCGTTTTGCCATCTTTGTTCGAGCCGAGCAGCGCAAGATAGTTCACCAGCGCTTCGGGCAGGTAGCCCATCTCGCGAAACGTGGCAATCGACGTCGCTCCGTGGCGCTTCGAGAGCCGCTCGCGATCTGCGCCGAGCAGCGGGGATAGATGCGCGAACAGGGGAACCTGCCAGCCGAAGGCTTCGTAGATTGCAACCTGCTTCGGTGTATTCGAGATGTGATCGTCGCCGCGAATCACGTGGGAGATTCCCATCAATGCGTCGTCCACAGTGACGACGAAGTTGTACACCGGCGTCCCCGGATTGGTGTCATTTCCTGAACGCACCAGGATCGGATCGCTGACCGCATCGGCCTGGAACTCGACACTTCCACGCACCATGTCCTGGAAGCGCAGCGGCTGTTCGCCGATTTTCAGACGAATCGAATAAGGCAATCCAGCCCCGAGGTTTCGCTTGATCACCTTGGATGCAAGGTTGCGGCAGCGACCGGAATAGACTTGGGGCATGTGGCGCTCCATGAGCGCCTTGCGTTCTGCCTCGAGCTCTTCGATGGTGCAGAAGCAGCGATATGCCTTGCCTTCCTGCAGCAGCTTGGCGGCGTATTGAACATACGTGGCGAGGCGGTCGGATTGACGATACGGACCGTATTCGCCTTTGCCTGGAGCACGATTGCCGGGCTCATTGGGCCCTTCGTCCCATTCCAGACCGAGCCAACGAAGATCCTCAATGAGCTGCTTTTCATAGCGAGGGACCGACCGCTCCGTGTCGGTGTCTTCGATGCGGAGAATAAAATCGCCCCCCTGGCGTTGCGCGAAGAGCCAGTTGCAGAGTGCCGTGCGCGCGCTGCCAACGTGCAGCAAGCCCGTAGGAGAGGGGGCAAACCGCACGCGAACCTTTCCGTTGTCCATGCACTCTGATCATAGCCGCAGAAATGGTGCGCGAGTCCATCGGCGCCGCATGTCCGTGCCTCTCAGGTCACGTTCCACCAAGATAACGACGAGCTCTCTACGAGGTCCGGGGGGGCGAACTTTTCGCCTCTTCCAGTCCCCGCTCACATCTCATAGAACGGGAGAGACAAATAAACGTCGTACTGTTTGGTGCCTCGGGCATGATCGGGTCGCGGGTGTTGCGCGAGTTGCTGCGGCGCGGCCATGCGGTGACTGCCGTAGCGCGTAACCCTGAGAGATTGCGGAAGGTGGAGCAAGGGCCGTGAAGGGCGACGTAACGCACCGTGGCAGTGTGGCCGAAGCCGCCCAAGGGGCGGAGGCGGCGATCAGTGCCTACGGTCCGCCGCATGAGGACCCGCAAATGGTGGTATCTGCGACCCGGTCCCTGTTGGCCGGCCTCGCCGAGGCAGGCGTCAAACGCGTGATCGTCGTGGGCGGTGCTGGAAGCCTCGAGATCGCGCCTGGCCTGCAGTTGGTAGATGCCCCTGACTTTCCAGCGGAGTGGAAGGGAATCGCCCTCGCGCACCGCGACGTGCTTCCCGTATTGAAGGAGTCAGACGTCGACTGGAGTTACCTGAGCCCTGCGGCCCTGATCCAGCCGGGCGAACGGACCGGCAAGTACCGCATGGGCGGCACCAGGCTGGTGACCGATGCGAAGGGAGAAAGCCACATCTCGGCCGAAGACTTCGCGGTTGCCCTCGTGGACGAACTCGAGAACGCAAAGCACCTTCGGCAACAGTTCACAGTAGCCTACTAAGCGGGAAGTGCGGCCCTGGTCAGATCGAACGAAAGTGCTGCCACCCCTGGGGCGCCAACGGCTGGCCTTCACCTCGGCTACGCAGGACGACCTCAGCCCGGCCCCGCCGCCGCGGAACCATTTGTCCGATACAACTGATTGCCAGACCGGCAATCGTGCGTGGCACGCGCGATTGCGCGGGCGCAGCAAACAAAAGCTCGTAATCTTCACCGCCATGCAGGGCTTGCGCAAGCGTCGCCCCCGTCGCGATTGGCAGATCTTCCGCGTATACCTCCGCGGCCACGCCCGACTCCTCGCAGAGGTGAGCGAGATCCGTCGACAAGCCGTCGCTGAGATCGATGGCCGCGGTTGCGATCCTGCGCCGCTGCAGCCAGAGTCCCTGTGCCAGGCGAGGCTGGGGCGCCACATGCGCGGCGAGCGCTTCCTGCATCTTCGGCGAGAGGCGCACGGGGCCGTACCGTCTCTTGGCCGCGAGCTCCTCCAGTTTTTTCAAGCCGACAGACGACCCGCCCAGCACGCCAGTCACATAAAGTCGATCGCCTGCGTGTGCCCCCGAACGCAACAGGGCGCGTCCGCGCGGCACAGCGCCGACCAGGACGATGTCCGCCACCGCCGTCTCCGTCTGGGCCAGATCGCCTCCGGCCAGCGGTGTCTTGTGCGTCCTCGCCAAGGCGAAGAAGCCGTCCAGAAAGCCGTCCATCCACGATGGCTGGCGCCGGCTCCGCCGCGTCAGTTCCGGCGGAAGACCAAGCGAAAGAAAGGCCGCCACGGGATGCGCTCCCATCGCCGCCAAGTCACTTAATCCGCGGGCCAGCGTGCGGTGACCAACCGCTTCAGGGGAATGCCACTCTAAGAGAAAGTGGCGTCCTTCAATGGAGAGATCGGTTGTAACCACGATCTGTTCGCCCGGTTTTGACTGCAGTACGGCGCAATCATCGCCAATGCCCTTCGCCAATCCCGGGAACGGCTTATTGCCTTGTCTCTGACGAATCTTCGCGATCAGGCCAAGTTCACCCGGCTCTCGGGTCGACGACAAGTGGGGGGAGGTTCCAGGCATTGCATAAAGAATAGTGCAATCCCACTTCGGCCATCCGGATCAAACCAAAGGAGGGCAGGAAACCGAGACCAAAGGGCTTGAAAAGGCGGGTTTTCCTATTGATTTCGTTGACCCTGCGAAGCGGCCTTTGCTAGCCTTGTTGGAACATCCTTGAGAGTGCTCCCAAGCAGGGGCCTTTCGTTCGTTTTGCGGGCTCCCCCAAGAGACCCATCTCTTTTCGCCGGGCAAGTCGGTCATGGCGAATTGCAGCCTTCCCCGGAAATGCGGGACTGAGAGCAGATGATGCTACGGAAACGCTATTACGTTCTTTTCGTTGCCAGGGATGAAGACGGCCGGGTGCGGAAGATACCGCTGCCTCTCCATTATGTATATGGATTTGTCGCAGCCGCCCTTGTCGGCGCGTTCACCATTGTCGGATTGGCTGGATCGTACACCCGCATGCTGCTCAAAACCGAGAGCTTCAATCAGGTCCGGAACGAACGCGAGACCCTCCGCAAGAACTACAAGCAGATGGCGCAGATTGCGCACGATCGCGATGTGCAGGTGGCGTCGCTGGGGGCCTTGGCCAGCGAAGTGACGACGCTCTATGGTTTGCGGCAAAACAAGATGACTTCCAGCCAGCCTTCGTCGTCCAGCGCTGCGACCGCACCCACACCGCAGAGCCTTGCGCTGAGTGATGACGTGAATCCACAAGCGGTTCGCGTATCGATCGACCAGTTTTATGCCCTGCGTGAGCAGGCCATGTCGGGACGCGTGACGCGCGCCCTCGAAAGCGGTCTGACACCCAGCTATTCCGGTGACTGGACCCAGCTTGCCGATGCGCCGTCGTTGTGGCCCATCGAAGGCCGCGTTGCTTCGAGCTTCGGGGAGCGCGAAGATCCATTTAACGGAGAGGGCGCCTTCCACTCCGGCATCGACATCGATGCCCCCTATGGCACGCCGGTGCGCGCCGCTGGAGATGGAGATGTGGCGGGTGCTTCAATGGGAGCCGGATACGGCCGCGAAGTGGTGCTCGATCACGGCCACGACCTGCGCACTGTGTACGGACATCTTTCCGCGATTGCCGTTCTACCCGGTCAGCATGTGTCGCGCGGAGACGTGATTGGATACGTGGGCCAGTCGGGTCGTGCCACCGGACCGCATCTTCACTATGAAGTGCGCGTGCACAACGTGCCCGTCAATCCGCACAAATACCTGCGCTCCACCTACGAGCAGGCCGAATTCGGCAGTGCGGCACCCTCCATCGGCGGCGGACGCTAAAAAGCAAATCTTAAGCAAGCTGAGGCCGGCGCAAGCGCGTCGGCCTTTTTGCTTCTGCAGCTCCGTTCGCTGGGCGGATGCTATCGTTGCCTCGGACTTGTTTCCACTCCGAGGAGACCCCGTCGTGCGCTCCATCGTACTTTGTCTGTTCGCTTCTCTCTCGCTTGCCTTCTCCGCATCCGCCCAAGACCGAGCCGCCGACGCCAGGACCGCGTTTGCGCGGGCGCAACATCTCAAGCGCGGAATCAATGTCTCGCACTGGTTCTCCCAAAACGCGTCGGACTATTCGGCCCACCACACTGAGACCGAGACGACGCCCGAGGATATCGCAGTCATCGCCAAGCTGGGTTTCGACAACGTCCGCCTGAGCATCGACGCCACGCCGCTCGAGCAATATCCCCGCGGCGCCGATGGGCTCAACGAAGAATTTATGACGCGGCTCGATCACGCGCTCGATTCGATCCTTGACCATGGCATGGCGGTCCAGGTAGATCTGCATCCCGAGGAGCCTTACAAGCAGGGCATTCGGTCAAGCAACGCATCGGTCGATCGCCTGGTGCAGCTCTGGCGCAAACTCGCCGCGCACTACGCCGGTCGCGATCCCGAGCGCGTCTTCTTCGAGATCATGAATGAGCCGGAAGAGAATGATTCCTACCGTTGGGCCGGCATCCAGGCACGTGTAGCCGCAGCCATTCGCGAGGTCGCGCCACGCCATACCATCATCGCCACCGGCCCCAATTATTCCGACATCGTCGATTTGCTGACGCAGCGGTCGCTGCCCGACGGCAACATCATTTACAACTTCCATTTTTACGATCCGCACGAGTTCACCCATCAAGGCGCGAGTTGGGGTGCGCCGTTTTGGATCTACGAGCATGGAATCCCCTATCCGCCCACCGAAAGCTCCATGGCCGAATTGATCAAGCAGGTGCCTGACCCTGCCGACCGCTACAAGCTCGAGAGCTACTGGCTCGATCACTGGGACGGCCACCGCATCCGGCTGATGATCGATGAGGCTGCCGAATGGGGCAGGACCAACCACGTTCCGCTCCTCTGCAATGAATTCGGTGTCTATCGTGAGGTGGCCGAGCCCGCATCGCGTCTCGCATGGTTGCGGGATGTGCGCAGCGCGCTCGAAGCAGATGGCATCGGCTGGGCGATGTGGGATTATCACGAAGGCTTTGGAGTTGCCGTAAAGGATAAGGATGGGAAGTCAGTCGTCGATCCCGGCACCGTCCAAGCCCTCGGTCTCAAGTGATCCAATGCGCACCCGCCGCGAGGCCGGGCCACGTTTGCGTTGATTTGCGCCCTCCTTCTTCATGCCGTGGCGGGCCCACTGGGCAGAGTTTGCCCACCGTTACCCGGCAAGGGTTGCCGTTTTGCCGATTGGCACTGAATCAGCGCAAAACGGAGGTTTCGCCAACTCTTATCCATCCAGCAACTTAGCTGGGCGATCGGCGGCGCTCCACCTGAGCCCCTTGCTGGCCATCCGCTTGCATCTACCGTCCCGTGCGAATTGCGATCAAGCCCGTGACGAACAGTCCGTCGACGCCGGAGGCCACTCCTGCCAAATCGTCGGGCTCGTCGTTCCTCGACATCCTTTCGCAGGGGACGCAGGACGCTGTGCAGTCGGCCAAGGCGGCCGGTTCTCAGACGCAATCCGATACCGACTCTTCTCAGCAGCCTGCTGCCGGCGAGCAAAAATCGCCGGAAGCGGCCTCCCCATCTCAGGACAACGAAGACGCAAGCGCACCCGCTGCCAATACCCACGTTCAGACCGCAGCTAGCAATCCTTCTTCGAGCAGCCAGCAGAACGCGCAGCCGATAGCCAGCACGACGCAGATCGGTGCACCGCTGAGCGGCGCTACGCAGCACGGTAGTGCGCAGGGCAACATTTCGCAGAGCGTCGCCAATCTTCTGCTCTTGGCGAACCTGACGGTCCAAAGCAAAGACACCTCCGCCGACAAGCAGGCAGTGTTGACCACGGCAACGACGCCGACTCAGACAACAGCAAAATCGACGGGCACAACCAAAAGCGCGCCGGCCAAGCAAGATGCGGCCCCTGCGGATTCAACAGCCTCTTTGCAGCAGGCGCTGGCAGCCCTGCAGCAGATGTTGACCGTCCCCGCCGCCATCCCTCAGGTCGTTGCGGGAACGGCGCAAGTTTCGTCGAAGCCCGATCAGCCCGGATTGCCAGCCACCGCCGCAGCACAGGTCACAGCGGCCGATGCGACAAGCGCGGATGCGGCCAGTGCCAATGCGAAAACAACGAACGCAACCGGTGCGAACGCGACCAACACGAGTTCGACCAACACGACCGCGGCCAGCGCTACCGGTCAGCAGGACGTATCACAGGCGGGCAAAGCGCAGACCCAGGCAGCGCCCCAGCCTCAGCAAGCAGCCAGCGCGATCACGGATGCCGCAGCATTGCAGTTTCAGAACGACCTCGCCGGTTTAACCGCCGCCGCTGCTCAATTGACCGCACCAGAATCGCTCCCGCCTGCAAACCATGCGGCGAACGCTCTCGACACAAAGCAGACTTTGACGACGTCGACCAAGTCATCCACCGCGGCCGGCACTCTTTTCTCGGGCGCGACTGTACAGATCGACAACTCTGCCAGTCAAGCTGGTTCGGCGAAGGTCATTCCATTCAAAATGCCCCCGTCAAATTCTGCAACGAACCTCACGTCGGCGAGCTCGACGACCGTGAACACCAGTACGAACGCGACAACGGCAACAGCAGCGACGAAGAATAACGCGCAGGATTCCTCGAACGGCTCAGCCTCACGGGACAGCCAGTCGAGCGGTGACGCCACAGTCAGCGCACAGGCAGCGAATACAGTCGTCCGTCCGACGGACGCAACGGCGGCGCAGGCAATGGCTCTGGCCACCGCGACGCCTCATCCGGTAGCCGCACAGTCCGGCTCATCTGCGACGACCGCCACCGATTCAGCGCCGAGTCATGCCAGTGAAGCGCACAATCTGCCTTCAGAGCCGACAAACACTTCACTTCCGGCTGGATCTTCAGCGATCAACACCGCCCGCGTCATCCAGACCATGAACGAGACGGAGATGCGCGTTGGCATGCACTCCAGCGAGTTTGGCGACATCTCGATCCGCACCATGGTGACGCAGCAGCAGATGCAGGCACAGATTTCTGTGGATCACAGCGAGCTGGTCAGCGCGCTGTCGGCACACATTCCGTCGGTGCAGGCAAAACTTGGCGCCGATTATGGATTGCACGCCTCAATCGAAGTCAGTCAAGGCGGCGCTTCTTTCTCCAGCAATCAAGGGCAGTCTTCACAACGGGACTACAAACCATCCACGTCTTCTTCGCAGTTCGACGGCACCGTGTCAGCGGTGGCCGAAACCGTCCCGGCCATCACCAGGTCTGCGGCGGCTCCTGCGATCGAAAGTGCGCGGCTGGATATCAGGGCTTAGGAATTTCGAGAGGAACATTCGATGAATATTCAAGGTTTCACACCGGCGCTCACCGCACCTGTCGCAGGGCAAAGCGCCAATTCCGTCAAGGCGATGGATAGCAGCACATCGGGAACAAGCGGGACAGGCAGCTCATCGAACGGGACGTCGCCGTCCGATTTGCAGAGCACGTTTCTGAACCTGCTGGTGACCGAACTGCAAAACCAGGATCCCACCTCTCCGGTCGATCCCACCGAGATGGTGTCGCAGATGGTCTCGCTCAACCAGCTCGACCAGTTGATCTCGATCAACCAGACGCTCTCGAACATGGGAACGTCGACCACGGGAACTACAGGTACGACGGGCACCACGGGCTCGAGCCAGACAGCTGCCCACGCCGCCAAAGCGCACAGCGCGCTTCCCGCAGCAGCCTCTCAACTGCCCACGGCAGCTTCTCAACTTCCAGCAGTACCGGCAAATACAAATAGCAACGCTAATCTTATGAATCTCTACGGCAGCTACGGCGCGCCACAGCCATCCACGTTTCCAACCTATACAGGAGTAAGGTAAATGTCTGCATTTTCGATTCCTCTTTCAGGCCTTGCAGCTACGTCAGCTTCTCTCAACGTGATTGCCAACAACCTCGCCAACCTGAACACCGACGGCTACAAAGACCAGAATCTCAGCTTCGGCAGCGTGTTCAACGAAGTGCAGGGAACCTCGGGCAATGGCGATCCGATCCAAATCGGCAACGGTGTCCAAACCGAAAGCACGGTTTCAAATTTCTCCAACGGCAGCGTGAACTCGACCGGAATCGCCTCGAACATGGCGCTCCAGGGCAATGGATTTTTCATCGTCCAGGGAAAGAATGCAACCGACTACACGCGCGATGGCAACTTCACGGTGAACTCGCAGGGGCAGATTGCCGACAGCCAGGGAAATCTGGTGATGGGCTTCCCGGCAGTCAATGGGACGATCCAGACCAGCTCCGTTATGGCGCCAATCACAGTGACTGATTCCAGCGTGTATCCGGCCAATGCCACCGCGACCTTCCAGATGTCCACGAATCTCAATGCGGACGCCGCCGTTGGTACGGTCTACAGCGCGCCGATGACCGTGTACGATTCCCTCGGCAACGCGCATAACTTGACCATCAACTACACCAACACTGCGGCCAATGCCTGGACCTACCAGGTCACGATTCCGGCGGCTGACCAGGGCGGAACGGGTGCTCCGGTCCAGCTCGCTACCGGCAACATGACGTTTGGAACAAACGGCGCACTCACGGCTCCGACGGGGACAATCCCCGGCATTGCCATCAATGGATTGGCTGACGGCGCAGCGAACATGAGCTTGACTTGGAACCTGAACGGCACCAGCGGCGCCCCGACAATCACGCAGGAAGCGTCAACCAGCGCGACCACGGCGTCGACCCAGGATGGCTATTCTGCCGGATCACTCACCAGCTATTCCATCCTGCCCGATGGCACCGTGCAGGGCACTTTCTCGAATAATCAGACGCTCGTTCTCGGGCAGGTAGCGATCGCCAGCTTCGCCAACAATCAAGGCCTCACCCAGGTGGGCAACAGCGATTACCAGGCTTCGTTCGCTTCCGGCACGCCGATCATCGGACAGGCCGGAGTCGGCGGCAATGGCACCATCACCGGCGGAGCAGTGGAAGGCTCGAACGTGAACCTCTCCACGGAGTTTGCCAACATGATCGTGGCGCAGCAGGGCTACGAGGCAAACGCCAAGGTTCTCACCACGCTCGACCAGGTGTCCCAGGCAACCCTGCAGGTCATCAGCTAGTTGGGTGAGTTCTTAAATTACGATTAGAAGGATTATCGAGAGGCCGTCGCCCGACGGCGTAAAGAGGAATCGGCGTACCGGCTCTCATGGCTGTCTCACCAGCTACGAGGGCCGGCAACGCTGCATTACTCGCGCGTAAGTTATTTCAGCCAAATGACCTGAATGGCATTTCGGGAAAATTTTGCCTACTTTCGTGCCTAATGCCCATTCCGGCACACCGATTGCTTTTACCTCTGCGCACCGCTCCATTTAGTTGCCGCCTGACCCCGACCAGGGTTCGGTCAGCACATGCCCTCAGAGGCATGGAGCACGCGGGAGGACCCATGAGTACCGCAGCTCAAAACTTCGAAGCCCAACCGACCGGCCAGGCCAAGCCGACCGTTGTCGGCCCCGTGGAAACCCTCAAGACGGACCCCGTCGACAGCCTTCCCTGGCTGCCTTGCACGCTGACCCTTGAACTCCCTGTGGTCCACTTCACCATCGCTGACCTGCTCGCGCTGAAAGAAGGGGCCATCGTCGAGACAGCCTGCCACCACACCAGTGACGTTCCCCTGCGCGTGAACCGGTTGCTCATTGGCTGGACCGAGTTTGAGGCGGTAGGCGATCGCCTGGCTGTCCGTATTACGGAGCAAATATGAACACCCCGACCGAAAACACAGCCGGCCGCAGAACGCGTCGCGCCGAAAACGCATTGATGCCGCTGGGAAACCTGCCCGGTTCGATCTTGTTTGCTTCCGCTCTTGAAAGCGAGAGCAAGAAACGCGAAACCGGCGCGCACAGGCGCAACGCGATTCGCCAGGTGGAGCAGCCCGCTTTCCTTTCCAAGGTAGGTTCCGAGCCTTCTGGTCCGCTGGGGCGCATCTTTTCGTGGTTTCGCACGCGCGTCGGAGTTGCTGCCACCAAGCAGCTTCGTCTGACTGAAACGGTTCAACTGGGCGAGAAGCGGTTCGTTGCCATCATCCACGTCGACGGCCGCAGGTTCTTGATCGGCGGCGGAACGGGTGGTGTCAACCTGCTCACCCAATTAGACGAGCCGGCATAAATACAGGGGATAAGTAAATACTTTGCGAGCAGACGGGATTTTCGAAATGAAATGGGGTCGGACAATCGGGCGAGCGGCGATGCTGCTGACGATGGTGCTCGGCCTCGCGCTGCGTGCGGTTGCACAGGCGCCCGCTGCAGTGGATACAACGCCAATTGCCGCGCCTCCTCAAGTGACCGCATCGGCAGATTCTCCGGTTCCGTCGATAAGTCAAGACGCGCCTCCTGCCGCGGCTCCTTCCGTTGCCCCTGCCATTGCACCGGTAGATTCCGCGCCTGCATCTGTGACGCAGACCGTCGCACCTTCTGAGCCTCCTGCCGCAGCATTAGCACAGGCTGCTGCACCGCCCAATCCGGCTTCTGCAGCCTTGCCCCCCGCAACGGCAACTGCACCGCCGGCGGCCACTCCCGCCCCCGCTGCGGCGCCCGCTACCGCGGCACCTGCGCCTGCAAACAACGCACCCGCGCCCGCACCCGCACCCGCTAACGCTTCGCCCGCAACAGCTCCTGCAACTCCGGCCTCGCCCGCTGCCAAATCGGGGAATGCTCCGGCTCCATCCGATCAGTCGACCGAGGCGCCGAAAACCGTAATGAACTCGCAGCCATTTGTGCCCGGTGCATCGGGCAGCGGTCTGCACATTCAAGGTATGCCCGGCGAAACCGTGCCGTGGTCCATCGTCATCCTGCTCACCGGACTGACGCTGGTCCCCACGATGCTGTTGTGCATCACGCCGTTCGCACGCCTGCTCATCGTTTTCCACTTCTTGCGCCAGGCTCTTGGCCTGCAGACCACGCCATCGAACCAAACGCTGATCGGGCTCTCACTCATCCTGACGTTCTTCCTGATGCAGCCCATCGGCCAGCAGATTTACGACGTGTCGGTTGCGCCCATGCAGGCCGGACAGATTACCGCAATGGAAGCGCTGACTCGCGGCGAGGCGCCGATGCGCAAATTCATGGCGCACTATGTCCGCGACAAAGACGTTGCTCTCTTCGTGGAACTGGCCAAAGAGCCGGCTCCGCATTCGCCCGACGATCTCTCGATGCGCGTTCTGCTGCCCGCCTACATTCTGTCGGAACTTAAGGCCGGATTTCAGATCGGCACCGTCTTGTTTCTGCCGTTTTTGATTGTCGATATGGTTGTGGCTTCAATTACGACCTCCGTGGGCATGCTGCAGTTGCCACCGGTGGTCATCTCCACGCCGCTCAAGTTGCTGCTCTTCCTTATGGTGGATGGGTGGCATCTATTGGTCGGTTCGCTGATGAGGAGTTTTAGCTAGCTATGGATGTGGATCAGGTAGTTGCGCTGGGTCGATTGATGCTCCAGGAAGTAGTCATCCTGGCAGGGCCGGCGCTGGTAGTTGCAATCGTCGTAAGTCTAGCGGTGAACGTGGTGCAAGTGCTCATGTCGCTGCAAGACACGACCGTTTCCACCGTGGCGCGGCTCATTGCCACCGGCGGCGCGCTGTTTCTCACCATGCCCTGGATGTGGCGGCACTTGGCCACCTTCACGACCACGACGTTCTCTGATTTTCATGGGTACTTGAAATGATCGAGCTTCCCTTGATGAGCATCATCACCAGCCTGCTGACGATAGGCGTGCGCCTTTCGGGGCTGATGCTGTTTGCGCCGTTTTTCGGCAGCGTGATCATCCCCGCGCGCATCAAGGCGATTCTCGTCTTCGCACTTACCTTGTTCCTCTATCCCACCGTGGGCCACCAGATCGATCCCCACGTCATGAGCAACTGGCCGATGCTCATCATTACGGAATTCCTCATCGGTGTCGGCATGGGTATCGCGACCAACATTGTGTTCGAGGGCATTCAGCTCACCGGTCAAATCCTCGGAATGCAGATGGGCTATTCGCTGATCAATATCCTCGATCCGCAAACCCAGGTGGATACGACGGTGATGGCCACCTTCTACCAGTGCATCGTCATGCTGCTGTTTCTGCAGATGGATGTTCACTTCTGGTTGCTGCGCGCGGTCGGAAACAGCTTTCGCTATGTTCCGCCCGGCACCGGACACCTCAGCAGCCTCTTCACCACGGCAATTCTCAAAACCGTGGGCGAGATCTTTGGACTGGGCGTGCAGATTGCCGCCCCCGTGCTCGCAGCCACGCTGGCCGCGGACGTTGTACTTGGATTGCTCGGAAAATCCTCACCGCAGATGCCCCTCATGTTGCTCGGACCCGCAGTCAAGAGTCTTCTGGGCATCGGAGTGTTAATCGCAACCTTGAAGTATTGGCCCGATCTCTTTCGTCGTCTTTTTACCGACGCGGTGGCGAACGGCGAACACCTCTTTCATTTGGCGAGCTGAAGAATAATGGCAGATTCGAGTAAAACAGAACAGGCAACGCCGCGACATCGGCAAGAGGCGAGGAAACGGGGACAAGTGACCCGCTCGCGCGAGCTGAGCGGTGCGCTGTCGATGTCTGCCGTTGCGGGCGTGATCTTTCTTATGGGCCGCGAGTCTGTTCCTCACTGGACCCATTTCTTCCGTGCCACGCTTGATCTTGCCAGCACTGACGCCATCACACCCAACGGCCCGCTTCTTTTTTGGACAAGCGTGGAGGTCGTACGGTGGGTCTTCCCGATTGTGCTGTCTGCTCTGGCCGTCTCGGTTGTCGTTGGCTTGGCGCAGGGTGGGTTCGTCTTCGCACCCGAAGCGCTGGCATTTCAGTTTGAACGTTTGAGTCCGGCGAGCAAACTTGGACAGATATTTTCGCCTGCGGGGCTGAGCAACATCCTCAAGTCTCTCCTACCCTTCGGAGCCATCGCTTGGATCGGGGCGCAGGCGATTCGCATGCACTGGAACGAGATCCTCGGCAGCTCGTATGTGGATTCGCGCCAGTTCACCAGTCTCATTTGCAGAATTCTGATCGAATTGTTCTGGAAGTCCGCGCTGGTCCTGCTTCTCTGGGCCGGCATGGATTATCTGCTGCTCTGGTGGAAGAGCGAGGGCGACCTGAAGATGAGCCGCCAGGATCTGCGCGACGAGTTGAAGCAGACGGAAGGCAATCCTCAGAGCAAGGCACGCATTCGCCGCATTCAGCGCCAGTCGCGCCGTAGACAAATGCTGAAGGCAGCAGAGACTGCGACCGTGGTGATCACAAACCCCACGCACTACGCTGTGGCATTGCGCTACGAGTCGAATATGAGCGCGCCGACTGTTGTCGCCAAAGGTCTCGATAACCTGGCCGCCAAGATCAAAGAGGTCGCCTGGAAATTCGATATCCCCGTCATGGAGAACAGACCCCTGGCGCAGGCTCTCTACAAGAGCGTTGAGGTGGGCGATCCGATTCCTTCTGCCCTTTATCACGCCGTCGCTGAAATTCTCGTCCTGATCTTCAAGGCCCAGGCCGAGGTAAAGAATCGCCAGGCGCGCAGAAACAACGCAGCCGCGGCACAAAGAACGCCTGTGAGGACGCAGTGAACAAGCCGACCGGATTGATGAGCATGCTTCGCAAGTACTCCGATTGGATCATTCCCACCGGCGCCGTCGCGCTTGTCTTCGTGATGATCGTGCCCATGCCGAGCGTCGTGCTCGACCTGTTGTTGACGTTGAACATCACCGCCTCGGTGCTGGTGCTGCTCACGGCCATCCAGGTGATGCGCCCCGTCGAGTTCTCCGTCTTCCCAAGCTTGATCCTCTTGTTGACGTTGATGCGTCTCTCGCTCGATCTTGCCGCAACACGTCGTATTCTTCTCCACGGTAGCGAAGGATCCTCCGCTGCGGGGCGCGTGATTGAAGCTTTCGGTCAGTTCGTGGTCGGCGGTAACTACATCGTGGGCTTCGTCATTTTTGTTGCCCTCATTGCGATTCAGTACCTCGTTGTGAGTCACGGCGCGGTCCGTACCGCTGAAGTCACGGCGCGTTTCACCCTCGACGCCATGCCGGGCAAGCAAATGGCAATTGATTCTGATCTGAACACCGGTCTGATCAATGCCGATCAAGCGCGCCAGCGCCGCGAAGCGGTTGCGCGCGAAGCGGAATTCTGCGGTTCGATGGACGGTGCCGCACGCTTCAGTCAACGCGACTCGCTGGCCACAATCCTCATTACGGTCATTAACATCGTCGCAGGCTTCCTCATCGGTGTCTTCCAACAAGGAGTGCCCCTGCAGCAGGCGCTCAAGACCTACACGATTCTGACCGTCGGCGATGGCCTGGTCGCAATCATTCCCTCGTTGCTGGTTTCCGTTGCCGGCGGCATCGTCGTCACGCGTGCAGGGTCTGATTTCTCCCTCGGCACTGACATCGGCAATCAGATCTTCCGGACCTCGCGGCCACTTTGGATCGTCAGCGGATGCTTGCTGTCTCTGGCTCTCATCCCAGGGATGCCCAAGATCTCATTCGTCCTGCTCGGCGGAGCCACGATGTTCGCCGCGTGGAAGATGAAGCCCGTCGTCGCAGCTGCCGAAGCTGCCGCCAGTGCCAAGGCGGCTGCGACTGCCAAGGGCGACAAGCCCGGCGTTCCGGCAGTCGATCCGCTCGATGCCGTGCTCAAGCTCGACGAGTTGATGCTCGAAGTTGGCGTCGGTCTGGTGCCCCTGGTAGATGCCAAGCAAGGCGGCCAGTTGCTGTCTCGCGTCAAGTCACTCCGCAAGAACCTTGCCCAGACCCTGGGATTCCTCGTTCCGTCGATTCACATCACCGACAATCTCTCGCTCAAAGAGCGCGAGTATGTCATCTACCTGCGCGGCGTAGAGATTGCACGCTGGGAGATGCGCAAAGATCGTCTGCTCGCAGTCAATTCCAACCCCAAGCCCGGCGATCTGCCCGGACAGGAAACGCGCGAGCCCGCCTTCGACTCGCCCGCGAAATGGATCACGCCCGATCTGCAGGCACAGGCAATCGCTGCCGGCTACGCTGTGGTCGATCACACATCGGTGCTTGCCGCGCACCTGGCCGAACTCATCAAGCAAAATGCACACGATCTGTTGACGCGTGCCGAGACCAAGCGCCTCGTTGATCGCCTCGCTGATTCGCATCCCAAGCTCGTCGACGAATTGATTCCGAAACTGATGACCCTGGGCGAAGTGCAGAAGGTGTTGCAGCAATTGCTCCGCGAGCAGGTTTCGATTCGCGACCTGGGTTCGATTCTGGAGACCATGGTCGAGACCGCTGCCACAAACAAAAACCCGGTCATCCTCGTCGAAGCAGCGCGTCATGCCCTCGGGCGTGCGCTCATCCGGCCGCTGCTGGACGAGAACGGCCGGCTCAAGGTAGTCACGCTCGACAGCGCAATTGAAGAAGAGTGCGCGCGGTCCGGCATCCAGGCTCAGCAGTCTGTCGCGGCGGGCGTCCTGCAGATTTCTGTTGCGCGTCGCGTGCTCGACGGGCTTCGCACGATGCTGGGCGACCAGATTGCCATGGCTCCCCCGGTGCTGTTGTGTTCGTCTCCCGGGCGCTTTTATCTTCGACGCGTGCTGGAGCCGTTCATTCCCAAGATTGTTGTAATTTCCCCCTCGGAGATTCCGCCGATGACACAGGTGATGTCACTGGGGTCAGTGCGATGAAGACAGTATGTGTGATTTCGTTCTATGAGGTGACAAGATGACGCCGGCCGAGATGGCTTACAAGACGGGCGCGGCAACTGCGAGCGACGGGGAAGATCTCGTCATGCAGGAGCTGCCGCAGGTCTACTACATCGCTGCCCGCATTCGCGAGCGGCTGCCGCAGCACGTGGAGATGGAGGACTTGGTGAGCGCGGGTGTTGTCGGGCTCATCGAGGCCACGCGTAGCTTCGATGGTTCGAAGAATGTTCAATTCAAGACCTTCGCCAAGTTTCGTATCAGGGGCGCTATCCTCGACAGTCTGCGCGAAACCGACTGGGGTTCGCGCTACATGCGCCGCCGCGGACGTGAGATCGCCGAAGCCACAGCGAAGCTCGAGAGCAGGCTGGGCAGGCACCCGTCTGAAGCGGAGATCGCACAGGAGATGCAGTTGGACACCGATCACCTGCGTCGCCTGATTGCGCAGCTGGACTCGCTGCAACTGGCAGGCCAGAAGGTTGCTGTCGCCAACGATCAATCCGACTCGCTGGATGTGATCGAATCGGCTCCCAACCTGGATGATCCCGATCCCTTCGACCTTTGCCTCGAAGGCGAGATGAAGGCTCATCTGGCCGAAGCTGTCTCAAAGCTTAGCGAGCGGGAACAATTGATCCTCGCCCTCTATTACAAAGAAGAGCTCACCATGAAGGAGATCGCAAAGGTGGTTGGTGTTGCGCTCTCACGCGTATCGCAAATTCGTCAGGAAACCATGATCAAGCTGAAGGCTTCGCTGGAGCATTTGCGGCGTCGTCCGGCGACGATGGGTCAAGCTGGAGGAGAGTGCCTTGAACACGCCTAATCAGGACACAACAGAAACAACAACCGCGCAGTCCAAGCCCAATGGCAACCAGAAGCAGCCGGCTAAAACGCGCACCGTGCATAGTTGCAACTTTCGTTCCGCAGGCCGCCTGTCGAACGAAGATGCGCGTGCTCTCACTGCGATTCACGAGACCTTCGCATTTCACCTCTCTGGCGCCCTGGATACCTATCTTGGCGTAGGAGTCGAAGTAAAACTCGAAACGCTCGATCAGCTTCCTATCAAGGAGCACATCGCGGAAATTACTCCGCTCAGCTACATCGTGCCTTTCTCTTCCAACACCATCATCATGGAGTTGGATAACGAACTGGTCTTCCCCATGATCGAGCTTCTGATGGGAGGCACGGGCATCGAGAAGGGAATCGTACGCGACCTGTCGGAGATCGAAGGCGAGATCATGCAGGATGTCGTGGCGCTCTTTGCGCGGCAGGCACAAGCCGTGTGGAAGATTCCCAACCTCACGCTGGTGCCGGGATCGCGCATGAAACCTGCGTTGCTCAACCAGTCGTTCGCCTTGAGCGAAAAGGCAACCATCCTGAAGTTCGGAATCGAAGTTGCCGGAACGACAGGCTCGTTCAAGTTCGTTTTCCCAACTGAATTCCTCAACGTGCTGATGGCCCAGATCAAGCTGAGCCAGCCGCAAAAGAAATCTCGCGTGTGGAGCTTCCCCGCACCGCCTCTTCGCGAACGCATCCTCGACTGCGATTTTGAAGTGTCTTCAGAATTGCCCTCATTAAAAGTTCTAGTGCGCGATTTGATCGCCCTGCAGCCCGGTTCGGTGCTCAAGCTGCGCGCTCCCATCCGGAACCCTGGCATGTTGACTGCCGGCGGCCGGAGCCTGTTTGAGGCCGTGCCCGTACGCAACGGCACGCAGAGAGCGGCGCAACTGGGTCGCCGCCTGTCATCCACTGAATGGAAAGGAATCTAATCATGACGAACGACACCAAGAAGAAGTGCGCGAATCTATTTGCCGCGGCGTTTGCCCGGTGCATCGGCGAGTCTCTGGCCTCGGCCACCGGTGAGCAATGGCCTCTCGAGATCGTGGACAGCACGGCCGGCGCCGCGAACCAGGGAACGCAGGTTCACTTCCGCCTCTCCGTGGAAGGCGCGATCAGCGGCGAGTGCTTCGCCGAATTCTACGAGGCGCAGGTCGCCAGCCTCGTGGCAAAGGCCACCCAAGAGGGAGCTACCACCACCGAAGAGCCCGCCGATGCATTGGTCGGTTTCCTCTCCACGGCGATGGAAGGCCTGTCTCATTGCATTTCGACAAAGTTCGGTGCCGTGACCGTCAAGGTCGAGCGTGTCGCGGGTCTCGCTTTTGGCGGCATGTTTGTGGTGCCGATTGTGGCCACGCAGGACCAGCGAACGCTGCAAGTGTTGCTCTACTTCGGTGCGGAATTGCTCGAAGCTCTGTCTGCGTCTGAAGAGACAGGGCAAGCCTGTGAGCCGAAGGCTTCCCCTGTCCTGCCCAAGAACCTGAAGCTGGTGATGGACGTGGAGTTGAACGTCTGTCTGCGCTTCGGTCAGCGCCAGATGGCGCTGCGCGAAGTGCTCGAGCTCGCCAATGGATCTGTTGTCGAGTTAGACCGCATGGTGGACGAGCCCGTGGAGTTGCTGCTGGATGGCAAGCTGATCGCGCGCGGCGAGGCAGTTGTTGTCGACGGCAACTACGGCTTGCGCGTGACCGAGATTCCGCAACCCGTCACATCGCACTTCTTGAACTAACTGCGAGGAGAATGAGCATGAGTTTGTCCTTGTTGTCGTTTTTGCCTGCGGTCGATCGCGGATGGAAAAGCATGCGCATGGAGTGTGACCTGCCGGCCTGCCACCATACGCAGTTGATGCGCAGCATCCCCGGCGTCAAGCAAGGCGTCCGCGTCGGTGCGCAATGGTATTGCTGCGTCGATTGCTTTGCTTCTGCAGCGCGCGAGACGCTGAGCACTCTTTCCATGCGTCGGCCGCTCGAAATTCCGCGCACCCCTCGCTTGTCGCTGGGACTGGCCATGCATCGCAAAGGTTCTCTCACCAACGAGCAGTTGCGCGTCGCAGGCTTCGAAAGCCAGAGCCGCAACGAAGATTTTGCCCAGACCGTGATGCGCCTGGGGATGGCGACCGAGCAGGACATTGCGGCGGCGCGGGCCGCGCAGTGGGGCTGCCCCGTGTTGTCGCAGGACTATGTCCGGCAAGGTGTACGGGCAGATCTTCCCCGGGCAATCTTTGAAGCCTGCGCCGCGGCGCCGCTGCACTACTCGCGGACGGCCAATCGCCTGCTCCTCGGCTTCGTCTATCGCGTCGAGCACAGCGTGCTGGCATCGATTGAGCAGATGACCGGTTGCCGTGTGGAGCCCTGCTTCATGACGCAGACAGACTACGAACTGCAGATGACCGCCCTGTCGGGGCAGCCGGGCTACGATGAGATTTTCGTGAGCGATCCGGGGCCAGCCGACAAGATGGCGCGCACCGTGGGTCGGGCAGCCGTCGACAGCGGGGCTCGCGAAGCGCGTTTCACTCGCTACAAGAACCTGGTTTGGACCCGGCTGGCCGGCAAACGCGGCACCGTCGACGTCGTTTTCCGCGTCAGCCAGGTGCTGGCGGAGCTCAAAGCCGAAGAATCTGAGTTTTTTGATGAAGTTGTTGCCGTCGCGGGGTGAAAAAATCGGCGCCTGTTGCCGATAAATACCCCGGACGGTGACAGGTGCAGAACGAAAGAGTCTTCGAGATCGGCAGTGCGCGGAACAGGGTTTCGGCTGGCCAACTCTCGCAGTTTGACCTCGTACGGGATCTCCCCGATGTTCCCGTTCTGTCTGAAACGTTGCTGCTGATGGAGTTGATGATCCGCCAGCGTACGGTTGATCTGGGCGAGATTTCGAAGCTTGTGCTCGGCGATCTGGGAGCTGCCTTGCAGATTCTGCGCGTTGCCGGAGGCGAGGTTTGCTCGATCGAAGGCTTACCCACCCGTATCGAGGATTGCATCTCGAACCTGGGACTGCAGGTCTGCCTTGACGCCATGTCGCGACGCACAATGAGAGGCAGCAGCCGCCACCCCGAGATGATTGAAGCCTGGACCCATGCCCGGTTGGTCGCCGAAGAGTGCCGCCACCTGGCTTACGAAGGCAGATGCCCCGTAAATCCAGAGGAAGCCTACCTAGTTGGTCTCCTCCACGAGCTTGGATCCCTGCCGGCAATGCTGGGCTGGGATCGGACGATGCAGAGGGTGGGCAGCCCGGACATGATCGGGCTCAGAATGGCGCAGGCATGGTCGCTTCCGCGCTGTGTCGCCGAGTACTTCGCACCCCTTCGGTCGATCTCCGGCGTCAATCCGTGGAGAGAGGTTGTTCAGCAGGCACACAAGAACCTGAATATTTCACTGGTCGAGAGTATTCCGCAGGAGCTGACGATCCGGCAGAAGCACACCATGGGTGCTCTGGCCCACGCTTTTTCGTCTTAAGTTCGCCTGGCTCATCCCGTGTCCTGGATTGTCTTCGCATGAGGAAGGCAGCCTGATTCCAAGAGCTGGGTGAGCTTTGCCGGCCCGGTTCTCATCGGTCCCTCATTTAAGAGGCGATTTCGATGCCTCCTACCCCCAAATTCGGGCAAATCTTGCCTCTGAGAATGGCACGCGTCGTGCATATCCTTCCGTGGAGGAGTGCACATGGACAGTGGTTACTATGCGGCGTGTACTGCACTCGTAGCACGCACGCAGGCGTTGGATACGGTCGCCAATAACATCGCGAATGCGAGTACGGTCGGCTTCCGCTCTGAACGCAACATCTTCAGCTCCGTTCTCGCTGACGCCGGCGATGCAAATACCTCCCCCATCAGCCCGGTCATCAACAGCTACGGCATTCTGAGCGGAACGATGGTCGACACCACGCAGGGCGCCTTCGAAAAGACGGGCAACGATCTCGACCTCGGCATTGAAGGAAAAGGATACTTCGCGGTGCAAACCGCAAACGGAACCATGTACACCCGGGATGGCGCCTTCGAGGTGTCGAGCAAGGGTCAGATGGTGACCTCGGCCGGTGATGCTGTGCTGGGTGACAAGGGGCCGATCTTACTCCCTCCCGGAAAAATCGTGATCAGCACAGATGGAACGATGTCGTCCGACGGCGCCGTTGTGGGCAAAGTCAAGTTGGTGGAGTTCCGCGCGGGCACTGAGCTGTCGAATGCGGGCAACTCGCTCTATGCCGCGCCGGCCGATGCAAAGCCAGTGGTGGCCTCAGAATCCAGCATTCGCCAAGGCTCGCTTGAAAGCTCGAACGTCAACGCTGTTTCAAGCATGATCCAGCTGGTCGAGGCGCAGCGCAACGCAGAGATGATGCAGCGCGCGCTCTCCATGTTCAATTCAGAGATAGATAAAACCGCAAGTCAAGATCTGCCCAAGGTGGGCTAAAAGGAGATCGAATGTTTCATGCTCTATATACAGCTGCGAGCGGCATGACCGCCCAGCAAATCAATCTGGACAACATCGCGAACAATCTCGCCAACTCCAGCACGGCGGGGTTCCAGTCGCGGCGCGTTCAGTTTACCGATCTTCTTTATCAAAACGACATCATGCCTGGCGCCGCGGCGACGCAACAGACCACTGTCGCGTCCGGTCTGCAGATTGGTCTGGGTACACGCGCCGGCAATACTGAAATCACGCAGACCCAGGGCGAACTCACCAGCACCGGCAACCCGCTCGATATGGCGATTCAGGGCTCCGGCTTCTTTCAGATTCTGCTGCCCAATGGCCAGACCGGCTACACGCGCGCTGGATCGTTTCAGCCCGATGCGCAGGGAAACCTGGTGACGGCCAACGGCGATGCCCTGCAGCCTGCCATCAATATTCCCGCGGCTGCCACCAACATCACGGTTGGACAAGACGGCACTGTCAGCGTGACTCTGCCGGGTCAAACGCAAGCCCAGCAGGTAGGTGTCATTCAGTTGGCAACATTCGCCAATCCCGGCGGCCTCAACAGCGTCGGCAACAACGTGTATCTGCCGACCACAGCTTCGGGAGACGCGATCGTGGGCGCCCCCGGTGGCTCCGAAGGCCTTGGCGCGATACAGCAGGGAATGGTGGAGCAATCCAACGTCAACGTTGTGGCAGAGTTCGTGAACATGATTCTTGCGCAGCGTTCTTATGAGTCGAATTCGCGCGTCGTTAAAGCCACCGACGAAATGCTTCAGCAACTAGACCAGATCTCGCAGTAGGTTGACCCAACGATGACGCACTACAGATTGATCCTGCTCTCGATAATGGTTGCCGCAGCCGCAAGTCCCGCACTTGCCGGCTCCGGGCGCTATCGCATTAATACTGACCAGGTCGCAGCAGCCGTCAACAGGATGGGAATGCAGGTGGTGCCTGACCAGGTGACACTGCTGGCCGAAGTGGTCTCAAACACCAGCGCCCCACGGCTCACGGTTCGCTCCATCTCACCCTGGAGCAATCAGCGGATGATGGCGCGGCTTGAGTGCGAGAGCTCAGATCAGTGCCTTCCGTTCGTCGTAAGCCTGAAGCTCACTCCCAGGCCCGATGTCGATCCAGTGGCCAATACGCAGGCAGAACTGCCTGCAGGGCTTCCCGCAGTTTCGGGAGCCAGACGATTTGCAGTGCACATCGGAACTCCGGCAACCCTTTTGCTGGATGGCGAACGCGTCCACATCCGTCTCGCGGTCATTTGCCTCGAAAGCGGAGCCCCGGGACAGACCATTCGCGTTAGCGATCGCGATCATAAGACGGTGTTTCATGCCCAGGTCGTCGATGGCAGCACGCTGAAGGGGACATTGTGATGGTGAAGATCAAGATGCAGGGAATGCCGCTCGTCTGCCTCACCCTCGCAACGACCGCGTGGGCTCTTCCCGGGCTCCCACACCCGAAGAAGGCGGCTAGTCCAGCCGAGCTGCGTACCGATTACGTGAACCGCGTACAGGAGCAGGGCCTTCCGAAAATGGAACGCACGGTAGGCAGCCTGTGGACTCTGGGGGACGTGAGCGATCTGTCTTCGGACTACAAGGCGCGTAAGCTGAACGACACGGTCGTCATCCTCGTCGCCGTGCAAACCACGGCCGCGCAGTCGGGTGACGTCAACAGTTCACGTGCCTTTCAAACCAATTCAGCGATCACTGGACTCGCCGGCGACATCAACACCAAGAGTTTCAATCCGCTGTTCGCTGCGAATTCCGCTACGACATTGAAAGGTGCCGGCGCGACTGATTCCAGCACGACCTTCCAGACCAGCATGACGGCGCAGGTAATTGCGGTACTGCCCAGTGGAAACCTGGTGGTCGAGGCGCAGCGCAAAATCTTCATGAACAATCAGCACGAAGATGTGACCATTCGCGGCGTCGTGCGGCCGAACGATATCGGTCCCAGCAACACCGTTCCTTCAACAGCGCTGAGCAATCTTGAAATTGAAATGAAGGGCAAAGGCATCATCGCCGACAGCACCCGCCCGCCGAACCGCATCACCCGGGCCATCCTGTGGCTCCTTGGATTCTGATGAAAATGAGTTGGATGTTGACCATGACGAAGCTTCACAGAGTGTCCAAGGTGGCAGCGCTCGCGCTGGCTTTCGTGGCGATTGTGCCGCAGTCGTTCGCTGACAAATCAAACCGGCGCGTATTGATTCGCGACATCACCAGCGTAGAAGGCGTCCGCGACAATATGCTCGTCGGGTACGGTCTCGTCGTGGGTCTCAATCGCACCGGCGATAGCCAGCAGACATACTTCACCGTGCAGACATTGGCCAACGCGATGCAGAAGATGGGCGTGCTGATCGCGCCCGCGCAAGTCGAAGTGAAAAACGTCGCCTCGGTCTTTATTACTGCGTCCCTGCCGCCATTTGCTCGTCCAGGCGGCAAGCTCGATGTCACGGTCTCTTCAGTTGGCGACGCCAAGAGCCTGGTCGGAGGTGTTCTCTTGATGAGTGCTCTCCGCGGACCCGACGGACAGATCTACGCTGAAGCCCAGGGGCCGCTCGTGATGGGCGGCTACATGGCGGGCAACGGCGCGAACGGCAAAGAAGTGAACGCCACGACGGTGGGCTCGATTCCCAACGGCGGCATAGTGGAGCGCGATACCTCGGTCGATCTGCACGATTTCAAGACCGTTTCTCTGCTCTTGCGAAATCCTGACTTCACCACGGCTCGACAGATCGCCGATGCGGTCAACGAAGAGTTTCACAAGCCGGTGGCTTCTGTTCTCGACAGCAGCCGCGTCGATGTCAACGTCGCCGATGCCGGTGCGTCCTCGGTCCCGCTGCTGATCTCACGCGTCCAGAATTTGTCCCTGACCGTATTCACCCCGGCCAAGATCGTCATCAACGAGCGCACGGGAACGATTGTGCTCGGCGGCGACGTCAAGCTCACGCCCGTTTCCGTCATCCACGGGAGTCTGTCGATCGAAGTCGCCACGACCTACGCCGTTGCTCCGATTCCGGGCGCAGGCCCGGGTTTCGTGGAACACTCGCGTCAAGTAGGCCAGGGCGGAAGATCCAATGGGCAAGGTGGTTCCGGACAGCCAGGCGGCAATCCGAACAACCCGGGAGACCAAGGCCAAGGGCAGGGATTCGATCGCTCAGTTGTTTCAACTCCTACCGCGACGCTGGTTCCGCAGACAACGGTGAATGTCACCGATGCTCCGGCCCAGACCATGCGGCTGGATGAAGGCGCCAACGTCGAGGAACTCGTGAACGGGTTGCACGCGATTGGCACCACGGCGCACGATGTGGTCGCGATTCTGGAGGCGATCAAGGCCGAAGGTGGCATCCAGGCCGAAGTGGAGGTGCAGTAGTGGGATCGATTCCTATCTCCGGAGGAATGGCCTCGCAGGCGCAGTCGACCTTGTTGCAATCGCGCGAGGACCACATGATCGGGCAACTCAACTCCTTGAAGACGTCAAAGGACAATTCCAAAATTGAGAAGAGTGCGCAGGAATTCGAATCGATGCTGCTGAGCACGTGGCTGCAGCAGGCCGAGCAGTCGATGGGCACGGTCCCGGGCGCCGACGACGATGACGAGTCGGGTGGAACCCGGGAACAAATGATGAGTCTGGGCGTTCAATCGCTTTCAACGGCATTGGCGGCTTCGGGGGGTATCGGGATCGGTAAGATGATCGCCCATGCTCTGCACGCAGCAGCCGATAGGGCAAGTGCGGCAAACCAGGCAGACAAAGGGGATACAAGCCCCGCGTCGGCCACGGTCGGGACCAACAAAACCGAGAAATAAGGCAAAAAAGCTGAGATTTCGATTAAACTCTGGCGGGCGAGATGCCGATAGAGGGGCAGGTTCAGTGAAGGAGCAGAGATGAGAGTCGATCTAAACGACGTAGCCGCGAATCAGATTTCCGCGGAACCCACTGCGCAACAGGTAAGTGCAAACCAGGCTTCTGCTGCGGGCGCATCGGGCAGCGAGGATCGAACGACTTTCAAGTCGGACATGCAGTCTCTCAGCTCGCTCGTGCATACGGCCATGAGCTCTCCAGAGGTTCGCGACGATAAGGTGGCCAGCTTGCAGCAGGCCATCAGTAGCGGCAACTACAAGCTCGATCCGCACGAAATCGCAGGATCGATGCTTAACGAGCACGCCTGAGCTTCAATAGTCTCAGGCTCCAAGGCCTGATCCATGAACACGGAACTTCACGGGATGATCGCGACTGAAGTTGAGGACCGGAACGGCAAGCTGGGGGAATACCTCGAGCATTTGCAGTCCATGGCCCTTGAACTGGAGCGGTCGATGCATGCCATTGCGCAGCACTCCCTTCTCCCCCTTGAGGACAGCATCGCCAATCAGCAGGTGCTGGCCACCCGTCTGAGCGAACTCGCCAACGAATTGAGCAAACCCAAGCGCGTGGAAAATACCGACGCGCCGGCATCGGGCGAAGAAGGTTTGATGGAAAACATTCGCGTTGCGGCCGACCGGCTGCATAGCCTCAACCAGTGCTACGCGACCCTGTTAAAACATTCCAGCCATTCGATCGGGCTGATGGTTTCGCTTTTTCGTTCTTACAGAGGACAGATGCAGGAGGATCCTGGCACCGGGTTGAAACAACAGACCTGGTCCTGCCAGGTGTAAACGCATGGGTGGACTGAACACATCGCTCTATATCGGCATGCAGGCTCTTGAAGCGACGCAGGGCGCGCTCAATGCCACAAGCAACAACATCGCCAATTCCAACACCGCGGGATATACGCGTGAGGTTCCGCAGTTTACTGAAAATGCATCGACGTTTAGTTCTGGGTTGGTCTACGGTGGCGGCGTTACCCTGAGTGGGCTGCAAAGCGTTCGCGACGAGGTGCTGAATCTGCAGATCCAACAGCAGACATCGGCGCAGAGTAGTGTCGATGCGCAGTCGTCCAGCCTGCAACAAATCCAGACCTATTTTTCCTCGAACGGTAGCGATGTCGCCAGCGCCTTCTCGGCGTTCTCGAGCAGTCTGGCACAACTCTCAGCGAATCCCTCCAGCGCGGCAGTGCAGCAGGGGGTGATTTCGAGCGGCCAGAACCTTGCCCGCGCGTTCAATTCGACCGCGAACGGACTGAACAACGCGCAATCGGCAGCGGACGGTGAAGTGACACAAACCGTGGCGCAGATCAACACGCTCTCGCAGCAGATCGCGCAACTGAACGGCGAGGTCAATCAGCTCACCTCGTCCGGCAAAGACGGCGGCACGGTGCAGGATCAGCGCGACCAGCTGGTGCAACAGCTCTCGGGTCTCACGGGTATCTCAGTTTCGCAGAGCACCGACGGAGAAGTGATCACCACTGGGAACGGATCCGTCCTGGTCAACGGCAGCCAGGACTTCGGGCTGCAAACCAGCACCGGTGCCAATGGATTCCAGGAGGTTCTGGACTCGCAGGGCAACGACATCACGACCGCGATCCAGGGAGGCCAGCTCGGCGGCGCAATCCAGGTGCGCGACCAGATCGTTCCGGGTTACCTGACGCAGCTCAACACCCTGGCTACCCAATTCGGGAACGCATTCAATACGGCGCAGGCTCAGGGTTTCGACTCCAACGGCAATCCGGGTCAAAACTTCTTCACGGTTCCCGCGACGGGCGCCGCAGCCGGTATCAGCGTGGCGATTACGGACCCCGCTTTGGTTGCGATCAGCTCGGACGGATCAGCGGGAAGCAACGGCAACGTCGCGAACCTTTCCGCGACACTGACGACGGCTTTGCCCTCCGGACAGACTGCGGCTCAGTCATATGCCAGCCTTGTCTTTCAGGTGGGCAACGATACCTCGAGTGCGAGCACGGAGTCGTCCGCGATCGGGCAAAATCTGCTGGCGCTCACCAATCAGCAGAGCACGGTCTCGGGCGTCAACATCGATGAAGAGACCACGAACTTGATTCGCTTTCAGACCGCGTACGAGGCGGCGGCACGCATCATCAGCACGGTACAGCAACTCAATACTGTCACGCTCGACATGGGTTCGGGCCAGAGCTATTAATCTATGCGCGTAAATCCAAATTTGGTTCCCAACATTCTCGCCGACCTGCAGCAGAGCCAGTCAACGCTCAATGCCGTACTCCAGCAAGTCTCCACCGGCAAAAGCGTGAACGTGCCATCCGACGACCCTGCCGCCTCCGCATCCATGGTCCAGAACACCATCGAGACCGCCAACGTCGATCAGTACACCAAGAACGTGACCGGCGAGCTTTCGATGGTCCAATCGGCTGATTCGGCCCTGGGCTCGGTTGTCTCATCGCTTACGCAGGCTGTATCCCTCGGAACCGAGGGGGCCAACGGCACCAATTCCACCTCGAACCTGCAGTCCATTGCCGAGCAGGTGCAAGGAATTCTCACCAGCGTCGTGTCACAGGCAAACGCGTCGTATCAGGGTTCTTATCTCTTCGCTGGAACCGCCACGACGGCAACGCCCTTCACGGCAAACGCTGGATCGCCGTCGGGCTATCAATACAACGGCAACGCGAACCAGAACTCCGTCGCGGTTGGCGACAACCTGGATGTGCAGGTCAATCTGCCGGGTAGCCAGATCTTCTCAAGCCCCACGGCGGACGTGCTGGGTTCGCTCAGCGGCCTCGTGACCGCTCTGCAAAGCGGAAGCAGTACCGCAATCCAGACGGCCACAACCGCGGTGACTACTGCTCTGAACTACGTCAGCCAGCAGCGGGTCTTCTACGCCAACTCAGAGACCCAGCTCAATTCGCAGGAGACCGCCCTGCAGAACGAAACCGTCAACCTGTCTTCGCAGCAGACGTCGCTCATCGGCGTTGACATGGCGCAAGCAGCAACGCAGTTGAGCCAGGCTGAAACCGCCAACAGCGCGACATTAGCCGCGGCGGCCAAGGTGCTGCCCCTCACCCTGCTCAACTATCTCTCTGCACCAAGCTAAGAACCAGCGGCAGCGACCTCGTCGCGCTGCATGGGAAGCAGAAACCGGGTCCTCCATGGATCCGGTTTCTTTTTTTGCCTGGAGGTTGCGGGCGGGATCGCGGCCGCGAGCGATGTCCCACGGAAGAACGAGCGCTGGAGATCCCTCTTATATCTGGGTGGTTGCCGCGGGGTGCGGGTGCATGGTCTCTGGTCACGCCACAGCAATTCCGGTTTCGTTTTAAGCTGACCAGTTGCTGTGCCTGGTTTCGCTCTGCATCGCAGCGAAATCCAGTCCGTTCATCGGGCGCAGAACGTCGGGTCCGGCACCGTCGCATCGCACATCGGCCTGCTGCCAGCACTGACGGAGGCGAAGGACGCTCGCCATCTGTTGCTCCATGAGCGGCGCCGACCGCTGGACCTGCGCCTGGACCAGGCTGTGGCGAAGTTTCTTGTAGAAGGCTTCGAGCTGATCTGCCAGTTCGCCACCGGGACCGCGCGAGGCCCAGTCTTCGAGGCAGCCGATTACCAGCAAGGCATGCTTCATCTCATAGCTGCGCTTCTCGATGTCGTTTGCGCGCTCTGCTTCGGCAGCTCGCTGGATGTTAACGGCGAGTGTGTCGAAGAGTGCGACCAGCAAGCCGAAGCCACTGGCGCCTTCCACCGCGGTTTTGCGATAAGCGAGATCGATGCGGGTCATGGTCAGCTCCGATGATTAGTTTGAATTGTTGTTGTTGTTGCCCAGTTCCGCATCGATCTGCTTCATTTCGGTCGGTAGCTGTTGCAGCAGGATTTCCGCCTGTGAGTATTCACTCGTCAGCTGTGCCTTGAGCGGCGTGATGTAGTTGGTTTCGAAGTTGTTGATACTGGTGTTCAAGTCGGTCTCCTGCGAGCTGATGCTCTGCAGGTCGACCGTGAAGGCGCCGTTACCGGCATTGGTGTAGCTCGTCAGCGTCTGATCGAGCGAGTTGGCAAACCCATTGAGTGCGTTGCCCTGGAAGAACGACTGCACATCGTTGAAGTTGTTCTGCAGCGAGCTTTGCAGCGTCGAGGAGTTCACCGTGAGCGTGCCGTCGTTGTTCACCGTGATGCCCATCGAAGAGAGGTTCGGCATGGTCGTGGTGCCTGACGAGGGGCTGTAGGTGTAGCTCAGCATCGAAAGCAGTTGGGTCTGCAGGGTGCGCACGCTCGAATCCGTGGACAATACGCCTTCGCCAACGCCTGCGGTGTAAGTGAACTGGGTATTCAGCGACGAGATAATGGAGTTGTAGTCGGTGACAAACTGATTGATCGCCGAGGTCGCCGAGGAAACGTCCTGCGAAACACCCAGGCTGATCTGGACGCCAGGATCCGCACTCTGCAGATTGAGCGTCAATCCGGGAACTGCGCCGGTCACGGTGTTCGATGCACTCGAAATGCTGATGCCATCCACGGTCAACGATGCATTGGTTCCCGTTGCAGCCTGCGCGAAGCCGAAGCCGGCATCCCCGGCGACGGTGAAATTGGCCGGCGCGCCCGAGGCGTTCGCCACAATCGCGAGGCGGGAGCCTGTCGCGTCGGTCACGACGCTTGCAGTGAGTCCCAGGTTATCCCCATTGATCTGACTGGCGACATCGGTCAGAGTCTGAGTGCCGTCTGTCGTGATGGTTCCGGCGCCAGTGCCGGTGGTTACGGTGAAGCTGCCCGCGGGCAATGCAGTCGTGCCGTTGGCAAACACGCCAGAAGTCCATGAAGCAGTGGAGGCCAGGTTGGTCACCACAATGACGTGGTTGCCTGGAGTGCTGCCTGAAGCGGCGGAAGCCGTCACCACAGCGGAGTTCGAAGACGAAACAGTTCTTGCCGACAGCGAACCGGTGATGCTGTTCAGATTTTGTGTATCGGTGTCGAGGCTCGACAAGCTGGTATTGAGCTGGCTGATGGCCGAGCTCTGGCTTTGAAGATAGCTTATCTGATTCTCCCAGGCTGTCTCCGGTGCGCGGGCGGCGCTGACTGCGGCATTCACGGCCGAAGTCACATCGATGCCAGGGCTCGACGCGCCCAGGGCGGCCTGCAAAATAGAGGTCAAATCGATGGATGAGCTGGAGGTGGAACCAGAGAGCAACGAGCTGAGTGCCGACGAAACTGAACTCATTGTTAAGTCCTTCTTCTTCTTTGGCTTGATCGCGCTCTCTGTTTCCGGGCGCTGATCGTTTCAGCCACATAACAATATCGGCCACTCGGGGCTTTGATTACAGGGTATTAAGAGCAGAAAAAAGCAGCAGCACCGCGAACGGAGCTGCTGCTTCTGGTTGAAAGAACGGTGGGTTACTGGAGCAGCTTGAGGACGGACTGCTGGGCCTGGTTGGACTGCTGCAGAGCCGAGATACCCGTCTGTTGCAGGACGTTGAACTGCGTCATCTGGGTGACCGTCGCGCCGATGTCAGCGTTCTGGACAGCGTTTTGGGCCGCGGTCAGGTTGGTAACTTCAGTGCTCTGAACGTTCGCGTCGGCGTTCAGCTGGTTGACAGCCGCACCGATCGAGCCGCGGTTTGCAGCGACGGTTCCGACGGCTGCGCTGATGTCGGCCAACGCGGTCTGCGCGGTCGCAGCGGAGGTCAGGTTGGTGCCCGTCAGGGCGAGAGCCGCAGTGGTCAGGGCGTTGATGGTGGTCGCGATCGTGCTGCTGCCCGCCGCTGTGCCATCCGAGGTGTACACGTTCGCGGTCGAGCCGAAGATGGCCGTGCCGTTGTACTGTGTCGTCGAGCCGATGTTGCCGATTTCCGTCAAGATCGACTGATATTCCGTGTCCAGCGCGGTCGACTGCGATGCTGACAGGCCGCCCGTCGAACCTTCCGTCGCCAGTGTCACTGCGCGGTCAAGAAGGGTCGTAACCTGCGACAGAGCGCCGTCGGCGGTCTGCAAAAGGCCAACGCCGTCCGAAGCGTTCTGGCTGGACTGCGTCAAGGCCGAGATGTTTGCCTGCAAGCCGTTGGCGATCGAGAGGCCGGCCGCGTCATCCGAACCGGAGTTGATCTTCAAGCCCGTGGAGAGCTCGGTAAGAACTTTCTGAAGGTTGGCCTGAGTGTTGGAAAGTGCGTTCTCCGCGTTCAGGGACGAGATGCTATTCAGGATACCCAGCATTGTGATTAGCTCCTTATATCGATTTCCGCCTGCACCGAACCAGTTCCGCCTATTAGGTCCAGAATCGCTACTTGGAGCAGGTGGTTGTTTGTTACGGGTACTCTATCGGTAGCTCGTTTTCGTTTTTCTAGTAATGTCCAGAAATCTTGTTCCGCTGGGGCTACAACTTTTGTGAGACCAAGGTCGGTTACCCTTGCTACTGCATTGCCTTACAAAAGAGGAATGCTCGATAACATCTATCCCCGAAGAGATAAGTGCTATCGAGCATCGCTGTTCAGCCGCATCGCGACTTATTTCTTTTTGCGGCCTTGGTTTTTGTCCTTATACATAGCTTCGTCGGCCTCGGAGATCAAATCCTGCAATGACTTTCCTGGCTTCCACTCGCCCATGCCGATGGATGCATCGACCTGAATCGCTGGATTTTCAGAGCCTTTTCCGAGTTGCAACGTGTATTTGCCAAAGACCCAGTGACGGATCCTTTCAATATGTGCCGCCGCGCCGCCGCCATCACAAGCCAACACCACGACAAACTCATCTCCGCCCCAGCGGCCCACCAGATCGCCTGAGCGCGTATTGGTCTGCAATTCAATCGCAAACTGCTTCAGCAAATCATCGCCCGCTGGATGGCCGTGCTTGTCGTTCACCTGCTTGAATCCGTTCAGATCGAGCATGAGCACACAGAAGGTCTGCTTGCTCTCGATGCTCCAGCGGATTCTCTCTTCGATATTGCGGCGATTGGCCACACGCGTCAGTTCGTCGCGCATGCTCAATTGCTCAACCGTTCGCAGCTTGGTCTCGTAGATCGAAACCTCCGCGCGAAGCTGAGCCACTAACTCATGATTGTCTCGGCTCATCTGCTCTACGCTGTTTTTCAGCGAAGAAACCTGTTTCACCAGCGACGAACGAATCTGCGTCAGGTCATCGAGATGCGCAATGCTCTCCAATTGGCCAGTCACTTCTTTAAAGCGATACGAATAACCCGAATCGCGACTCCCCACGGCTTCGGCAGTCTTGGCCAGGGCCATCATGATCTCGCGCACTTCATCGGCTTTCGCCTTCATGTGGTCAGAGACGCGCGAGCCCCACTCCTGCAGTTGAATCTCGACCTGCTTTTCGACCTGCTTTACCGATTCAGGCGTCGGCTGAAATGCGACGCGATGATCCAAACGCTGTAAGTTCGACTCAAGATCAGAGCCAAGAACGGGTGAGATCTGTACGGCAGTCTTTGCAATCGAGCAAAGCAATGTGCGGTAGCTATCTACGGCCGCCGGAGATATCCCGCTCGGCTCGGGCTCTTCTAAAAGCGCACCTTTCGAATCCATATCCAGATATTTCTTGAGGGAAATCATTCGCGTCTTGCCTTTCTTGCTGTCGAATAATGGATCTTTCGATCCGCTCTAGAGGTAAGCTATCGTTGCTTTGCGGCCGTCACCGTCTGAGCCCATGGGTAAGACAGGGGTTTCCCAGCACAAATTGTGGCGGCGTCCCTTCTATCGGTTCTTCGGCTGCCAAGTTCTAGTGAAAACGATACTTTGGCTCGCATGGGGTAATTTTCGAGACCGCTTGTCCCTGCTGAAAATGACGGGTCAAAACATAGGGCGACGGGCAGTATAAATTGGGATGAGTCAATTATTCCTTTATTTTCTTATACTTGCATCCGTTTGTAGGAGTCCTCAGGCTCCCGCACTAAGGTGCGGTATGCTGCGGGACGATCTTCGAGCCCCAGAAGGCGTAATAGGCCACACACAGGTAGCAGGCCAGCACGACCGACATCGAAAGAGCCATGCTATGCGTTTTCTGAAAGACCAGCCCGATCACCGGCGTAAATACGGCGCCTCCGATAATCGACATCACCAAAAGCGACGCACCGGGCTTGGTATGGGCGCCAAGGCCGCTGATTCCAAGAGCGAAGATGGTCGGAAACATGATCGACATGAAGAAGCTGGTGAGAAAGATCGCCCACACGCCGACCCATCCCGGCGCAAGAATTCCGGCAGTCACCAGCAAGACATTCGCGACTGCGAAGATGCCCATCAGCGTGCTCGCGCTCACCTTCTTCATCCAATGGCTCGAACCAAAACGCCCTACGCCGAAGCCCGCCAGCGTGCCGGTAAGAAAATAGCCGGCGGTCTTCTCAGGCAAATGCGTATAGTCCTGCACGTACTGGATGAAATAGCTCCAGGTGCCGACCTGCGCCCCGACATAGCAAAACTGTGCAAGCACAGCAAGCATGAAATGCGGATACCGCAGCAGTGCGGCATAGCTTCCTGCCGACTGGCCTGCACTGGTTTGTTGCCGCCCTGCCACTGCGGGAAAGGGAGTCCGATAGATCAGAAAAGCCCAGACGAGCACTACGCATCCCAGTACAAGGTAGGGAACGATAACCCGCATCGTCTCCTGCTGCAGATAGCTATCGTAGGTTCCAGAGAGTTTGAGTTGAGCAACCTGATTGGGCTTCAGTTCCACACCCGAGAAGATAAAAAGCGTGCCAATGAGCACGCCTGTGATAGCGCCGAGAGGATTAAAGGCCTGCGAAAAATTGAGACGCCGTACCGCGCTCCCTGCGGCCCCGAGTTGGGCAATTAGAGGATTCGCACCAGTTTCAAGAAATCCGAGCCCGCAGGCAATGACGAACAGCGCCAGGAGAAACAGCGAGTAACTGCGCGCGTGCGCGGCCGGCCAAAAGAGGAACGTGCCGGAACTGTAGAGCAGCAAGCCTGTCAACAATCCTGCCTTGTAGCCAAAGCGCCGCATCACCATGGCTGCCGGAACTGACAACAGAAAATAGCCGGTATAGAATGCCGACTGCACCAGCCCCGCCTGCAGCCGCGTGATGTCGAACGACTTCATGAACTGACGAATAAGAACGTCGTTCAGATTGTTGGGAATACCCCACAGGAAAAAAAGGCCCGTGACAAGCGCGAACGCGCCAAGGCCTTCCGTTGGGAAGAGCGATTGGCTCTCGTTTTGCGCAGATTCTGGCGGGGTCACGGCAATGGCCACAACAACTCCTCTGTTGCCGTCCAGAGCAACGTTACCTTTATATCTGTTCGACGGCGCACGCCGTCAATGAAGTCAAAGGATCCGGCAAAGTCTACCCGATCCTTACTGCGGCCCCCACACCCTGAACTCCCCGCTCAGATGCATCAGGCTCATCAGGTAAAGCATGCCGTCGTAGTAACGATTCTGTCCTGACGGAATCGGCGTATTCCAAAGCGCCTCGGTGAATTTCTTCGCCCGCTTCCGGTCGTTCGCCGCCAGGCCCGCCACCGCATTCGTTCCGGCAAGCCCCGCCGGATGATCTTCATGGGTCAGTCCCGGCGTCGCTCCCAGATCCTTGCCGTCGAGCGAGTATACCGGCCCATATTTTGCGAGGCCCCGGCCCGCGAAGAACTTCTGGATGCGATCGCTCAGCTGCCGTTCGGCCGGAGCTTTCTGCCACCACGACCAGTCGACCGACCAGTTTGATGCGGTGCGCCATGCGTCATAACCAAATTCGCCCGACTGCGGAAAACGATTCGCGTGCGGTGTCCCGTCGAAGTTGGCGTAACTCGGCGCAAGACCAGTATTTGGGTTCGCCGCCTTCACGAAGAATGCGCGGCTCGTCTCCGCGGCCCGTTGCCAGAACGCGCGATCCTTGTCGGGTCCCCAGCGCGCCCACAGTTCGTAGAACGCAGGCAGATGGTACGAAGGATCGGTGAAGGGCTCCGGCATCACCTCTGGAACAAACAGGATCTCCGGCGGATCGTCATGCAGCATCGGCCCCACCGTGTGCGGTCCGTGCGGACCAGGCCCGCTGATCTGCGTCCGGTGCACCATCGCCGTCAGCAGCTTTTCTGCTTCGGCATGATAGTCGTAGATGCCCGTGCCGCCCGGCCAGCGATTCGCGGCAAACAGTAGCGCCATCGCGAAATACGATTCACCGTCCGGCGCGGCGCCTTCAGAGTTGTGCGTCCCGTCGGTCTTGCACGACCACGCAAAAAACTCGTAGCTCGGTGCCTTCGGGTCCGAAATGTACATGTAGGTCTTCGCCCAGTTCCAGAGCGCGTCGAACTCGGTCTTCTTGCCGAGCTCGACGGTGATCATCATGCCGTACGACATGCCTTCGGTACGCACGTCGTGGTTCGCCCAGTCGGTTACGTACATCAGAGGACCATTTGCGTTCCTGCCCGCATCAAACGCGATCGCCTGCGTTTGCGCGTCGCCGTGGAACAGCTGTTGATACGCGGTGTCAACCTTGGCTTGAATCTCGTTCTGCGCGTGGCCATCTTCGGCAAACAGGTTGCGATAATGGCCGGTTGCATAAGCACCGTGCCCATCCTCAGGACCTGTTGCAGCCATTGCGGCCGCTGGCAAGAGCAGGCACACCGCCCATACTGAAACCACCCGCCCAGAAATCATCGCTACCTCTTACGGCACAGCGTATTGCTCTAAAGTGATCCATCGAGCGATGCTTCCATCGCGTTCGGGTCACGCCCCTGTTGTGCGTAGGCCCGAGTGGCCTTTCGCGCTATCTTCTGGTCATGTTTCCGCTTGATGGCGTGTGCCATATCCGGCCAGAACTCGATCAACTCGGCGCCCACGATGCCCTCGGCAGAAACCGTCAGCCCATCGGTGATGGTGCCCGCGACGGTGCGCTCCGAGGCCGGGTAATAGGTCCGCGCAATGGCCGAGCCAATCAGGTTCCCACCGATATTGGAGTAGTTCGGCCCCCATCCGCCCTTGTCGCGCCTGCACCATACCGTGCTCGAAGCCGCCCACAAAAAGCGGCTCATCTTGCTGCCTGTACCTTTCTGGAAATAGCGCGGGTCTTCGCGCAAAAGGCTCGGTAGCACCGCGTTGCCGAAGAAGTTGCCGATAAAGGCGTCGGAATAAGCGGCTCCAAAACGCTTCGCGTATCCCTGCAGGCCCTGTCCCCATACGGGATAGCTATCGTCGGCCTGACCGATACCCGACACCACTTCAGCCAGAAAAAAAGGCCACGGGTCTGTTTCGCTTTTAAAAAACAACCGGAACTTTTGCCCCGGCGAGAGCGGCAATGCATTGCGGTTGCTGGTGGTATTAAATGTGGCCATCACGCCAGCGACGCGTTGATGCTCCTGCTCCTTTAACTGCTCTTCGGCCTTATCGTGCGCGCTTTTCGTGTCCGAGGACTGCGAAGGAGATCCTGTACTGGAACTCGACTGGGCCGGCGATGAGGGGGTAGCCAGGGTACCTTGATCTTGCGCCGCTGGACTTTGGCTTTCTCTCGATGCGGGCTGCGGAGCCTCTGGCAGCTCTGCCCACGCAATCGCTGACAGGCCAGAGCGCGCAGGTTCCTGTGCTGTCATCGAAAACGGCGCGGCTCCCAAAATCAGGCCTGCAGCCAACGTCGAGGCTATTCCGCGCATTGCAAAGAGCATTCCTTCCTCAACGGGATTCCTCTCCAAATCATAGCTGGCAATGACAATGCCGTGCTTGCGACGTTTCCGCTATGATTTGCGGGGCCTTATTTCCAGCGGGGCAATTTCTATCGATCTCCTTCGAAGAGAAGGTGGCAGGCGCAGGCTTGTTGGGTTAGACGAGGGAACGGACGCGCGGGACCCGTCGCCACCTTCCCTCATCCCATCTCTCACCGCAATCGCCGAGAGAAGGACTAAGTGTCCTCTTAACCTGCCGCAGCCACCTTGGTCTTCAACTCAAGCAGCAGCGCTTCAACCCGATCCTCACTCTCGAGCGCCTTGAATTTGTCTTCGAGCGTCTCTGGAGCGAGAATTTCGCTCGCGGCAGCATTCTGTGCCGATTGGACGCGGACCTTGCTCTTCATGCGCCCGAACGTCTGCTCCTGGCTGCCACCGACCGTCTGGCGCGCCTTGGTTGCTCTGTCCACTACCTTGGCGCGTCTGTGCTCGGCCACCAGCATCTCGCAGTGCGCGCGTGTTTCGCTCAGCTTCTGCTCCAGTTTGCGCAGGGCCTGCCGCAGGCTGTCGGCCTCGTGCTTCTGATCTTCAACCTGCGCAGCGAACCCTTCGGTAAGCTGTTGTTGACTGAGCGAGCGCTCCAGCGCGCCGCGCGCCAAATCGTCCTGGCCCTTGCTCACCGCAAGCTCAGCCTTGCGGCGCCATTCTGCCACCTGCTCCTCGTGCTCGGAGCGCTTCTTCTCCAGCAGATGCTGATCGGCGATCGCGATCGCGACTTGCGTCTTCACCTGCAGGAGTTGATTTTCCATATCCAGCACAATCTGTTTCAACATGCGCTCGGGGTCTTCGGCCTTCTCCACCAGGTCGTTGAGGTTGGCCCGCAGCAGTGTGCTTACTCGATCCAGTAGTGACATACGATCCTCCTGTTTCAGGACGCGCGATCCAGAGACCAGCGCCCGGTGTGAGTGCGGCTACTTGTGTACAGGCTGGGGCCGGCTTGAGGACGGTGTCAGCGCTGCCACGTCCTTCATCATCTCCGCCGTCAGTGTCTTGGTGCGCTCTGCCGTGCGGCGCATCACCAGCGGCATGTACTCCTGTGCAATCTTTGGCTGCGCATCCAGCAGGTGTTGCCCCGCCGGCGAGCCATAGAACGTAGTCATCGCGTCGACGTCGTCGCGTGTAAGGTGCTCCTGGTAGAGGCCCGTCATATCGGCGATCATCTCGTCTACGGGATAGAGATTGACGGCCTTCTCCACATACTTGCGCAGCAGGCGGTCCAACTCCGCTCGCTGGCTCGCGGTGAGCTTCGAACCCGGAGAGAGCATGGTCATCGCCTGCATCTGCTCCTTCAGCTGCGACTCCACCATGGCTGGCACGATGCGCCGCGTTGTCTGCATCTGATCGCGAATGCGCATGACATCGAAGAGGTGCGCGAGTTGCTCTTTCGTTGCCTGCTGTTCCGGTGGGATTGCCGGTGCAGACTGCTCCTGCGCCACATTTCCATTGGGAGAAACCTCATAGGCTTGCGCGAGGACACCTGCGGGCGCGGTGCTGATCGATGCACCCAGCAGAACTGCAAGTCGGAGTCGTGAAATCATGCTTACCTCTCGCCGCCCTTGCGGCCGTTGCGTTGCAGGCGGTTCGGCCTCACGATTGCGCATGAGGCCGAATGCCTTCAGCTCTCTTTAGGCGGCCGCCGAGCCGTTGTCCTTGTGCGAGACATTGTCCTGCTGCTTGATCGCCTGCACATTGGCCATCAATTGCTTGATGTCCATGCCGCTTAGCGCTTCAAACAGAGCAGGTACCTGCGCCGCGATCTTCGTCATGTCGCCGGTAATCTTGTTTATCCCGGCAGCTCCGTCGTTGCCCGTCGACACGATGGTGATCTTGTCGACCTTGCTGAGCGGCTCCGCCATGGCGCGCACTACATCGGCCATGTTGGTCAGCAGCTTGTCGACCACCGCGGCCTGGTTCCATCCTTGATAGGCCTCGGCCTTCACGTTCATGGCCTTGGCTTCAGCCTCGCCCTTCTGGAAGATGATGCTGGCTTCCGCTTCGCCTTGCGTACGGATTGCTGAGGCGCGGCCTTCCGCTTCGATGGTTAGGCGATTCTTTTCGGCCGCTGCCATGTTTTCAATGCGCTGGCGCTCAATCTCCGCGCCCTTCAGCACCGTGGCGATCAGTTCCTTTTCATGGCGCAGAATCTCAGCTTCCTGCACCTTGATCTGGCCCTCCTTTTCGACTTGCTGCACCTTGACCTGCTCGGCAGTGACTTGCTGCAGCATGACGTTGGTCTGCAGCTCGTACGCTTTGTCGGCGCTGGCCTGTTGACGGCGGCTCTGCTCGGCGTATTCCGCTTTCTTGATTTCAAGATCGCGCTGCGCCTCAGCCTGCCGGGTCGCAGAAGCAGTCTCGGCGATCACGCGCTCCTGATCGGCCTGCGCCTTGGCCACGGCCGACTCGCGCATGGCCGTCGCCCGCTTGATGGCTGTGTCGCGCTCAGCGTCGGCAGTCGCCATCTCCGCATCACGCTTGATGCGGGCAATGTCGGGACGGCCCATGTTCGAAATGTATTCGTTCTTGTCGCGCACTTCCTTGATGGTGAACGAAATCACTTCGAGGCCCATCTTGCTCATGTCTTCGGCGCAGGTGGCGCGCATGCGCTCACCCACCATCTCGGGCTCCTTCACAATCTGCTCCACCGTGAGCTGGCCGATGATGCCGCGCAGATGGCCTTCCATCACCAGGCGGATCAAACCCTCGCGCTGCGCAGGGGCCTTGGTGAGGAACTGCTCGGCTGCGGTAAGAATCGATGCCTGGTCGCTGCGGACTTTAATTTGCGCTACAGCCTCGACTGTGACGGCGACACCCTGCTTGGTGTAGAGATCCTGTTGCGGCGCTACGTCAAAGCTCATCAGCTCAAGCGAGAGCTCGCGACAGTTCTCGACCATGGGAAAGATCACCGTGCCATGGCCCTTGATCACGCGCGGCCCGCGGAATCCGTAGACAATCAAGGCTTCGTTGGGACCGGCCTTGCGATACATCCTGGCCAGAATTCCCATCAGAAAGATGAGCGCCAATAAGCCTAGTCCGACAAACAAAACAATTTGGTTGGTCATCATCGCATTCCCGGCCTTCGTCCGGGAGAGTGAGGGTTGATGGTGATACAGCGAGACCGCAAACGAAGAGCGCCTGCAGCCCTATTGCTTGTGGCCGGTGGTACGCCCGTTCTTTGGAAATAACTTGGCGATCAAACCCAGCAGGAAGATTCCCACCAGGATGGCCATGTCGGTAATGAGCAGGGTCGAGTTCGTCATTGTTACAAGCTCCTAGCCTCCAGACCTTTGCTTTCGGCTTCGAGGTTCGGTTGATGGTTGGCATCGGGATCGGACAAGCGGGCGCCTGCAAGCTAGAAGCTAGCGGCTGCCTTCGGCATCTTCCCAACGCTTTACGTACGCAATGCCTCGTTCATAGCGGACGACGTAGACCTCTTCCTGCTTCTGAATCGGTTCTCCATCGTCGGAGCGCGCAGGAGCCGATCGCCGCGCACCCAGTTGCTCGTACAAAATCTCTCCAGTGCCGCCTGCACGAATCGCGCATGACACGTGCCCTACTGCGCCAATGACATCGGTCTCATCGGCTGTCAGCTCGCGCTCATGCGGCAACAACACCCTGGTGAGAAAGAAAAATACAATCGCGCCGCCGGCTATGCCGCACACCGCGGCCAGCACTAAAACGACCAGCGCTACAAAGCTGCCATAACGCGTCAGCAAGTATCCCGCCGCGCCAAACCAGCAGAGAAAAATCATCAGCGAGAATGCGTTCCACCACGGAACATTCGCGCCGCCACCTCGCACGGCTGCGGTGCCATGCCCCGCATGCGGCACATGCATGTGCCCTGCGTGCGAAAAATGCACGTGTGCCCCGAAATGTCCCAGCACGCCCAACAGCGAAAGCGCGCTTAGCGACAGCCCCACCAGAAAGCAAATCAAATAAAAGGATTCCCAGTTCATGTGTGCGCTCCTTTTTCTCAGCGCCCTCTTTTGGTTGATCCCTGTGCCTTGCCGTTCTTTTTGCCAATGCCGGCCGCACGATCTGCCGACGCCTGGTTTTCCGGTCCCTGCTTTTGGAGCACTTCACTCAACCTCGGCATCAACCCCGGGGTCTCAAGAATCGCTTCCAGCAGCAGAA
Organism: Occallatibacter sp.; assembly: GCA_036267935.1. Taxonomy (GTDB): domain Bacteria; phylum Acidobacteriota; class Terriglobia; order Terriglobales; family Acidobacteriaceae; genus Telmatobacter. The sequence continues at coordinate 56,016 of DATAVC010000025.1, read as the reverse complement.
GGCACTCTCGCGAATGTTCATTGCGCGCCAACGTCAGCAGGGCCTGCTTTAACTCCGGATCGCGTCGGAATCGCTCCGCGCCTGACACCAGCCACAGATCGAGCTTGTCCTCCACGTTGCGCAGCTCGCTTTGCAATTCGGGGGAGTAGCCCTCGGGATCGTCCACCAGGTAACCGGGATGGACCTTGAAGAATCCCGCGAGAATCTGTCGCGTGGTGTTTGTCAGGTGCGGACGAGCGCCGCTTTCAATCTGAGAGAGGTAGCTCTGGCTGATCTTCGAGCCGGTCTCGGCTTCGATGGCCCGCATCAATTCTTGCTGGCTCATGGCGCGATTCAGGCCTCGAAGGCTGCCTTCCACTTCGCGCAGATAACGAATTTTTTCGCCGAGCTTCATGCGGTGCGATGGGTTGTCCTTCCGAGCAGTTCTGAATCCATCGCAATCTGTGATAACAATATCGCAATTTGTAATATGCGTCAAGAGAAATCGAAATTCATCACATTAGAGCGGTAAATGGCTGATTATAAATAGCCAAACGGGGGGGACCCCCGCTCGCGCCCAAAATAGCAGATCGACGCCCAGACATGCGAAGGCCCTTCGACAAGCGCCGAAGGGCCTCGAGGTACGACTACTCCGGTCTTCCCGGCTGGTCTTACGCCGTCACCGTCCGCGTAGGTTTGGAGCCCCACAGCCCGTAATAGGCGATGAAGAGGTAACAAAAGATTGGAATGACAAAAGCGTGCTGGATGCCCATCTTGTCTGCCGCCGCGCCGAGAAGTAGAGGCACGATGGCCCCCCCGACGACGGCGGTCATGATCAGGCCGGAACCCTTGCTGGTCATTGGACCAAGTCCGGCGATGCCCAGCGCGAAGATATTCGGGAACATGATGGAGTTGAAGAAGCCACAGAGCACGACCGTCCAGATAGCCACCGGTCCGCTGCTGACCATCGAAACCAGAAGTAGAGCAGCCGCGATGAAGCCGAAAGCCCCGAGCAGCTTGTTTGATTTGATCTTGGTGAGCACCCACGAGCCGAGCAGGCGGCCAACCAGTGCTCCGAACCAATAGAGGGAAACCAGGAACGATGCGGTCTTGGCGCTGTCCACACCCTGGCTCTTGAAGTAGTTCACCGCGATCGAAGCCAGTCCAACCTCCACGCCCACATAGAGGAAGATGCCGACCGCGCCCAGCACCGTGTGCCTGTAGCTCCAGATGCTGCGGCCTAGAATCGGGTCACCTTCTTTGCCGGGGCGAAACTCCTGCGTTTGCGCGATGTGCGGCAAATGCATGAAAGCCACAGCGATGCCGAGAATGAGCAGTCCGCCGGCAATGGCGATGTAAGGACCGCGCACCGTGTTGGCGATTGCTGCTTTGGTCGCTGTGCTCGCTGGATCGGTGAGAATGTAGGCGCCCGCGACCAGCGGGGCGATGGTGCCGCCCAGGGAATTGAGCGCCTGCGCCAGAGTCAGGCGTACCGGCGCGCTGTGCTCAGGTCCGAGAATCGCCACGTAGGGGTTCGCCGCAGTCTGCAGCGCGGTCACACCCGCTCCCACGATAAATACCGCCGTCAGAAACAGCGGGAAGCTCACCATCTTTGCCGCCGGTACAAACAGAAGGCAGCCTACGACCTGGATGAAGAGCGAGACCACCATCGTCTTCTTATAACCAATACTTTCAATCAGCCTCGACGTCGGCGACGAAAACACGAAGTAGGCCAGGAAGAACGCCGACTCGGCCAGCATGGCCCATGCATAGGGCAGGTCGAAGATCGATCGCAGGTGCGGCACCAGGGCCATATTGAGGTTGGTGATGAACCCGAAGATGAAAAACAAAACGGCCACCGTGATAAAGGGGCCGGTATAGCTCGGTGTACTTTGACCTGCTGCTGGAGTAGATCGCGTCGACATGAGAGATTTGTTCTCCGCTTCCTCAAAATTGGCCTGATTAGGGCGCCCAGCGCTCTGGGGGCAGCGCGCTCATAGTCTCTGCCGGTTGTGTTTGCCGGCTCTGTCTCAGGCGGCCTCGCAGTGCAGGCCGCTCTAAGCTGCACACAACACTATACGGGAAACAGCGTTTCTGGGAAGTGCACCCGACGTGGCCCGCGATGGCGCTACCGGCGACATGCCTCATTCGGGTATTCTCAAATGAAAAAGAAGGAGATACCTGTGCCGATCGCCGCGTTGAACAGTGCCCGGGCCAAGAAGGTTTTGGCCGCTTTGGAAGGGAACTGGCAGGCCGAGATGGAGGGCTATCACACCTATACGACGCTCGCCGACCGCGACACCGATCCGGTCCGGGCGCAGGTGCTGCGGCATCTTGCCCAGGCGGAGCTGGAGCACGCTGCCCTGTGGGCCGGCCGAATCGAGGAACTTGGCGGCACACCGCCGGTCTACACAGGCGGGCCCGGCGGCGGCGCCGACTCGTTGGCTAACCGCGCCGGCGGCACCAAGATGGCCTTGCGCCGGCTCGAGATCGAAGAAAGTCGCGACATCGCGCGCTATGGCACCCAGTTGAAAGAACTCGGCGACGAAGGCTCTATCGCCATCCTCGAGCACGTCATTGAAGACGAAAGAGAACATCATCACGAACTGGGATCATTGCTCCGCGGCCACTATCTGGCGCCTGCCGGAGCGCCGAAAGTCGATCCCAAAGCGGTTCTCGAAGAGATGCTGGCCAAGCGCAATGCTGGCCGCAAGCAGCCCGGTGCCTGGATCGGCGACGCCATCTACGGCGTCAACGACGGCCTGGGCGCGATCTTCGGTATCGTCTCCGGCGTCTCCGGTGCAACCGCAGGCGACAGCAAATATGTGCTGCTGGCCGGGCTCTCCGGCATGATCGCTTCGGCCCTCTCCATGGGATCTGGCGCCTATCTGGCCGCCAAAAGCGAAAGAGAAATCTACTTCGCCGAGATGGCCCGCGAGCGCGAAGCCATCCGGTTGAACCAGCCCGAGGCGCGCGAACTGCTCTCGCTCTATTACCAGGTCAAAGGCCTTCCCGAGGCCGACGCGCTCCACATGGTCAACCACATCGCCAGCGACTCCGAACAGCTTTTGCGCGCGCTTTCAAGCGAGCGGTTGGGCACATCGGAAGAAGCTCTCTCCAATCCAATCGTCTCGGCTAGTTCTGGCGCACTCTCTACAGCGGTCGGCGCACTCATTCCCATTCTTCCGTTTTTCTTTATGCAGGGCATTCCTGCAGTCATCGCCGCAGCCGTTGTCTCGCTCATCGCGCACTTCGCGGTCGGCGCGGCTAAAAGCCTCATCACCATTCGCTCCTGGTGGTCGTCGGGACTCGAGATGACCGTCGTGGGCGCACTCGAGGGCGCTGTCACCTACGGCATCGGCATCCTGCTCGGCAAGGGTGGCATGTAGTGGCAGGCTTCGTTCCGCTGGGGGACGCCTCACGCCGCCCGCGCAACTTCGCGGTAGTGACCGTCGCCATCATCCTCGTCAACGTATGGGTCTTCTTTCAGGAACTTGCCCACGGCGACCGCTTTGTCTATGCCTGGTCCGCCATCCCTGCACGCATCCTGCACGGCCATCACTGGATCACGCTGCTGACCTCGATGTTCATGCATGGAAGCTGGATGCACATCATCGGCAACATGATCTACCTCTGGGCCTTCGGTCGCGAGATCGAAGATGCCATGGGCAGCTTCAAGTTCCTCTTCTTTTATCTCGCCGGCGGCATCGTCGCCATGATGGCTCAGATCCTGGGCGACCCGGCCTCGCGCATTCCCAGCCTCGGCGCCAGCGGCGCTATCGCGGCCGTCATGGGTGCTTTCATCATTACGTTTCCCCGCGACCGCATTCGCACGCTCTTGTTCATCTTCATCTTTATTCGCATCACCTTTATTCCTGCCGCGTTCCTCATCGGCTTCTGGTTCCTGATGCAGGTGCTCAACGTGGGATCGGTCGCAGCCGTCAAGACCGGTGGCGTCGCCTACCTGGCCCACATTGGCGGCTTCCTCTTTGGCGTCGTGACCGCGAAGCTCTTCGTCGACCCCAACCGCGTCGCCTTCCGCAGCACGCCTACCTTTCCGACCTATTAGAATTGCTGCGACTTTCGCATCGGGGGAATCCTTGTTCAGAAAAGCTCTCTTTCTGCTCACTCTTGCCGTGCTTTCCTTTCCATCTGCAGTCCTTCTGGGCCAGTTAGCCGCGCCGCAGGTGCTCGCCGACATGGTCTTCGAGCACAACGTCGCAATGCAGACCCGCGACGGCGTCACCCTTAAGGCGGACATCTATCGCCCCGCCGGCGACGGCACATTCCCGGTCCTGCTGCAGCGCACGCCCTACAACAAAGACAATGCCGCGGACTTTGCGCGTCATGCCGTGGCCCGCGGGTTCATGGTCGTGGTGCAGGATGTGCGCGGCCGCTACACCTCCGACGGCGAGTGGTACACCTTCAAACACGAGACCGACGACGGCTACGACACGGTGGAATGGGCTGCTGCATTGCCGCATTCGAATGGCAAGGTCGGCATGTTCGGCGGATCGTATGTGGGCGCAACCCAGATGCTCGCCGCCATCGGCCATCCGCCGCATCTGGCCGGTATCTGCCCGGTCGTCACCGCGTCAAACTACCACGAGAACTGGACCTACCAGGGCGGCGCATTCGAGCAGTGGTTCAACGAGTCGTGGGGCGCGGGCCTGGCGCAAGATACCCTCGACCACGTCATCCGCAACCATACCAATGCTGTTATCGGAGACTCGGTTCTCCCCCTGACTCAATTCCCCATGTTCAACATCGAGCCCATTGCCAACGGCACACAGCTTACTCATGAGCTCGCTCCCTATTTCCTCGACTGGCTCGCGCACCCTACCTACGACAGCTACTGGAAACAGTGGTCCATCGAAGAAAACTACGACAAGATTCAGGTTCCCGCACTGACCATCGCTGCCTGGTACGACATCTTCCAGGGCGGATCTTTGAAGAATTATGTCGGCCTGCGCGATCACGCCGGCAACCAATCCGCACGGAGCGCCCAGCGGCTGTTTGTCACCATCGGCGGGCACGCCGGGGGCGGACGCAAGATTGGCGAAGTGGATTTTGGCGCCTCAGCCGCGGACTACGACGAGAATGCGATCACGCTCGACTGGTACGACTATCTCTTCCTGGCCAAGCAGAACCAGTTCGCCGATGCGGCCCATCCGGTGCGCCTCTTCGTCATGGGCAAGAACGAGTGGCGCAACGAGGCAGCGTGGCCGCTGGCGCGCGCCAGGCAGACCAGCTACTATCTGCATTCGGCCGGCAAGGCTAACAGCGCAACGGGAGATGGTGTCCTGGCTGCGGCAAAGCCCGCCAAAGACGCAGCCGACACGTTCGTCTACGATCCTGCGAACCCGGTGCCCACCGTCGGCGGTCCGCTCTGTTGCGATGGGCAGCACCTGGCTCCAGGACCGCGCGACCAAAAAGATGTCGAAGCGCGTTCTGACGTGCTGGTCTACTCCACACCAGCACTCGAGCAGGATCTCGAAGTCACCGGGCCTGTCACGCTCGATCTGTTCGCGAAATCCTCGGCGGTCGATACCGACTTTACCGCCAAGCTGGTTGACGTCGGTCCCGATGGCTTTGCGCAGAATTTGACCGAAGGAATCCTGCGTGCGAGTTTCCGCGAATCAACACTCGGCGATCCCAAACCGATCACCCCGGGCCAGGTCTACGAGTACAAGATCGATCTCTGGTCCACGAGCAACGTGTTCTTGAAAGGCCACAAGATCCGGCTCGAAGTCTCGTCAAGCAATTTTCCGCGCTTCGATCGCAATTTGAATAACGGCAAGCGTGCGGCGGACAGCTCCGATTTCGTGAAGGCCACCAACACGATCCTGCACGATAGCGACCATCCGAGCGCGCTGGTGTTGCCGGTGGTGGCGCGGTAGCGGGAGGCGATTCCAGAGTTTGGTCGGATGATGGGTCGCAGCTTCGCATCGCCGGGCTGCCCCCTCCCCCCGTATGGTTTGTGCAAAGTACTGGATTGAAAAAGATTGCAGGCACGGATCTTCTTTTCAGGACTTTAAACCACAACATCTTGCAAGGAAGGAAGTTTCAACGTGCCAAAACCTGGGCGGATGCCGGAGTTCCTCGGCGACGCATATCTCTCCAAAGACGGGAATAGCGAATGCAGAGGAATAATCTGCAATCGCTGTTGGTGAGCGCGAGGCGTTGCTTCAGGAGGAGTGGCAATCGAGTAACTTCCGGGTTGAGGGTGACTCGACTAGAACCATCCAACCCCCGAACCAATCGCCAACAATTTGAATGCAAGTCCCAGCGCGGCCTGCAATACTTCCTTGCGTTGCGCGCCGAGAGTCGGCACTCCCGTCGAAATCAGACCGTAACCGTCTCGCATTCGTGGGAGCGAAGGGGGTACCTCCATCCAAGCTTTTGCTTGAGCGGGAACGAACTCCCCCGCCAGGCCATCCCGGCGTTCACCCGTAGTACTGAAACCCCTTCCAGAATTCCGGCCACGGCTCGCGAATGTTGCGGCAAACGTAAACCTCATTGCGGTCGCCGATGGTTTGGTTGACAATTCCGTACGGGTTTGAAAGTTGAGCGGCCATTTCACACGCGGCAAAAATCTTGTCCACTTCTCCCTGCTTGAAGCCAACAGCAATCACAGTTTGCGGCGGAGGATTCCCATATCCGCGCAGCCAGTTGGAGTTCATGCCGCTGATCGCCTCGGGCAACCCATAAGCGTGTCCATATAGATTCACAGCTCCGGCCTCGCCCTCGTCTGCTGCCAGCACTCCAACCTCGGAGCGATCTTCCACGGGCAGTGAATCGCGCACCTTCGCGACGGTGGCAACAAGCTCGGGCCAGCCAATCTGCATGCTGAAACTCTGGTGGTTTGTGGTCGCGTCGGCCAAGCGCCACCACGCCGACTGGATCGGCGCAATGGGAAGCGTCAACGCGAACACGGATAGTCCGCCAATGATGAGCGAATTCCGCGTGACCCTCTTAATTACCCGCTGCGCACGCGGGCCTCTGGTTACAATCCAGCTTTGGCCCCACACCGTCCCAGCCGCCATCAACATCGGGTATGCGGGCGCGATATAGTATTCGCGGCCCCTCGCAACCACAAACAGGATCAGCGGAATCGCATACATCCAGCCGAGCATGCGAAAGGGCTTGCCGGCTCGAGTCTCGAACAGGAACCACAGACCGGCGCACCATATCGGCACTGTCACCGGGTTGGTCGTATTCCAGAACTGACGAGGAATGAAGTAGTCGGTCGTTCCCGCCGAAACGTCGCGCGCGCGAATGCTCTTCATCCACGCCAGCGCCACAAAATGATGCTGGGTTTGCCACACGATCACCGGCAGGGCCATCACAAGCGCAACGCCCACACCGCACCAGAACCAACCCGAGCGAAAGCGACGGCGGTTCGGCGTCAGCAGCATTCCACCCAGCAGACCCACCGCGAAAAACACGATAGTGTACTTCGTCAACAGCCCGAGTCCCATGCCCGCGCCGATTGCGATCCACCAGCGCGCATCTTCCGTTTCGAGAAGCCGGGCCGTGGCCCATGCCACCAAGACCCACCACAAAACGTCGAACGACATGTAAGACAAGAACGATCCCGCAAAGCAAATCGGGCCCGCGATGCCCGCAGCGACCGCGGCCACCAGCATCGATCGCCGTCCTCCGCCCATCGCGCGGGCCATCAAGCCGGCGAGCACGCTTACCAGTCCCACGGCGACTGCCGGCAAAAGACGGTAGCCCACGAGATTGGGTCCGAAAGCAAGCAGTTCCACACGCGCCAGCCACGCAGTCAGCGGAGCGTACACCACATAACACCAGTCCAGGTGCATCGCGTTGCTGTAGCTCAACAACTCATCGCGGTGGAAGCCGTATCTGCCGCTGAATGCGACGTGAATCGCCGTGAAAGCCAATCCAGTAAGCCACAGAGCCAATCTGCCGTCCGCGTGAACCTGACTCGTGTGGGTCGAATCGTACATAACAGCCCCAATTGTCGCAGGGTATTTGCGCAAATGAAGTATCTATTCGCCTAAGCCCAAGCATCCACTCGTTGAAAACCAATGCAAAAGAAATACAACCGTATCTGAGCCTGATCAGGTTACGGAATCAAGTGATCCTCTCTCCCGGGTTCCGATTGGTTCGTGGCCGATCCGGAAGTTACATTCTAGTTAACTCCACTCACAAGGATGTTCCAGCGGATGTTTGTTTCCCCGACGCGACACTGAAACTTCGGCAGTGAATCCGACGCTGTAGTGTCACACGACCTTCAGTCGCGCGCCTTCTTCAACCAGTTCCTGAGCCGCCTGCCGCCCTAATCGAATGCAGTCCGGAATCCCGATGCCATCGTAGGCATTCCCGGCGAGCTTCAATCCTGGCAGTTCCGCCACGCGCTCTTCGATGCGCGCCATGCGTTCCTGGTGCCCCACGGCGTATTGCGCCATCGCCCGGCGCCAGCGCGAGACCTGTGTGTGCTCGGGCTTCGCATCCCGCGGCACAACATCTTCGCCGAGAATCTGCGTCAGCTCGCGCCGCACCGCAGCTACCAGCGCCTCATCGCTCTCGGCCATCAACGACTCGTTCTTCATGCCGCCAAGAAAAGCGCGCAGCACGACTTTCCCGGTCGGGGTTCGCCCCAGAAATTTGCGATGGACAAACGTGCACGCCAGCATCGCGCGTCCTTCGCTCGCCGGGACAAGAAATCCAAAGCCTTCCGGCAAATCGCCCAATTGTTCCTCGTCGTAGAGCAAATTCACCGTGATCGACGACGAGTAGGGAATGCCCGCGAGCTCTTCGCTCAACATGCGATCGGCTTGCGCAAGCAGCGCGCTTGCGGTCCATGCGGGAGAAGCGAAAATCACACCGTCATACACCGTTCTCGATCCTCCGGCCGTCACGGCCCAGCCGTCGGAAGTTCTTTCAACAGCCTCAACCGGCGTCGAACGTCGCACCCAACTCGGCTCAAGCTTTGCCTCGATTGCATCCACGAGCTGTTGCATGCCGCCACGCAGCGAGGTGAAAATTCCGCGCGGTCGACGTCTTGCGTCCGGCTTGCCCGCCGAGGGCGCGCCTGCCTGGGAGGCAGCTCCATCCTTTTGCGCCGCAGCAACTCTTGCCCGCATCTTCTTGTGCGCCGCGAGCATGCCGCGCGTCAGCGAGCCGTACTGCTCTTCCATCTCAACCAGCTTCGGCAGCACCGTGCGCGCGCTCAATTGCGTGGCATCGCCGCCGAAAATTCCCGACAACAACGGATCGGCGAGCCGGTCGACAGCTTCCGGTCCAAAATGCCGTTCCACCAGCGCGGCCACCGACTCATCTTTGTCGCTCGGTCGCGGAGGATGCAGCAGCTCGAGCCCCATCCGAATCTTCGTGCCCAGGCTGAACAGCCGCGTGGTCGCCGTGGGAATCAGCTTGGTGGGCACCAGGAACATCAGCCCATCGGGCAACGGGATCAGCTCGTTGCGCACCACGACGTACGTCTTGCGTTCAGTGTCATTCGATGGCGTCAACTGCTCGCCCAGGCCCAGCTCGCGGCAGAGTTCGGCACCCGCCGGCTTTTCGCTGAGAAACGAATCAGGGCCGTACTCCAGCACCGCGCCGTTCACAATCTCAGAAGAGAGAACTCCGCCCAGCCGCGCCTGCGCCTCAAAGAGTGTGTACTCGACCTCAGCTCCGGCCACGCGCGCCTTTTCAAGCTCGTAGGCAGCCGCAAGGCCCGCAATACCTCCGCCGATGATCGCTGTCCGCATCGTTCTTTTGTCCCACGCGGAGAAATCTCCGCCCTCAATCGTGATGACCGAGCCCTTCAGCATCCTATCGAAGACCGCTGCTGTTTCAGCGCCGGCTTCTGGTCTCTGGGACGCATGCGATTGAATCACATGAAGTCGAACGATCTGGCTCATAGCTTATATCCCGGAGCACACGATTCCCGCAAGCCCAAAGCATTTCTCGATGCCCTGGAAGACAAAGCGCTGCAGACTCAAATCGTTGACCTCGCCGGCGGAACGGGAAGCGCGATGAAAATTACAGCCCCAAGCGCAAGAGGCTGAGCGCTATCCGTGAATCGACAAGGATTGTCGTTTCGCGAAGACGGCCTACAACTGCACCAGGGACCCGGCAAACTCCGTATGTTTCGCGACATCCTGATCCGCGAGCGGCACCCAGTTCTTTGGCTGGTAGATGCAGCACGGCTCCGGCGCCAGTGGGTCGCCGGTCAGGGCATAGGCTCGTGCGCGCGATCCTCCGCAGATCTCCTTGAACTCGCAGGCGCCGCATTTGCCTTCGAGGCGGCCCGTATTGCGCAGTGCTTTGAAGATCGGCGCGTTGCGATAGATCTCGGCCAATGGTTTCTCGCGGATATTGCCGGCATGGATGGGCAGAAAGCCGCTCGGATACACATTGCCCATGTGGGAGATAAAGACGAACCCTTTGCCGTCGTTCACGCGTCGCGTGGCCCAGCCATGTGTCCGCGTCTCGGCATCGGCCGTCGGTGCACCAGCCTCATAGGCGGCAGGCTTTCCGTGCGCATGGCCGTGTCCCATCTGCCGTTCTTGCAGATTGTGTTGTAACAGGTAGCGCCGGTAGTGCATGGCTTCCGTCGTTTTGATCTGGAAGTTCACCCGTTGCGAGAGCTCGTAGATTTTGCCGAATACCTGCTCGAATTCCTCGCCGCTCAACAGATCGTCGAGCTGGCCACGTCCCACCGGAACAAGAAAGAAGACATTCCACATCACGATGGCAAGCTTTTCAAACAGGGCGCAAAGATTGTCGAGATCGTGCGCATTGTGCCGGCTGATTGTCGTGTGCACCTGGATCGGGATGCCCGCTTCATTGGCCCATTCGATCGCCTGAATTGTCCGAGCCCATGCGCCGGGCAGTCCACGGAACGCGTCATGAATCTCAGGGCTCGAACCATCGAGCGAAATTCCTAAGCGCACCAGCCCGGCTTCCTTCATCTTGAAGATCGATTCGCGGGTCAACAGCGGCGTGGCGCTCGGCGTGACTGCAATCTTCACGCCCTTATCTGAACCGTAACGGATCAGTTCGTAGAGATCCGCGCGCTTTAACGGATCGCCACCCGTAAAGACAAAAATAGGCACATGCAGATCGGCAATCTGATTGATAAGCTTCTTGCCCTCTTCGGTACTCAGCTGATCGGGATGAGCCAGCGGTTGGGCAGCTGCCCGGCAGTGCTTGCACGCCAGGTCGCAGGATTGCGTCACTTCCCAGATCGCCAGGAAAGGTGCCTGGTCAAAATCGAGCCCGTCCCGGGCCGGAATCTGATGCATCGGTTGCATAAGGACCTCCATGAAACCGCGGCATTGAAAGAAGCCAGCCGGAGAAAGCCTTTGAATCTGACCTAGCTTGCTCATTCCCTACCGTGCATTCTTCCCGAACGAGAACGCCGCGATTCCTACCCTTTCAGGAAATCAGCCCAGGAAGCCAAAATCTGTGATTCAGGTCACCTTATGGCGCGCAACAGCGATGTGTCTGCCATTCGCCACTGGACAAAACGCTGAAACTGGCGCAAACTCCGTTTCATCGGCGAACCGAGCGAGCAAGCCAGAGCCCGCGCAGATCCGAAGCGAGTACCCCCCTCCGACGGTAGTCATCGGTCAGTCGTTCCCTCCTTCTGGTGATTTTGGATCACCTGACCATGTGCCGCCGGGCACCGTAAACGCCCAACGCGCCTGCCACAGTACAAGCACAATTGAAGGAGGTTCCTATGGCCGCCTCACTGAAGCCAGGATGGAGCAAACCCTCCGCTATCCTCTTCGCCTCCGAGATCCCCGCCAACGAGAAAGCCCTCAGCTTTGCCGTCGCGCAAGCCAAAGAGTTTGGCTCGAATCTCATCCTGTTTCACGCCTATGACACGATGGTCGTGGCAGCGTCGGAAACCTCAGGAATCCGTTATTACGACTATGCCGCCGCAGCGCGTGTCGAAAAAGAACACCTCGAACCGATCGCCGAGCAGATCAGGGCGCAGGGCATCCCCTGCGAGATCGCGGTCCGCCCAGGCTTGCCCGCCGATCAGATACTGGCCTTCGTCCACGAACATCCCGTCGAGCGCATTGTGATGGGAACCCACACGCCTGGTCCTATCGGGAAACTTCTAGTGGGCTCGGTCGCTGAGGCTGTCTTGCGCACCGCCAAGATTCCCGTGTGCATTGTTGGCCCCGATGTCATCGATGGCAAATATCGCAACTACGCAACCAGCACCATCCTCTGCGCTGTCAGTCTCAATGAGTCCAGCGAAATGGTGGTGCGACTCGCCGCAGAAATCGCCTCGAGACATCATGCTCGTCTCGTCCTGCAGCACGTCATCAAGCCGCAGGAAAGAGCCGAGATTCTTGCCGAACGGTCCCTCGAAGAAATCGAAGGCGATCTCCTGTCGCTCGTACCCGAACGCCTGCAAAGGAAACTCGCACTGCAGGCCGTGGTGGTGCCCGGCGATCCAACCGAAGAACTGCTCTACCAGGCCCGCGCGCAGCAGGCCGACCTCATCGTGATGGGCGCACACGGCGCATCCGCTTTTGCCGCCATCGCCCGTTCCGGTGTGGTCTACAAGGTGCTCGCGCACGCCCAGTGCCCGGTCATCACGCTCTCGCCGGCTTTGCTGGCCAGCAGCGGTGCGACCGCGCTCAAGGAACGGCACAGTGAAGTTTTTCTTGCAGGCGTCTTCTAACCGTGCATTCTTCCAACAGTAAGGGCCTTCCCTCGGGAAGGCCCTTCTGCTTGATGTTCGAGCGAAGACCCGACTAGTGCGCCGGATGCTTGGTGCCGGGCGCCTTGGGAGGTGCGCAGGCCTTACCTCCACACAAAACACCGACAATACCTTTGCCCTCTTCGATTGTGAAGATGCGATCCACCGCGGGCAGTTGGATAATTTCCTTTGCGCCCGACGGCCAGTGAATTTCCGCAGAGCCCGCGTCGGTCGCATCGCCCAGCCCGAAGTGCGGTCTCTGATCGTTCGACGAGATGTAGCTACCCCCGCTCAGGACATCTTCCCGTTGCCGCATGCCGTTCGCGGTCAGGTAGATGGTCGCACCCATGGCATCGCGCGGGCTGCGTCTCCCGTTGGCCGGGTTGGTTCCACCCCGCAGCTTCAGTTCGACCCAATGATGATGGTCGGGATTCACATTGCGCAGCAACACCGGCGGCCCGTCGATCGGATTGATCACCACATCCGTCTTGCCGTCATTGAACAGATCGCCGAACGCCGCTCCGCGTCCCGACGTCAACGCAGCCAGCCCCGATCCCTTTACCGGTGGCACATAGTTGAACTTGCCTGCGCCATTGTTGTGGAACAGCAGAGGCCGTTCAGCAAATGTTGTGCCCCAGTCGTGTTCATCCACCTGCGGATAGACGTGCCCGTTGATCATCATCACGTCCTTCCATCCGTCGTTGTCGTAATCGACGAAGCCGTCGCCCCAACCTACAAAAGGCACCGCAACCTGCGCCAGTCCCGCCTCACCGGCGATCTCGGTGTAGCTGGCGTCGCCGTCGTTGCGATAGAGCGCCTTGTAATCGTCTGAGAAATCGGTGACCAGCAGGTCGAGTAATCCGTTGTTGCGATAGTCGCCGACGGCCAGACCCATCGACGCAATCTCGCGACCGTCGTTGTTCAACGCAAACCCCGAGAGGTAGCTCCGGTCTTCGAACGTCCCGTCTCCTTTGTTGATGTAGAGGTAGTTGGGCTCCGAATCGTTGGCGACCAGAAGATCGGGCCTGCCGTCGTTGTTGACATCGGCAAAGATCGCGGTAAACCCATAGTAGGCCCCCGGATCCGACACACCCGCCTTCACGCTGACGTCAGTAAAGGTTCCATCGCCATTGTTGTGGAACAGATGATCCGGTTCTCCGGGCAGGCCGCGGGGCCCGCACATCACCTTGAAGCCATGCAACTGGCAATAAGCCGACGGCACGCCGCCCTTGTCCGAGTCCGGCTCATGGTTCAGGTCATAGTGCACATAACCTGAGACAAAGAGATCCAGGCGTCCGTCGCCGTCGTAGTCGCCCCACGTCGCACCATCTGACCAGTTGCCGAGCGTCACACCGGCCTTCTCTGCCACATCGGTGAATGTGCCGTCGTGGTTGTTGCGATAGAGCCGGTTCTTGCCGAAGTTGCACACGAAGATATCGGGCCAGCCATCGTTGTCGAAATCGCCGATCGCCACCCCGAATCCCCAGCGGTCGTTGGTCACACCGGCCTTCGCGGAGACGTCGGTGAATGTGCCGTCGTGATTGTTATGGAATAGCGCCGCATGCGGCGGCGTCTTCTTGCCCGCCAACGCATCGTAGGTCGAGCCATTCACCAGGTAGATGTCGAGCCACCCATCGTTGTCGTAGTCGATGAGCCCCACGCCAGACCCATCGGTTTCGAGGATGTACTTCTTCTGCACCGTGCCCATGACATGGCTCCACGAGGCCAGCCCCGAAGACTTGCTGGCGTCCGCAAAAACCACGGTCCCTTTCTCTACGAATCCTCCCGCGGTGATCGGACGCTTCTGCTCGTCGTAGACCGGCGCGAAGTTTCCCGCCGACGAGATGCCGCCGCTCATCCCCCCCTGCTGTTGTTGAGGATCGGTCTGCTGGGTTACCGGTGCTTGCTTTGTCTGCGCTGTCAGATGCAGCGACAATCCAGCCGCGCCGATCAAGAGCAGAACGCGCATAAGCCGGCTTCGAGCCATGCGACTAATGTCCGGTCGCCGCGGCATTTGTGTCGGGAGCTCTGGGATGGGCGCAGGTTTTGCCTCCGCACAAAGCGTCGACAATGCCTTTACCTTCTTCGATCGTGTAAATACGATCTACAGCAGGCAGTTTGATCATCTCTTTCGCGCCCGACGGCCAGTGAATCTCGGCAATGCCCGCGTCGCGCGCGTCACCCACACCGAAATGCAGGCGCCGGTCGCTGGCGCCGATATAGCTGCCACTCGAGAGCACATCTCTGCGCTGGCGCATCCCATTGGCCTTCAGATACACCGTCGCGCACGTTGCGTCTCGCGGACTTTTTTTGCCATTCGCTGGATTGACGCCGCCGACCAGCTTCATCTCAACCCAGTGGTGACGATCGGGATTGACATTGCGCAACAGAACCGGGGGACCATCCACCGGGTTGATGATCGCATCGATCTTGCCGTCATTGAACAGGTCGCCGAATGCCACGCCCCGTCCGGGCACCACGACAGCAAGTCCCGTGTCCTTCACCGGCGGCACGTTTTCAAACTTCCGCTCCTTCGGTCCGTCGGGCACGTTGTGGAACAGAAGCGGCCGCTCGGCAAAGGTGGTTCCCCAATCGTGCTGGTCCACCTGGGGATAGACGTGGCCATTCGCTTCGAACAGGTCGAGCCAACCGTCGTTGTCGTAGTCGAGAAACCCATCGCCCCAACCCACGAAAGGGATCGTCGTCTGCGCCACCCCGGCGCGATAACTCAAATCCGTGAAGCTCGCATCCCCATCGTTGTGGTAAAGCACCTTGTAGTCATCGCCGAAATCCGTGACAAAAAAGTCGACCAGGCCATTGTTCTCGTAGTCGCCTGCGGCAATGCCCATCGAGGCGATCTCACGTCCGTCCTTGTTCAGGGCAAAGCCTGAAATATAGCTCTGATCGTCGAAAGTTCCGTCCCCTTTGTTGATGTAGAGAAAGTTCGGTTCCGAGTCGTTGCCCACGACAAGATCCGGCTTGCCGTCGTTGTTCACATCGATAAAGATCACGGAGAATCCGTAGTACTTATCCTTATCCTCGACGCCGGCTTTCACCGTCACATCGGTAAACGTTCCATCGCCATTGTTGTGGAACAGATGATCCGGTTCGCCCTGCAGGCCGCGCGGACCGCAGTTCACCGCGGCGCCGCGATAAAGGCACGAAGCGAACCCTACTGATTTGGTTCCTGAAATGGGCAGGTTGTCGCGGTCAAAGTGGACATACCCGGTCACATATAGATCCAGCAGGCCGTCGCCGTCATAATCGCCCCACGACGACCCGGGTGACCAGTTGCCGAGGTCCACGTGAGCCTTCTCGGCTTCGTCGCTGAAAGTTCCATCGTGATTGTTGTGGTAGAGGCGATTCTTTCCGTAGTTGCCCACATAGAGGTCGGGCCACCCATCGTTGTCGTAATCGCCTACCGAACAGCCATAGCCCCAGCGGTCGTTCTGCACATGCGCTTTTTCCGAAACATCAGTGAAGGTGCCGTCATGGTTGTTGTGGAATAGCGCGGCGTGGGGCGGCTCTTCTTTCCCGTCAAGTGAGTTGAACGTCGCTCCGTTCACCAGATAGATATCGGGCCATCCATCGTTGTCGTAGTCAATCACGCAGACGCCCGAGCCGTTGGTTTCCACGATAAAGTTCTTCTGCGGCGAACCCATCTTGTGGCTCCAACCGGAAAGACCTGCTTTTTTCGTGATGTCCTCGAAGACGACGGGACCCTTGTCGACGAATCCGCCCGCGGTGATAGGCCTTCTCTGTTCGTCGTAGACCGGTTTGGAAGAGATGCCGGAGGCGATGCCGCTCATGCCACCCTGTTGCGGGGGCGGGGTTGGTGCCGTTTGTTGCGTTCGACTGGCCGCGGGAACCAGAAACAAGCACGTGAAGGCGATACAAGCGAAGGCACGACCGTGCACCGGATGAGGCTCCTTAAGGCTGCAGTGTATCGTAACCGCGCGAAACCGGTCTCAGTGCGGAGAAATGCCCGAATTCGTCCTTACAGAAAAACGCCGGTCAGAAGAATCCCATAGAGATGACTCGGGACTTAACTGACCGGCGCTTTCATCCTTCGTGGGTGCTTCAGAAAACCTTGAGCAACACCAGGATCAGGACAATAGTGAGAATCAGGCCGAGCCCGCCCCCACCGTAGTAGCCCCAACCGGGACCGACGCGATAGCCACCATAGCCAAATCCGAAGATAAGCAGCAACAGAATGATGATCAACAGCATGGACTTCCTCCTCGCGCGCAACGCGCGCAATTACAGCACATCGTGAAGCGATGTCTTGATCGTCAATGCCGGTGCAGAATGCACAAAGCAAATCTGACAATGGATTGGATGCCATGGAAATCGATGCAGGCTGTATCGATTTTTCTTATCGGCCGAATAGGCAGTGAGTACTTCGACTTGCCCCATCTCGTCTTTCTGTTTGCCTGGTAACAAACAACCTGCGTGCAGGGCGCAGCGTCAAAGCGTAGGTTGTTCGAGTTCTAGAGAGAAGGAACGCGGAGGCAAGAACATGCTTTGGACAATCTTTGTAATCCTCCTGGTCTTATGGCTGCTCGGCGTCGTCAGCAGCTATACGCTCGGCGGGTTCATTCACATCCTGCTCGTGATTGCGCTGGTTGTGCTTCTTATTCAGTTGATCTCCGGACGCAGGCCTGTGGTCTAGCAAGAGAACGAAACGCAGCACGATCCTCGACGGCGTGAGTATGCCGCTCGAAATCATGATCGCAACCGAATCGAAATACACGAGGTGGAACTATGGACAAAGATCGAATCAAAGGCGCAGTTGACGACACGGTAGGACGCGCGAAGCGTCAAGCAGGCGAGTGGACCGGCGACACGCAGACCCAGGCCGAAGGCGCAGCTCAGCAAATCAAGGGCAAAGCCGAAAAGGCCTGGGGCAACGTGAAAGACGCCGCAAAAGATGCCACAAAGGATACGCGCACCGATGCCGATCGCGAACACGACCGGCGCGTGGAAGCAGAACGGGATCGCGAAGCCGAGCACGCCGCCGACACGACCCATAACCGTCGCTAGTGCAGGAAAACAAGCTAGACAATTTATCGCTCGAACGGGCGGCGTGGGGCTTATCCCGCGTCGCCCTCTTTTTGGCGGAAAGGTCCTTCATGCGTCCCACTTCAACGAGTGAAGTGGCTTCGGTTTGACGCCGCGCGTATACTGAGGCTGCGTGGCGGTGTTGCCATCGCCGGTCGCACGAGGTGTGTCTTCCGCAACGACTCGGGTTCCAGAACGCTCGACGTTCCGCTATCGGAGATTTCGAGATGGCGCGCCGTATCCCGTGTGCTCCGAAGTCCCTTGGATGCTGCTAGTTGCGCAATTTTTCCGGCTTCCTGCTCCCTCTGCGGCTCTCCGCTCCCGCATCTCTCTACCGTTCCGATTTGTGCTGCCTGCTGGTCTGAAGTTTCTGTTCAAGACAGCTTGATCTGTGCCCGCTGCGGCGACACGCTCGACCGGCCTGCGACACTCCAGAACGAATGTCGGGTCTGCCGCCTTGCTCCTCCTCCTTTCGTCAAAGCCGTAGCCTACGGGCCCTACCAAGGGCGTATGCGCGACCTGATCCACGCACTCAAATACAGTGGGCTTCGACCGGCTGCGCGACAGCTTGGTTCCTTTCTTGCCCACGCGGTCGCTCCCCTCGCGGCCGAGACGCGTGCCGGTTTGGTTGTCGTGCCAGTTCCGCTCTATCGCATCCGGCATGCAGAACGCGGTTTCAACCAGGCGCGGCTCCTTGCTGCCGAGACCGTTGCCGTGTTGCGGAAACAGGTTCCCGATTGGCAGCTCATTCTCGCGCCCGGCGTCCTTCTACGCTCGCGCGCAACCGAGAGCCAGGCAGGTTTGACCACGCGTCAGCGCCGACTCAACATGCGCGGAGCCTTCGCGGTGCCCAATCCGGCAGCCGTTGCGGGCAAGCAGATTCTTCTTGTCGACGACATTCTCACCACGGGCGCAACCGCACGAGCCGCATCGCGCGCATTGTTGCAGGCCGGCGCCGCATCCGTCTGGGTGGCGACCCTGGCTCGTGCGCGCCGCGTCGATCACGCTTTCGACCGCTCTTCTGTCTCCTGGCAAGAGACAGCAAACTCACCCGCCTCCGTCGCTGCAGAGGCTCAACCTGCACACGCAGCCATGAACTCACAGAACCAACCATCTTTTTGACTGGAGAGCAAAGGATGTCGCTGGGAAAAGCTATGATTCATGCACGCAAGCAGAAATCCATCGCCAAAGCCGTAGCTCTGGCTGCTGAGCAGCACGTTGTGGCGCAATCCACCCACATGCTGCAGATGCCAGTGCTCGTGCTTAACGCATCCTACGAGCCCATTAATATCTGCGGCGCGCGCCGGGCGCTCGTATTGGTGCTCAAGGGCATCGCACGCACTGAAGAAGAGCACGGCACAACTCTGCACGCCCAGCGCACCCGCATTGCCATGCCGTCCGTCATCCGCTTGCTCGAATATCGCCGCATCCCCCACCAGACGCGCGCCCTGTCGCGGAAGAATATCCTGCTGCGCGATCGAAACTCCTGCCAGTATTGCAGCGTCGCGCTCCCCTCTGCTGAGCTCACGCTCGATCACGTGGTGCCGCGCTCACGCGGCGGCTCTTCTACCTGGGAAAATCTTGTCGCCTGCTGCCATGCCTGCAATCGCCGCAAAGGGAATCGCCTGCTCAGCGAAATCGACGATATGATCCTGATGCGTGAACCGCGACCCTTCTCGCTCCACACCAGCCGCCAGATCATGCGCATGCTGGGCCGTAGCGACGACCGCTGGCGCAAATACTTGTTCTATTAAGAAGCAGGAGCGCTCGGATTCTGATCTATCTGGCGCCAGGGATTACCTTAGACGGCGAACACCCGGTACGCGGCCGAAGGCTTTGTCGAACGTAATGACCTCGCCAGCACCCGACGCAAACGAAACCTCGGCAATTAAGCGATCGGCTAACCCAACCGCGCCTTTACGCGAAGCCGCCAAGGCTTTCCAGGCAATAGACGGTGACTCGACTGTCACACCTCTCGTCTGAAGAAGGGCTTCGATGGTGTTCAGAATCCTCTCCCTGTCCCATCTGCCACGGAGTACCCACGACAATTCAGCCAGCACAAGGAGAGGAACGAATACTCCACCCGCGGAACGAGCTTGCGCGAGGGCGGAGCGCGCTTTTCGGGCCTGTGCCGGCTCGTCGTTCAGGTAGGCCCGGGCCCACACCTTGGTATCGGCAGCGAGCACTACCACTGCCTCTGGGTCTCGGCCGCATCCATCTCCTCGAAGGTCATTGCGCCACCAGCCTGGCCGCATTGATCGGCCATCCTCCAGAGGTCTTCGAGTTCATACAGCACAGGCTCGACCTTAATGGCGCCAGTGGCGGGAATACTGAATCGGATCCGGCTTCCCCTCTGGATTCCAAGATGCTTCCGTAACACCCTGGGCAATGTGACTTGGCCTTTGGACGTGACCGTCGCTTCCACAGAAGTCGTCGCTTTTGATGTGCCTGAATCCATAATCTAATCTCCTTACATTCCAGCATAAAACGCCTTACTTCAAGTGCCCTGCAGGCGAGTATTCGCCCATCACACCAGCCGCCAGATCATGCGCATGCTGGGCCGTACCGACGACCGCTGGCGCAAATGCCTCTTCTCTTAGGACCAGGAAAGCCCGGCGCGCTGCCTCGAAATGGGCTCTGCACTGAATTCCCGCGAACTGCCGTAGCCTTCATCCTGCCCGCGATGCCTCCTGTCGCGGCCAACGACAGGGCGGCGGATGAAGAGGCGGGCTTCTTCCTGGAGGCCTCAGTTCCTTCTTACTTCGGGGGCTTTTGCGGATTCGGTGGTTGTCCCTGCGGACTTTGCTGCGGGGTAATGTCCTGGCCGTCGAAGATGATCTTCGACGTCGACCCAAACCGCTTGTAGTCGCTGTATTTAATGATGTCGCGGATGTGCACGTCCTGCGTCAGGTAGCCATTGCCGCCGGCGAAATGCAGCACCCCCTCGCCCTTCGTATAGACCGGGAACCAGTAGTGGCCATCGATTTGGGCCCGCCAGGTCATAAACGGCGGATGCAGATCTTCTTTTCCCTTACGAGTATCGTCGGGCACCATACGGCCGTTGGTCACCACAATCTGCATGTCCTGCGCGTCGACCCATATCCGGCCGTCGAGATAGCGTTTGCCCTTCTCGATTTGCTTGGGACTCACATCGAAGGCGTAGCAGTCGATCTCATCCACCTTCTGGCGGCCGACGTACTTGATGTTGTATTCCGCGACCTCCTGGCTGGTGAGTACAAACGGATACCCGTGCTGAATATCCTGAAAGTCTGAAGGCGACATCATCACCCGCTGCAGAGTGCTTCCGGGCGCAAACACCACTTTCTCCGTCCGTCGCCCCGAGGGATCGAAAATCACGTCATCGACTTCGTAATATTCGCCGTCTACTTTATTGTCATCATCCACAGTCTGCACCCGAGCCGTACGCCGATAGGTGTAGTGGTTCAGCGCATCCTGAAACTCCGTCTCCTTGGCCGCAAACTGCCGGATGATGTCATCGGGAGATGTGGTGGGGGGAGAAACATCCATATGGCCGAATCCGGAGTCGAGCGGCATCGGCGTAAAGCTGTCCTTGTCTTGGGCAGCAGCGGCCAGAGAAAGACATGTGGCCAGAAGAAGGCAGCAGCGTGAAACACCCAGATTCATGTTTTTAGGATTGACCTCGTGTCCCCAAACCTTGACGCGTTATATACCTACCACATTAGACGCATGTACAGTCGGGGCGTATGGTTGAACAATAATTTGTGGCGACGCCTGTGGGTGAGGTGTGCCGGTCGAGCGCTTCCGGGTTTTCTAGCGCTCCAATCCGGCGAAGCCTAATATCAGGTTTTATTTACGGCCTTCTCTCGGGGCCAGCACTTTTTTGTTCTTTCTTATTTTTCGAGTTCTTCAATATCCCCCGCAACCGAGCCCTGTGCTGTTTGTTCTGGTTAAGACGGTGGTTTAAGGAGCCTCACGGTCACGATGTCCGCTAGTTACCAGCTTCCCGCGTTCGTTTTGACGGTGCTGCTGCTGCCGGCATTTGCGCAGGTCTATCTTCGCAGTCGCGAGAAACGGACCTTGCTGTGGCTGACGGGCTTCTTTCTGGCTTCCCTGCGCATGTTGCAGGTATTCCAGCTCGGCTTCGGGGACTTCTCGAATGCTTCCTCTCACCCATGGATCGCTGCCGCAGGCCAAATCGCTGCGATTCTCAGCGCCACAATCTTTCTAGGTTCTCTCTCGCCCCTTGCGTTCTCCTATAAGGGACGGCGCATCCCCTACGCGGTGCCGTTTGCCGTACCGCTTGTTCTGTATGCCCTGCTGCTCGATGGAGCCTATCGCGGCGAGATGCCCATCAGCCTCGCTTTCTTCATTTTTCCGGCCCTCGGCGCCATGGCCCTGTTTGTCGGATGCTTCTGGGCGTTCTCCAGGGGCAGCATGCCCTCTGCCCTTGGCCTCACCCTCTGTATCGCCCTCGGCGGCCTCAGCTTCTGGATCTGTATCACGGTCCGCGGAAGCTGGCCTCTGGTGTTTGTCGAGAGCGCTCTCCATCTCACCGCCGCCTTGGTGATTCTCTACCTCTTCCGCCGCATCTCGCCGGGAACATTTCTTGCTTCTCTGGGCTTCTTCGTCTGGTCGCTGAACGTCGTCGTCATCGCCCCGTGGATCGTCGCCAGCCCATCGCTCCTGTCCGCTATGGACCATCTATCGGTCATGGGGAAGGTGGTCGCCGCCGTCGGGTTGCTGGTCCTCGCGCTCGAAGAAGAATTGGCCCGCAAGCAGGTTGCCCAGGATCGCGACCGTCGCGCACGAAGCGAACTCGACGCCTACACCAAGATCGTCCTTTCGCGCCGCCGCGTTGAGGAATTCGATCGGCAGGCCAACGCCCTCTGCCAGAGCATCACCGCCCACAGCCGTTTCGCGCAGGCGGGCTTGCTCCTCCTGCAGCCGTCAGGCCAATATCGCCTCGCAGGCACATCGGGCTTTGATGAAGCCGCCCTCAGCGCACTCGAATCGCTGTCTGGCCGCATCGGTGCGCGAGGCTTTCTGGCGCAGGATGTAACACCATTGGCCGTGGAGAACAGCCGGTCCTATACGCTCAGTCTCGAGCCTTGGCTCCTGCCCGGAGACGACCTCGAACGGCTTCACCTCACCAAGGTCATGGCGGTTCCTTTGGTCGGCAAAGCAGAGACTGAAGGAGCATTGATCCTCACTGGGTTGCGCGACCCGCGCCTCTCCTTGTCTGCCGAAGATCTGTTTCCCATCGAAGCCTTCGCCGCGCGCATCCAGGCATCGCGCCAGCAGACCCTGCTGCTCGAAAAGATGGTCGAGGCCGAAAAGGTTGCCGGCCTGGGCCAATTGGCCAACAACGTCACGCGCCAGCTCAACAACCCTCTCACCGTGATTCTGGGCTATGCGTCGCTGCTCGAAGTCACCCCCGCCATGAGCGCGCAGGAGCGCAAAGGCGTCGAGGCGATCCTGAGCGAAGCGCGCAACATGCGCACCACGCTGGAGAATCTCTCCCGCATGTCGCGGTCGCAGAGCGACCAGTTCACCGCCATCTCGGTCACCGAGTTGCTCAACGACATGGAGCAGCTCCATCGTTCCGAGTTCCTGCACCGCAACATCGACTTCCGTCTCCAGGTCGCACCCACTTTGCCCCGCGCTCTGGGCAATGCCCAACAGGTGCGACAAGCTGTTCTTTACTGCCTCCAGTTCGCCATCGAAGCGGCAGAAAACATCGATTCACCCGCCGAAAAATCTGTGCGCGTCGAAGCCACCGCCGAAAACGGATCGGTCAAGATCCTCATCGCCCACACCGGCCCCGGCTTCCTCCACCCGGCCCGCGCTTTTGATCCCTTCGTTCCCGCTCAGGCGGCAGGAGAAACCGCAGGCATGGGGCTCAGCCTCTGTGCCACGATCCTGCGCGAGAACAACGGCCGCATCTCCGCCATGAACTTTGAGCCGCGCGGCGCCGGCATCGTTCTCGAACTGCAAGCCGCCTAGCCGCCTCAAGTGTCGTCCTGGGCGAAGCCGCGCTTGAGCGCGGCGAGTCGAAGGATCTGCGGTTGCTTCTCAGATCGCCTCCATCCCACGGAATCGGGGTGCCCCATCCTTGCGACCGCCTTTGTCGAAAGGGGAGAGCACGAACTGTCTTCGCGCCATCGTTGTAGACTTGATCGTTCCCGGAGATTCCAGAGGGGCCATCTATGCTGCGATTCCTTCTTGTCATCCTGCTCGCTTGTCCTTTCGCCTTCGCCCAAGCCAATCCATCCTCCAATGGCCTTGAATCCCCTGCGACAACCGGTGGCGCCAAACGCCCCGTGACCGACCCCGCGAAGCGGCCTATGACCTTTCAGGACCTGATGGCCATGAAGCGTCTGGGCGAAACCGCCGTCTCGCCCGATGGCAAATGGCTGGCGTATAGCGTCACCACAGTCAATCTCGAAGCAAACACCAAGACAACGGAGTGGTGGTTGCAGAAAATCGAGGGTGGCGAGCCCCGAACACTCGATGTATCGGTTCCCGGGGACTCCGGTTTGCAGTTTTCCCATGACGGCAAACGCATCCTGTTTCTCTCCAGCATCAAATCCAGCCGTCCTGGTTCACAACAAATCGTCATCGCCGACTTCGACTCCGCAACCGGAAACACCACCAACACCCGCGTGGTGACCGACATCAAGACCGACGCCGACAATGCCAAGTGGTCGCCCGATGGCCACTTCATCGTCTTCACTTCGACCGTCTATCCTGAATGCCCGGCGATCAGTTTTGAAAACAGCTCAGGAGAGAGCTGCAACGAGGAGCAAGACAAGGCCGCCGCCGACAGCAAGGTCAAGGCCCGCGTCTTCGACCACCTGCTCTATCGCCACTGGAACCACTTCACCGGCGACAAGAGGTCGCATCTTTTTCTGGTCGACCTGGCCAGCGGCGCACTCCGCGATCTCACGCCCAACGATCCCCATGATGTCCCGCCCGACTACCCCACCGACCCGCTGGGCTGCGGCTGTGCAATTTCTCCCGATTCCAAAGAGCTGGCCTTCACCGAGAACCTCGACCCCGAGCCGGCCATCTCGACGAATGCCGACATCTTCACGTTGGACCTGACCAATCCGTCTGCCAAACCGGTGAAGGTGTCCACATCGCCCGGCGGCGACTTCTCGCCAGCCTACTCACCCGACGGGAAGTATCTGGCGTGGCGCTCGCAGGCCCGCCCCGGATATGAGAGCGACAAGTTCCGGCTGGTGGTGTATGACCGCGCGTCAAAGACGATTCGCAATCTGCTGCCGAAGTTCGATACGTGGGTGGATGAGTTTTCGTGGGATGGGCCCGAAGCAATCCTCTTCGTTTCCGGCGAAAAGGGCGAAGGTCCGGTCTATAGAGTGAATGTTACCGGTGACGATCTTCACCGATATGGCAAAGCTGCTGGTGAGTGGAGCAGCCCCAGAATGATTGACCACGACAGCATGCCATACCTGATTGGCACGCTCGTCCGAGTCGGCCATCCGGCTGAGGTCGCCATCGGAAACGTCCTTGAGATGGATGACACCGCAGTGAAGATCCAGCTAAATGCGAACTCCGCTGGATCTGCGAAAAACATCACAAGTACTACATATGAACCAAAGCAAATCACCCATCTCAACGACGCCGTTCTGGCCCAACTCGATCTCCCAAAGATGGAATCCTTCTGGTTCACCGCTGCCGACAGCACGAAGGTTCAAGGCTTCCTGATCCGTCCTCCCAACTTCGACCCCGCGAAGAAATATCCCGTCAAATTCTTGATTCACGGCGGCCCGCAGGGCGCGTGGGGCGATGCTTGGTCGTATCGCTGGAACGCCGAACTCTTCGCTGCCAACGGCTACGTCGTGGTCATGATCAATCCGCGCGGCTCGACAGGCTATGGACAGGCCTTCGTCGATGGCGTCAACAATGACTGGGGCGGCAAGCCCTTCACCGACCTGATGACCGGTCTCACCTACGCCGAGCAGCACTACGCCTTCATCGACAAGACCCGCGAGTGCGCGCTCGGCGCCAGCTACGGCGGCTACATGGCCGACTGGATTCTCGGCCATACCAACCGCTTCAAATGCATCGTCTCCCATGACGGCATGTTCAACGCCGAGTCCGCCTTCGGTTCCACCGAAGAAGACTGGTTCAATATCTGGGAGTTTAACGGCAAACCCTGGGACTACTACGGCCGTCCTGACAGCGAGAATCCATACAGGAAGTGGTCGCCGTCGCTCTCCGCCAAAAACTTCAAGACGCCCACTCTTGTCGTCCACAGCCAGCTCGATTACCGGCTCGATGTCAGCGAGGGTTTCCAACTCTTCGACACGTTGCAGTTGCTCCATGTCCCGAGCAAAATGCTCTATTTTCCCGACGAGGGCCACTGGATCCTGAAACCACAGAATTCGCGCCTCTGGTACAAGACCGTCAACGACTGGGTCGATCAGTGGACGAAGCCCACGGCCCCGCAGTCGGAATAGGCTCGTGTTGCAGATCATTTCGCGCAATCGTGCACAATCGAGAATGTACGGGTACTGAAACGGGCCAAAGGGGTACCCCACCCCCCTCCTCCCTCCACCCCCTCCCCCCGTTACCCAATGGGAGCGGCAAGGGGTCGATAGGACAAAACGGGAAATTCGGAGGCTGAAAGCTGTCCTTCCAGCACAAATCCGCGAAAGCCAAGGAGCCGCTCAGCGAAGCCGGCCTCTACGAGCGCGCCGTGAGGGCCCTCAGCAGCCGCATGCGCACGCAAGCGGAGTTGCATCGCCTTCTGCAGCAGCGCGCCGAACCTGGCGAGCGCGGCGAAGCGGCCATCAGCGCTGTCCTCGCGCGCCTGAGAGAAAAGAAATACCTCGACGATCAGTCGTATGCCGAGACCTACACGCGCCTCCGCAAAGAAAATCAGAAATTCGGCCAGCGTCGAGTCCAGCAGGATCTGCGCCAAAAGGGGATCTCCGCCGACCTGGTTGCCAAGACCATGGACGCGGCCTACGCCCACACCAACGAAGAAGCCCTGGCCCGCCAGCACCTCGAACGCAAGCGCATTTCCAAGCCGACCAACGAGAAAGAGACCGCCCGCGTGATGCGTCGCCTCGTCGCCGCCGGATTCTCCACCGGCGTCATCTACAAAATCCTCCGCCAGTGGAACGTGCCCGACGAATCGCTCGCTGCCCTCGACAATCTGACCAGCGAATCCCATGGCGAATGAACTTTTCGCCGCAGCACGGCGTAAGCTCTGTCTGTAGATTCACGTGTTGATACTCCTGGAGTTTGCATGGCCTCCGCACCGGCGGTTCCGGTTCCATCTTCAGCGCTGCCTCTTGCGATTGACTCCCTCGTCAAACGCTTTGGTGCGCTCACTGCGGTCGACGGTGTCTCTCTCGAGGTTCAGCCCGGTGAGTGTCTCGGCCTTCTCGGTCCCAACGGCGCCGGTAAATCCACTACGATTCGCGCCATCGTGGGTCGCGTCATTCCTGACAGCGGGCGCATCACCCTCTACGGCGCACGCGCTGACTCAACAGCCGCCCGCGAGTCTCTCGGCTGGGTGACGCAGGAACTCGCCGTTTATCCGCGCCTGACCTGCCGCGAGAACCTCGTCGCCTTCGGCAGCTATCACGGCCTCGCCGGCAAACGACTCGCCGAATCCGTGGCCTGGTGTCTCGATTGGGCGGCTCTGCACGATCGTGCCGGCGACCTTGCCGGAAAGCTATCCGGCGGCATGAAACGCCGCCTCAACATGGCTGCAGGCATCATCCATCGCCCGCGTGTCGTGCTCATGGACGAGCCCACCGTCGGCGTCGATCCGCAGTCGCGCAATCGGATCTTCGAAATGATCGAAGCCCTGCGCGCCCAGGGCACGTCGGTCGTCTACACCACGCACTACATGGAAGAGGCCGAGCGCCTCTGCGATCGCATCGCCATCATCGACCACGGACACATCATCGCGCTTGGCACTAAAGAAGAATTAGTCCACAACGCTTTCGCCTCGCGCAGCCAGGTTCTTGCCCGTTTCGCCGGTTCTGAAGAGCAAATCGCCGCATGGGTCGAAACTCACAAGGGTCGTCTCAACCAGGGTGTCGCGGAGTTCACGATCGAACATCCCATCGAAATCGGTGTCTTGCTGGAGTCCGCGTCAAAGGCCGGGCTGGAGCTCGAAGACGTTTCGCTCCGCCGCCCAAACCTCGAATCCGTGTTTCTACACCTAACGGGAAGGGAATTGCGCGAATGATTCTCCCCATCGTCCGTACTGCCATCGTCTCCCTGCGCCGCGATCGAGCCGCGCTGGCATTGGGCTTTGTGTTGCCGGTCGCCTTCTTCAGCATCTTCGCGTCCATCTTCGGCGGCCAGCACGATTCCACGCCCAAGGTCACGGTCATCCTCGTCGATGAGGACCGCAGCTCTGCCTCGCAGCAGCTCGTGATCGGCCTGGAGCGCGAAAGCTCACTGAAGGTTCTCACGCATCCCGATTCAAAAGACAAAACCGTTCTGCCGGACTACACCGCAGCCTCCGCTGAAGCTGCCGTCAAAGGCGGGGACGCTCCCGTGGCGCTCATCATTCCCAAAGGTTTCGGCCAGAACCCGATCTCTTTCGGGCCTCAAGACAGTGCATCGTCGATCCAGCTGCTCAACGACGCAAGCGATCTGATCGCTCCGCAAATCGTCTCTGGCCTGCTGCAGAAGGCCGCGATGACCTCGATGCCGGCAGCCATGGCTGAGCAGGGAATGAAGTACACCGACCACTACATCGGCGGACTTACACCCGCGCAGAGGCAGCTTATGCAGTCGAATCTGGATCGCCTCAAACAGCTCCAGGGCAATGGCCAGCTGGGCTCCAGTTCCTCCAGCAGCTCATTCAACGGCATCATTCCCGTGCAGGCACGGGCCGTCGTCGGCCAAAACAAGAAAAACCCGATGATCTCCTTCTACGCTGCAGGCATCGGTGTCATGTTCCTGCTGTTCACGGCCAGCGGCTCCGCAGGAGTGCTGCTCGACGAAGCCGAGTCGGGTACGCTTGACCGCGTGCTCAGCTCGCGCGTCACAATGACTTCTCTGCTCGCCGGCAAGCTCACCTACAACTCGCTCCTGGCCTTCACGCAGCTCACCGTCATGTTCTTGTGGGCTCGCGCCGTTTTCCATCTCGATCTCTTCGCCCACATTCCCGGCTTCATCGTGATGGGCCTCAGCACCGCGGTCGCCGTCGCTGCCTTTGGCATGCTGCTCGCCAGCTTGTGCCACACGCGCGCTCAACTCGGCGCCGTCTCCACGCTGCTCATCCTCATCATGTCGTCCATCGGCGGCAGCATGTTTCCGCGCTACTTTATGCCAGAAGCCATGCAGAAGGCCGGCTTGTTCACCATTAATGCCTGGGCCATTGACGGGTTCACCAAGGTCTTCTGGCGCGATCTGCCCGTCACTGCTCTCTGGCCGCAAGTCTCTGTGCTGCTGGGCGTCGGCATCGTGCTCTTCGCGGTTGCGCGTCGCGTCGCCCGCCGCTGGGAGTTCGCCTGAGCCAGATTCGTCCCGTCTGAGACGTCAATGCGCGCTGTGCAGATCGGCTCCGGCAGTGATCGCCTCACGGATCTTTGCCAAGGGCGCCGAGTCAATAAACTCCACGTGTCCATCGGGCATCGCGCGAACTCCTAGGTCCAACCACAGCTTGTCGAGATCAACTGTCGCAGGCGCGGCTTTCCACTCTGCATACATCCGCGTCAAAACATGCGTTCCCGTGGCTTCATCGCCAATCGCCAAGGCCTGCGGAAGCTCCCACTCGTGATCGATGGTTCCACCATGCCCGATCACCGCGCGCAACGCATCGCGCAAACCCTTGCGGTTGCCTGTTTCGCGCCGAATCGTTACATCGGCAACCAGGCAGAACAGGGCTCCGCCCCAATACGTGCTCGCCCAACTGTGTGTGTGATCCAGGCCCTGATCTTCGGCATTAGGAACGCCTTTGGGCATGTCGTGCACCATGTCGCGCCAGATCGAAGCGGTTTTCAACTCGCCCGTCATCACCCGCGCGACGGGCTCAATGTAGGTCGCCTGCCCTTCCTCCATCCAGTGCTGATCGTCAGGCATTGAAGGGAAGGCAAGATGCACCAGCTCGTGCGTCATCATCCAGTCTTCCGCCAATTCCTGTGCGGT
The DNA here is from genome assembly GCA_036267935.1 of Occallatibacter sp. Lineage (GTDB taxonomy): Bacteria > Acidobacteriota > Terriglobia > Terriglobales > Acidobacteriaceae > Telmatobacter. The sequence goes on along the minus strand of DATAVC010000025.1, from coordinate 26,153 downwards.
TGTGTGCTGTCCGATACGGACCCGGGTAAAGCCCTGGAATCCGTTGCGGTCGCCCCACGTCGTGCCCTGCAGAATGCCATCGCGTCCTTCCACCGGAACCACAAGGATCTGCGCTCGTGTCACCGGAAAGCGCCCGTAATAGGCCGTAACCGCCGCAACTGCCGACTGAATGTGAGCCAGCAGCACATCGTGCGAAAGGTCCGTCGCGCCACGCACAAAATCCACCTGGATCGTTGCGCTTCCGGATCGGATCGGCCGCGACTCGGCGATGTCGAGGTTCCGCCAGGGTTGCGCTGCGCACGCCAGGCTCCCCATCGCGGCTCCGAGTAGCAGTATGGCGTAATGTCCTCGCCGCCTCGCACCGAACAGGCCTTTCGCATGGATATTCATTTGTTCTATTCGACGGCGAACGGAGCCATCTGTTGTCCTCAGGCGCCCGGCGCTTTCACCGCGAGCAGCTCGATCTTTTCAATCTGAGGGGCTTTGGCGAGCAATTCATCGGCTTTGGCGAACAGCGCCTTCGCAATCGCGCCGGTTAAATGGGCGTTGCGCCCTTCTTCGTCCTTGAACGTGTCAAAGATGCCGAACCGCCCCGGCCCGAGCTTCAATGCATACCACGACGTGGTTCCCGCCTCCTGTTGGGCCAGCGGCAAGGCCGACTTCAAGAACGCTTCGAGTTCCTTCTCTTTGCCCGATTTCGCCTCCAGCAGGGCCAACAATGCAACTTTATCCACTTCATCCTCCTCGCGGCCTGAGCCGCATTCAGTTGGATGCCAGCCGGGTCGAGATGTCACCGGGGCGCGTGTGCCCATTACACTAGAAACGTCATGCAAGTGCGTACTGGAAACGAGATTCGCGAGCTCTTTTTGCGCTTTTTTGAGACGAAGGGGCACCGCCGCGTCGCGTCCTCTTCACTTGTGCCCCACAACGATCCCACGCTGCTGTTCGCCAACGCGGGCATGAATCAGTTTAAAGACCTGTTTCTGGGCGCCGAAAAGCGCGCGTACAATCGCGCCACTACTTCGCAGAAATGCGTGCGCGCGGGCGGCAAACACAATGATCTTGAGAACGTTGGCTTCACCCGCCGCCATCACACGTTCTTCGAGATGCTGGGCAACTTCTCGTTCGGCGACTACTTCAAGCGCGAGGCTATCCAGTTCGCCTGGGAACTCGTCACCAGTCCCGCATGGATGGGCATTCCGAAAGATCGCCTCTACGTCACCATCTTCGAGGGCGCCGACGGCGTTGCGCGCGACAACGAAGCCGAACAGTTTTGGATCGAAGCCGGCGTGCCCAAAGAACGCATCTTCGAGTACGGCGCGAAGGACAACTTCTGGCAGATGGGCGAAACCGGCCCCTGCGGTCCTTGCTCCGAGATCTTCTACGACGTTGGCATCGAGGCTGCGGAGATACCCGGTGTCGATAAGCCTTTTGGGCACGACGATGCCCGCTATGTCGAGATCTGGAATCTGGTCTTCATGCAGTTCGACCGCTCCGCAAACGTCGATCCTGCAACGAAGAAGACGACCTACAAGCTCACGCCGCTGCCCAAGCCTTCCATCGATACCGGCATGGGGCTGGAGCGGGTGGCGGCTGTGCTGCAAGGCAAAATCAGCAACTTTGAGACCGATCTGTTCACGCCGTTGATCAAGCGCGCAGCGGAACTCTGCGGCGTGACCGGGAAGCGGGATGAATGGGGCCACCCGGAGTTTGCGAACGGACCAATTGGATATGTGAGCCCTGAACTGGCGCACGGCCTGCCGGTTGCCACCCTAGCGGACTTAACTGGCAACGCCAGCCTCCGCATCATCGCTGATCACGCACGTGCGGCGACGTTCCTCATCAACGACGGCGTGGTCCCTTCGAACGAAGGTCGCGGCTACGTGCTGCGCAAGATTCTCCGTCGCGGCATTCGCCACGGTCGCCTGCTCGGGCAAGAGAAGCCCTTCCTGCACCAGATGGTCTATGCCGTCCGCGATGAGATGAAGGGCGCCTATCCCGATCTGGTCGATACCGCCGACCGTGTGGCCCGCGTGATCGACGCCGAAGAGAAGCAATTCGACCGTGTGCTGAAGATCGGCTTGACGCGTCTCGACGAAGAACTGAAGAGCGGATTGACCGGCGCGAAAGCATTCCACCTCTACGAGACCTTTGGCCTTCCCTTCGACTTCATGGTCGACGCGGCCCGCGATGCCGGAGTCACGTTCGATGAAGCTGGCTTCGAGGCTGCTCGTGCCGAAGAACAGTCCCGCGCACGCGCGTCATGGAAAGGTGGAGCACAGAAAACCGCCAGCCCTGCCTTCCGCGATCTGCCGAAAACGGTATTCGAGGGCTACAAACAGATTCAGTCCACGAACTGCAGTGTCCTGGCCATCGTGAAGAATGGCGTGGGTGCGCCGGCTGCCAAGGCCGGCGACGAAGTTGAGGTTGTGCTCGACCACACCAGCTTTTACGCTGACGCAGGTGGCCAGACGGGCGACACGGGTTTCTTCCTCTCTCCGGACGGCAACACCACCGTTGCCGAGATCATCGGCTGCGTGGCTCCGGTGCAGGGCGTGCGCGCCCACAAGGCCATCCTCAAGCAGGATCTCGCGGTCGGCGATCACGTCAATACGGTGGTGGACGGCGAACGTCGCGACGCCATCAAGCGCAACCACACTGGCACGCATCTTCTGCATGCCGCGCTGCGTCAGGTGTTGGGCACCCACGTCAAGCAGGCGGGTTCGGCTGTCCATCCCGATCGCATGCGCTTCGACTTCTCGCATTTTGCTCAGGTCGCGGACGAGGAGCTCCAGGAGGTCGAGTCCATCGTCAATCGCGAAGTGCTGAAGAACGCTACCGTCGAGACACTGGTCGACGTGCCCATCGACGTCGCGGTGAACGAATATCACGCCATGGCATTGTTCGGCGAGAAGTACGGCGACAAAGTGCGCGTGGTCAAGCTCTCTGATGGCTTTTCGACCGAACTGTGCGGCGGCACGCACACCGCGGCCACAGGCGAAATCGGCCTCTTCAAACTGACCGGTGAAACCTCTGTCTCCTCCGGCGTGCGTCGTATCGAGGCCATCAGCGGCATGGGTTCTCTTGACACCTTCCGGCGCGATTTTGCTGTCGCGCAGTTTGCTTCGCAGTTTGTCCCTTCGGGAGGCAGCCTTTCGGACGGGCTTCGTGCGAAGTTAGACGCGCAAGAAGACGAGTTGAAGCGTCTGCGCCGTGAACTGGAAGAGAGCCGCATGAAATCGGCAGCCGGCGCCCTCGGCGACGCTCATTCCATCGATGTCAAGGGCGTGAAGGTCGTTACCCATCGCGCCGACAACCTGGACCGCGGACAGTTGCGCACGCTGGTCGACAATCTCAAGCAAAAGGCGGGAGAATCGGTCGTGGTTCTTGCCTCGGCACAGCCCGAAGGCAAAGTTGCGATCATCGCGGGGGTCACACCCGGCTTGCTCAAGCGCATCCAGGCGGGCAAACTCGTGGGCGCAGTTGCCAAGCATGTCGGTGGATCGGGCGGCGGAAAACCCGAAATCGCGGAAGCCGGCGGAAAAGATCAGGCACAGATCGATGCCGCCCTGCAGGCGACGCCAGAGATCGTGGCCTCGATGCTCTCCTGACCGAAGGGGCGGCTAGCCGATCGATCACAAAGAAGAAGGGCCGCATTCCGCGGCCCTTTCCCGTACAACGCAATCAAATCGACGCGTGCGCTTAGCGATTGATACTTCCGCCATGAAGATCAAACGCATAGGCCACGCCGAACGACAGAATTGGATAGGTCTTCAGCGGGTTCAGGTCGCTCTTCCACTTCGTAATCTGAGCCGCCAGGCTGGTCTGGATGTCTTGCGCAGTAGAGCTGCTTGTGTCCTGCACATCCCCGCATTCCGTCTGTGCCTGATCCTGGCAAGCCCAACCGGAAAGGGCAACGTTGATTGACGGCGCGCCAACAAAGGCTACGCCTACTTCTACAGGAAACGACCAATGGGCCCCATTGCGCGGAATCGTATTGCCCCAGCCGGTGGTCAGTGTAAATGCGGGCTTGGTCGTGTTTAGACCGAGAGCTCCGCGCACATTCAAAGGCGTGGCGCCGGTTGCTGCGTTCGCATTCGCCGAGTAGTATGTCGCGTCGTCGAAGGTAAAGCTGGTGCCTCCCGCCGCAAGAGCAGTCGCCGAGACGCGGTTGTTGTTCATCACCAGCACGCCGGGACTGACGCGGAAGCCGCGGCGGAACGGATAGTAGTCTGCCGAAACGCCGGCCGAGACCATGTTCATTTTCGCGTTGGCGTTAAATCCGCTTGTATTGAACGTTGTCGAGTAATAGAACGCATTTCCCGTCGCGCGCAGGTTCAGATGGTCGGCCAGATTGGTCGTTATCTGGACACCTGGACCGAGCGTGTTGACGCTACCGCCAATCGCCACTCGGGAGAAGGGGCTACCGTAGACCGAGCCGCGCTGCACCGTGGACGCGGGGCGGTACCCTCCGCCTTCACTGTTGCTGTCGATGAGGTTCGAAGAAGGTTTGGGCATCTGCGCGGTCAGCGAAGATGCGGCGATGACAAAGGCAACTGTCAGGACGTGGGCTTTCATGGGTCAGCCTCCTCAATTAGTTCGTAAATATGGGACTAAATCTAAGAGCTGCTATCGTTTATTTGGATTCCGCGTGCGGTTCGAACCGGGCTTCTGTGGCCCGTGTGAACCCATAGATAACGGAAGTGGTATGGAAAAAGTACCATGGACATCGGAGAATTGTTACCTGGGAGCAGGCCGATCTGGTTACGTACGGTGTAGTCAGTACCCCGACGAATGGTGCCATTCAACTGTAGGTTTGGTCGTAGGAAAGCAGCGTCTTAAGCATGGCCAGGAACGAAATCGAACTCGAGGCAAGATCCAGGATTCGCGGGCAATTGCTCGCCTGGTATGACCGGAGCCAGCGCGACCTGCCTTGGCGGCGCAGCCGCGATCCGTATGCGATCTGGGTTTCCGAGATCATGCTGCAGCAGACCCGGGTCGCCGTGGTCGTCGAACGCTATCAGTCCTTCATGGCCCGCTTTCCCACGCTGGTTTCGCTCGCGCTCGCTTCAGAGCAGGAAATCCTGGCTCTGTGGAGCGGCCTTGGCTACTATCGCCGCGCGCGCATGCTGCACAAGGCAGCACAATTTGTCGCAGAGCATCGCGAAGGCAACTTACCGATCAGCGCCGAAGAATTGCGTCTACTCCCGGGCATCGGGAACTACACTGCCGCAGCCATCGCGAGCATCGCGCACGGCGAGCCGATTCCTGTAGTCGACGGCAATGTCGAACGAGTTCTGTGCCGTCTGCAAGGCTGGGAAGCGGTGGGCCGTTCCGGTGCTGCAGCATTGCGCCGCAGGGTCGAAACCGTGGCTGGTCAACTTCTCGACATCAGCAGGTCAGGCGATTTCAATCAGGCTCTGATGGAGCTTGGCGCGACCGTCTGCACTCCACGCACGCCGCAATGCGCCGCATGTCCCCTGTCGGCAGACTGCGTCACGCGCGGCGAGCATAAGACACCGGCCCGTCCACGCATGCTGAGCAAAGAGATTTCGTACGCTCTCGCCGTTCGATCGGGCAGCTTGCCCGGCTTTACCAATCGCGAAGTTCTGCTTGAGCAGCGGCCTGACTCGCAAAGCGTGATGCCCGGTATGTGGCAGCTTCCCGCTTTGCGCGAATTCACGGTTCCCGAGTCGGAACTGCGTATGACCGTGCGCCACGCCATCATGCAGGTCAACTACTACGTGCGCATTCGCACTGTCGCAGAAGAGAATGTCACGCCGCTGACGGTTCCTGAAGGCCGCCGCTGCTGGGTCCCGCTCATCAACGCTGCGGGTATGGCACTCACGGGGCTCACGCGTAAGGTTCTGAGCCGATCCCATCTTCTCCCTGTTGCTCCACTCGAGTTGATCACGCTCCAGGCGACCGCCCACCAAGAATCCGCTTAATCACAACGTCTCCGGTCTTCGGGGAAGGGCAGCGTAAAATCGACGTGACCGTCCACTCCCCGCCGACTCCCTGGAGCATGCATGCGTTTTTCTCGGATGTCTCTCTTGGCGACCGCATTGGTTGCCGCCTCTTCAGTTGCCAGTCCGCAATCCTCTACCGTCCCTGATATTCCGGCCCTTCCTGCGGCAGCCCGCACCGCGGCCGCCTCAATCGATCCGACCAAGATCAGCGCCCATGTTCGCTACCTCTCCCTCGATCTGCTTGAAGGGCGCGGTCCCGGCACACGCGGCGCCGAGTTGGCTGCCGAATACATTGCCACGCAATTCGCTCTCGCCGGTCTTAAGCCGGCCGGCAACAACGGAACCTACTTTCAGCCCGTGCCGCTCTTCGCGGTCCACACCGACGAGGACAAGACCAAGTTCGCACTCGTGCCCGCCACTGGCGAGCCGATCAACCTCGCGTATGGAACCGAGATCGTCGCCAAAGATGAGACAGGACAGACATCCGCGGACATCGATGCTCCCATCGTCTTCGTGGGCTACGGTATTCACGCGCCCGAATACAACTGGGATGACTACGCCGGCCCCAACGGCACGGAGATTGATCTCAAGGGCAAGATTGCGCTCGTCATCGTGAATGAGCCGCCGTCCAATGACGAGAAGTTCTTCAAGGGCAAGGCCCTCACCTACTACGGGCGCTGGACCTATAAATACGAAGAGGCATCGCGCCGTGGCGCCGTCGGTGTGCTGATCATTCATCGCCGCGATCTCGCCAGCTATGGATGGGAGGTCGTCCGCAACTCGCAGGCCATCGAGAAAAGCTATCTGCAGGACGATCCGCTGGCGACCCTGCGTGCCGCCGCATGGATTCAGCACGATGTCGCGCAGCACTTGTTCGCAGCAGCGGGACTGGGTGACGTTGACCAGGCGATTGATCGCGCAGGCAAGCGGGGGGCATCCCATGCCGTTCAACTTTCTGTGCGATTTCGTGGCCACGTGGAGAGCAAGGTCCGCCGTTATGTAAGCTCGAACGTGGTTGCGCGCGTGCCCGGCGCCGCCGCGGATGGCAACTCCGTACTCTTCACCGCCCACTACGATCACCTCGGCATCGATACCAATGCTCCTGGCGACAACATCTATAACGGCGCGGCAGACAACGGCACAGGCTGCGGCATTCTGCTGGAGATGGCGCGAGCCTTTGCGCAGGGAGCCCAGCCTCCGCCCCACGACGTCTTCTTTGCCGCGGTCACTGCTGAAGAGCAAGGCCTCCTCGGATCGCAGTATCTCGGCATGCATCCCCCGGTGCCGGCACGGCAAATCGCTCTTGATCTCAACTACGACATGCTCTTGCCCATTGGCGTTCCGCGATCTGCCAACTTAAATGGCGCCGAGCGCATTGATTTCTGGCCGACCGTGCAATCCGTTGCCAAGGCCTTCGACATTCAGCTTCTTCCCGATCCCACGCCGATGGCTGGCCACTACTATCGCAGCGATCATTTTTCGTTGGCGCGCGTCGGTGTTCCGGCCTTCTCCGTCGATCAGGGCGAACTTTTCGAAGGCCACGACGAAGCGTGGGGTCACGCGCAGGCCGAAGATTACGTGGCGCATCACTATCACCAGCCGTCCGACGAGTTTCGCCCCGACTGGGACTTCAGCGGCAACGCCAAGATGGCGCGGTTTGGATTTATTCTGGGGTGGCTCGCCAGCGAACAGGCGAAGCCCGTCGAGTGGCTGCCGGGCGATGAGTTTGAGACTCCGCGCAAGGCCAGCGAAAAGCAGTAGCTCGGGTGCAGGTTTGGAGCAGGATGCTGGGCGCGAAGCGCAATCGGCTGGACGCGCAGTCCTCAGTAGTAGTCGGCGCAGCTCAGGTAGTAGCCGCACTGGGTGCAAACGAGCTTGCAATGATGCCCGGTCAGCCTGTGAGAGCACGTGGGGCACACCTGGCAATGGTGCTCGATAGGAAGCTCGACCGCCGGAAACGCAGGTCCAGACTGTGAATTTTCGCGTACGAAATCACCGTCCAGCGACCGTGGCCTATGGGGGAGCATGGGTCAGAGATTAACATAGGGGAGATGGCCGCCTGACGGGGAACCCCGCAGGTGCCTGAAGCATCAACTTCATAGCGCCGCTCGGATTTCCCCTTTGAAAGCGGAGCGAACACCACCTTAAAACATCCGGATTCCGGAACCCCCAAGGAGGGTTTATGGCAAGCAAGGCAAGTGCGGTTTGGACTGGTTCACTGAAAGAAGGCAAGGGCACCATCTCTACGGCGACGGGCGTCCTGAAGGATGCCAATTACTCGTTCGCTTCGCGTTTCGAAGGCGCTGCCTCGGGCACCACTCCTGAAGAACTGATCGCTGCAGCCCACGCCAGCTGCTTCTCGATGGCGCTCGGCGCACAACTGGGTGGCGCAGGCTTTACACCCACCAAGATCGAGACCCATGCAGCGGTGACGTTGGCCAAGGTCGGTGACGGTTTCTCCATTACCAAGATCGCCCTCACCACGACGGCCAGCGTTCCGGGCGCCACGAAAGAAGCATTCGACACCGCCGCGGGAAATGCCAAGGCCGGCTGCCCCATCTCCAAGCTATTCGCCAACAACACTGAGGTCACGCTCGACGCCAAGCTCGTCTAGGCGATCCCGTCCACCGCACGCTCACCATCCCATCCCGCCGCAAGTTCAGGCTGGGTGGGATGTGCTTTTTTGCGGCACCTATCTTGCCCGGCCCCTGTGCTTATGGGAAAGTAAGGCAGACCATTGCGAGGCCGTCCTGTCATGAAGCAATACAAGTTCAAAGCCACGATTGAATCAGTCGAGGGTCCTTCCGGACGCGGGGGAGCCTGCGTGCTTTTTCCTTACGATGTCGAAAAAGAGTTCGGCACCAAGGGCCAAGTCCCGGTAAAGATCACGTTCGACGGTGTTCCTTACACCGGCACGATGGTCAAGTATGGACGCCCGCAGCACATGCTGCCCATGCTCAAGGCGATCCGCGAAAAGATTGGCAAGGCGCCAGGCGACACGGTGCGTGTCACCGTCGAACGCGATGAGGCAGTCCGCACTGTCGAGGTGCCTCCTGAACTCCAGAAGGTTCTCAAGAAAGAAGGACTGCTTCCAGTCTTCGAGAAGCTGAGCTTCACGCACCGCAAAGAGTATTGCCGTTGGATCAGCGAGGCGAAGAAGGAAGAGACGCGCCAGACACGCCTTGCCAAGGCCGTCACCATGTTGCGTGGTGGCATCAAGACGCCCGGATAGCTCCTGGTGTTCTACGGTCCGCGCATAATTCTTCCTTGACAGCCGGCATTTGGCGCGCCATGCTCGACTCCGTCCCCAAAACAACTCAGCTTCGGAGGCCGCGCCGTGCAACACGTTCATCATGAGATCAACCACCTTGCTGTGCTGGTTTGCGCACTCATCCTGTGGTTCCTCGGAGCCCTTTGGTATTCGCCGGCGCTGTTCGCGAAACCGTGGATGGCCCTGCTGGGCTTCAACAAAGAACATCCCAACAAGAAGAGCCTGGTCCCGGGCATGATTGCCTCCTTTGTGGGCGATTTCCTTCTTGCCTTCGTGCTCGAGCACCTGATCCTCTGGTCCGGGGCATCGACCTTCACATGGGGCGCTCTCGTCGGGGTCATCGCCTGGATCGGTTTCTTTGCCGCGCCTAACCTGCCGCAGGGCATTTACGAAAACCGGCCGTTCAAACTGTTTGCGATTAACAATGCCTATTGGCTCATCGGCCTGCCAATTGTCGGTGGGGTCCTAGCCATCTGGCATTGAGATTCGGCTCAGAGCGCGGTGTGACCTGCAGGCGGGGATTCTAAGATTAGGACATGAGCAAAACTCTCGTCTTCACCAATGAGGCGCCTGCGGCCATCGGTCCCTACTCCCAGGCAATTCGTACCGGCAATCTGATCTTCACTGCAGGTCAAATTGCGCTCGACCCGGCTACCGGCCAACTCGTGCACGGTGGCATCACCGAGCAGACCACGCGCGTGCTCGAGAACCTCAAGGCCATCCTTGAGGCAGCAGACAGCAGCCTTGGGGATGCAATCAAGGCAACCGTCTATCTCAAGAATTTCGATGACTTTGCGGCTATGAATGCGATCTACGGCACGTACCTTGCGCCCGAGGGGGTCGCTCCACCCGCTCGGACCACGATCGAAGCTTCTCGCCTGCCCAAAGACGCGCTGGTCGAGATTGAGTTGGTTGCCGAAGTCCGCGCCTTGTAACCTCGCAGCACTCTCGCGCATCCAACCATCGCTGCAACGGAGGTTCGCACCATGAGCAACGACACGAATCAAAAGCCCGAAGAGATGACCCGTACCGATGCCGAATGGCGAGCGCAACTGACGCCGGAGCAATACCATGTCCTGCGCGAAAAGGGCACCGAGCGTGCGTTTACGGGTCCGCTCGAATTCAACACCGAAACCGGCGACTACCACTGCGCGGGCTGCGGGTCTTTGCTGTTCAACTCCGGCGCAAAGTTCGATTCTGGGTGCGGTTGGCCCAGCTTCATGATTCCCGCCGATTCCAAAGCTGTCGTTGAACACGAAGATCTGAGCTACGGGATGCGCCGCATCGAGGTCACCTGCGCGCGGTGCGGCGGCCATCTTGGCCACGTCTTTCCAGACGGACCGCGCCCGACCGGGCTCCGCTACTGCATCAACTCTGCTTCGCTCACATTCGATAAAGCGAAGTAAGCCCGACCGCATCCAGAACGCAGCCAGAATGCCGTGACAATGCGCTACTCTGCATGCATGTGGTCCCTTCAGCGCACATGCGCGGCCTTGGCCTTCCTGGTATTCGCACCCTGTCCTTCACTCCCTGCACAAGAAGACGCCGCCCTCGATGCCAAGCTGCAGGCCATCGCTGCAGCGCATCACGGCAAGGTCGCTCTGTACGCGCACAATCTCAAGACAGGACAAACTGCTTCGATCGCGCCTGACCTGCCGGTCAAGACTGCTTCGACCATCAAGCTTGGCATTCTGCTGGATGCGGCGGAGCAGATACGCGCAGGCAAAGCCACGCTCGCCGAGCGCATCGTCCTCACCAAGCCCAATCAAGTCGAAGGCTCAGGAGTCCTCGCCAAACTCACCCCGCCTGTTGCCCTTACTCTTGGCGACACGCTGATGCTCATGGTGATCCTCAGCGATAACACCGCCACCAACATGGCCATCGACCGGCTTGGACTCGATCACATCAACGCCACTCTCCGCGCCGCAGGATTGAAGAACACGTGGCTCTACAAGAAGGTCTACGTGCCCGCATCGGGCCCCATGCCTGCGGACCAGCCGCAATTCGGGCTCGGCAAGACCACTCCGCGCGAGATGGCGTCGATCATGGAACGTTTCGCCACATGCCGTCTCGCTCTCGACGGCTCGGCGCCCCTGCCGGCCGACGGCCCGTTGTGCGGATCGATTCTCAACATGTTGCGCAGCCAGCAGGATCGCGACAGTCTGCCCCGCTACGTTGAGGCCATGGACACCAGCGAGCAGGGCTCCGCCATCGGCAATAAGACCGGCGCGCTCGATCAGGTGCGGAATGACATAGCCCTGGTGGCGACGAAGCACGGTCCGGTGGTGATTGCCGGCTTTACGTTTGACAATCTTGATCAGCGCTGGAATGCGGACAACGAGGGCGAGGTCACGCTTGCGAAGCTCGCGCAGGCCATCCTTCAGACCTGGTCCCCCGACGGGCTTGACCCGCGCGTAATCGCGTGGGAAAACCCTCTCGAGCCTGACCATCCCTGAACACGATGGCCCTGATCAATGAAGGCCTTGACGGAAGGCTTTGCTGCAGACAGACGATCAAGGAATAGACCCGCCGGCATTGCCTCTTTCGAGCACAACAAAACCCCGTCGCCGAGACGGGGTTTGTCTTTTCATGAAGATCAGTTTGAGGAGCGTCAAGCCCCGCGTTGCTACGTCTTCGCGACTTTGCCGCTCTTGATGCAGCTGGTGCACACCCGAATCCGCTTCGGAGCGCCGTTCACCAGTGCCTTGACCGCCTGCAGATTCACGTTCCAGCGGCGACGCGTCACGTTGTGCGCGTGCGAAATGTTGTTACCGAACTGCGGCCCTTTGCCGCAAACATCGCATACCTGTGCCATTGTCCTGCTCCAGATTCCTTGGTATTTCGTGTCGCCTTGGCCGGCTCCTCGCGCCTCGCTTGCAGCAAGGCCCCGGAACCCGGCGGTCGCACAAGAATGCGCTACCCGCAGGCTTGCCGAAGTTTCAGTATACCGCGTTGCTCTTCGCCCGCCAAGATCGTCGGCTATGCCTATGATTTCGCTCATATTCCTGGCGATCCTGAAGGGCGCCTTTCTCCCGCGCGCGCTCCCACCAAAGTGACCACCGGTACCTCCTTTGGGTAATGCCTTTGGGATGTTACTTCGACCTACACTTGCCTGCGTGGAGGATCAACAGATGAACGACCAAGTCCATGAGCCCGCCTACCGCGCCGCAATCGATGCAGCCCACTCGGAACTTCGCCAGCTTGCAGAGGCGCTGAGCCGCCTTCACGTGCGACAGGAACAGATCTACGCAGCGGTTGATTCGTTGAAGCAACTCGTCAGCGCCTCTGAGCCGGCCGACCGTGACCGCCGTCCCGCACCCGCAGCCAAGCCGCCTGTTCTAACTATGAGTAACCCGAGTCAGACCGCCAAGCGAGCTGAACGAGTTCAGGCGCTCGCCTAATCGTCCCAACAGTTCAATAGGCGGAACGGGGCATTCCGGATCCGCCTCCGTCGCTCCTGATATCTCGCCGGCATTGAACGCCGACCGTACGTCGAAGACGCCGCCCGCGTCCGTCCGTTATCCTTCCCTGGAATCTCCGATCGTTCAAAGAGCGTTCTCGCGGGTCCGGCGGCGTCATGACCTTTCCTGTACCTCCTTCGTCCGATTCCAAGGCCCAGTTGCGCAAAACCATGGGCTTCTGGGATGTGCTGTTGTTCAACATCGCCACGGTCCTCGGTCCCCGCTGGATCGCGGCTGCCGGACACAATGGAACTTCTTCTATCAGCCTGTGGCTTCTCGCCGCCGTATTCTTCTTCGTACCCGGCGCACTGGTCATCAACGAGCTCTCATCGCGCTTTCCTGAAGAGGGCGGCCTCTACGTCTGGTCCCGCGAAGCCTTTGGCGATTTTCACGGCTTCATCGCTGGTTGGACCTACTGGATCTACACCGTCTTCTATTTCCCTGGTCTTCTGCTCGCCAGCGCTTCGATGAGCGCGTACATCATCGGTGGCCGTGGCGCTGCCCTTGCCCAGGACCGCACCTTTCTTCTCACGGTTTCCCTGGCGATGCTTCTCGTCGCCGTTGTTCTCAACATCATTGGTCTCAACATCGGCAAATGGCTGCAGAACGCCGGCGGTGTGGGGACCTACGTGCCCCTGCTCATCCTCGGAGTCATCGCGTTGCTGGTAGCGTTCCGCCACGGATCGGCCACGCATTTCACCACGGCTAACATGCTGCCTGCGTGGAACTGGGACACCGTGAACTTCTGGTCGCAGATTGCCTTCGCCTTCACGGGCCTCGAACTTGTCTCGGCGATGAGCGAAGAAATTCGCGATCCACGTCGCACTCTTCCGCGCGCCGTTTTTGCCTCAGGAGCGTTGATTGCCTTCATGTACATCGCGGGAACCTTCGCGATCCTCGCGCTCGTGCCGGCGCCCGACCTCGATCCGCAGAGCGGCGTCTTCCACGCGATCACACTGGGGTCCACTGTGCTTGGAGTCGCGTTTCTCGGGATCGTCGCCGCCATGCTCGTCACCGTAGGTAACGCGGGTGGTGTCGGCAGTACGGTCGCAGGCATCGCGCGGGTCCCATTCGTCGTTGGAATCGATCGCTATCTGCCCGCTGCCTTCGGCAAGATTCATCCGCGCTGGAAGACGCCTTACGTCTCCATCCTGGTGCAGGCAATTGCCTCAGGCGCAATACTGCTGGTTAGCCAGCTCAACGATTCAACTCGCGGCGCGTACCAGTTCCTCATCGATGCGGCCATTATTCTCTATTTCATTCCATTCCTCTATATGTTCGCGGCCGTCATCAAGCTGGCCCATCGCGCCGATCGGAAAAGCAATGCCCACGCGGTGTTGGTTCCCGGTGGACGAATCGGGGTCTGGATCTGCGGTGGACTCGGCTTTGCGGTGGTGCTGGTTGGAATCTTCGTTTCCCTGGTGCCACCCGGCGACTCGACCAACAAGCTGGGTTTCGAAATCAAGTTGATCGGGGGGACGCTGGCTTCGATTCTGCTCGGCCTCATTCTCTATTGGCGTGGTGCACGCAGCAAGCAAGCCAAAGCCTGACCCAGGGGAGCCTTCCCCGGCGTCCCGCCCGGAACTTACTACCTCATGATCTCCACCTTCTACAACAGGCAAGCCCTCGTCTGGGCACAAGCGGTGTTGGTCAACCCAGGACCTAATTCCGTCACACTCGACTTACGCAATGCCACGCCTTTGAATTAGCCTTTGGGGCACGGTCGTCGGAGGATCCTATGAAACTGGAATGCGCAATTGGCTTGTGGTTCGTATCCGCCGTGGGTGCGTTCGCGCAAACCGCGTCGCCGATTGAGCTGCAGCACATCGATGTCACGTTCGTTGACTCGTCAATGAACCCTTGCGACAACTTCTATCAATACACATGTTCCAAGACGAACGCCGCCAATCCAATTCCTCCCGATCAAATGGATTGGGGACCTGCCGGAGAGCTCGCCGAATGGAACCGTCAGATCCTGCGTCAGATTCTCGAGAAAAATGAAGCTCCCAATTCGTCGCGGACAGCCAACGAGCAAAAGGTCGGCGACCTCTACGCCAGCTGCATGGACCAGGCGCGCTCCAATGCCAATGACCTGTCTGCCGTACAGCCTCTGCTGGATCGCATCGACGCCATGAAAGGCAAGCATGAGATTTCGACTGTGCTGGCGATGATGCACAGTTCGTATGATCCCGCCTGGCAGGGAGACGAGAACCAGACTCACGCTTCGCTGTTTGGGTTCGGACAGCAGGCCGACTACAACGATGTGACTCGCGTGGTGGCCGCCGTGGACCAGGGAGGAATCGGTATGCCCAACCGCGATTTCTACCTGACCAACGACGACAAGTCGAAGAGCGTGCGCGAAGCCTATCGCCAATTCCTCATCACCGCGCTTCAGCTTGGCGGCGAGAATCCGCAGCAGGCGGCGAGCGACGCGGCGACAGTTCTGCGCGTCGAAACGGCATTGGCGACGGCGCAGATGGATAACGTGACGCGCCGCGACCCCAACAAGATCAACAACCGATTTACGGCAGAACAACTCGAAGCGCTGATGCCGGCCTTCGATTGGGCGGCCTACTTCAAGGGAATCAGTGCACCCGCACCGCCGCTCTACGAAGTGTCAACACCTGATTTCTTCCGCGTCGAAAACAAGTTGCTCGTCGATGAAGATCTGGCGACATGGAAAATCTACTTGCGCACACATTTGCTGGCAGCTGCGGCGCCCGTGCTTGGCAAAGCATGGCGCGATGCCGAGTTCGCGTTCGAGAAGGTTCTCACCGGCCAGAAAGAGGAACCACCGGACTGGCGCCGCTGCACTTCGGCCGTCGACGGCGGGATTGGACAAGCACTGGGACAGGTATATGTGGCGCAGGTTTTTCCTCCCGAGAGCAAGGCGCGCGCACTCAAGATGGTCAGCGACATCGAGGCGGCGATGGGCCGCGACATTGATTCGGTCAGCTGGATGCAGCCTGCAACCAAGAAAGAGGCTCACCAGAAGCTCTCTGCTGTGATCAACAAGGTTGGCTATCCTGACAACTGGATCGACTACAGCTCTCTCACGATCACACGCGACAGCTACCCCGCAAACGCCGCACGGGCGGCGGCCTTCGAGCTCAAACGCCAACTTTCGTTCATCGGCAAGCCGCTCGATCGCACCCAGTGGCTCATGACTCCGCCTACCGTCAACGCATACGAAGATCCGCAGACCAACACAATCAACTTTCCTGCCGGAATACTTCAGCCGATTTATTTTGACTCCAAGCGGGATGATGTTGTGAACTACGGCGCGGAAGGAGCCGTGGTCGGCCACGAGCTGACCCACGACTTCGATGATCAGGGGCGCAAGTTCGACGTGAACGGAAATTTGCGCGATTGGTGGCAGCCTTCTGACGAAAAGGCCTACGAAGTAAAAGGCGCCTGCATCGCGAAGGAATACACCGTGCCCGTTCCAGGAGTGCCGGGCGCCCAGCAGAACGGAAAGCTTACCCAGGGCGAAGATACGGCCGACAACGGGGGTATCCATCTCGCGCTCTCGGCGCTTGTGGCAGATTTAATGCAGCAAGGAAAATCGCTCGATGACAAAGACGAGCATGGCCTGACGAATCTTCAGCGCTTCTTTATCGCCTACGGAAATTCGTGGTGCGATACCTATCGTCCCGAGCTGGCGCAGACACTGGTCAAAATCGATCCGCATTCGATGCCTGAACTGCGGGTGAACAACGTGGTGTCCAACATGCCCGAGTTTCAGAAGGCATTCGATTGCAAAGCCGGACAGCCGATGGTGCATGAAACACGCTGCAGGGTGTGGTGATCACGCCGCCATCCGCGCTTGCCGCGTCCGCAAAAAAGGACCCCCATCCCTGACGGGATGGGGTGAAAAAGAAGGACTACAAGCACGGGAAGGGAACTGGTTGTGAGGCCCTTGGCCGAGTCGTGAATGCTTACTCGCCCGATGCGGTTGCGCCCGTCAGAACCAGGCTCAGATTGTCCAGTTGGATCGATTCCAGAACCGAAGCACCGCCTACGGTGTTGGTCAGAACTGCGACGTGGCCGTTCTTCGAGTCAACGATCTTGGCAGGAACGGTGACAGTATTCTTGCCCTTGTCGGCAATCGTTAGCTGAACGCTCGATCCTGTACCAGTCCAGGTCAGCTTGTACGCGCCTGCAGGTAACTGAGTTGAACCGACTTTGACAGCATCCGTAAGTGTGATGGACTGTGAATTCTTTGCGGCGAAAGCTGGAATTGCGAGGGACGCAACGATGAGTGCGAATCCAAAAAAGCGCTTCATATATGTCTCCTGACTGCCTCGATATCAACATTGGCTGCCTGAGGCATTAGGGACATTAGACACGGTTGTCGAGCCTGCGAACCTTAAGAATTCTTAACACCGTTGATGGGTCTCAGCTCTGCGCACTAACTTGTGCGAATACAACGGTTGACTGCAAAGAAAATGGAAGCGTGATGCGCACGCGCAAGCCCGGCAACGCGTTCTCGGCCACGATCGTGCCGTGATGCAACTGCACTGCGCGCTTCGCAATCGAAAGCCCCATTCCGGATCCGCCGCCATTGATATCGCGCGCGTCCTCCACGCGAAAGAACGGATCGAAGAGCCGTGCGATGACAGTCTCGGGTACACCCGGACCAAAATCTCGTACAGAGATCGTCGCCTCTCGTTCCGTCTCCGCCACCATCAGTTGGATTGCCGAGTTCTGCGGCGAATAACGGATCCCATTGCGCAAGACATTCTCGATGGCCCGGCGCAGCAATTCGCGGCTGCCCATCACTTCCCCGGTCAGTGCCCCGCCCACATCGATCGTGCAGTGGCGCACCTGCGCTTCGAGCGCGCAATCGCGCACCACTTCGTCGATGATCTCTCCCACGCGCACAATGCCGGTGTCCTGTACCGCAGGATCGCCCTCGATGAATGTGATCTCGACAATATCCGCGACAAGAGACGTAATGCGATCGATGTCACGCTCAATGCGATCCAGCGCCGATTTGTTGTCTTGGGACGTGCGCGCCAGCTTGACTGCGAATTTCAATCGCGCCAGGGGCGAACGAAGTTCGTGCGAAATGTCTCCCAGCAATCGGCGCTCGCTCACAATCAACCGCTCGAGACGATCGGCCATCTGGTTGAAGTTGCTCGCCAGCTGGCCAATTTCATCCACGCGCTTGGTGCGCACACGTACCGTCAGATCTCCTTGGCCAAACTGGCCGATGGTGGCTGCAATCCGCCGTATCGGCGATACCACGCCGACAAATGCCAGCCATGTCAGCACCGCCGTCGTCCCGATCACAAGAAAGTAGTAAGGAAGAAAGGTCCATACCTGGGGCGGCCCAAGTTCACCTTCCGCCGTAAACCAGAATTGGCCGTCCGGAGAACGATGCGCCAGCGTCCAGTGTCCGTGCGACCGTATGCGCGCTTTGTCGGCAGGTGGAGCCGGCAGCATGTTCGACCTGTTTTGGCCTGTCACGAGATCGATGCCGCGCGCATCCAGCAGATAATGGGGTTCGCCAAAAAGGCGATCGAGGTTCCCCAGGTATTCCTTCAGCCCATCGCGGCCATGACGTTGCAAAGCATTGCGCGCGCTCTCCAACTGCATTTCATCGAACTTGTCGAAGGTCGGCAGAATCTCTAGCTGCTGCACTCGATTGGCAATCAGATGAAACACAAGAAAAGACAGGGACAGGATCGTGACGACGGTCAGCAGCACGCCGACATAGAGCGACTTCAGCGATCGTGTCTTAAGCCGTTCCCGTAAAGACATAGCCAACTCCACGAATGGTGCGGATCAGTTTCCGGCCGCCTTGCAGCTTCTTACGCAGATGGCTGATATGCACATCGAGGAAGCGATCGTACGGTGTCGCCTCGCGTTCAAAGAGTACCGCTGTGATCTGGTCCCGCGAAACAACTTGTCCAGCCGAGCGCACCAGCAGATCCAGCAAATCGAACTCCATTGACGTCAGCTCAACCTGTGTTCCCGCACTCCAAACTTCACGCGTCGACAGATCGACCGTGATATTACCGAACTTCATCGCCGCCTCACTCGGCAGCACCGTACTCTGCGTGCGACGAAGCACAGCCCGAATTCTGGCCAGGAGTTCATCGGGGTCAAAGGGTTTGGGCAAATAATCGTCCGCGCCGCTGTTCAGGCCAAGAATGCGTTCATGCTGCTGCACGCGTGCCGTCAGCATGATTACGGGCAGAGCCTTCTTGCGGCGCAATTGCTCCAGTACAGCCAATCCATCCAGACCCGGAAGCATCACGTCCAGGATCATCAGGTCATAGTTGCCGCGCAACGCGGTGGCTAAACCCTCGCGGCCGGTATAGACCGTGTCCAGTTTGTGCCCCGCTTCGGCGAGAAACTCCCGCATCATGCCGCACAGCTCGGCATCGTCATCCACCAGCAAAAGGGACAACTGGTGTTGTCGCTCTCCCGTTTCAGGTTCCACCACTGGCACCAGAACTCCCACGGCATTTAAGTCTCGCACAGACGCGAGGCCCGGCAAGTTGCTTAACAATTCTTAAGACGCGTTGGGCATGCACAGAGGCAAACGACGATGAGCATGCACGGGGACGCCTACAAAATCATCACGCTTGGCGTGCCGGACAATAGACTTCTCGCCGGCTTCTCCACAACAGCACGAGACCCAACCCCAGACTCACGACACTGAGGATGCGTCCACCCTCTTCAGCCGGCCGAACCGGAATATCAAAGTGGACTTCGACGTGGCCAGGAGGCACTGGAACCGCCAGCAGGCCCGCGGGCATCGCAGGTTGCGTGTCGATGGGCGCGGAAGAGCCGGCAAGGGAGACCTGCCAGGCTCGGTAGTAGAACTGGTTCACTGCGACGAGCCCACCCTTCGCACTGTCCGCATCAACGACCAGGTGGCGGGGACGCCAGACTCTGACGGTCGCCGTTCCCGTTCCAGAGGCAAAACGCGCGCGAGGGCCGGCACTCGCTTCGAGAGCTTCCGCTTCGTCTAATCCCTTCACTTTCCACGCGCCGAACCATCCGTCATCGTGAAAGCGACCATAGGCGTGACTCGCCAGTTCAACTGCAGGATTCTCTTCTTGGGCATAGGTGTTCCAGACGGCTCCATAAGAATAGATCCACGGGCCAACCACGAGCAGGACGACGGTGATACCCAACGTGGCAGAAGGTAGTCTCTTCCAGCGAATGGGCGCGACAAATTCTGCCAGGAGCGCCATGACCCCCACACAGAGGATGACGTTCAGCCTGAACGCG
Source organism: Occallatibacter sp. (assembly GCA_036267935.1). GTDB lineage: Bacteria > Acidobacteriota > Terriglobia > Terriglobales > Acidobacteriaceae > Telmatobacter. The sequence continues at coordinate 6,204 of DATAVC010000025.1, read as the reverse complement.
TATTGAACAGACCAGATGAGCCGTGTCGAGATATTCCAGACATGGATGCTTCTTGACCACATCATGAATGCGGGTGGAGCGCACATCGCGAGCCAGAAGAGCACGCGCTTCCTCGACGCGGCACTGCTGTAGATCAGAGCGGCAAAGCCACACAGCAAAGCCGCGAGAATCGCATCCGTTCCGCAAAGATCGGCATCTCGTGTAAAGGGATCGCCGGCGAACGGTGCGAATAGATCATGAAAGTTAATGAGATACGTAGACACGGGGGGAGTCAGCATATACGGCGGAAAATTGCCGGCGTGGCGCAACGCCGGAATCAAATAGAAGCCCGCCAGCCCACTGCCTAGAATCATCCCAGCGATCACTCTCCAGGTTGCACGGATCCGCTCTCCGTTCCCAGAAAAAACGATTGCCGCAAGAATCGGAATTGGGGATAGCATCAGCACGCTGATCAGGTGGCTCAGGATCAGCACTGCATAGGTAAGGGCGAAGAATACAAAGCTGGTGCGGCTGCCCGCTGCCATCCTGGAAGCGAAATAAAGCAAAAGTGGGATCCATGCCAATGCCCAGCACTCCCCGATTGCAGCCCGCTGATAGAGATCCAGGTACAGATGGTAGGGCATCGACATGTAGAGCAACGCCATCGCGAGTGCTGCGGGTCGGCTCAAGCGTTCGCCCATCCAAAAGAAAGCGCTGATGCCCGAAATGAGCAGAACCAGAAACTGCTCAATCACCAGGCCGTCGAGATGCAGCAGATTTGTGATCGGCGACAGAAGCGCGTGCACGTAAGCCTGAAAAGGAGGAAACACAAACAGGCTCGGACTGCCCAGGCCATGATTGATGTCGATGAGCCAACGCGGATAAAGCTCACCTGCCCAGAATTGTTCGCTGAAGTAGCGATCAAAGGTGATGTGTTCGTAGATGTCGTGGGCCTTGGGATAGGGACCATACACGAACATGGGAAGGGCAAGAACCAGTGTCCCCAGCGCGAGGATCGCAAAGGGCCAAAGCTCTCTGACAAACAGCGCCAGTTTGCGCGGGAATTCGGTCTGTTTGCCTTCGCGATTCAATCCGCGCGGTGAAGACGATTCGCTTGGACTGTCTTCAGTGGTTCTAAGACTCATACGTGCTTCTAAGTTCTTGTTCTTTTGGGGGAACGTTCACTTACTATACCGGCGCGTCAACCTGCGATCAATCGGATTCGGGTGCTGATCGCCGCGGTCTTATGACCTTTTCAGGGTATTCACGAAGAGGAAGGAGCCGGGCTAGCCGTGCTCCCCAATGATGGTGGCCAGGGACGGGATTGAACCGCCGACGCCGGCCTTTTCAGGGCCGCGCTCTACCACTGAGCTACCTGGCCTCAGCGAAGACTCGTTGCATTTTCCTGCGCGGGAATGAAACAGGCGGGGTCCACGAACAGTGCGCTGCAACAACCCAGCCAGTATACCAACTCCTCCCCGACGCGCCAAACGGCCATTCACCTCCGACCGCGACCGACCCAGCCCAGGAATTAACAGCTCGGAACCCGCCAATCCAGCTCCCCGCGGCCACGTCAATTGCCCATTTGTGGAGCCGGTCCGCTACGATAAATTGCAACCTATGAAGACATCGATCCGGCTGACCCTATCCGTTGTAGCGTGTGTTCTTGCTGCATGCAACGGGCATGCGCAAACAACCGCTGAGGCGCGTGCCGCGCGGGTGTACGACATCGCCGTCAAGAATGGCCCTCCCGCCCTGCATGCATTCCTCGATCAGTTCCCAAAGGGTGCCGATCTCCACGTTCACCTTAGCGGTGCAGTGTATGCCGAGACCTTTATCAAAGACGCTGGCGAGGATGGCCTGTGCATCGATCCCAAGGCGCTCACCTTTGCGGAGCCGCCCTGCAATGCGCCTCTTGAGCCTGCTAAAGAATCGTCCGGAGTTTTGACGCCCCTGCAACAAGATCTGTATGACCGGCTCATCGATTCGTTCTCCCTGCGCAGCTACGAGCCAACCGCCAGCTGGAGCGGTCACGATCAGTTTTTTGCCACCTTCGGGCGCTTTCACGGGTTGAGCAATCACATCGGCGAGTGGGTCGACGAGGTTGCCTCGCGTTCTGCCGCGCAGAATCAGCAGTACCTTGAATTAATGGAGACGCCCGCCTTTGGGCACGCGGCAATGCTTGCCCACAAGAATGCGATGGGCACGGACTTTGCCGCCTATCGTCAACTGCTTCTCGCCAACGGGCTGAAGGATGAAGTCCCCGCCGATCGCGAGGACGTTCGCCTTGCCGAAACGCAGCGCAAGGAACGGGAGCATTGCGGAACGCCCCAGGCGCAGTCAGCGTGCAGCGTCACTATCCGTTACATCTACCAGGTTCTGCGCGGCTACTCGCCGGAACAGGTTTTTGCGCAAACGCTTCTTGGATTTGAAACCGTGCAGGCCGCCATGGATGCCCACGATGATACGTGGGTTGGAATCAACTTCGTCATGCCTGAGGACGGATTCGTCTCCATGCGCGACTACTCGCTGCAGATGAAGATGGTCGATTATCTCCATTCGGTTTATCCAAACGTCCACATCACGCTCCATGCCGGGGAACTCGCTCCCGGCCTTGTACCTCCCGAAGGCCTGCGCTTTCACATCCGGCAAGCCGTTGAAGAAGGCCATGCCGAGCGTATCGGCCACGGCGTCGACGTGATGTACGAGGAGAACGCGCAGTCGTTGCTGAAACAGCTGGCACGGAAGCATGTCATGGTCGAGATCAATCTGAGTTCGAACGAGGGCATCCTGGGGATCAAAGGAATCGATCACCCGTTTCCGCTTTATCGCGCCGCTCATGTGCCCGTCGCCCTCTCAACCGATGACGAAGGCGTGAGCCGGATTGAGATCACGCACGAATATACCCGCGCCGCTCTCGACTATCACCTTACCTATGCCGATCTCAAACAACTGGCCCGCACCGGCATGGAGCACAATTTTCTCCCCGGCCCGAGCCTCTGGGCAGTGCCCGACGCGTTCACCTTGTCGGTCAGATCATGTCGCGGACAAGTGCTTGGGTCCGATGCTCCGTCGTCCGCGTGCAAGGCATTTCTCGACGGCAGCCAGAAGGCGACTGCACAGTGGGAACAGGAGCATCGTTTCCGCGTCTTCGAAGCCCGCTTCTGAGTGGGCAAATCGCCACGGGCAGGCGCCGCTGAGAGCCGTAGAGTCTCCACGCGGCAGAAATCGCTTTCAGTGGCTGGCCGCCGCCCGCTTCCGGTACGTCTGCGTCAACATCAGGCCAAGATCCCACACAAGCTGCGCAACGACAAGGACGCATGTCGCCATCAGGCCCCAATGAACGCTCTTGTTGATCGTGTCGAGAGTCGCGCCATAGCGGGCTCCTTCAACTGCTGGATTCCTGAGCAGAATATAAGCGCTGTCCCGAGCCAGCAGGACAACGCCGAGCGGGATTAGCCCGCATGCTTTCGTGACCAGGTGCTCCACCCTTGAGCGAACTTGCCAGTTTCCGCGCAACAGATTGATGCTGCGCCATGCCAGTTGCACCACGTTGACCGCGACGCACCACCAAAAGAATGTCCACCAGATGGGCGAGAGCTCGAACGGACCGGAGGTCATGTAAACCATGCCTGGTCCGAACAACAAGAAAGGATGGCGCGGAATGAGCAGAAGCCAGACCAGGAAAATGAATCCGAAGACTACCTCTGCCACCGCGTAGGCATAGCGTCTCGGTTTTCCAAATCCGTCTTCGTTTTTCTCCAGGGGTGGCAGTGAACTTGGAGACCACGGCCGGCCGGAGATTCCATCAATCGGTGGGCATTTCTCCGGAAAGCGCTCCCGGACGAATTCGAACGCGGCGAAGGTCAACGTTACCCAGGCCGCCACCGTGATGAGGACGCCCGGCAGGCGAAGCACAGCATCAATCACCGAGGGTGCACCTGTCGTCGCAAAAAGAATCACGACTGCGTTCACGACGGTGTAGATCACGATCGCCCATAAAACGGCGATGCGCAGCACATAGAGATAGACCGGGAAGAGCGCGGGGCCGATCAGGGATCGTTGTGGCTGATAGCGTGAGGCCACCATCATCGGCGATCCCAAGGCACGGAGCCAGTCTTCGAGTTCGCCCTGCGTCAGCACTCTGCCCAGCGTCGCTTCCTTGTCTTCGAGCTGCGACTCCATGTTGGCGCGGAGTTCGGCCAAAATATCGTCTTGCCGTTTCCACGGCAGATATTTCTTGACGGCTTGTAGATAGCGTTCGATCAGTTCCATGGTTGTCCTCGTCTGCTACAGAATTCGGTCAATCGATGCGTTCAGGCTGCGCCACTCTTCAAGCAACTGGCGCAGCATCTGCTCTCCATCGGGTGAGAGGCGGTAGAACCTTTTGTTGCGTTTTTCCTCTTCACGCCACTCGCTCACCAAGAGGCCTTGCGACTCCAGTCGGCGCAGCAGCGGATACAAAGTGCTCTCGTCGATCTCCAGGCCGCGCTGAGCCAGATCTTTGCGCAAGGTATATCCGTAATGCTCCTGTCGAAGCTGAGCAAGGACGGCCAGAGTCAGGCAGCCGCGTCGAAGCTCGAGGCGGAGGTTCTCAAACGTGGTGTCCGGAACAGTCATGCTGTACTCCATACACTGTACATCAACTACTGTATAACAAACAGTGTACGATGTCAAGTAGTCGACGAATGAAGGGGAAAAACGTATAAGTGAAAGAAAAAGAGATGGTTACTTGTAGATCGGCGGCTCAATAGAGAGCTGGAACTTCAGGACGCCAAGGCGATCGCCGGATCTTCCGCCGACACTTTTTTCGCGATCAATTTGCGGCCGAACCGGATTCCCGGCTGCTCGATGAATCGCCAGCAGAGCAGAAATGCCGCTCCCAGACAGAACGGGCCGAAGATGCCCCAAGTCGATCGCAGGAATAGCCCTTGCCACAGATAAATGCTGTACGACAAAACGCCCGTTGTTTTGAGGAACTGCATTTCGAGAACGCGGCCAGGCAGCAAGTCAGGGCAGAGTGAAGTGCATGCAATCAGAATCGCCAGTAGCAGAGACTCATGAAGGGACATGAATCCATCGCCCTGGTAGCGGTAGAGTGTCAAGCCGAGAAGGGGAAGACAAATCCAGAAAGCCGTGCGCCCATGTCGTGTGACCCAACTCCGTGCCGATTCTCTCTGCAGAAGAATCGCCAGCAGACAACCCACCAGCAAACCATCTGCGCGGAACTCGGTGTGCTGAAAGATGAAGAAAGTGTGGGGACGCGACCACGCGTACACCTTGTACATGCTGAGTCCGAGTGTGGCGATTCCGGCTGCCCAGGCTGAACGCCGCTGGCCAAGCAACACCAGAACTGGCGGCCAGGCGAGATAGAACTGCTCTTCCAACGAAAGCGACCAGAAATGCTCGGTGCAGGTGTTGGCGGTGGTTTCTGGCACGTAGTTGCGGAAGAAGAAGAGACACGACCAGATATCGTTCCCGAGTGCCTTCAAGTGAGTGAAGGCGCTGAGCAAGCCGAGGAACAGCAGGTAAGTCCACGCGGCAGGCATCAGTCGGAACAGTCGACGCACATAGAAACGGCCGAGATGAATCTTGTCTTCCCGCAGCAAGTTGCTGGTGATGAGGTAGCCGCTTAGAACGAAAAAGATCTGTACGCCGTGCTGCCCGAGGTTCAGCCATTTCTCCATCACCGGATGATCGAGATACCCCGGCAAGAAGTGGCTCATCAGCACCATCAGGATCGCGATGCCGCGCCAGCCATCAAGAGTGGGGATGCGTTGGCCGGATTGCTGCTTGGGCTGGACCATCATGGAAGCTGCGCGGCGGTGTCCAGAATGCAGGAGCCGCCCAGCTTTTAGGTTACCCGTAGCCGGCTCTCTGCTACTCGAGAAACCGGCGAACGGAAACAAGCTTGTCATTACGTAAGGAACGGCATGCAACGAACCGGGCGATTGATTGGGAGACTCGAGGGGGCGCGCGCCGTCTATTCTGCGCGGAGAGCCTCCACGGGGTCGATAGAGGCCGCACGGCGCGCAGGAAGATAGCTGGCCAATGCCGCCGAAGCCACAAGCACCAGGGGAATCACGATATATGTCAGCGGATCGAGCGGGCTGATGCCGAACAGCAGGGCCTTCATTGATTGCGTGACGGCCGCGGCAGCGCAAAGCCCTACCACCACGCCAAGACCGGTCAGCGTGAGCGCGGATCGAACGAACATCCACTTGA
>DATAVC010000024.1:0-194060 GCA_036267935.1 Occallatibacter sp. | reverse complement strand
GGCACTTTCGCTCTTCCAACCGATAATACGGACCTGAACCATACGGGTGTCTTGATTCGCTTCGCAAATGGCGTCACTTTCTATAACACGGGCGACACCGGCTATTGCGAACTCCTGGCGTCGCTGCTCCCGAGCGGAGTGGATCTTTGCGCGATCTGCATTAATGGCGGATTTCACAACCTTGATCCACTGCACGCGGCGCGCATTGTGAAGGCGGTCGATCCGGCGATCGTCATTCCATGCCACTACGACATGATGATCAACAATATCGGCCATCCAGATATGCTTCGCACGGCGCTCAATCTCGTTGGCAGCTTGGCAAAGGTACAGGTCATGGACTATTACCGCCCATGGGTTTTTCGGAAGCCGGCATAAATGTAGCAGCGTTGTCGATGAGCGCTTGTTTAGCCTGAAAGTGAACTTCCTTGATACTCTATAGAATAAAATTAAACTGCGTTCACGGAGCCATTCGCCATGGGGAGTTTTACTCGCAAGGCAAGTCCTGGCCAACTCACGATTCAATCCGCACCCCAAGCCGCCGCACAAGCCATTCGCGAGGCCATCATTTCGGGTGAGTTGCGCGGCGGAGACCGCATCATCGAACTCAAATGGGCGACCCGCCTTGGAATCGGCCAGCCTACGCTCCGCGAGGCTCTTCATGAATTGGAACACCAGGGGCTTTTGTCCAAACTCCAGCAGCGCGGCACCTATGTAACCCAGCTGAGTCCCGAGGACTATCGGCTCATCCAGGAAGTTCACATTCCCTTGGAGGCGATCGCCATTGGAAAAGCCGCCGAGAACATGACGGACGAAGCGGAGAAGGAACTTACGGCGATTGTGAATGCCATGGCGGGCAAAGGAATGGACGAGACCGACGTCAAGAACTTCCATGACTGCGACGTCGCATTCCACCGCCGGATCTGGGAGCTTGCGGGAAACGAATATCTACGCAACACACTTGAGACCATCACGTTCAGGCTCTTCGTGTTCTCCGTCGTTGGGCGCTGGCCAGGCAATCCAAGTGCACTGAGCGAACGCCTTGCCGCTGTGCAGGAACACTTGGCGATCCTGGACGGCCTGCGAACTCGCGATAAGAATCTCGCTCGTCAAGCGTTCGTGAAGCAAACAGTGCAGTATTGGAACATGCAATACGGACTGAATCTCAACGAGGAAGAATTGTCTTTTCCGGCCCAGCATCGTTGATTCGAAGCACAGAAATCACGCTTGATCTCCATAATAATGATTTATATTCTATAATCACTGCCGGGAACGAACTCGGGTTCTCTGAATCTCTTGCGCGGCAAATCCTCGGTTTGGCATGGTGGTCGCTTGGAAATCACACTCTCCGGAAAAGTCGCTGTAGTCACAGGTGCATCTTCAGGAATTGGACTTGCCATTACGCAAAGATTCCTGGAGTGCGCTGCGGAAGGCGTAATCGCCGTATTCCGGCGCACCGAAATCCCAGCGGAGCTCGCAGAAGCGAAGTCGCGGTATGGCGACAAACTCCATTTCGTTCATGGCGATGTGGGCCAGGAAGCCACGGCAGTTGCATTTACGTCCGCGGCAATTGACGCTTTCGGGCGTGTCGATGTCCTGGTGTGCAACGCGGCAGTGAGCGTAGTGAAGCCCATCCACGAGCACACGCCCGAAGAGTGGGACGAAGTGTTCAATTCCAACGTCAAGGCCGTTTATTGGGCAAGCCGCCACGTGATCCCGGTGATGATCCGCCAGGACCAGGGCCTTATCCTGATAAGTGGCTCGATCTCCGGAGAAGTTGGGATTCCCACTCAGGGAGCCTATGCGCCTTCGAAGGGCGCATTACATCAGATGACCCGGCAGATGGCTGTTGAATACGCCAGGAATCATATCCGGGTGAATACAATCGCCTGCGGCACGGTCGATACACCGATTGTGCATCGGTCGGCAGCCGCCTCGGGAGATCCGGAAGCGTATTGGAGCATGCTTCGGGATAACCACCCCATCGGCCGCATCGCCGGAGCTGACGAAGTCGCCACTTTTTATGCCTACATGGCGAGCGACCAGGCCAGCTTTTTCACCGGCTCAATTCTCATGATGGACGGCGGATACACAGCGAAGTAGGTGAGAGGCGAGCTGCAGAGGTTGGCACAATGGTTTTCCATGGTAATTAATGATCACTGCGGCGAAGAGACGGCGCGGCTTCAGATGTGTGGCCATACACCGCGAAATGGACAGGCACGCAGAACTGGCTCCTCAACATTCAATGTCGGTTGCTTCACCACGGCCGGGCAGCTATTGGTGTGAAAGCAAACAGGCAATCAGGATTTCATGTTGCAGGCATGGCGCTCATGCGAGCGCACCCCGCATCGCATCTCGCACCCTGGAATTAGAAGGTCTCAACGATGCCATTCATTTGAAATCTATCTCTTTGGATTGACGAATCTATTATAGATCATCTATAGTTAGGCGAATTCAGATCGAATTCATTGCCTGTGAGGGGCAAACCGCTGCTCTATCCTCTGTGTGACGAAATGACTGCGGGCATTGCGTTCCTTCACTGGCTCATTGGCTCGCACGCAGCAAAATCCTGTACCGAGAAACATCCGCAACGGTCCGAGGCAAATAGACCCGAAGAGAGTTGTTTTCAACAACGGTCATGGGACCGATTTACCTGATCCATTTGAAGGGGTTTGTGCGAACACTCTTCTACAGTAAGAAGGACACTTTCGCCGAGGTATCTCACTGGGCCGAGCTTTCCATTGCGAGTCCGTCCCTCAATTGCCGAAGCGAGCGAGTGACTGAAGGACTCCGCAGACCTGGACCCGTTCTTGCCGGGCGCTTTGCTCGGACTCGGCGACCGCTTCATCGCGCAGAAAGAGGATCTTGATGGATACGATGCTTGCTGCCCGATATCTCGGACCGAAGCGTATTGAAACTGAAGTGGTTCCCATCCCAGCTATCACCGGCGACGAGGCTTTAATTCACGTGGATGCGTGCGGATTCTGCGGCTCCGACATGAACATCATGGCGGGTACGCACCCGCGCGCCAAAGCCCCCCTCACAGTCGGCCATGAACTTTCGGGCCACGTGATGCAAATTGGAAATTCCAACTCCGGCTGGCAAGTGGGGGATCACGTCACCGTGTATCCGCTCATCTCGTGCGGAGTTTGTTACGCCTGCACGCATGGCAACCCGCACGTCTGTAGGAAACTGCGGCTCTTCGGATTCGATGTTGACGGCGGCATGGCGGAGTTCGTGAAAGTGCCCATTGCGGCGCTCGTTCGACTGCCCGAGAACATGCCATCGACGATTGGTGCACTCATTGAACCGCTCGCTGTAGCAGTCCACGGCGTATCCCGTGCCAGCATGGATGGAGTGGGCATCGCTGTTGTCCTTGGAGCGGGCCCGATAGGTTTGCTTACCGCATTGGTTGCACAGGCCCGAGGCGCATCTCATGTAATCATCAGCGACGTCCTGCCCTCACGCCTTAAGCTGGCTGAGAGCCTTGGGCTGCATGCCATGATGGCGGGCGCCGAACTACTCGCTGAAGTCATGAGATTGACCAACGCGAATGGAGCCGATGTCCTCTTTGAATGTGCCGGCCATCCCTCCTCCGCGCGCGAAATGACGTCGCTCGTGCGCTCGCGAGCCACCATCATCAATCTCGGAGTCTTCAAGAAACCGGTGGAAGTGGATATGCAGGCAGTGAATTTCAAGGAGATCCAGATCCTCGGATCGAGGGTCTACGAGCGCAAGGATTTTCATGGCGCCATCGATCTCGCCATGCAGTTGCCCATTGACCGCATCATCTCCCACGTCTTTTCTCTGAGTGAAGTAGCACTCGCGTTCGTGAAATTTCAGTCGAGCGATTCGTGTAAAGTGCTCGTCACGCCCAAATAACTCGTCCGGCCCCGGACTGCAACGGAAGATCGAGTTCAGCGATCGATAATCGATGTGCTCGCACCGAAGCAACACAAGTTGCGAACTGGATCGCGAAGCGATCCCAGTTTCGAAAGGACAGCAAATGGAGCGGAGGCAATTTCTCAAGACTTCGGCCCTGGCCGCCGGAGCGCTTGCTCTTTCAAATAAACGTGCATGGGCAAGATCGGCGGACTCCAGGATCGAGATTTTCTTGGATGAGTCAAGAGGGCAGATTTCGCCCAACCTGTATGGGCAATTCACTGAGCACATTGGCGGAGTGATCTACGACGGAGTATGGGTCGGCGAAAAATCCAGGATACGCAACCAATTTGGAATCCGCGCCGAGCTTGTCGACAAAATGAAGGAAATTCAAGTCCCGATCGTGCGCTGGCCCGGCGGCTGCTTCGCCGATAGCTACGACTGGAAGGACGGCGTAGGCCCCGTGTCCGAGCGGCCGGTCCGGACCAACTTCTGGGAAGTTGATCCCGATGCGGCACGCCTTCACGAGATAGGCCCGCAAGTCTTCGAGCCCAACACATTCGGGACCAATGAGTTCATGCGCTTTTGCAAACTCGTGGGCGCCGAGCCTTACCTTGCGGCTAATCTGCGCAGTCTTCCTGCGTTGTCTTTCGACCACTGGGTGGAGTACTGCAACTCTCCGGCGGGATCCACGACTCTCGCAAAGATGCGCGCAGAGGCCGGATATACCGAACCATTCAACGTGAAGTTCTGGGGCATCGGCAATGAGAGCTGGGGTTGCGGAGGCAACTTCGCACCGGAGGAGTATGCGTCGGAATTTCGCCGCTTCACCACCTGGATCCCCAGATTCGGCGTTGATTTGCAACTCATCGCGGCTGGGCCCAACGGCAACGACATGGATTGGACGCACCGCTTTTTCGATCAGATTTTTTCCGGACACGCCTATCACAATTCAAGCTTCACCGGCTGGTCGATTCATCATTATGCGTCCAACTTGAGCCGCGGCAAAACTAAAGACTGGGTCCTCGGCAAGGGTGACGCCCTGAAGTTCGACGCAGTGGATTGGTATGAATTACTCCGCGAGTGTGATCGGGTAGAGCGAATTATTGCGGACCAGTGGGCGGTGATGGGGCAATACGACCCCCAGCACCAGATCAAATTGGTTGTCGATGAGTATGGACCGTGGTATCGCGAAGGAACCGAGTTGGATCCTACGCACATCTTTGGGCAACAGGTTACGGTCCGCGATGCCCTTGCCACCGCTCTCACGCTCGACGCATTCAATCGCAATGCCGAGAAAGTAAGCGTAGCAACGTGTGCGCAACTGGTGAACAACATCAACGCGCTCTTTCTCTGCCACGAGGACCGCTTCTTCACCACGCCGAACTACCATGTCTTCAAGATGTATGCAGCGCACCAGGGTGGCCAGTCGCTCCGCACGGAGTTTTCAGCACCAGATGTGCAATACGACCGCGATGGAAAGCCGGCAAGCTTCTGGGGTCTCAACGGGTCCGCTTCGCGGAAGGGTAACCTGGTGACGCTGACAGCAGTGAATCCGGATCTCACCCAGCCTTCTCAGACTCAAATTGCAATACGTGGCGCCGCGATTGCACGCTCCGCCGCCACTGTTTTAGCGTCGGGCGACATGCACGCGCACAACACCTTCGAGAATCCGGATGCTGTAAAGACTGCGTCTCTTGAAAGTTCAGTCACAGCCGGAATTCTGAACGTAAGCATTCCTCCGGCCTCGGTTATCAAATTGGAAATTATGCTCAGCTAAGGTATTGTTCGGCGTGCTCTCGACCGCAACGATTATCTGGTCGGTAGTGCCGAAGATTTGACAGCGGCGAAGCGGTCAAGGGGCATGCCATGCAGCCATCGTTTCCAGGTAAAGGATTTCGATGCGCATTTGGTTTTGTATTGCTGCAAACAACAACCTGAACCAGGGGTACAATTTGGCAACTTTCGGACCATCCCTAATCGAGTTTCCTCCATCATTTGTGCTCGTTGAATAGGTTCATCTGAATCTCATGAGCCTTCTTCGCGAGGAGTTCGAGGCCTGCATTCTTCGCGCGAGCCTCCAGAATGACCAGTTGTCTTGAGGCACCCGCTCTGTCGCCTGTCCGAAATTGCAAATGCGCGAGGTTCATTTGGGCCTCCTCGCTGATCTCGGCATATCCTGATGACTCAGCCGCTTTGTAAACCATCTCAAGCAGAGTTCGTGCAGAAGCTAAATCGTGCTCGGCAAAGAAAATCTCTCCGATTTCAAGCGAAAAGCGAAGGCTCAAATCGCGATTTTCGGTTTTCTCGTTCAACGGACGCAGCTTTGCCATCTCGCTCTTCGCTGCGGCAGTCTTCTCTTGCTCAAGCAAAGCCTTGGTCAGCACCAGCCCTGCTTCCAACTCGTCGTCACGCATTTCTGCCGTGTCTAACTCGTCTACACAAAGGTTCGATTCGCGCTCAGCGTCCGCCGCATTCCCCTCTTCAATCGCCAACCGCGCCAGCGCCACTCGAGTCTGCAGAACGGTTTCTTTCTCGCCGATTTCTTTGCGGAGCTTGAGCGCAGCTTGATACTTCTCGCGGGCTTCCGGCAGAAGGTCTCTTTCCATCGCAACTTGCCCTAGCCCTGCAAGACCAAACGCGGATGCGCTCTTGTCGCCCGTTTCCGAACCAATCGCGAACGCTTTCCCATAGTTTGCTTGTGCTTCTGACAGTTCCGCTCTCTGCAAAGCAATCGACCCCAAATCCGTTTTGGCGAGTGCTATACCAGATTGGTCGCCCACTAATTGATACCCAGCGATGGCTTGTTCCAGAAGTTTTCGGGCTTCAGTCAGCTTTCCGCGGGTCAACAAAACGTCCCCAACGTTGTTCGATGAAGCGGCGAGGCCCTCTGTATCGCCGACGGCGCGAAAGACATCAATCGCTTGTCGCCACATCTGCTCCGCTTTGTCCAGGTCACCGTGCTGGTAAAACAGAAAGGCGAGGTCATTCAGTGTGCGCGCGGCGTTGTTGCGATCTCCTGCGCTGAGATAGCTATTGCGCGCGAGCATGCACTCTGAAATAGATCGATCAATCGATTCAGAGCCTGAGGAGCCCTGCTGGCAAAGGACGCCGTAACCGCGCGCAACCATCAAGGTGGCCCCTTGCGCCGATGCTTTGGAAATCGCTCTCTCAGCGGCTGCACGAGCTTTAGGAAGATCGTAGTGGATCATCACGGATGCATCCATCAGATCGATTCGCGGATCGTCGCCAACCGGTGATGGCAACTTGCGGAGTGAGCCCAACGTGCTCGCCGCGTCTGCAGGATTCAGGTGGAGTTGCGCCGAGGCGAGACGTAGCCCATAGTTCAAATTGTCGGGGAACAAGTTGCGGAGCGTTCGATAAGCGGCGGCCGCTCCTGACCAGTCGGCCAAGGTTTCCCGGTATTGACCCTGGATAGCCAAGGCAGTCTCCGGCGCCAAACCGCGCGCGCATCGTAGGGCAACCTTCGCCTCATTGCGCGCTTCATTCTCGTATCCGAGCCTTGACCATGCCTCAGAAAGTGCCGAGTGTGCCAGAGCGAATTCAGGATCGGCCGCCACTGCGCGCTTCAGAAAATCCCGCGCACCGACGAAATCGAAGTCATAACTTCGCGCGCGGCCTTCGCTGAAGAACTGCAACGCAACCTGGTTCGTCGATCCTTGAAATCGCGGCGCCTCTCGTCCAGGGGCCAAGCTCAGGGCCGGATCGAGGCTTTCACGTAAACGGCTGCCGGCCTGAGCTGCAATGTCGAACAGATCGCTTTGCTCGCCGGTGATAGCGTCTTCCGTGATGGTTTCTCCCAGCGCCGTGTCTTGCGCCCTGATATCGAGTCGAATTTGATTCTTCTGGCCATCCTTCAGCAGGGTGTACGAGCCCACCACGACAACGTCTGCTCCGAGGCTCGACCGAAGACGCGTCAGCGTGTCCTTCGCCAGCGTGTCTTCAAGATGGAGCGAGAGATCATGCTCCGCATTCACCACGTCTTCTCCCGAGACAAGGAGCAAGTCGCCATTTGCACCCAACTCCGTATTCAGCATCTCGGTGAACGCTGTCGAAAGCCAATCCTCCGTCGCACTTCCAGAGACGTTTCTGAAGCCAAGCACCGCAACCGAATGACGCAGTTTCGTTTGCGACCCGCTGCGAGGGACCGATACCGCTCCATGCATCAATCCCGGACGAAAGTGCAAGGCAGCTAACCCCAGCCCCATCGTCACACAAACCAATGCGACTCGAGTCCAGAGCTTGCGGCGGCGCATTTGCGCGGCTTGCCGGGTTAAGTCCGAATCAGAGAGGCCATGAATGGGGACTGCTTCCGGAACCGGCACTGCGATTGGGGTCGAGATCGGAGTTGGGATGGGGACTGCGCCGGCGAGCGCTGAAACAGGCTGTACGGATGCTCCGCTCTTTTCTTCGGCCCGCTCCTCCGTCGAAACCGGGGACTTGGGTTCCACCGTGACCGGGGCGATGAACCGGTAGCCGCGGCGCGGCAGGGTTTCAAGAAATGTCGGATTCGTCGCGCTGTCTCCCAGCGCCTCGCGAACTTTCAGAACCGCTACGCCCAGGCTCTTGTCGAAATCGACGAAGGTGTTGCCTGGCCACAACTGCTGCCGCAATTCCTCGCGCGTGACAACCTCGCCGCTCCTTTCCAGCAGAAAAGCGAGGAGCTGAAACGGCTGGTCTTGGAGTTTGATCCGAAGTCCATTGCGCGTGAGCGAGAGCGCACGCATATCGAGTGCGAATAGGCCAAAGTGATAGATGACTCCCGAATCTCGGGACTCGTTTCTGTCGGTGTCTTGCATCTCAAGGCCCATCCACCCGGAAGTTCCCCAAGTTTAGCATGTCGCAAATTTTCTCGCGCCAGTTAATGAAAGTCTGCAACTCGCGGATACGGATAGATTTAATAGTTAGCGTCCTGTTGATGGACGATTAGTTTGACCACGCTCTCTTTAGCCTCCATAGTCGCCGCATCTTTGGAGGTCACCATGGAGAAGCGTTTACAACCTTTGTCAAAATCTGCTCGCGGCAAGCGCACAAGCGGAACAAGAGTGGGTGTCGCAGCAGGGGCGGCGGTACTGGTTGCAGTCGTACTGGGCGTGTCCGGTCAAAAACAGGTGCAGGCTGCAAACTTCTTCCTCCCGATCCGAGGAGGAGGTCAACCGGGGGCCATCGCAAAATTTATCGATCCATTCACAATCAGCAACTCCGTCATCTCCGAATATCTCGGGAACATTGGAATCGGCACCGGCATTCCGCGCGCAAAACTCGACGTCGTTGGCAACGTGCGCATCGAAGGAGCCGGCAGCGGTTTGATCTTCGCAGACGGTTCGATCGTTCATAATCGCGCCGAGCTGATTGGACCACAAGGTCCCCAAGGAATCCAGGGACCGCAGGGGCCGATGGGTGCGATCGGCGTACAAGGTCCAACGGGACCAACGGGAGCAACGGGGCCCGCTGGAACAAGTGGATTCAGCCACATCTACACGGCCTCAGGCGGCGCAACGATGAACAATAACCAGGTTGCAGTCGCTACAGTCACAGTTCCGGCGGGAAGCTATCTCGTGCTCGCCGAAGGCGGCCTGACGAACGAAGATCTTGGCGGAAGTCAATTCGGCAATTGCCAGATTGCTGACAGCAACAATGATGCCGGCGATGCTGCGAATTTCTATTTGAATGAGGCGGGAACCGATGGTTTCACCCAGCAGTTCCCCTTGCAGATGACTGCTGTGAATGTTCCAGACGGTACGACGATCACTCTGTCTTGTGGAACATTCAAAGGAACCGGCGGCGGCAGGATGACGGTCATCGCCGTGAACGCGGTCAACTGAACGGACGGTCTTAAAGTCGTCCTCCCCCTGAGAACTGCAATGGGTTCGCGGGCATCTTCACGGTCCCGACCGCGGACCCATCATCCCTCCTCAAAAATGGAGGATGACATTCCCTTTTATCCCGACCCGATGCGTACAGGAGAACCCTCATGCCTTCGAACAACGTTTTGCGTTTTCTTACAAACGCACCCGTCCTGGCTCTCGGCGCCGTCCTGGTAGTAGCCGCTTTCAGTACACCTACAAAGGCTGCGAAGAACGGGGCCTGGATCGACAACGGCGCTACCGCATGTGAGAAATATGTCACTCCCGATGTCGTCACTGCCATCCTGCGCATTCCTGGCGGCCGCCCCATGCGGCTCGCCGCGGACTCATGCCACGTCGGCCCCATTTACGTCACCCTGAAAGTTGCGGACATCAACATCTTCCGGCAGGAAATCTCTAGAATTTTAGGCGCGCACACGATCGGCGGCTTCGGCGATGGCGCGTACTGGAACGAGGCAGGCGCCTTCTCGGCGGTCAAGGGCCATGATCGCGGATGCGATATCAGCGTGATCGATCCTGGCGCGCAGAAGATTCACAACGCTGAACTCGGGCGAAAACTCGGCGAGATCTGTAACCGGTTATTCGCCATCCAGTGATGTACGCACTTCGGTCCTAAAGACTTTCGAGGATCGCCGGCCGGCGCTACTTCCCGCGCACCGCGCGACACAGCTCCATCTTCCATGATTTCCAAAAGGAGAACTAGATGCGCAAGTTCCTTCTCGCGGCTTTGCTCGCGCTCGTTCCGTCCCTGTCGTATGGAGGGATCATCCCGATCCTCACCGTCAACAGCACGACGATTAACTACTCCACCAATCAGCTCACCATCACCGGAACAGGTTTCAGCGCGATTAAGAAAACTCCCGCTGTCGTCATGACGGGCAAGCTGCTCACAATCGTTTCGTTCACAGAGAGTCAAATCGTCGCCACGTTGCCAATGACAGTTGCCGCAGGAAACTACGGCATCGTCGTCACGAACGGGATTGGCGAGTTGTTTCCGTTCGTCATCACCTACGGCGCGGTTGGGCCACAGGGTCCGCAAGGGCCGCAGGGCGTCCAGGGGCTGACGGGGCCACAGGGCGTTTCGGGTCCCACGGGGCCGACAGGACCAGAGGGGCCAGCAGGGTTCGCCTCGGGAGTCAGCGTCATCGAGAACACATTCGGAGTTCTAAAAGCTGGAAACACAGTCATGCAGCTCACTCTCCCCACCACCGGAACCTACTTCGTGTGGGGTAACCAAATCCTCTTCAACAATGACTCCGCGTCATATCAGATCTTTTGCACTATTGTCGAAGACACGGTACACGGCGAACTCAACAGTTTGCCTCAAACGCTATCGATACTTCCGCCGAATGCCGTCGGTGGCGGCGTCACCATTCCACTCAGCGGATACTATGTTGCGACGACCGCACCCATAACACTCGACCTGGTATGCGAAGCGGATCCTGGCCCGGCGTCGGGCGTTGAGCTTGATGGAGGGTCGCTTCTTGCCGTGCGGGTGCAGTAATCGAATCGATCTCGACTCCGAGCGGCGTGTTCTGGGAAAGCGAAGGAATCTGGCATCGATCCAATAGTTCCATACAGGAGTTTTCCCGGGCGACTGCGGTCGCACTGAAGGAACTGCGCGGCTGCAGCCGCATCGGCGAGGAGCTGATCGATGCTCGACCGACAACGAAATACACGCTCCACAACCCCAACAATGACGGGGATGAAACGATCTGGATCGCCAAAGGAAGTGGGCTTCCTCTCAAGACGGAGGCCCTGATTGAGAGTCGTCGAATATCCGGCCGCTACGACTACACCAACATTCAACCGCCGGTCAATGTGCATTGAAAGAAAGCGGTTTTTAAGGAGACAGATCGATGAGCAAGTTTTGTGGAACATGCGGATCATCGTTAAATGAAGGTCAGAAATTCTGCGGAAAATGCGGAGGCGTCAACGCGGCAAATCCGCAGATACCCGCCGAGCAGCCCTATGCTTCTCCGGCGCCGCCGGCCTTCGCCCCGGTAGCCCAGCCGCAGCCGGTTGTGGCCTCGACTCCGGCCCGCTCCAACGCCTTGCTCAAAGTGGGCATTGCCGCCGTTGTCATCATCTTCGTCGGTGGCATCGCCGCCCTCGGCGCCGTCTACTACGTTGTGCACAAAGTCAAAGAAAAGGTGCAGGCAGTGGCACACCAGGTAGAGAGTGACACTCCTTCTTCAACTGCCAGTGGTATTGCCTCCCTCGTTCAGAAAGCAGCAGCCTCCGCAGCCACAAAAGACAGCGACAGCACCGGCTTCAACGGAGATCCCTGTCGCTTTCTCAGCAAGGAGGACGTATCCCGCGCTGTCGGCATAGAGATTATTCGCGCCGACCCACAAGGCCCCGGCTGCAATTACATCGCGAAAGGCGATCCGGCCGACATGGTCTCCAAACACATGACGTCCATGGTGACGAGCCAAGCCAAGAGCAATGGCTCAAATCCCACTGCCGAACAAACAAAGATGATGCAACAGATCACCGGCGCATTCTTCAAACAACAGGAGTCTTCCGACAAGGACCTTTCGAAAGAAGCGAAAGGTGGCGAGGTCCCGATTCTCTCGGTCAGCTTCAGCTCAGGCAATGCCGAGATGGAGATGAAGATGAACCGCATGGGCTTCAATTCAATCACGGGTAGTAACGCTGAAGGCAAGACCACCGACCAATCGGCATCGGGCGATCTTGACGGCATCGGCGACGAAGCCTACGAGATGGGTGGAACCGGAATCATTGTCCGGAAGGGCCAGACCATAGCGCGATTCATGTTCCCCTACTGTCCTTGCGATGCGAATGCGATCAAGCCTCTCGCAGCCAATCTTGCCAACAAGATGTAGCTCGAACCAACTTCATCAAGAGAGGAATTTCCCTATGCGATTCTGCGAAGATTGTGGAAGCCAGCTTGCCGACAACAGCCAGGGGTGCGCCGCATGTTTCAATCGCACCCAGGCGAGCCGCCCCGTCGCGGCGCCAGCAGCACCGGTTGCGTCCCCTGCAGCCGGACTGCAACCCCCGATGGCCGCAGCCCTCTCCTATTTGGCTGGCTTCATCACCGGCATCATCTTCCTTGTCATTGATCCGTTCAAGGCAGACCGCTTTGTGCGTTTCCACGCGTTCCAGTCCATTTTTTTCAACGTCGCCTGGATCGGCCTCTGGATCGCATGGATGATCGTGGGCTTTGTGCTCGGCGCCGTGACCAAGGGCCTCTTCTTCTTTATTCAAATGCCGATCGACTTGTTCGTGATGGTTGGTGGGTTCTGTCTGTGGGCCTACCTGATGTACAGTGCCTCCCAAGGCAAGACGTTCAAACTCCCCATCGTCGGCGCAATCGCCGCAAAGCAGGCGGGTCTCTGATGACCGCCCATCCCGCGCGGCTTCGCCATATGTTGCCATCGCGTGCAGCGGCTAAGCCAATTCTGCGCGCGGTGGTGGCATGTCTGCTGTTGCTGGGCGGATGCAAACATGCGGCGTCACCCAGCAATGAACACCCAGAGGGCGCGTCGAGTCCCGCCGCCAGTTCAAACAGCAACGAAAACATCGACATCTTCGACCCCAAGCTGCATCCCGGGGCAACCGTCGTTCACACTGTTGATCCGCATACACTTTCCGAATCCCAAGTCAAATTTGGAGTCGCTCCCAAGCGCGATCCATCGGTCGAGTACCAGCCCGACATCATCCTTATGGAGAATGGGGACAAGGCGATCAAGTCCGTTGCCAGCGATGGCCTGACCTGGACTTTTGATGCCAACGCACCTCAGGTAAGCGATTTCCAGGAGGGCAAAATTGTCTTCGCGACGGGCCGCGCCGTTGGCCGCGTGCTGAGCCTCAACCGTCAGGGAGATAGCGTCAAGGTCATTCTCGGCCCCGTTCAACTCACCGACGTCATTCGGAACGGGAATTTTCAGATGAATGAGAAGATCGACCTGAATAACATGATTTCGTATGTAGCGCCGGACTACCCGCAGCCACCCGACCCCGACCAGCCGAAAACCAGCTTCAACAGGCAGCCGTCGCCCGACCATATGGACGAGCGCATGGTGCTTTCCCGAGTCTCGCGTGCTGGCAAGTGGACACCCGCAACTATGGTTCGCTCATTTGCGGATGGTCATCGCGACTCCTACTACCACATAGGCAGCCGCTGGTCTTCGACTAGAACCCATGAGCAACGGACTTCCTCTGGCGGCATGAGATTACATTTCGGCGGAGCGAGGATAGTGCGCGCAAGCGGGCACTATCTTCAGATGCCGGGAGCGGCCGGAGTAAGCGGAATCCAGCCCCTGCAAATTCCGTTGCAGCCTTTCGATCCGCCTAAGCTCCTGGGGCAGCTGCCGCTTGTCAGTCTCGCCGGTGGCAGGGCAATCCCTATGGCTGGCAGCGACGGCGGCGTCGGTGTGGAGTACGACTACGACAAGGATGGTCTCAAACTCCGCGCTTCCGGCTATATGACGCTTCGCAACTCCGGGGTCAGCTTCTTTCTGCACATCAAGGATGGCGTGCAGGATTGCGGCATCCGCCTGAACGGCAATGTCGGCATCAAACTTCATCTCAACGCGTCCGCCGCCCAGGACTTCAAGGCCAATTTCCATAAGAAGCTTTGGCTGCCAATCGACCTCTCCATTCCTCTTGGCGGACCGGCTCCCTTGTCTCTCTCATTCAATTCATCGCTTTTGATCGAAACCGCTTTCAGCGCTAAAACCTCCGTATTAAATGCAGAGGGCGAATATTCATTCGGTGCAGGGATGGATGCCGGATACTGGGCAAAAAAATGGCGTCTCACTTTTAACCCCAACATAACCACGAAGACCGATATTGGAAACTCCGTAGAAGGAATCTCAGTCGGAATCAATTCGGTTGTCATGGGATTCGACGTACGGACCATGGTTGGCATTGGCGCATTTGGATTTAATGCCGGTGTCTACATGGCCTTCCGGTTTTCAGGCACCGCGCTCAAGGCACCGAACATCGCCTTTGCGTGCCGACAGGGAACGATTGAAATCGACCTCGACACTGGAGTCGGGTATTCAATTCCCAAGTGGGTCACAGACGCCATCAACATCTTCCTGTCGCCATTTACCTCGAAGAAAGTTGATCCGTCGGGAACGTTCATGAGAGGACCAACCCGACAGCTCTGGCAACACGTAACCCAAATTCCAGAGGGGTGCGCCACGCCCAAAGGCGCAGGTTGACGATGATGACCTTTTGCACAAAATGCGGCTGCGAACTCGAAGCGGGCGTACAGTTCTGCACTCGCTGCGGCGCGCCGGTCGAGGGCAGAGCACAACCCACCGCGTCCCAAGTGCCAACTGAAACGGCAGCGCCCGCCTCGCCGCAGCCAACTGCGGCGTCGTCATGGCCAAGCAATCCCGTTGTTCCGCCGCAACAGATTTCGGCGAACACAAAAAGCAGCTGCATGCCTACCGTCCTCATCTTGCTGGCGGTGCTTGCGCTACTTGCGGCGGTCGGCATCGGTGGTCTGGTGTATGCGGGATACAAGGTGAAGCAGAAGGCCACTGCATTCTTGCACGACACATCTCCCGGCTCATCAAAGCCAGGTGAGCAACCGGACGCGAGTCCCAGCGAGAGCAAGCCGAGTTCCCCGCCCGCCAGCCCCTCAGACAACGCAGCGGGAATACTTGACGGACTGACAAAGATTCTTGGCGGGGGAGAGGATGAGGGTGACCATGTCGAAAGCATCAACGACACGACACCGGTACAGCCGTGCCCTGATGCTTCGCTTCCTTCCCAGGGAGCGGCCAGGATTCCGCTTCAAGCTGGAACAGTGATCACCACTGCATGGGGTATGAAGAACGGCGATGTGGAGAGCCGGAACTCGGTGAACGTAACTACGCCAACTTCCTTCACCGAGGAAGAGAAAACGGAAGCTTACAAAGACGACGATGGGCATCAATGGCCTGAGTCCACCTATGCGGATACCGTCTGCTATGCCGACCTCGCATCTGCCAATAACTACGTAACCGTCACAACCCTGCACATGCCGCACTTGATTCACGGTGTGACCCGACTCCGTCTATCAAGTCAATCCTTCAATGAGGTGAAGCAAAATGGCAAGACTACGCTTCGTTACTTCGATGTCACAACAATCGGAAACGATATAAAGCCCAACTACGAGGAAGGCATACTCGCGCGGGTCGAACCGGACGACGTTTCCTATCCTATGATCGTGAACGACCAACGGGTCAACTTACCTGCAATTCACCTCGCAGGCACGATGGATATTCACGGGAAAGATCCGAGGCCTCAAAAGGATCGTCCATTGCACACCGCTGCCGATTTCTATGTCATCGACGATCCGTTCAACCCGCTCGTGCTGCTGATGAAGTTGAAGGATCCGGCTCTTCACGATGGAAACTTCAGAATCGAGGTCGTAAAAATCGAGCACAAAACTGCGCACCCGGTCAACCTGGTCGAAAAACAGCTGACCGAAGAGAAGCGTGCCATCACCTACGGCATCTACTTCGACTTCAATAAGGACACGATTAAACCTGAATCCGAGCCGGTGCTGAAACAGATCGTGCAGGCAATGACAGATAACCCCAGCTGGAAGCTGACCGTTAGCGGCCACACCGATAACATAGGCGGCGACGCGTACAACCTTGACTTGTCCAAGCGCCGCGCCGCTGCGGTAAAGCAGACTCTCGTGACCCGCTACCACATAGCCCCCGACCGCCTTTCCACCAATGGCTACGGCGCATCAAGCCCGATCGACACCAATGACACGCTCGAAGGCCGTGCACGCAACCGCCGCGTCGAACTCACCCGCGAGTAGAACGTCAGATCGAGTTTGAGAAAGACTTCAGTTACAAGAAGGGAAGCACAATGAAGAAGATTTCAAGGCTTACAGGCACTCTGATCTTGAGTTTCACCACGCTCGCAGGCGCGAAGACGCTTACCACGGATCCCTTGACGGGCCTTCCACTGTATCCGGCCACCGACTCTCGGCTACACCTCGGCAATGAGCCGACCAGACTGCCTGACTCGCAAATTTGCAAGAGCAAAATGCAGGTTGACTTCTACGTTGTCTACGATTCGACAGTGAACACGACCGACTCCTGGTATGCATCCCATCTTTCCGGATTCCACAAAGTGCATGCCTATGTCAATCACCGATCACAGGACACTTTCTATAACTCCGATGGCACACTGATCGTTTCGGTGACTGGAGAGCCAGGGAACGATGGAGAAGACACCGATACTCACGGCATTGTTTATGGACACTTTCAGCCGGCTCTTCGAGAAAAGACAATTCTTAGCATGGGAAAAGAGAAGATCGTCTGCGACTGACCGGCAGGCAATGGCCGATACACGACTCGCAGTTTAGCCAGAGCAAAATTCAAACTGACTTTTAGGTTGTCTATGACTCCAAGGTAAACGCCAGTGGACATGCTGACTGTCCGGTTTGTTCGAAAGATTCACTCAACGAATTCCTGAAAGGATGAATATGAATCGTCTCATTTCCTGGGTTTTCTCGCCGATCACACTGCTAGCGTTCTTGCTCGTCGCCTTTGCACTGCCAGCGAAAGCGCAGCTCTTCTCAATCATCTCCAACGCCAAGGTAAATACCAGCACCAACATGATCACGATTACCGGCAGCGGATTCAATACCAGAGTCAAGCCCACGGTTTATCTTGGCGGGACAAATTTGAGTGTTAGTTCTTTCACCGCCACAAGCGTTGTTGCCAGCCTCGGATCGGTCACCGCACCGGGCACTTACATGCTCACCGTAACCTCCGGCGTAACCTTCGCGGCGGCGGACGTCACTCTCGGTGCGGTCGGGCCGCAGGGGCCGATCGGCCCACAGGGGCCAACGGGGGCAGCCGGTGCGATAGGAGCAACAGGCGCAATAGGTCAAACCGGACCAACCGGTGCGACAGGGGCAACGGGACCCTCGGGACAGCCAGGACCTACATTGCCTCCAACCTTGTATGGCGCCATTTTCTCTGGTGGTGTAATTACGGGCAGCGGCAACTCAGGGACCGACATCGCCGATATCACGCTTCCGCCGGGCGCCTACCTTCTCCATGCCGTGGCGAATGGGCCGCACGGAACGAGCGACACGCTGAATTGCAGTCTGTTTGACGACGCCAAGGTCTCTGGGACGGGCAACGCTCTCGCGTCAGGCGAGGTGAACCTGCTGGATGCGACGAATGTGCCTATTTTGGGCACCATCACCATTCCGAGTTCGCTCACCACGGATACGGTGCGCCTGTTCTGCGGAACCGCGAATTCTACAGAGGCGGGTGTAACGGCCAGCTTCATAGCCATGCCCGTTACAGTGGGCTCGTTCCAGACCTTCACGAACACCGTCGGAGGAGGAACGTCCCAACCTATAACTGGTGGGTGGGATCTTAGTCAAAATGAGAAGGACTAGCGACGGGAACCTATCGCTGCTGGGTGGAAAGAGCATTGCTGATCCGTTTGGCCCTATCGAAGCGGAGCAGTGGCCGAGCGCATGTGTGCGCACGATTGGGCATCCACGCTCTGGGACCGCTTGAGAGGTGGTCCTAGAGCCTCAGGATGACGGCTAGTCTCGTCGTCGCCCGCGGACCCGCTAGTTACCCGCCGGTAGATCAAAATCGGCGGCAGCTATCTGAGAAGACTCACTTGCAGATAAAACCAAAATAGAGTTTATCCGAGCGGAGTAATAGAGCACGGGAATGCGCCTACACTCTGTTACCTCCCTTTGCGAGCGACATTAACGGTCATGTCAGCTCTTGCACCGCCTCGCCCACGGCCAACTCGATCTTGATCTCCGGCGGATTGAGGAGTGTGTTGTGAACAAGGCAATGGTGGACAGAGCGGGTAAGTCCCTCCGTCTGGTCTTCCGTCAAAAACGCGGGACACGCAACATGAATGCAAAAATTGCCGAGCCGGGCAGGCTGTTTCAGCTTTTCGGCGGTTACGGAGACCTCTACGCCATGATCGTCGAGATTGCGGGTCTTCAGGTATTGCACGGCGTAAAAGGCTGCGCAGGAACCCAAGGACGCGAGCAAAAGCTCAGGGGGTGTCATGCCGCTATCTTGGCCTCCATTTTCCGCTGGCTGGTCGCAAAAGATGGAATGAGACCGGGAATGAATTGCGAATTTAACCTGATCAAGGTGCGTGATCCTTACTTCCATCGCGTTTCTCCTTTTCAATAGAAGAAAGTCACGAAAGAAGCAATTCGTTACAGAATCTCCAATATTTATTTCGCGGCAGGCAGACCCAGCATCCGCAGGTATTCTCGAGTCAAAATCGCGCGCAGTCGAGGAGCGACTGCCGGGTTACAAGGAAACTCAAGTGAGCGACAGCGATCGATGGCAGCACGCAGGTCCCGCAGAAATGCCACGCAGGAGGGGCAAGCCTCAATATGTCCTCTCATCTGGTCGCACGCAACCGTCTCCACTCTGCCATCCAGATATTCAGAGAGGTTGGCGAACAGGTCACGGCAATCATCGGGCCGCCGGCCGCTCTTCCTGGATCGTGCGCCTCTGGATTTCGCCGGCGAGGGTCGTGGCGTTTCCAGGTTTCCGGCATTGCCATTGAGGAGTTGAGCCATCTCCTTGCGGACACTTAACCGTGCACGATGCAGCCGAATCCTGACCGTCCCCTGCTCGAGTTGAAGAATCTGCGCCACCTGTTCGGTGCTCAATTCCTCTGTGTCGTGGAGCACGAGAACAATGCGCAAGGGCGCCGGAATGCGCAGGATCGCCTGATGCAGCAGATGATGCTGCTCGTTCTGGAGCAGGCTCAATTCCGGGCCTTTTCCTGCATCCTGAAGCAATAAACCCAATTCTTCATCGCTCGGCATCAACTCGTCGAGCGAGAGCATCTTCGTCGGAGCATGGGTAGGTTTGCGGCGCATGCGCCAGCAGCGATTTCTGGTGACGGTGTAAAGCCAGACGGCCAGTTGCTGCGGATCTCTGATTTTGGCCAGGTACTTGAGAGAACGGAAGAGCACTTCCTGCATGGTGTCTTCCGCATCTTCAGGATGCCCGCAGACCTTCATACTGAAGGAATAAACCGTATTCTGAAGCAAGCCGATCGCCTCTTCAACAGATTCAGGAGTGTTGAGGCGCAACAAATCTGTGGCTTGTATCAGTTCGGGTCGCATTACATGGGTTCATCGGATTCAATATCAGTATATTCCCGTGTTCGTATGCGCTTGCTGATCTCCCTGAAGGTCCGCAGCGTCAGTTCGCAATACATTCCGAAATAACTCACTATGTATACGAATGCGCAGTGCCGCCCGCGTGCAGCGCTGCCTCCATCATTTCCAGGCAGATTGAGGATATCTTCTTCAGCCAATCTCGTTCTTCGTCGCTTGCTGGCTTTGAATCAAGGGCCAGCCATGCGCGCAACAACGCCAAAGCGAGGCCCATCTCGGCGCCAGGACGGCGTTCTTCCAGCCGAAACATCTGCCGATATACCTCATCCTTGATCCGCTCCCACCGAATATGCCGCGGCCGAGCCGACCGAGGAATACCCTTTTGGATCGTCATTTGGCGTCCTTCAAACCGGCGGCGCGCAGCATCAACATAGCCGGGCACCAGTTCGTAAAGGCAGACTGCAGCAGGTTGAGCCCCACAAATGCAGTCAGCCAGAGCCAATAGAGTGATACAAAATGCGCGAGCAGCAACGATATCAACACCATCGCCCCTCCCATCAGGCGCACACCGCGTTCGACTGTCATAGGGATTCTCCTTCTTCGGCTTCAGCTTGAGGACCGGTCCCAGAATGGTGCCCGGAGTGAACCATGAAATAGAGCACGGGAATAGTGGGCCAGGAAAGAAACGTCGACGCCACAGCACCCGCAATCAGCGATAGCGCAAGTCCCTGAAAAATCGGATCGGTGAGAATCACGCTTGCACCAACCACGACCGCTGCCGCCGTTAAGAGCATGGGACGGAAGCGTGTTGCGCCGGCATCAATCACAGCTTCGGCCAGCGGCATGCCCTCGCGGATCCTGAGTTCGATGAAGTCGACGAGGATGATCGAATTCCGGACGATGATCCCCGCTCCGGCAATGAAGCCGATCATTGAGGTTGCAGTGAAGAAAGCGCCCATGATTGCGTGCGCCGGCATAATTCCAACCAGGGTCAGCGGAATCGGCGCCATGATGATCAACGGCACGATGAATGAGCGGAACCAGCCCACTACCAGCACATAAATAAGTACCAGTACCGCGGCGAACGCCAGCCCCATATCGCGGAAGACCTCAATCGTGATGTGCCACTCGCCATCCCACTTCATAGAGTAGTGATCGGTCGAGTCCGGCATCGATGCGTTGTAACGGGTCAGCGTATATCCTGCGGGCAGGGTGAGATGATCGAGTTCCTTGTTCATGTTCAGGATGGCGTAGACCGGGCTTTCAACCGCTCCAGCCACGTCGCCGGTGACATAGACCACGCGCCGCAGGTTCTTGTGATAGATGCTGCGCTCGATGGTCCTGTGCTCGACGATCACGAGTTCCCGCAACGAGACCATGCCGCCGTCCGCGCTCGGCAGGCGAATGTTGTCAAGCGCCTGTTCTGAGGAGCGATCCGCGCGGTCAAGTTCGACAATCGCGGGTACAGGCTCCCTTGAGGCTTTATCGTGGAGCAGGCCGACCGTGGTTCCGGAGATGGCCAGTGCCAACGCATGAGCCACGTCAGAAACTGCGATGCCATGTTGCGCGGCCTTCACCTCATCCACACGGATTGAGAGCCTAGGTTGAGGGTCTTCAACGTACCAGTCGGTGTCCACTACACCTAGAGTGTGTTGGAAGATCGACTTGATCTGCTGCGCGACTTGAGTCTGGCCATCGAGATCGGGACCGTAAACCTCTGCGACCAGAGTCTGGATCACTGGCGGTCCAGGCGGAACTTCGCTGACCTGAATTCGTGCACCATATGCGTTGCCAATTGCGTCGAGCAATGGACGAAGTCGCTTGGCGATGGCGTGACTTTGCACATTACGCTGCTTCGCCGGCAGCAGGTTCACCTGGATGTCTGCCTGATTCGACTGGCGGCGCATATAGTAGTGACGCACCAGCCCATTGAAGTTATAGGGGCCCGATGTACCTGTATAAGTCTGGTAGTTCAGCACGTCCGGTTGCCGGGAAAGTTCATCGCCTAGCGCCTGGGCAACGCGCGCCGTTTGTTCGAGAGGCGTGCCATCGGGCATATTGATCACCACCTGCAGTTCACTCTTGTTGTCAAACGGCAGCATTTTCACTTTGACGAGTCCGAGCGGCACCAGAGCGATCGAGAGCACAAGCAACATTGCCACGCCAATGAAAAACAGAAAGCGATTGCGCGAAGATCGGATCAGCGGCGTCATGATGCGGCGATAAAGCCTGGTTCGCCAGTTCTCAGTCTCCGGTTCCAGCAGTTTCGCTCCTTGAAGATGCTTGCCTAACAGGCGAAGCGCGGCCCATGGAGAAACCACAAATGCAACCATCAGCGAGAAGAGCATGGCCGCCGAAGCGCCCACGGGTATAGGCCGCATGTAGGGGCCCATCAACCCGCGCACAAAGGCCATCGGCAATACCGCGGCAATCACTGCAAAGGTTGCAAGAATTGTGGGGTTTCCCACCTCGGCCACTGCTTCTACAGCAACGGTGCTCATCGGTCGGCCATGATTTTCCGGCAGCCGAAAGTGCCGCACCATGTTCTCGACCACGACGATGGCGTCGTCCACGAGAATGCCAATTGAGAAGATCAAAGCGAAAAGCGTGACGCGGTTGATGGTGTAGCCCAGGAAGAAGAACACTGACATGGTCAGCGCCAGCGTAACCGGAATGGCCAGCAGAACGACGCCCGACTCGCGCCAACCTAGGAACAGCGCAACCAGAAGAGTCACAGATAACGTCGCCAGCAACAAGTGCTCCAGAAGTTCGTCCGACTTATCCTTTGCCGTCTCTCCATAATTCCGCGTGGTTGTCACGGTCACATCGTTGGGAATGGTTACGCCTTGCATCTCGTGCATGCGCTTGAGCACCGCATTTGCAATATCAGTCGCGTTGGTTCCCTTGCGTTTGGCCACGGTAATCGTCGCGGCCGGATATTGGCGCGCTCCCTGCTGCGCGCTGGCGCTCACGTTCGTCGTACCATAGACCACATAGTCTGAAGCGTCCGCGGCGCCCTCTACGATCTTGCTGGCTACATCACGCAAATACACCGGATGTCCTCGAACGACGCCCACAACGACCGACTCCAGATCCTCGCGGCGAGTGAGCAGGTTGCCGGCATCGACGCGGACTTCCTGGTCGTTTTCAGAGAAGCTTCCCGCCTGTACGCTGGCATTTGCAGCTTGGAGATGTCCGACAATCGCCATGGGCGATAAACCGTAGGCACTCAGCTTTTCCGTGCTGAGGATGACGCGCATGGTGCGCGGGAGCCCACCGATGATCGTCGTCTCCGATACGTCGCCAATCTGCGCGAAGCTGTGTTGCATCTCTTCCGCCAAGGCACGTAACTGATAGCCGTCGTAGTGCTTGCCCCACAGCGTCATCGCGAGAATGGGAACATCGTCGATCGAACGAGCTTTGATCAACGGCTGCGAAACGCCCGGCGGCATGCGATCGAAGTTCGAGTAGAGCTTGCTATAGATCTTGATGAGCGCGTCTTCCTGCGACGTGCCGACAAGAAAGCGCACGATCACCAGGCTCTGCCCAGGCGCGGACGTGGAGTACACGTATTCGACGCCTGAAATTTGGTGGACCAGGTTCTCGATAGGCAGCGTCACGCGCTCCTCAACTTCGGCGGGGGAGGCGCCCGGCATCGCGGTGGCAATGTCCAGCATGGGAACGAGAATCTGCGGCTCCTCTTCGCGAGGAATGATGGCGACCGCAAAGATTCCGACCGCGAGCGACGCGGCAATGAAGAGCAGCGTCAGCTTCGAGTTAATAAACGTGCGTGCCAGCCGCCCGGCAATCCCAAGGTCCTTCTTCATGGCCGGGCCCCATTGCTGTTCTCGATGCGCTTCCCGGCCAGTTCGCGGTCTGAAGGCGCATCGACGAGTTTCTCGCCGGCGGAGACACCCGACAGGACTTCGACGAAATTGCCCTGTGCCGCGCCCAGAGTGATGGATCGCAGTTGCGCGATGTCATGGTCGTCGAGCACATACACACAGTTAAGCGAGCCACGTGCGACAACAGTGGAGCGCGGAATGAGGATCGCTTGCTTTTCTCCATTGGGGAACTCAGCCGTTCCATACATGCCCGCGCGCATTTGGTTGGAAGGAGGCAAGTCGATCTTTACGAGAAAACCGTGACTTGATAGATCGGCCGCTGGAACAATTTCGGCAACGGTCCCTGCCAGGCTCGTCGGCGCCCCGCCCTCAATCGCCACCTTTACTTTCATCCCTTTGTGAACCACGTCGATCACCGACTGATCGACCGTGGCTTGAAGTTGCAATGCCGCGGCTTGATCGACCTGAAGCAAGGCCACGCCGGGCGCGGCCATCGTTCCGGGGTCGGCCATCCGTGCTGTCACGACGCCGGCGAATGGGGCAACCAGGCGCGTGTACCCGAGCATTGTGCGCGCGCTACTTTCCTGGGCGCGCGCCGCATCGGCTTGCGCTCGCAAAGCCTCTACACCCGCGGCCGCGGCTTCGGCTCGCTGCGACACTTCGTCCATCTCCTGCGGACTTACGCTCTTTTGCGATTCGAGCTGCTTATATCGGGCCAGGGTGCTCGCTGCCAATGCGGAGTTGGTCTGCGCGGCGGCCTGCGCATTCTCGGCGGCCTTTACTCCGGCCTGCGCCTGATCCACCTGGGCTCGCAATGTCGCGACGTCGAGCACCACCAGAGTTTGCCCGGCGCGAACATTGTCTCCCTCGTGCACCAGCACTTGCTGGATGCGGCCCATCACCTGTGCCGAAACGACAGCGGTTTCTCTGGAGCGAACCGTTCCGGTGGATTGAATGGCCACAGGCAATCGCTGTTGCTGGCTTTCAACAATCTGCGCCTGCATGGTTTGTACAGTCCCTGGCATTACGGCAGGTTCGCCATCATGGCAGCCGGCAATCATCGTCGCAGACGCGGCAAGCACACTCGCCCACAAAACACTCTTCATTGCAGTTCCTCCGCGGCATCGGGTGTCAGAGTCCCGGTGGCGTATAAAAGTTCGCTATAGGCCATGACACTTCCGTACACGGCATGCCAGTAGTTGGATTGGCTTTGCCGCTCCGCATCCTCGGCCCGCAGCAGATCGGTGATTGTCGCGAGGCCGGCATCATAACGATTTTTCAGGATGCGCAGGCTTTCCGCAGATTGCTCCGTCGCCGCTCGCGCCGTTTCCAACTGCAGCGCGGCAGTCTGCTGGCGAATGTGCGCCTGGCTCACTTCGAGCCGTAAATGCTGCCCGGTCGCAGCCACCTGCGCGTCAATTTTCTGCTTGGCCGCGCTCTCCCGCGCCAGTTGCGCGCGCTTGGTGAACGGTAGAATGTCCATGCTGATTTGAACGCCGGCCACCCAGTTGTTACCGCCGGAGCCGGCGAATGACGTGCGATCCTCTTCCCAGTTCCCGTATGCGCTCACGCGTGGCCCGAAATCGGATTTTGCCGCTCCCACCGCTGAGACCTGCGCCGATTGCGCCTGTACGAGTGCCATCAGATCAGGACGGGTCTTCTGGGCTGTTGCGATCTCCTCTTCGAGCGCGCCCAGCGGAAATGCATGCGGTTCCATCGGCTTCAGATCGGTTGCCTTGAGTTCCGGCGCGCCCATTGCCTCGCGCAACGTCGCCCATGCCAGTTCCAGGTCCCCCTGGGCCGCAATCAACTCCTCTTTACGCGCGGCCGCATTGACTTCGGCCGACATCCGGTCCGACTCGACCGCAAGACCTGCCCTCACATGCTCGTCCACTGAAGCGAGCAGCGCAGCCGCCGTCTCCTGCTCATGCTGGGCTACAGCAATTGTCCGTTGCGCATAGAGCACTTGCTGGTATGCCGCGACAACATGAAACACAATTTGCTGATCCATCGCTCCAGCGGATGAGTTCGCGCTCTGCTTGAAAAGGTCGGCACGGTGAATTTCCTTTTGCGTCTTGAACGAATCGAATGCCTGCCACTGCCCCGAGAAGCGCGTCGAGAAATTGCCAATCGGCGGAGGAAAATTCAGAGCGTTCAGAGCAAAGTCGGCCTGCGTGAATTGCCTCTGCCTGAGCCGCGTTCCGAACACATACACCGGATCGTTACCACGCGAGATGTCCTGAGTAAAGCCAAGTTGAGGCAGGAGCATTGTGCGCGCCTGGCTGGCCGCAGCGTTTGCATCCATAGTGCCGGCACGCGCAATTGCTGCCTCGGGGCTTTGTCCCATGGACGCCTCGATAGCTTGCCGCAGCGTCAAAGGTTCCTGCGCGCCTGCGATCCATCTCCCCATCGAACACAGGAAAAAAAGGCCCAGAAATCGATAAAGACTTGAACTCATTGGGTCAAATGTCCTTGGTTGGTGCTTTCACAGGAATAAAGTCACGAGATGGGCAATCTGTTACAAAGAACGTCGAATTTATTTCATATGCCAGAAATGACGCCTATGCAGGCACGCTTCGCAGAGAGGAATTCGAAGTGATCGACGATGAAAAGCACTCGCTTGCCTGTTCACAAATACGTCCAGTCCCGTGCAACCGGGCTCTACGGTCAGTTCTCTATGATTGCGTTTCGCACGAACTGGGTACTGGTCTGGCCACTCTCAGGCAGAGCGATTCAGAGATTGAGGCGTTCGATCACGATCGTGATCTGACGTGCTTTCTCGGCTCATTTCTTCACGTGGAGTAGCGACCCTCGACCACCACACTGCCCATATCCCCCCGCTCGCTCCCCAGACGATCGCAAACCCAGATACGGACGCACCGTGCCAGCGGGCCCGCCTGATCGCGGAAGACTTTGGCTCGCAAGCGTGGTCGGGCACAGATGTTGAGCCAGTGATCGAGATACTGACCAACGGTTTTGTCGGGAAGAACGGATGTTGCGACCGAGGTCCCGCTCCGCGAGCTTGCGGTTGAGGTGGCCTGTGCGGGGACGCAGCCCGCCATGAATGAATTTGACCAAGTACTACTTGCATCCCTGGGTTCAGAGTCGCGACCAACGTAGATGCATACCAGCCAGGTGCTGGGGCCGCGGCGAATAAGTTGACCAATCTTGCGTACCATTCTTGTCTCCTAAGACGGAAATGCGACACACGTGGCCGTGCTTAGGATTCGCTTTGCTGGTCTTCAGGGAACGGCAGACGGACGGGGGTTCAGTCTCCCAGGAGGGTAACCGTCAAGGGGTTGGTACCGGATCGCAGCGGGTTCTCAGTAGCAAGATTTATACTCTTCCAGACAGCATGGAATCCAAAGAAAGGAGTCCTCTGCAGAGTTCGCTGCCTTAGCGAACTGTGCCCCTTCCTCGGTTCTGACGCCAGGAATTAGCATTCCCCGCCGACGGTCCGAATAAGCAGGGGGTGGCGGTTTGTGACAGCTCAAATTGGCAACGACAGTCATAATGAGCAGAGGACAGAAGAGAGTTCGATATGGCGAAATCAGTCAATAAAGTCTTCCTGTTGGGTAATGTGGGTAAAGATCCCGAAATCCGCTCGACCGGCGGCGGCACGCTCGTCGCTAACTTCACCTTGGCCACCAGCGATCGGCAGAAGGATGCGCAGGGCAACTGGCAGGATCGCACCGAATGGCACAACCTGGTTGCTTTCACCCGGCTGGCTGAGATCGTGCGCGACTACGTGAAGAAGGGCTCCAAGCTCTACCTGGAGGGCAAGATCCAGACGCGTAGCTGGGACGACAAAGAAACGGGCGCAAAGCGCTATCGAACCGAGATCATCGTCAACGACCTCTCGCTGCTTTCCGGCCGCGAAGAAGGCGGCGGCGGAGGGCACAGCCGCAGCGCGGGAAGCTCATCGAGCTACGACCAGCGTCCCGCCTCCGGAGGCGACGACTTCGCCCAGCAGGCCGAGATTTCCGACGACGACATCCCGTTCTAGAGCCGACCTTTCCTTTTTTTGTAAACAGTAAAGGAAAACATTCACACTGCCAGCCGTAGCCGTAGCTGTGGGAAAGTGGGAAACGCGCAGCGTTTTCCAAGGAAGCGAAGCTTCCGTCTTTTCCACAGGCTTTCGCGCAAACAACGCGACGCAATGAGCGATTTGCTGCCCACTGCGTCATGTTGAGCCTCTATCTATTCGTTTAATTTATTTTTCGTCTAGCTCATCTCTCACGGAAGCACCACACTCATCGTGTTCGACGGCACGCTCTCCCGGCCAGATCCGTCGACCGACGTCACGTAATACTGGTACGACGCTCCGCTCTGTCCCGTGCTGTCCATGTAGCTTGTCTGCGCATTGAGTGCCCCATTCAGAAGCTGATAACTGGAGCTGCCCGTCGCCGCGCGGTAGACTCGATAGCCCGAGATCGGATCGCTTGAACTCGAAGGCGCGTTCCACGTCAACTCCACTTCGTGCGGGCTGCCCGTCCCACTCAAGCTCACGGTGGTCGTCGCGCCTGTTGACGCATTGCTTGCGATCGTCAACTTCCCCGCAGCCGCGCCCGTCGCAGTGGGATCGAATTGCACGTTCAACGTTGCCGTCTGTCCTGCATTCAGCGTCAAAGGAAATGTCGCTCCCGACACACTAAAACCCGTGCCGGTCGCGATCGCCGAGCTCACGGTGACCGCAGCCGTCCCAGTAGACGAAAGCGTGACAGACTGCGTCGCCGCATCGTTGATGACGACATTGCCAAACGAGATCGACGTCGCGTTCACGCCCAGCGCGCCTTGTCCGGCCGGCGATAGTTGCAATGAAAAAGTCTTCGAAGTGCCGCTCGCCGTCGCCGTGAGTGTCGCGGTTTGAGCAGACGAAACTGCCGCAGCGTTCGCCGTGAATCCGGCGGTCGTCGCGTTTGCCGCCACAGCTACGCTCGCCGGAACCGAAACGGCAGAGCTGCTGCTCGCCAGGTTCACACTCAACCCGCCCGCGGGTGCCACCGAGGTCAAGGTCACCGTGCAGGCATCCGATCCGGCACCTGCAATGGTTGCGGCCGTGCACGACAACGCACTGATGCCCGACGCTGCTATCCCCGCAGCACTCATATTCACAACAAGACTTCCCTGCGACGAGTTGCTGCTAATCGTCACGACACCCGTAAACGAACTCACGTGCGGAGAAGTAAATTGAATTGACAGAGTAGCCGCCTGGCCCGGGTTCAAGATAAGCGGTGTCGCAACTCCAGACACAGTAAAGAGCGACCCGGCAATCGAGATCCCCGCAATCGTTACCGGCGCTGTTCCCGTCGACGACAGCGTCAGGGACTGCGTTGCCGTCTGCCCGATGTTCACGTTGCCGAAATTGATTGTGCTCGTGCTCGCGCTCAGGGTCGGTACTAACGCGTTCAAATGTAGCTGCACCGCGGCCGATCCGCCGTTCGCCACTGCTGTCACCAGCGCCGTCGAAGCGGAGGACACAGCCGAAATGCTCGCCGTGAAGGTCGCGCTCGTTGCATTCTTCGCGACAGATACCGTTGCAGGCACCACCACGGCAGCGTTGCTGCTGGTCAGACTCACTAACGTCCCCGCGAGAGAAATGCCATTGAGGCTGACCGTACAGTTGTCTGTTCCGCCGCCTACAAGCGACGTTGCTTTGCACGTCAGGGTACTCGGCATCAGCAACGACAGGTGACCGCGCAACCGACCCAGCGAATTGATGTTTACCGCCAGATGGTTGCTGATCCTCAGTCCATTGGGGTTTACGGCCGCAGTCTGCGCGGCGTCAATTCCCACCGTCGCCGACAGCGCGCTCTCGGCCCTCTGACCGACCAGTTCCAGGCCCGATCTCGTCTCCAAGGTTTCGTCAGATATCCCACCTGGGGCGCTCTGGTTCCCTGCTTGTTCCGCCGCAGGCGGTTCCGCGATTGAGGGAGAAACGGCCTGTCTTCCACTCCCATCACTTGGGTGGGAGGCAAACAGCGCGCCACTCGAACCGCTCGATGGATACACCCCGCACCCGGTGACCAGAAGGCTCCCGGCAATCAAAACCGCCGGGATGCGCCCTCTCCACAGGTCTTCAACTATCTTAGGAATAAGACGTACTCTAAAAGGCCCCATGCTAGCTCCGCATCCGCCAGCAAGCCTATTTTTATGAATAGTGTGATTGGTCCCCCAACGATGGGAGATTGAGTGGTATACGGGCTTGCGGCTGTATGCTCAGAATCCGCCCAACCGCCCAAATCAACCGTGACGAGAGTCACTAAAGTGCTATATTTTGGTTACCTTCGGGTCATCGCAGTCCTTTGAACGATCTTAGAAACTCCTGGCTTACGGTGCTCCAAGTTCCAACCGAGCAAGCCCCTTTTCGCCTGGATTTCAATCCAGCCTGGCCCGGCAGCAAGCCGAGAAATCAGCTCCTCTGCGCTGAAGCGCAACGCGCTCCACTATGCCGGGTGTTGCGCCGTGCCGGATGCCACGTTAGACTTTCACGCGAGCCAGAAAGTCCTGGATCTTGAGTTCGAACAGATCCCTTCCACCAGAACCAAACAATCAGGCGTGCCGACGCTGCCAGCATCGGCAACCTAAAGCACAGATACGTCAAAAGGAGTTCCCTTGCGCCTTGGACGAAGTTTGCTCATCCTTTTCTACGGACTTCTTGCAGTTGGTTCCATCACTCAGACCCGGCGCACAGCCGCACAGACCTCACCGGGCGCTACCCCTCCGCCTCCTCACGCGAAGCAGATTCATCTGAAACACGTTCTGGTCATCGGCCAAACCAAGGGCTTCGAGCATGATTCTGTTCCCGATGCCATGGCCGCCATCTACAACATGGGCAAGGAAAGCGGCCTGTGGGACACGACGATGCGCACCGATACCGAGCTCCTCACAAAAAAGGATCTGGGGCATCGCAACGCGAAAAATCTCGATTACTTCGACGTGATTGTCTTTGCAAGCACGACCGGCGAACTCGATCTCGACGCCGACCAGAAGAAGGACATCCTCTCCTTCGTCCACGAGGACGGCAAGGGTTTCGTCGGCATCCACGCTGCAATGGACACCAACTACACCTGGCCCGAATACGGCGAGATGATCGGCGGCTGGTTCGATCAACATCCCTGGATGACGTTCAACGCCCCCATCATCAACGAAGATCCCGATTTTCCCGCGGTCCGCCACTTCCCCAAGGCATTCGTCAAATACGACGAGATCTACCAGCCCAAATCATGGTCGCGCGACAAGGTCAACGTGCTCCTCAGCCTCGATCCCACCAAGCTGGACTATCAGAACAATCCGCGCATTCACCGGGACGATCACGATTTCGCCGTGGCGTGGAGCAAGATGTATGGCAAAGGCCGCGTTTTCTACTCCACTCTAGGGCATACCGAAGAGTCGTGGGATGATCCCGATATCCGCAAGATGTATTTCGAAGCCATCAAGTGGACGCTGTGGATGACCGACGGAAGCACGGTGAGCCACCCCCGGCCCGCAGGATCTCACTAAGCGGGCGTCTCAACTCTTCGACCTGACTCCAAGGTCAAATGCATTTCGTGGACGAAGACGTTTACATCAGCGCCTTCGTCCAACGAAAATGGTTGCGTGTCCTCCGCAGGCGCACCTTCTATCGTCACAACGAAACTCTTGGGAAGAACCGATTGAAATCTCACGCGTCAAATCGCATCAACCGCAGAGACTTCCTCGCATCCGCGGGGATGTTGCTCGCCAGTCAATCACTCGGCCGCACGCTGGGCGCGCAGACAAAGCCATCCGGCAAAGCAGACCACGCGCTGCGCATTGAAACCTGCAATCTCGAAATAGGGCCAAAGATCAGCGTGAAAACTCTTGCCTACAACGGCAAGGTTCCAGGCCCTCTGCTGCGGCTTCGTGAAGGCGTTCCGGTCACCATCGATGTCACCAACGCGGCGAGCGACGCCGACATCGTGCATTGGCACGGTTTGGCCATCGATTCACTCAACGACGGCGCCATGGAAGAAGGATCGCCGATGATTGCCGCCGGCGAGACCCACCGCTACACGTTCACCCCGAAACCCTCCGGAACGCGCTGGTATCACACCCATGCCGGAGCCTACGGCAATCTCGCGATGGGCACCTACACCGGGCAATTCGGCTTCTTGCTCATCGAAGGCAATCAGTCCATGCCGCACTACGACATGGAAGTGAATCTTGCCATTCACCATTGGGAACCGTCTTTTGTTCCGATGGTAGAAACCATGCGCGCCGAGTCGTCCAACATGCCCCTCACCAACGGCTCCGACGTCGGCTACAAATACGCCACCATCAACGACCGCATGCTGGGTGCCGGCGATCCCATTCGCGTCAAGCAGGGACAGCGCATCCTGATGCGGCTGCTGAATGCAAGCGCCACCGAAAATGTCGTGCTCGCACTGCCTGGCCATCGCTTCACCGTTCTCGCCATGGATGGCAACCCCGTGCCGAACCCCACGAGTGTCGAGACACTTTCACTGGCTGTCGCCGAGCGCGTCGACGCTCTGGTCGAGATGAATGCACCCGGCGTCTGGATTCTCGGTTCGACCATCGAAAAAGCGCGCCAGATGGGCCTCGGCGTCGTAATCGAGTACGCAGGCCAATCGAGCACTCCGGTATGGAAAGATCCTGCTCCATCCGTATGGGATTACACGCAATTCGCAAGAGGATCCGCCGCGCCTGAACCCGATGAGTCCTTTGAGCTCACCTTCCGCGACATCGGCCAGCAGCGCGGCTCCCAGTTCGATACCTGGACCATCAACAACAAATCCTGGCCGCAGATCGAACCCTTGACGGTGCACGCGGGCAAGCGATATCGCCTGGTCTTTCGCAATGGCAGCGGCGATCAGCATCCAATCCATCTCCACCGCCACACCTTCGAAGTCACGCGCATCGGCAACAAACATCTCAGCGGCCTCAGGAAAGACGTCATCAACGTCATGCCTCTCGACACCGTCGCGGTCGACTTCGTCGCCGACAATCCCGGCGATACGTTGTGGCACTGCCACCAGCAATTGCACATGGACTACGGCTTCATGCAACTGATTAAGTACGCCACAACCTGAAGTCAAAGCGTCGGTTGCCAAAATTTCAAGATCAAAGCTCAGGGGTTGTCGCATTGAATAGGGCAAAGAGGTTTCGAGTCGTATCTCTACTCGCAGCCGCGGCTGCATGTTGTTTCTTGGTTCCGTACATCGAACGACCAGCGCGCGCTGCCAACCAGGCAGAGAACGTTCCTCCCGCTGCCCCTGCTGCTCCGCATGATCCAGGCGCAGAATCGTATGCGCAGCATTGCGCCATTTGTCACGGCGATCAACGACAGGGCAACCTTCCGGGCTTCCCGCCGCTGCAGGGCCTCTCGCGCCGCATGACCAACGACAAGATCACAGACATGATCCACGTCGGCAAAGGCCGGATGCCCGGCTTCCCGACCATGCAGGACGGCGAGTTGACCGCTCTGATCCATTTCCTTGCGACCGCAGAATCCCCGGCGCAGAGTGCGGAAACCGCAAGCCTGCACACCAGCCTCTCGGCCGCCGGCGAAGCCCTGTTTCAACAGAACTGCGCTTTCTGTCATGGCCGGGATGCGATGGGCGGCGAAACCGGTCCCGATCTGACGGAGTCGCGGCTCGTCCGCACTGACCGCACCGGCGATGCAATCACGAAAGTGATTCACGAAGGCCGTCCCGACAACAAGATGCCCGCGTTCAACCTTTCCGCACAGGAGGTTCGCAGCATCATCGCCTTCATCCACGAACGTGAAGCCGATGCCGTGGCGCGTCCCGGCGGCCGGCGCGGCGTTTCTGTTGCCGACCTGCAAACCGGCAACGTGGAAGCAGGCAAGCGCTACTTCTCCGGCGCTGGAGGATGCAACAAGTGCCATTCGCCCAGTCGCGACCTGGCTGGAGTCGCCTCCCGCTACGAAGGCCTCGAACTAGAAGAACGCATGCTCTATCCTCGCGACGCTGCCAGCCGACTCACGGTCACGGAGCCGTCAGGCACAAAGGTCTCGGGCACTCTCGCCTATCGAGACGAGTTCACCGTGGCGCTCCGCGACGCGAATGGAGTCTATCGCTCGTGGCCCGCTAGCCGAGTTCATTTCACGGTCGACGCGCCCGTCGAAGGGCATGTGGACCTCTTCGGCAAATACACCGACAACGACATCCACAACTTGATGGCCTATCTGCAGACGCTGCGCTGATCAGCGAGTGCGGCGTCCTGAGGTTTCTATTTTGATGAAGGTTCACAATAGCCGATTGCTCCTCTCCTTTGCCGCCCTCATCGCTGGCTTCGCTTCACTGTCCGTGGCCGCGGCACAGGATCTTGAAAATGATCAACTGGTTCATCCTCCTGCAGACTCCTGGCCTATGTATCACGGAGACTATTCCGGCCGTCGCCACGTCTCCTTCACGCAGATCACGCCCCAGAATGTGGGCGACCTTTCCCTGGCATGGGCGTTCCAGACCAATCAACCCGCACAGATCAAGTCCTCGCCTTTGCTCGTCGATGGCGTCATCTACTTCACCGTGCCCGACAATATCTGGGCCGTCGATGCACGTTCTGGTCA
Organism: Occallatibacter sp.; assembly: GCA_036267935.1. Taxonomy (GTDB): domain Bacteria; phylum Acidobacteriota; class Terriglobia; order Terriglobales; family Acidobacteriaceae; genus Telmatobacter. Next base: position 159,758 of record DATAVC010000024.1, on the reverse strand, counting down.
CATGATCTGGCACTACAACCGGCCATCGAAGGGCGAACACATCGGCCAACGCGGCGTCGCGATGCTCAAAGGCTGGCTCTTTTTCGCCACGCCCGACGCACACTTGATTTCCCTTAATGCCAAAGACGGCTCGGTGCGGTGGGACAAGATCATCGCGGATGTGAGCAAGGGTTACTGGAGCACGATGGCTCCGCTCGTCGTCAAGAACCATGTGATCGTCGGCGTCGGCGGGGATCTCGACAACGTGCCCGGCCTCTTGCGTTCCTTCGATCCGGACACCGGAGCAGCACAATGGCAATGGGATGCCACTCCGCCCGCTGGCACGCCCAACGCAACCACCGGCGGCATGACATGGATGACCGGTACCTACGATCCTCAACTCAATCTCATTTACTGGGGAACGGGGAATCCAACACCGGTGCTCAATGGCAAACCGCGCCCCGGCGATGACCTTTATACCTGCAGCATCGTGGCCGTGAATCCCGACACGGGCAAGCTCGCCTGGGGTTTCTCCGTTTCTCCCCACGACACACACGACTGGGACGCTGTCGAAACTCCTGTTCTTGTCGATGGAAAATTCCACGGCGAGCCGCGCAAGATGCTCATGCAGACCTCGCGCAACGGCTACTTCTTCGTTCTCGACCGCACCAATGGCACCAGCCTTCTCACCGTTCCCTATGGCCCGGTCAACTGGGCTCTCGGCGTCGACAAACAGGGCCACCCCATTCCAGATCCCAACAAGGAACCGGCTCCAGACGGCCGCTTGATCGCACCCGATGAAGGTGGGCTCACCAACTACCGTTCACCGAGCTTCGATCCGGCCTCCGGCCTGTTCATCGTGGATGCCCACCCCAGTTACAGCGTCTATTTCGCCAAGACAGCAGACGGCACATACGGTTGGGCCGGCGCCGACTATGGCCTCTGGGGCAAAGGCGTGATCGAAGCCATCGACTACCAGACAGGCAAAGTCCGCTGGACCCACGACGTCGGAGAAGGCGGCTCCGGCGCGGGCGTCTTGACCACAGACTCTGGCCTCACGATCACCGGCGATGGCCACGGCAACCTACTCGCCCTCGAAACCAGCAGCGGCAAAACTCTATGGCACGCAGGCCTGGGCTCCCCCATGCAGAGTTCGCCCACCAGCTATGAACTCGATGGCCGCCAATACATTCTCACCAGCAGCGGCGGAGTTCTCTTTGTCTGGGCCCTTCCCGAGAAACAGACCCACGCTCAAGCCGCAGCGTCTGAATCGCACTAAACATCACCCACAAAGAAGAAGGGCCGCAACGCGAAGTTGCGACCCTTTTTCGTCGTCGTTCAGTTTGATTCTTGCTGCCTTAACTGCATCCGCTCGTCGAGCCGCAGCTCATGCAGCGGTAGCAGCTTCCGTTTCGCACCATGATTGCGCCGCAGGTCGAGCAACTCGGCGCATCGCCCATCTCATACATGCTGCGCATCGCATCAGCCGCATGATATAAACCGCGGTCCTGCAAACTTGGACCGTGCGTGGGCGAATCCGAAGACGCAACCGCATGCACCTCAGCAGCAATGCCTCCGCTTGGCGCCACCGTCGAACCCATCCCGCTCGGGCTCAGCTTACGCGCAACCTCTTCGGCAATTCTCTCCAGCTGCCCCTCAGGAAGACGGCCCGCCTCCGACTCGCTCTCGGCAAGAATCGTCGGAGAAGCAGGCAGCGGCGCAGCGTGCGGCGCGAGGCCCGCAAACAACGTCAACTGCTCACCAGAGAGGAACCGCATGTTCAGCCAGCGGAAGATATAGTCCATCAGGCTCTTCGCATAGCCAATCTGCTCATTCCCGGTCCAGCCCGAAGGCTCAAACCGCGTGTGGGCAAACTTCTCGCAAAGTACGCGCGGCGGCACACCATGTTGAAGAGCAAGTGAAATCGATGTCGCGAAGGCGTCCATCAGGCCCGACACCGTCGAACCCTCCTTCGCCATCTTGATAAAGATCTCGCCCGGCTGTCCCGTCGGATAGAGCCCAACAGTAATGTAGCCCTCGTGTCCTGCGATGGAGAACTTGTGCGTTACCGACGCACGCTCTTCCGGCAAACGATGCCGCACAGCGCGGGGCGGAGCGTTCAGGTCCTGCGCCGGCTCGCGCATCAGATCCGGATTCAACAGCGGCAGATTCGCCGAACCAGAGATCTCATCCAGCATCCTCTGGAACGAACTCGCTGCAGCTGCCACCTGCTTGGCCGGAATCTCTACCCTCTCGTTGCCCTTCGCTTCAAGCGCCTTCAGATCGCTCTCGGCTGCTGCGTGACCGGCAATCAGCTGCGTCATCACCCGTGCACCGACTGCATCCAGAGCCGATGGCTCCTTCTTCGCGTCGAGACTCGTGTTCAACGGCTGTGTGCCCTTCGATCCATCACGATAGACGGCCACCGCTTTGATGCCGCGGCGCCAGCTTTCGGCATAGGCCTCCGCAACATCTTCCACCGTCGCCTCATGCGGCAGGTTCACCGTCTTCGAGATCGCACCCGACAAGAACGGCTGCGTCGCCGCCATCATCTTGATGTGGCCCATGTATTGAATCGACCGCGTACCCTTCGCAGGCTTGAAGCTGCAATCGAACACCGCCAGGTGCTCTGGCTTGATGCCCGGCGCGCCCTCAATCGTGCCCGTCGCGTCGATATAGCTCACAATCGCATTCACTTCATCGTTGTCGTAGCCCAACTTGAACAGAGCCGTCGGCACCGTGTTGTTCACGATCTTGATCATGCCGCCGCCCACCAGCTTCTTGTACTTCACCAGCGCTAGGTCCGGCTCGATGCCCGTCGTGTCGCAATCCATCATGAAGCCGATCGTGCCCGTCGGCGCCAGCACCGTGGTCTGCGAATTGCGATACCCATAGCGCTCGCCGAAAATCAGTGCCATGTCCCAGCACTCGCGGCTGGCTTCGATCAATGCTTCCAGCTGCGGCACCATGAACGGCTCGCCGCTCGTCTTCGATCTGCCAATATTGTTCACCTCGGCACGATGCATCCTGACCACGTCGAGGAAAGGCTCACGGTTGACATAGAAGCCGGGGCACGCACCACCGGTGCGCTCAACGCGCGCTGCCAGCGGAGTTGCCGCACCCAGAGGCGGACACTGCGCTGCGATCATTGCTGATTGCAGATACGCCTGTCCGCACATAATCGCCGTCAACGATGCAGCCAGATCACGTCCCGCTTCCGAGTCATACGGAAGCCCGAACGCCATCAATAATGCGCCCAGGTTCGCATAGCCCAGTCCCAGCGGCCGATAGTCATGCGAATTCTTCGAGATCGATTCCGTCGGATAACCGGAGTTATCCACCAGGATCTCCATAGCCGTAATCACCACCGAGATTGCGTGACGATACGCCGTGATATCGAACGCACCCGACGGCGCCACAAACTTCAACAGGTTGAAGCTCGCCAGGTTGCACGCCGAGTTGTCCAGAAACATGTATTCGCTGCATGGATTCGAGGCGTTGATGCGCGCCGTATTCTTCGACGTGTGCCAACGATTGATCGTCGTATCGAACTGCATGCCGGGATCGCCGCACAGCCACGTGGCCTCGGCGATCTTGCGCATGATGTCGCGCGCTTTGAATGTTCCTACCGGCTGACGTCCCTTCACCGTGTAGGTCTGGAATTCGCCATCACTCTCGTACGCTCGCATGAACTCATCGCTCACCCGTACCGAGTTGTTCGCGTTCTGGAAGAAGATCGACGAATAGGCTTCCGAATCCGGCCCCGATCCGTCATACCCCGCCTTGATCAGCGTGAAAGCCTTCGCCTCTTCCTTGGCTTTGCAATCAATAAAATCCATGATGTCCGGATGATCGACATTGAGGATGACCATCTTCGCCGCACGACGCGTCTTGCCGCCCGACTTGATTACACCGGCAAAGGCATCAAATCCGCGCATGAAACTCAGCGGACCAGACGCCTGCCCGCCACCCGAGAGCTGTTCCATCGAACCGCGAATCGAAGACAGGTTCGTGCCCGTTCCCGAGCCCCACTTGAACAGCATGCCTTCCGTCTTGGCCAACGTCAGAATCGAGTCCAACGAATCGTCCACCGCATTGATGAAGCACGCCGAACACTGCGGGTTGCGATAGCCCGTCTTCTCGAACACCACGCCGCCCGACGGCGCATCCCAGTGCCAGCTCGCACCGTCCGCCTCCGGCTCCAGCCGGTCGCAGCCCACGTTGAACCATACCGGCGAATTGAACGCCACACGCTGCGTCAGCAGCATCACCGCGAGCTCGTCGTGAAACGTCTGCGCTTCCTTCTCCGACGCGAAGTAACCACCCTGCATACCCCAGTCGCGAATCGTCTCCGACACGCGGCTGACCAACTGCCGAACGCCCGTCTCCCGCTCCGGCGTGTCAAGCTGCCCATGCAGATACTTCGAGGCCACAATATTGGTGGCCGTCATCGACCAGTCAATCGGCACTTCGACATCTTTCTGCTCGAAGATCGTGTTGCCCTTGTGGTCGGTAATCAGCGCAGTCCGTTTCTCCCATTGCACTTCGTCATAGGCAGAAACGCCCTCGCGCGAAAAACGCCGCGCTACTTTCAGACCTTCGTGGTCGGCCGCAGCCTGCTGCGTCGTCGCAGCAGTATGGAGATGAGTTTCGTTCATTTAGGAAATCCTCTCAGTCAGAAAAAACAAGTGAAAAAACCCTGCCTCCGCCAGCCCTGGGGCCGGTACGGGGGAATCCTTGGCAACGCGAAAACGGGGCTTGAGAGAGTGTGCGGCCGTGACTTTACGGCCCTCGACGGATTCGACTCAGAGGTCTACCGCCGGGTTTTCTTTACAGTCCGTTCAACGCCGTAGTTGAAAAAATACCCCTGTCTGTGGGGCGTGTCAACAACAAACCACAACATCTAGTATTTTCCTCGCATTTCCATCAGGCCTTGGCTAAACCCAGCCAAATCTGCTGTGGAAAGCGCAAATCCCCGCTCCAGACGCGGGCTTCGATTCTTGAATTGCCCAATTTCTTGGGCAACAGGATGGCACTCGATCTGTGTCCACACGAAGCCTATGCCGCTTCGCTAAACCATTCAAGAAGCAGGAATGGTGCAGAATCGCTTTTGCTTGTGAGAGTTGTGGACAACGCGGACCTAAATACGCTCGCTGGATCCCGCAGCACGTCAAATGGCTCTTCGCCGCCACCAAAATGGAGCCGGGTCCGGCAGTGGCCCGGGCAAAACCGATTCCTGGCTTGCGAATCCCCGAGGTGATCTAGTTTCCGGCCGCCGACTCCGTCAACACGACCTGTTGCTGATCGGTAGCCGCGACCTTCTGGTAGTAATCGCGCAACGCCGGATATTCCTTCGGGTCCAGAACAACAAACGCCCGCGCAAAGATGTGCTTGATGTCGATCGTGCTTGCTCCCGGCTGTATCTTCACCACCAGCACTGCATGATCGGGCCATGGCAGTTGCACGGCTTGTGGCGCACTCTCCACCGAATAGCCGGTCGGCAAGTGGTACACAACATCGTCGATTTCCTGCTCCGCGTAATGCAAATCGATCGGGGACTCGCGACGATCTTCCGCGACAAACGTCGGATGTGCGCCCGTTGAAAAGAAAAAGCCCGGCAGCACGATACGCTTTCCGCTCATCGCGCCCAGCGACCCAGAAACCTTCGCCGTGACAGAAACATAACCGGCCGATGTGTCGAGTCCTTGAAGCCCGATCACCTCGGCGTTGATTCCATGCGGAAGAACTTCATTCAGCAATGCAGACAACTGCTGTTTGACTTGGGCCACGTCCGTCTCGAGATTGCTTTGTCTCCAGTGCAGCGCTTCTGGCCCGTTCATCAAGACCTTTACCGTTCCAGTGACGCTTCCTTGCGCGTCCACCGTCAGGTCTGCCGTATGCGCGGTAATCGCATCCTTGGTGTTGTTCGGCGGCGTGATAGCAGAGTGCGACATGGCATCGCCCGTCTCGCGAATCCCACCGCTCAACGCGTGTTCCCAACTCAACTGGCCGAACGGCAGCAGCCGCTCTCCCGGATCGACATAGATTTCGTTGCCGTTCAAATGCAGAACGACAAGGATGGCCGTCAGCTGATCGAGAGATAAATAGCCGGGATCGAAGACCCGAACGCTGCGGTCAGCAACCACCACTGCATCGGCCTGCAATCCTGCGGCGCGCGCCAAAGCCAGGTAAAGCGTAGCAATTTCGTTAGCCGTGCCGCTCTTCTCCGCCCATACCTCTTGCGCATTGCGCACCTGTCGGCGCAGCCCCATTTGCACGCGCTCCGACTCGCTCCGCGCCCGCGAAAATGCCGTGTTGTCGAGCGACTGTACCGCGTCGTAGATCTTCGCAGCCTTTTCCTGATCGGTGGTTGCACCACCCACGATCTGCGCCGCTGCTGCCTTCAGGTCCCCCGTCGGTTCCGCAGCCCTGTCAATCGTCTTTGCCCAGCGCTTGCTCTCGTCGTTCCAGTACACATCGGCCGCCAGGTATGGCGTGTAGTAGAACCGAACCGCGTAACGTCGGCCAAGTTCAGGCAACGCATCGGATTCATGCTCGAAAGCCGGTACGTCCTGGATCTCCAGCGTGTAGTCCGGCTTGGGACTCACCTGAACACGGCCTATTCCAGGCAAATGTGCCGAAAAAAGCAGGTAGCTTGCAATCTCACCATCGGAGTTATAGTGAGTCACCGATTGATTACCGGTCACGTTCTTTTCCAGGTCGCCCAGCGGATTGTAGTAAAAGCGCTCCTTGCGCACGAAGATATCTTGCTGAACATCCCAATAAGGAATAGAACTGGCGAGCGCTGAATTCATGAACGACTGCATGTCGCTCGATGCCCCGCCAATCTCCCCTTCGCCCATCGGCATCGTCCACTTGTACTCCAGGATGCTGCCCACCTCGACACTCGGCAAATTGAAGACTCTCGCCCGTAGATGTCTCCTGAAACTCTTCGTGACCAGCAGATCTTCAGGCTTTCCCGCGAGCGGTATCACGGTACCGTCCGCATGGATCGTGCGTCCTGCAATCATCGGCGGTGTTCCCGCACCGGAGTAAGGAACTTCAACGGTGGCCCACTCCTTCCCCGCTTCGGTCAGCACCTTGATGCGAGCGTATTCGCTGATGAAGTGATACGCGTTGTCCGTCACCTCTTCACGATAGAGAAACTCCGCCGGCGCGCCCGGCGCCTTGGGATCCGACGTCATCTGCAGCTCTTCTTTCGTCGGCTCCTGAAACTTCTGCGCTACCGCTGCCACCGACGCCGCAATCACAACCAACACCAAAGCACAACGCAACCCGAGAACCCGCATGATCCTGCCTCATAGAAACTTCGTGCGCGATGCATGCGCACAAGTGAAAATCACAAACAAAGAGCGATTGTTTTGCGGAGTAATCCTAGCAGTTTGCCCCGCTTCACCGGCTCAAGTGCACCGAAAAATGCAGCCACCGGTAATCAACTTTCGAGCTATTGACTACTTCACTCACAACAACCATTTTTCGATCCTGCCTCGTCAATCGAACCGCTCTTCTCTCTGCATCACCAAACGGCCCTGCACAGCATCTGATCGCGCGTGCATTTTCATGCACAAATGAAAACGCCGCCTGTTTCCAGGCGACGCCTTCTTCGAATCATGGACAGGAATTACTTGCTTTCCTTCGAATCGATCCTCATGCCGTAGAACGATTTGTGCACGAAGAATACCGACACCAGGAAGAATGCGACTGCCAGCCCACGGGTCAGCATCGGATTGTTCGCCGTCAACGTCACGGCAAGCTCGACCGCAAGCAGCCCGAACAATGTCGTGAACTTGATAATCGGGTTCATGGCCACCGACGACGTGTCTTTGAACGGATCGCCGACCGTGTCTCCGATTACGGTTGCATCGTGCAGAGGTGTGCCTTTCTGTTTCATGTCCACCTCAACGATTTTCTTGGCATTATCCCAGGCGCCGCCGGCATTGGCCATGAAGATGGCCTCATACAGACCGAAGATCGCAATCGAGAACAGGTAGCCGATAAACAAGAACGGCTCCATGAAAGCGAACGCAAGGGTAGAGAAGAAGACGGCGAGGAAGATGTTGAACATGCCCTTCTGCGCGTACTTTGTGCAGATCTCAACAACCTTCTTGCTGTCACTGACCGACGCTTTCTCCGCACCCTCCAGGTGGATGTTTGCCTTGATGAACTCAACCGCGCGATAAGCACCGGTGGAGACCGCTTGTGTGGAAGCACCCGCGAACCAGAAGATGACTGCTCCACCGCAGATCAGCCCGAGCATGAAGGGTGCGTGCAGCAGCGAGAGCTTGTTCACGTTGTCTGTCAGTCCGTGGGTCAAAGCCATGATGATCGAAAAGGTCATCGTGGTCGCGCCGACAACGGCAGTGCCGATGAGCACCGGCTTTGCCGTCGCCTTAAAGGTATTGCCGGCTCCATCATTTGCTTCGAGCAAGTGTTTCGCGCGTTCGAACTTCGCGGTGATGCCGAAGTCCTTCTTCAACTCCGCTTCGATGTTAGGCACATCTTCGATCAGCGACAGCTCGTAGACCGATTGCGCATTGTCCGTCACCGGGCCGTACGAATCGACAGCGATGGTCACCGGGCCCATGCCCAGGAAGCCGAAGGCCACCAGGCCAAAGGCGAAGACGGCTGGAGCCAGCATCATGCCCGCTGGATTATTCTGCAAATCCGGGATGCCCAGACTGAAGTAGTAGCCCAGTCCCATCAGTGCGACCATGCTCAGTCCAAGCCAGTAAGCCGAGAAGTTGCCGGCCACAAATCCCGACAAGATTCCGAGAGATGCGCCGCCTTCCTGCGCTGATTTGACCACTTCCTTGACGTGGGTGGATTTGGTTGAGGTGAAGACCTTGACCAATTCGGGGATGAGAGCGCCCGCGAGGGTTCCGCACGAGATGATCGAAGCCAGCTTCCACCAAAGGGTCCCGTCGCCCAGAGTCGGGAGCATGAAGTACGAGACGATATAGGTGAGGATGATAGAGACGATCGACGTGATCCATACCAGCGAGGTCAGTGGTGTCTCGAAGTCCATCTCGTCCGCGTCTTTGTACTTCGCACTGGCGATCGCGGTATTGAGGAAGTACGCACCTGAACTTGAAAGCAGCATGCCCACGCGCATCACGAAGATCCAAACCAGCAGTTGCGCCTGAATGGAGGGATCCTTCACTGCCAGCAGGATGAAGGTGATCAGCGCGACGCCGGTAACGCCGTAGGTTTCGAAGCCGTCGGCGCTGGGGCCGACCGAATCGCCCGCGTTGTCACCGGTGCAATCGGCGATAACACCGGGGTTGCGGGCATCGTCTTCCTTGATCTTGAATACGATCTTCATCAGGTCAGCGCCGATGTCGGCAATCTTGGTGAAGATGCCGCCGGCGATACGCAGGGCCGCGGCGCCAAGACTCTCGCCGATGGCAAAGCCGATGAAGCATGGGCCCGCATAATCCCGCGGAATGAACAAGAGGATGAAGAGCATGATGAGCAGTTCAACCGAGATCAGCAACATGCCGATGCTCATGCCGGCCTTCAGCGGAATCGCCATGATCGGATACGGCTTGCCGCGCAATCCGGCAAACGCGGTGCGGGAGTTGGCAAAGGTATTGACGCGGATTCCGAACCACGCCACGCCATAGCTGCCTGCGATGCCGACCAGCGAAAACAACAGGATGATGGGCAACGTGACCGCAATCGATTTCCCAGGTACCGGCGCCAGCCATCCAAAATACATCGAAATGATGACCGCGATGAAGATCCAGAGCAGCATGATGAACTTGCCCTGGGTAACCAGGTAGGTTTTGCAGGTTTCGTAGATCAATTCTGAGATCTCGAGCATGCTGCGGTGGACCGGCGCATTCTTCAACTGCACAAAAATTGCGAGGCCGAACAACAAGCCGCCAACGCAGAAGAGCAATCCAATCATCAGCAGGGCATGTCCGTTGATGCCGAAAAAACTCACCGTCGACAGATCAGGAAGGACGAGGTTGGCTTCGCCGCCGCCCGCATGTTCCGGCTGCGCGTAGGCAAAGGTAGGAACCAACAGGCCGAATAGGACCGCCACGATCTTATGCTGTCGCTTCAGAATCTCTTTTACGCCGTGCTTGAAAACAGCCGAGATCCTCTGCATCCCCGCCGTGTTGGTGTCGGAGCCGCCGAACAATATCGATGCAATGAGCGACAATACGCTCACTCCGAAAAAAAAGTACACCCAGTCCTGTGCAGTCACATACCCTCCCTGCGATGTGGTTTGAAGCCGTTACGGACAATCCGAAGAACCCGACCACAAAAAGCTGTCAAAAGTCACCGGAAGGCTATCACCCGACTCCAACACTGTCGAGTGATTGCAATCACTAGGCTTCCACCTCCCCTGTCGATTCCACATCACACGCCGAAAGGCGCTTTCCGGGCACGACGTATACAGTTACATGCGAAGGAGATTCGCAGCCTCCATGAGCCCCTCCACCCTGCTCACGCCGCGCGAAGCCGCCGCCAAACTCGGCATCAGCTACCCCGCCCTCAAGCACTGGATCCTTGCCGGGCGCATCCGCACGGTCAAAACCCCCGGCGGGCATCACCGCGTCCCCCTCGAGTCGCTGGAGGAGTTCATTCCCGCTGCGGCTAAGGGGCCGTCGCCGCGCATCAGCGGGCGCAATCAGCTTCTCGGAACGGTCGTGCAGGTTGTCGTCGACGGACTCCTCGCCAAGGTCGTTCTCACCGTCGGCAGTCAGCGCGTCACCGCCATCATTACTGCGGATGCAGCCGAGGAGCTGGCTCTGAAACCCGGCGACCAGGCCTTTGCCTTGATCAAGGCAACCGAGGTCATGATCGCCCGATCGTAGCCGAACTTCCCTTCCTCAATCCCCCCGAAATCGGTCTCCCTGCAAATCGGCCGCCCTTCGCCCGTCTCCTCTCCGGATTCACCGCAAAACTTGCGATTTGTTGACGATACGCCCATAAATTGATATAAATTCGTATCGATTCGTTGGGAAACTCTCCCTTCAGAACCACGCCCGGCCCCTCGTTCTACCACCCAATTGGAACCTTGCTGATCCCCCGCAGCGCTCGACTGCGCCCAAAATCCGGAGCCCCTGTCATGCGACTTCCCCGCTTGCTTCTCTCCCTGGTCCTGCTCTCACTGTTCGTTACCGTTCCCGCTTCGGCTCAAATCGCCGGCGAGCTCGTGGGACGCGTTCTCGATCGCTCCGGCGCCGGCATCGCAAATGCCACCGTCACCCTCGTCGAGACCTCCACCAATGTGAGCCAGACAACCGCATCCACCAGCTCCGGCGATTATGTCTTCATCAACCTCAAGCCCGGTTCCTACCGCGTCGACGTCACTGTCTCTGGATTTGATCGCCTCAGCCGATCCGGCATCAACGTCATCACCGGCCAAACCGTCACCGCCGATCTCACCCTGACCGTGGGCGCAGAGCAGCAGACCATCACCGTCACCGACGATGCTCCCCTCCTGCAGGCTGCCACCAGCGACATCGCCACCAACATTCCCGCGTCCACCATCGTGGCCATGCCACTCAACACGCGCAACTTCGTCCAGCTCGCAACGCTCGCGCCCGGAGTCGAGCTCCCGCCGGGCACCGTCCTGCCCCGCATTAACGGCGGCCGTCCCCGCACCAATGAATACCTCTTCGACGGCATCTCGGCTCTTCAGCCCGAACCCGGCCAGGTCGTCTTCTTCCCCATCCTCGACGACATCCAGGAGTTCACCGTCGAAGCCAACAATGTTCCCGCGGAATTCGGCCGCTTCAACGGCGGCGTCGTCAACGTCGCCACGCGCTCCGGCTCCAATGCGTTCCACGGCAGCTTGTTTGAGTTCTTCCGCAACGAAGACCTCAATGCGCGCAATTATTTCGCCAAGACCGGCCCCAAACCCGAGTACCGCCGCAATCTCTTCGGCGCATCGCTCGGAGGTCCCATCCTGCACGATCGCCTCTTCTTCTTTGGTGATTTCCAGGGCATCCGCCAACTCATCGGCGTCACCCGCATCTCCACCATTCCTACGTTGAATGAGCGCAAAGGCATCTTCACGGGCGTCTCCAAAATCTACAACCCCGCCACCACAACGGTGGTCAATGGCGTCAATGTCCGGCAGGAGTTCCCCGGCGACGTCGTCAATATTCCCTTTGATCCCGCAGCCGTCGCGCTCCTTGCACGCTTCCCCACTCCCACCAATCTCACCGCCGCGGCCAACAACTACACGCGCACCGCGAACGACGCAGATCACCAGGCGCAATTCGACTTCCGCATCGACGGCGCCTTCCACGGTAACGACCGCGCCTTCGGCCGCTATTCCTACTACAACGAAGTCGAACAGCCGGTCGCCCCACTCCCCGACGGCAGTGGCGCCATCTCAGGCGCCGTCATCGGAACCGGCGGTGTCTCTGGGCTCTCTAATGTACTCGGCCAGCAAGCAGTGTTCAACGAGACCCACGCCTTCTCGCCGCATCTGCTGAACGACTTCCGCATCGGCTACACGCGCCGCGGCAACACCATCACCGGCGCCACGCTCGGCGACACGGCTTCCAGTGCCCTCGGAATCCCCGGCATTCCCACCAACGCCGCCTTCAGCAACGCCCTGCCTCTGTTCACGCTCACGGGCTTTCAGCAGCTGGGTCCGTCTGCCAGCACGTTCTCGCAATATCAGACGGCCGTCTGGCAGGCCGTCGACACCGTGGTCTTCACGCGCGGCCGTCACGCCATCAAGGCCGGCACCGATCTGCGCTGGTATCAACTCAACGCTGTCTCTCCACCCAATCCCACCGGCTCCTTCGCCTTTACAACCACCGGCACCGATCAGCAGGGCGTCACCAACAGCGGCAACGCCGTCGCCAGCTTCCTTCTCGGCCAGGTCGATACCTTCCAGATCGATCTGCAAGAGAGCAAGATTCGCCCCCGCGACCACATCGAAGAGTACTTCGTACAGGACGACTGGAAAGCCACCGATCGTCTAACCGCCAACATCGGCGCACGCTGGACTCTCCACTTCCCCTCCACCGAAAAGAACAATCAGGGCGCAGTCTTCAACCTCGTAACCCAGCAGCTGGACTACCTCGGCGTCGATGGCTTCTCGCGCAGTGCCCGCGAACTGCACGTCGATAACGTCGCGCCGCGTGTCGGAGTTACCTACCTGCTGACACCCAAGACCGTCGTCCGTTCCGGTTTCGGCATCGTCTTCATCGACCAGTCCGGCATCACCACCCCGTTCACCACCCCCCAGTTCCCTTTCATTCAGAATGTCCAGCAAAAGACGCAAGACAGCGTGAACGCCGCATTCACGCTCTCGGCCGGCCCCTCCGTCGCTCCTATTTCCCTCACCCCGGATGCCGGCCTCGGCCAAAGTGTGTACACCGCCAATCGCTCCGCGGGCTCGGGCTACGTGCAACAGTGGAACCTCGCTGTGCAGCGCGAAATCACACGCAATCTCTCTTTCGAAGTCGCCTACGTCGGCTCCCATATCGTCCACGTCGGAATCCCTGACTCAAACCTCAATCAGCTCACCGCGTCGCAACTCGCCGAGGGCGCGCCGCTGCTCGCGAAGGTCCCGAATCCTTATTACGGCCAGCTTCCGATCTCAAGCTCCATCGGTGGCAAGACCACCACCGCGGCCCAGCTGCTCAAGCCTTATCCGCGCTTCCTCAACCTCGCCACTTATCGCAACAACAGTGGCGAAACCAACTACAACGCAGGCGAGATCAAGGTCGAACAGCGTTTCAACCATGGATTCTCCGCACTCTTCGCCTACACCCACGCGCGCTTGATCGACGATGCATCCTCCGTGTTCTCGACAACAGTCCTTTCCTCGCCAAACTCCAGCAGCCTCATCGCTGCCGACACTTTCCGTCCCTGGCTCGAACGCGATGCCTCCAGCGGCGATATGCCCAATGTCACCTCCCTCAGCGTCCTCTACGATCTCCCCGCGGGCCACGGACATGCGTTCGCATCCTCGGGCATCGCCGACGCCCTCCTGGGCCGATGGCAACTGAATGCCATCGCTTCCCTGCAATCCGGTATGCCGATCACCGTCACGCAAGCCACCAACAACAACTCCTTCGCAGGATTCGCTCTGCAACGCCCCAACCTCGTCGGCAAGCCGAACCTCTCGCCCGGACAGCGCACGCCCGCCCACTTCATCAACACCGCCGCATTCTCGACCGCGCCACAATTCGCGATCGGCACCGCGTCACGGAATCCCGCCCGCGGCCCTGCCTATCGCGACGTGGACTTCGCACTGGTGAAGCACACAAAAATTGGAGGCGAAGCAGAGATGGAATTTCGTGCCGAAGTCTTCGACATCTTCAACACACCCGAGTTCGCGCAACCCAACGGCAGCTTCGGCTCAGCAGCTTTCGGCAGCATCACCAGCACCTTTACCGACCCGCGCGTAGCGCAACTTGCCCTTCGCATCAGTCGATAGGAAGCGCGCAGGCGCCTATGCGTTCACAAGTTCATCTTGCTCGGCGCGTAGATCGAACGCGATGTGATCTTGTTTGCACATCGCCTTCACGGCGGGTCGCGCCGTCATCGGTCCTGACGGTAGCCCGCCGCCTGGCATCACCCACTGACCAACCATCAGGAACTTCTTCAGTCCCGGCAGTGTGTTGGGAAGGTTTTTGAAACCGGAGCCCGGCTCAAGCAGCCAGCCTTCCATCGCGCCGCGCCAATTGCCGGTGTAGCGCATCACCGACGCCGGGGTGGACACGTCCACCACTTCGATAGCATCCCGTACACCCGGCACACGCTTCTCCAGCGCATCGATCACTGCGGCCGCCACGCGCTTCTTCTCCGCACGATAGGTGGCAATGTCAAAGTGCCTCAGATCCGCCCAGTATTGATAATTGCGGGTCGAAAGATGACTCGTCACTGCAGTCTTGCCTGCAGGCGCAAACGTCGGATCGAAATGAAAGAAACGAAACGAGACAGATTCGCTCTCCGTCTCTGGATCTACCTGCAGAGGCGTGTCCAGCAGCATCGAAAGCATCGAGGCCTGCTGGCTCAGATCCATTCCCACACCCAACGAAACCTGCAGATACGAAGCGAACAGCTCCTTGTATTGATACCGGTTCCGCGTGGACGCATCGATATATTTGCCGCCCAGAAGATCAAAGATCGTTGCATGCCCATCCGCAGCGGAAATCACCCAGTCGGCCCGTACCGTCTCGCCGCCCGCCAGAACGACGCCCACTGCCACATCGTTTTCCACCAGCACGCGCCCGACGCGCGCGTTAAACCGGATCTTTCCGCCCAGGCTGATAATCTGCTCTTCAATCAACCGGATCAAGGCTCGCGACCCGCCAATGCAGTAGCCGGCATTGTGCCGGCTCATCCACGCCAGCGAAATGATCATCGCAATCGCCGACATCTTGCCGATGTCACCGTTTGAAAAGAAACTCCTGAGCAGTGGGTCTGAGAATCGTTCTCCGTATTCCTTGCCGCTGATCCTGGTCAACCGACCGATCAGCGGAAAGATGGGCAGATCGCGCAGCATGTTCAGCCAATTTTCGCTTAGGCCTCCCGTCGGATCGAGCATCCTGAATTTGGCCAGCATGCGGATCGAATGCGTGAGTTCGCGAAGTACCGCCACGTCCTGCGGCATACGTCGCAGGAGTTCTGCCTCCAGTCTGTCCACATCGGTGTAGATGTGCAGACAATCACTTCCGGATTCGATCCGAAGATACTCCTCCGCATCAACGAACGTGAGCTTCCCGATGTCGCAAACCTCTTTCCAGGTCGAATGAAACTCCTCGTCTTTGTTCGAGCCAAACAACCAATGAAGGCACGTCTCGAATGTGTAGGGGCCGCGTCGCCAGCTCATCGCGAGACCGCCGGCAATGTCATTCATCTCCAGAACTTCAACGTCGTAGCCGCACTTGAGCGCGTAGACAGCAGAACACAACCCCGCGATGCCGCCGCCAACGATCACGACCTTCCGTCCATTGCAATTCATCTCGTCCAGCTCCATTCCCGACGCACGCGCGCCGGCCCGCGCGGAACAGGCATCCTGATACGCCTGGATGCTCAGAGACAGGAAGTGGTGGAGCAGATCAGGCGGTTCGGTGCAGGGCCCGCGCCATCCGACGCTGACCATAGGCACCTCGCCTCGGCCACGCGGTGATGCAGATCACGATGCAGGGTGCAGCGGATCAAGCGGGTTCGCTCTCCGCCTCACCGCAATTCGATTGCGATCTTGTCTCCCGGAAGTGCGATCTGCAGGTTCTCATCGACTTGATCCCGCACCAATCCATTGGCCAGAGGATGCAGCTTGAATAGCACCAGCCGTTGACGCTCCGGATCATCGAGCGCGCGAAACATAGCAACCTGTTCCACCGTGTAGCGCGTATGCAGATCGGCCAGCGCGCCGGGATCGAGATCATTCCATGTCGCAAACCACCCGGGCTGGTACTGTTCCAGCTTGCTGTGCAGGGGTTCCGTTCCAAAATCGTCGTCCAGGCTGCGCACGTGCGCCATCAACGTAAGCTGATCGCCACTGGTCCCCACCATGATCGGGTTGCCGTTGGGATGCTCGTCGATATAGCGCGCCAGCGACTGCGCCGCCTGAAAGAATGTGTACTCCGGATGCAGAACGTAGCCCATCATCCAGGTTGCGTTCACAACCGCCGCGGCGCCGGCCAGCACGCCTACGGCCCAACCAACATGCTTCCATGCGCCGGCCTCCTCCGTAAGAGCGCCGACACCTTGGGCGAGCACGAACATGCTGAAGACCGCCACCACCGCGAAGTAGCGCGGCTGAGGATGATTCTGCACCGTCATGAACCCGATGTAGCCCGCCACCGCCAAAACCGACGCCCCAAACACCGGGTCGGCCAGCATCCTCCGCGCCCAACGGGTCTTCAAGCCGACCGCCGCTCCCACAACGAGCAATCCGGCCAGCGGAATCAGAATGTGATCCACCCAAAGGCCGCCATGAAACGACCACCAGAGACTCATCAACATCCACCAGCGATCGACCGGCTTCACATAATTGTTGATGTAGAACAGGTAGCGATAGTCAGCGAGCAATCCGGCGTGCACCACCAGTGCCAGCCATCCACCGTACAGCACAGCCGCCGTAGTGCCCGCCACAAGCACACAGCGCAACAGCCGCATCCAATCCTTCCTCAATCCCACAATCACCGGCCATCCCAGCGCAGGCAGCAGAAAGATGGCCGTGGTCTTGGTCAGCATCATCAACGTGAACAGAACGCCCAAGGCAATCGCGCCCGGCACAACTCGGCGCATCTGCGCCAGTCGCACCGACACATGCAATGCCGCCAGCGTGAGAGTCGTCAGCAGAGGTTCCAGGATCGCCAACCGGCTGAAGCAATACAGAAAAGGGCTGGTCACGAGCAGTGTGAGGGCCAACAGACCCACCCATGGACGGCTCGCCCTGCGCAGCAACAGATAGCTCAGTCCAAGATTCGCAAAGAAGCAAGAAACCGCCAGCGCCCGCGCCGCACCAACCGACACACCCGTCACGAAAAACAGCAGCCACTCCAGGAACGGCCACACTGGCAGCGCTACTGCCGGATTGAAATCTCCGGCTACATACCAGCTTCCAAACAGATGCGCCCGAACAGCCGCATTCCCATACCAGCCTTCGTCGGTGTATTTGGCCCAGTCATGAATCCAGGGCGTGTTATTCGGAAAGTCCGCCGTCAGGTGGATCGCATGCAGGACTGCGAAGCCGCAAATCAGAGCAACCCACACGGCATAGAGCATGCGCTTTGGTGCAGTCTGCACGTGGGTCTCCTCGTGGAGTCAAAGACCAGAATGAAGGGGAAATTGGTTCAAGTATATCGTTCGCTCGATGCGGGCTAAGAAAGCACAAATGCCCGCAATTCTTTGCAAATCGCATGCAACAAGTGTGCCAATTGCCACAATTGTTCCACGTGGAACAATTTCCGGCGCCCCAAGGTTTGCGACCGGCTGGTCCCTACTCGTAGGCCAGGGCGTCGATGGGGTCCTTGCGCGCTGCCATCCATGCCGGATAGAGCGCACCGAACAGCGCTCCGGCAAACGCAATTAACGCTCCCCGGCCAATCCACTCAGCCGTCAGCTCGAAGGCAAACGTCGGATAGCGCACCGTCAAAAGGCCGTGCACACCGTAGGTGGCTGCAATTCCCAACAGGACTCCTGCCACCGCCAGCACGCTGGTCTCGCGCAGCACCACGCTCACAATGGTGAGCTTCGACGATCCCAACGACTTGAGAATTCCGATCTCGCGGGTGCGCTCCAGCACCGCCGTATACATCGACTGGAAGATCACGAGAAATCCGACAATGACAGCAATCGAGATGACGACATTAAGCGCGAGATCAAAACCAGGGAAGCGTGACGGCGTATACAGCGAAATGAGATCGGCCATGGTTTGTACTTTGTAGTTCCCCAGGCCCTTCGTGCCATGAATCTCGTCAATGATCAGATTGTCGTTGGCAGGATTGTCGCTCTTGAGATAGATCACAGAGGCTTTGCCGTCGGCGCCGATCAGCGATCCCATGGTGTCGAGCGGAATCAGCTTGCGCCCGCCTTTGCCGCTCTCGACGATGCCGCAGATGCGAAACGTGTGGTTCAGGATGGTCAGCGAGTCGCCCACCTCGCGCCCCTTCGCGGCATGGGCAAAGACGTCGTCGATGATCACATCGTAGGGGCCCTGGAACCGGCTTCCGGAAAGAAACACGAACGGTTTGAGGGCATCGAAAGTGTCGAAGTCGATTCCATACAGGATTTCGACATTGCCTGACATCGAGAAGTTTGAGATGACCGGCGCGGCGACAGTCACATGAGGCATTTTGCGGAACACCTCGGCGAATTTGACCGACATGGGCGCTCCGCTCACGCCATTCATAAAGCTAGCATTGGACGGCGCAACCACCAGGTCGGCCCCGATTCCATTGGTTCTCTGCTTCTGGTCGTCAAGCATCCCCATGAAAATGGCGACGATCGACAGGATCATGACCACCTCGATGGCCACCGCGAGCACGCTGATGATCGACCGCAACGGCCGATGGAATAGATTGGCAAAAACCAGTTTGTTCATTTCGCCCTGGGTTCGGGTGTCGCAAATCGCGATCTCTGGTACCCTGATTGCAAGGGTACCAGCAGGGGCCCAGGGACCCCGTTTCGACCCTCCTGGCACCGCCGGTTGCAAGCGTTAAAAGTGCTCGATATCGCTCGAGGGCCAAACTTGGATCCCACAGTTTTTCCTCAGCAATTTGCCCTTTTTAGTTACTTCAGGTGCGTGAAAATAAAAGGGAAACCTTGAATTCTTTTTGACTCCACCAAGCTCGGGCGTTATTGTGGTTGTGGAAATCCAATAGGTTTAATTCCTTCAGTTGGATAGATATGGGAAGTTTCGGAGAAGATCTACGCGCTGAACGGGTGTCCCGGGGCATCGCGTTAGAAGACATCACCGAGGTTACCAAAATCAGCCAGCGGCACCTCGTCGCGCTGGAGCAGGATAAATTTCTGCTGCTTCCCGGTGGAATTCTGAGCAAGGGCATCGTCCGCGGGTACGTCGGCGCCGTAGGCCTCGACGCAAAGGACTGGACCGAACGCTTTGTCCGGGCCACCAGCGACTCAGGGGGCACCGTTGAAGCCGATCGCGGTTGGGAGGAGTTTGCCTCCAACGTCGGCCGCGTCCGTATGGAACGTCGCGAGGCCGCTGAGATGCGCCTCCGCTGGGCAGGAGCCATCATGCTCATGATCGCCGCCATGGTCGCCGGCTTCCTCACCGTTCGCTATTTCGGCATGCGCGCCGGCTGGTGGAGCACGCTGCTGCCCGTCCAGAGCGTCTCAGCCAAAACCCACGCCCTGATTTTGCACAGCTTCCCGTTCTTCAGCCGCTAATCAAACACCCAAACCTGGGCTTGGCTGCTCGTGTGGTCCCTCTGCGCGTTTCAGCCCCCGGATCACCCGTTCCAGCACGGGTTCTCTACCAGTCAATGGCAAGCTTTGCTCAGATATGCTGGCGGCAATTACCATAAATAGGTACACCCCCCATCTCAAGGCCGGTGTGCGAGGTTCCTCTCCAAAATGGAGAGGAATTGCCATGGCTTATTGCGCAGGCTCGCGCCAGGCCAATCTCTGAATTGCCCATACAGGGGAGGAATGCGAAGTTGAGCGACCGCTTTTTGTTTACGTCAGAATCTGTCACCGAAGGTCATCCCGACAAAATTGCCGACCAGGTATCCGACGCCATTCTTGACGCGTGCCTGGAGCAGGATCCCTACAGCCGGGTGGCTGCCGAGACCCTGACCGCCACCGGACTGGTCGTCATTGCCGGCGAAATCACTACCAAAGCCTACGTCGATTTTCAAAGCCTCGTACGCGGCGTTGTCGCGTCGATCGGCTACGATAACGCACTCTACGGTTTCGACTCCAACACCTGCGCCGTCATTTCGACCATCAATAAGCAATCGGGCGACATCGCGCAAGGCGTCGACACCGGCGGAGCGGGCGACCAGGGCATGATGTTCGGTTACGCCACCAACGAGACCCCCGAGCTGATGCCCGCGGCCATCTCGCTGGCTCACAAGCTCACCCGCCAGCTCAGCACCGTGCGCAAGAACGGCAAGCTGCCCTACCTGCGCCCCGACGGCAAGAGCCAGGTCACGGTGGAGTACGACGAGAACGGCAAGCCCGCGCGCATCGACGCCGTCGTCATCTCCAGCCAGCATGCAGAGACCATCGGCAATGACGAGCTGCACGCCGACGTCCTCAAGCACGTGATCCAGGCCGTTCTGCCCGCCAAGTGGCTCGACGAACACACCAAGTACCACATCAATCCGACCGGGCGTTTCGTGATCGGTGGTCCCATGGGCGACACCGGCCTTACCGGCCGCAAGATCATCGTCGACACCTACGGCGGCGCAGGCCGACACGGCGGCGGCGCCTTCAGCGGCAAAGATCCGACCAAGGTGGATCGCTCGGCAGCCTATGTCGCACGCTACATCGCCAAAAACATTGTCGCTGCAGGTCTCGCGGACAAGGCCGAAGTCCAGCTTGCCTACGCCATTGGCGTGGCCGAGCCGGTCAGCGTGCTCATCGACACCTTCGGGACCGGCAAGATCGGCGCCGCCAAGCTGACCGAACTGGTGCGCAAGAACTTCTCGCTGACACCCAAAGGCATCATCGAGAGCCTCAACCTGCGCCGCCCGATCTACAAGCTGACCGCCGCCTACGGCCACTTTGGCCGCACGGAGCCGGAGTTCACCTGGGAAGCTACCGACAAGGCAGCCAAGCTTGCGGAGCAGGCTGGCGTCGCGGTCGCAACCAAGTAGCAGCGACGGAACGCAACAGACAGAGGGACTCTTCATCGCGAAGAGTCCCTTTCCTTTTGGGTCCTCAAACGTCGATGCAATAGAATTCTTCGGGATTGATCTACCCTGAACGAGGAGACCTTCATGCGCTTTCATTGTGTTGCGGTGCTGGTGTGCAGCATCGCCGTCGCGGCCGGTGCGCAAACTGGCGCGAACTGGAGTTACACAGGCAAAACAGGACCGCTGAACTGGAGCAAGCTTGACCCCGCCTACAAAGCCTGCTCACAGGGGCATGCACAGTCGCCTGTCGACATTCGCGGCGCCCACCTCAACAAGAGCCTGCAGCCGATCGAATTCCACTATGTTTCAGGCCCCGTCAGGCTTGAAAACACCGGAAACACGGTGCGCGTGTACGTGGATCCAGGCAGCTATATCGTCTACGACGGAGTCCGCTACGAATTGAAGCAGTTTCATTTTCACCACCCCAGCGAGGAGGCGGTGAAAGGCAAGCTCACCGACATGGTCGTCCACCTGGTGCACCAGAGCACCGACGGCAAAACGGCTGTGATCGCCGTGCGCCTCTCCGTGGATCGCGGTGATCCGAACGCCGTGATGGCGGCTCTTTGGCCCCACTTGCCGGCCAAGACGGGGGCGACCGAGAAGATCGGCGACATGATCAACCCTGGTGGATTTCTGCCCACCGATCGCGGCTACTGGACGTACGTGGGATCGTTGACTGCGCCGCCTTGTACCGAGGGCGTGCGCTGGTTTGTCTTTGAGGATGTACTGAGCATCAGTTCCTCGCAACTGCGTGCGTTCACCTCGATCATTCCCATGAACTCGCGTCCTCTGCAGGAGACGCACGGCCGTAAGATCGAAGCCAACGAGTAGGGTCGAACGCGCAATCACGCCCGGCGCGCAAGCCGGGCCTCTCTCTGAACACGCAGTGCGCCGGCCTAACGGGAAAGCGGCGTGAACTTCAGCACGATCGCGCCTTTTTCTGCGTCGACTTCGGCAGTCACGGCGGTCAGGTCAGGAATCAGATAGTGCGCCGCCTTCAAGTCTTGGACTGAGTGCGAAAACGTCGTCGCGATCACCGTGCAGCCGGCAGCGCGACCGGCGTTCGCTCCTGAAGCGGCATCTTCAAACACCACGCATTCCTCAGGCGCGAAGCCGAGCACTTTTGCCCCGGCCAGATACGGTTCCGGGTGCGGCTTACCGTGCGTCACGATATCCGCGGTGACGATGGGCTCGGGTAGCTGGACCCCCACAAACTTCAAACGCACGCGTGCCAAGGGCGCCGTTGCACTGGTCACGACGGTCCATCGATCAAATGGGAGCGACTTGAGGAAGGTCTGAACGCCGGGCAGAACGGTGATTCCATCGGTATCTTCCATCTCCAGCCGCTCGATCAAATCGTTCTCGGCCTGGGCGTCGAGATCGGGCCGGAGAGCGGCCACGGTCTCGATACTGCGACAGCCATGCGCAATCCTCAATGTCTTCACCGGATCAACCCCCCGCATCTGTGCCCACTTCGTCCAGCTCCGCTCAACCGAGCCCAGAGACGAGATCAGAATGCCATCCATGTCGAAAAGAATGCCCTTGCAGGGGACCTGCACAGGAGAAGAAGAGATCGAAGAACCCATAGTCCGATTGTATGATCTAGCGCTTCGCCGACTCGGCTGACCTGGCCTGGGGAAAGTGGATCGAAGGCTGATCGGCGAAGATGACCGTCGCATCCACGCGCGCTTTGCGCGAACCCTGCTCCACATCGCTCGCCGCAATCGTGGCGCCATTTCCGCCAATCGTGACATCCGCGGTCCATCGGTCGAAGCGGGTCATGGCCTTGGGAACGCCCGGCGACTCTGCCGAACGATCCCCGAACGAGCCGTGACGCCATTCGAAGTGCAGCGTGCCTTTCGCAGAGGCTGCCAGGTCTCTGTCGCTGAATCCGGCCAGATCAACCTGTCCATCCGCATCGATCGAGCCGCCCGCACAACGGAGCGAGAATATACGACACGCAGCAGCAGGGCTCGCCTTCTCAATCTTGCCATCGAAGCGATACGCCGGTTTGTCGCCTTGGGTCAGCTTGCCGGTCCCTTCGAACTTGCCGCCCAGCAGAGCGCCGGCGAAATTCGTGAACTCGACTCCTGTTGCTTGTACTTGCATCGCGATCGTAGCGTCTTCAATAGCCAACTGACCGAGTTTGAGAGAATCCGCGCGGACAGTTGCGTTAAGACGCGGCCATGCCGGAGTCGAAGACGAACTGAAACGATCAATCAGACTCGAGATCACCGTGCTTTCACGTTTCGCACCCAGCAAGGCTGCCTGTAGTTGTGCGGCATCGATCTGACCAAAATGCAGGTCGAGCTGCGGGACACACTCTTCTCCCGGCGGACATGTCTGCGGCGCGGGCTGGAAACTTGCAGTTCCCTTCACCGGCCCGTACGCAAACTCGATCGGATCCCAGACAATGGCTTCTCCGCCGAGCTGCAGGACCGCTTGCGCAATCTCGACGTGGTTCACCAACGCGGCTGATTTCCAATTCGCGTTGTGCAGCGTCACGGTCCCGGCAAGCTGATCAGCGTCGGCATTCCGAAGAGCCAATGCGTCGTCCAGGTCTCCTGGCGAAAGAGCAGGCGCAGGGCTCGCGATTCTTGCTTCCGGCAGCCAGGGGCCTTCCGCACTCAGGTCCAATGTCGCCGGATCGCCGGCCAAATCTTCCAACGCAGAAACATCGGTCATCGCGGCCATGTGCGCCAAATCGCGAATTCTTGGCAACGACGCCTGCCCTCGCACCGTCGCACGATAACCGCTCGCCGCTAATTGCACTGCGACCGTGAGAGGCGCAGCTCCTCCTGCAGGAATGGGAATCGTCGCTGTCAAAGATACAGACTGTCCGGCACCCACCGCGGCCGGCTGCAACGTCACCGCCTTCGCAACCTGAAGAGGTTGAGCCAGTCCGCCGCCGCTCAGGCGCAGACCTTCGACCACCAGGCTACCCAACAGCGGGCTGCGCACCTCGGGAGCAGATGCCCTGGCGTTGCGCTTCTTGGGCGAGGACATCCGCGCAGCAGGACCATTTCCAGGGGCCGCTTCCATTGCACCGGGGTCGTAGGTGATTCTGCCGCTGACGCTCCCGCGCGCTTCAAGATCTGAATTGAACCCGCTGCGCAACGTCCGCAACGCATCAAGACCCGCGCTCACCGGAATGCGCTGGGCTACGACCGAAAAACTGGCCGGATGGTCCGCCGGCAGTTCACCGGAAAGCATGATTTGGCCACCACCCAGGGGAGAATCGCAGGACAGCTTCTCCACGGCGCGATCCACGTAGTGATAGACGAAGTTGCAATTGGCGTCGAAGTCCAAGGCCTCAGGTGGAGCGAACTCGGCGCGATGCACGCCGGTTGCGGTCAGGCGCGTTTTCACTTGCGCGGCTTCGGCTGTGCCGTCCAACTGCATCTGTCCCGTCAAGTCGCCACGCCATCCAGGATCGGACCCGAGAATCAGCCGGCTGAGTTGCCCCAGCTGCGCTTCGCGCCAATCCAGCTCGAGATGAATCGGTGTCTGGCTGAGATTCGAAACGCGCCGCAGTCTTCCTTCCAGCCGCACGATGCCCGTATCGGCCAGGTCAAGGCTGACATCGGTCCGCGCCGGCTGCCCACGCAAGCGCACGCGCCAGTCGCCGGCGTCCTCTTGCCAGAACGACACATCAGCATTGACCAAAGAATACGGCAGCTTCTCAATCCCCTTCTTCACGTTGATGCGCGAGTTGGTCGCCTCAAGATAGGGAAACGCGGGCGCCTCGCTCCGGGGCGCATTCCTGGTGGTTGCAGCACGCAAGAACGGATCGAGATTCCACTGCCCGCTGTCGCTGCGGACCAGGTTCAAGCTGGCCTCGTCCACGCTGATTTGGCTCAATTCCAGACGCCCACGCCACAACGACAGCAGGCGAATCGATGCAACCACCGCATTCGCATGCAAAATCGGCTCGGCTCCGTACGCCGGATCTTCCTGCACGGTGAGGTCGGTGATCACAAAGCCGGGGCTTGGAAGAAGCCGCATCTCCACCGCGGACAGGCGCACCGGACGTCCGAGCGAAGTGGAAACGAGTTGCGTGATGCGGCTCTGATACCGGCTGATACTTATATACGGAGGAACCACCAGCAGGAGCAGCACGGCGACAACGATGGCTAACGCCAGCAGGAGCCGTTTTCTCGTTCGCTTGCCGCGCTCTGCCTCAATTGTCATGGTTGGTGATGATCTTAATTCGTGCACGCAGGGGTAATCAGCGAATCACGTGCAGCGTGCGGCTCCAGCGCGTCTCAGTAAAGAAATGCAGGGCCACATGCGCCATCCAGGCTACGTTGCTGCCTACGCCCGTCTCCAGGTACTGGTTCTCCGGTGTCTCGAACGACCAGTAGTTGAATAGCGGCCGCCCCACGATATTCTCGCGCGGCACAAAGCCCCAATAGCGCGAGTCCAGGCTGTCGTGCCGGTTGTCACCCATCATGAAGTACTTTCCGGGAGGCACGACCAGGTCGCCATCTTTCACATGATTCGGAAAATCGACGGCCCAGGCCTCGGGGGTCGCATCCGGCTGCGCCTGGGGCGCAACCTCAGGAAATTCATCGAGGAAGTCAGAGTGATTCTCAGGTGTTGTCGGTTCAGCGTGCGGCTGCGCTTGTGCCACCCCGTTCAGAATCACCGTGCCATTGCTCAGATGGAAATGATCGCCGGGCACTGCGACAAGCCGCTTCACCAGGAAGAGATCGGGATAGCCAGGCTTGAGGAACACCACAATGTCTCCGCGCTGCGGCTCGCGGTAGCGCACCAGTGGCATCCATTTCGACGGCGGAGCGAGCGTGATGCGATCCACGACGAGGTGATCGCCGACCAGCAGCGTCTTCTCCATGGATCCCGAGGGACTGACAAAATTTTGAGCGAGAAACGTGAGAATGAACAGCCCAACCACCAACACCGAACAGATGCTGGCTGCCGCCTCGAAGGGCGTCTCTTCCACCTTTTCCTGGTTGACGGCGGGCTCTGTTTGAAGCTTCGCTGGCAAGATCTCTTCTCGTCTCCGGTCGCTTTTGCCGGTGCAGTGTTCCATCCAACTTGGACGGAACCTAGTGAATCACGCGGAAGATTCGTTTCCAGCGTGCAAATCCAATCAGGCGCGCTGAAAGTTCCCTGTCGTGCCCAAGTCTATCATCCAAGGCTTCTTGAACATCCGTGGTCGAGGGCCGCCGGACGGAGAAGTAAATCACCAGCGGACGAGCCACGATCGCCTGCCGCGGAACAAACCCCCAGAAGCGCGAATCCTTGCTGTGATTGCGGTTATCGCCCAGCATGAAGTACTCGCCCGGCGGCACCACCAGGTCCCCATTCCTCGTCAGGCCCTGCAACTGTTTCCACCACGTTGGATCGATGTTGGGATCGGTGTAGACCTTGGCCGGAAAGTTATCGCGAAAGGGATTCGGAGCTGCGGGTTCGAGCGCCACATACGGTTCATTGAGCACCATCCCGTTCACGGTCACGCGACCATCCTCGATGCGGATGTGATCGCCGGGAACTCCTACAACGCGCTTCACCAGGTAGGGCGGGTCAGGATGATGGAAAACCACGATGTCGCCGCGCTCTACATCCCGGTAGGGCAGCAACCAGCGCACGGCCGCGCTGACGGAGCCCGAAGAGGCAAAGATCTGCTTATTCACCAGCAGAAAATCGCCGACCAGCAGCGTATGCTCCATGCTTTCGGAGGGGATGAGAAACGGCTGCAGAAGAAACGTGAGCAGAAATAGCGCTACCACGATGGTGCGAAGAAACGAAGCGAAGGCTTCGGGCACCGTGGGCAGGTGCAGCCGCAGGTGCATCGCGGGTTTCGCCAGGGGATCGGCAACTTGAGCGGGGGAGCTCATGGTTGTGCCTCTTCCTCCTCTTCGGCCGTCACGGCACTGCTCTTCGCATCAGCTGCCGCCATGCGGATGAGGGCTCGCCGCGCGGCATCCTGTTCGGCATATTTTTTGGTGCTGCCGATTCCCCGCGCTAACGCGCGGCCTGGTTCGCTATTGAGGGGCTTCAACCGCACTTCGACCAGGAATCGCTTGTGATGATCGGGTCCGCTTTCGCTCTTGACGCGATACACCGGCGTTCCGGTCCGTTCTGCCTGCAGCCGCTCCTGCAAAGCCGACTTGTAATTCCCCAGCGCGGCGCCTGCGCGCAGTTCCTGCGCCAGCTGCTCCACCGCATCTGCAATGACATAGCGCTGCGTAAAGGTCCGCACCGGCTCCAGTCCGCCATCGAGAAAAAGAGCGCCAATCACCGCTTCCATCGTGTTCGAGAGCACTGTGCTCTTGCGCCGTAGTCCGCTGCGGTCTTCTCCACGGCTGAGTCGCAGATGCGTGCCAAGGCCAATCTGCGCTGCCACCTCGGCCATGTGCTGCCGGCTTACCAGGTGCGCGCGTGCGCGCGTCAATTCGCCTTCGCTCCACTCCGGATGCAGCAGGAACAGAATCTCGCCCACGACCAATCCCAGCACCGCATCGCCCAGAAATTCCAGACGTTCGTTGTCTTCTTCGGTCTTTGTGCCATCCCGGCCGTCTTCGAGCGCGCGCTCATTGGCCAGCGAACGATGGGTCAGCGCGCAAACCAGCAGCTCCGCATGCACAAAGGCGTGCCCGATCGCCTTCTCAAGTTCGGACAGAGCGGTTTCCAAGCGCGCCTCGATTCCCTCAGGGTTCAATTCCCTATTTCTATGATCCATCCGTTGGACGCGCCTGACCGCTGTGCGAATCCCGGGCCAGATTACTGCGGTTTGGGCGTGCTCTGATCGGAGGTCTTCGGCTTCTCCGGTGAATCGCCACCCGAATTGTCTTCTGCGTCTTCGCAGCTGTGTCCCTTGACGGTGTAAGCCGCCTTCACGCCGCGCTCGGCAGCCAACCGCGTGTCCTGCGCCCCATCGCGAGCGGCCAGTGCCTCGTTGTACTCCGCCAGGGCCCCGTCGCGCTTGCAGTCCAGATCGAGCATGCGTCCCAGGTAGATGTGCGACCACGACAGAAGGCGCGGATCTTTGCTGGTGGCAATTGTTTTCTGGAATCGGTCAATCGCTTCTTCCGGGCGCCCCGTTTGGATAGCCGCACGTGCCAGGATGAAATTCGCGCGCGACTCATCGGCAACCGACTCGAGCGTGTCCGCGTGGATCGACAGCGACTGACGTGCGAGAGCGCTTGCCGTGGCAATATCGCCCGCGGACAGCCGAGCTTCAGCCAGGTCGAGGCCGGTGAGAGTCCGCGGCTTGCTCCGCTGCAGCACGTCTCCATCGGCACTTGGATCAAACGTGATTTGCCGCGCGCGATGCACCTGCTGCTCCACGTCCATGCTGTACACCATTTCGCCGATCGTGTCGTGCAAGCTGGCATTGTCCTTCTCGAACTGCACCATTTGTTCGTAGAAGTACTGCGTCAGCACGAAGCCCTGCGTCATGTCGTGCTTTACAGTCGCCACTTTGATGGAGTCCACTTTCTCCTGATACATCTGCCGCTGATGCTCGTAGCGCGGTAATTCCGACCGCTCCACGCCCGTGGGAATCTTGTATTCCGGTACGCCGGTATCCATCGTGCGCGCCTCGATCGCCTTGATCAGGCACTCCACTGTCAACGCAATGGGATCGGAACGATAACGAAAATCCAGAGGAGCATCGTGGATCTCTTTCATCACGGGCTGCGTGCGGTCGATCGCGTTGGCGCGTGTGTACAACAGGGGCTCAATCACGTAATGCAGGTAGGTGTGCCGCACGTCCGACATGGGAATGACGCCATTGACCGGCGAAACTACGACCACGTAGTCGGCGCCGTAGATGCGCGCATTCACCAGCTTGGGCGAAAGCATCGGCTCCATCACGACGATAAAGCGCCTGCCGTCGTATGTCGAAGCCGGCATGCGGAGGTAGCGGTTCGTGTCCACGATCATCTTCGAAAGCGGATCGTGCAGCCGATCCGTCTCCTCGTCGTAGATGTGGTGCACCCCCAGCCAGGTTCCGTGCAAATCGACCGCCGCCGCGAAATCGCGCAGCAGGGGAACAATTTCGACCACCTGCGTCGCATCCGGCGGCATCTCCGGCAAGTCGACGCTAGTCTCTAATTGCGGAGGCGGGCTCAGGTAAAGCGCCAGCGAAATGTACTGCGAAACATCTTTCACCGACCCGGTCATGCGGTGCTGGGCGATGTAGAGGCAGACCTTGTCGCGCTTCTCGCGCGCGTCTTCGCTCTTGGCGAGCGTCTGGTTGATCTCATCCCGCACCCGCTTCCTCACCTCGTCGCTGTCGTCGAGTCCCTCGTCGTAGCCACAGACGTTCAAGGCTGCGGCCATCATGAAGACGGGCTCTGAACTGACGAGTGAGATGGTCGGCCCCGCAGGATCAACCAGAAACGATGGAGATTTTTCCTGCTGGACGGGAGGTCCGGAAGACGAACTCTGGCGTGAACCCGAGGAACTCTCGGATGGCCGCTGCGCCGATAATCCCGCCGCGAGGCAAAGGACGGTGGTCAGAACGACAAATTGCGATGGAAAGGAGGTAAACCGCATCAAGAAAACCCTGTCTGCAAGTCTAGTTAGACGTACAGGCAGGGTCAAACGAGAGGTGCCGATTCAAGTAACCTATCCGCGGACCGAAACCCCGGAGAATGAGAGGACTGCCAGGCCGCGGACCGGCTGGCCAAAGAAGCGGGCAGGCTCGAAACGGCTCATCACCAGCATGTTTTCGACCTGCGTACGGGTCATCGCGTCCGTAGGACCGGAAACAATGCGGTAGTCGTACACCGTGCCCTGGCTATTGACGTAGGCCTCTACGATGACAGGGCCGGCGCTGGCAACGATATCGTCGTTGCTCGCGGCACTGTCTACCGAATAGAGCAGCCGGGGCGCCGTTGCATCCCCCAGGGGAACATCTTTTGTGGCCTGCGCCGATTCCGGCTGGGTAAACATGCCTACCAGGACCGTCACCGTGCCCAGCAGCAGCACCGCGCTGGCAAAGCCGGCCGCGGCCTGCAATAGGAAGGGCCCCACTGTATTGCGCCATGCCAGGGACCACCCGGCAAAAGCGCTCTTGTTCTGACGCGCCCGCTCGCGACTCACCGCGACGCGAATCCTGAGAAGAAGGTCTTCGGGCTCCGCGACCGGCCTCAAGGACGCCAGCGCAGCCTGATTCTGCCGCAACGAACGCCACTCAACCGCGCAGGCAGAGCAGCGGTCGAGATGCGCCGCAATACGCTGCATTTCCCGCCCGGTCATCCGTCCATCCAGATAATCTGTGAACTTTGCCCGCATTGCGTTGCAGCTGCTCATCGCGCTTCCTCTCCCAAAGGCAACCCAAGGCCCTCGCACGATGGCGACTCTTTTGCATTTTCCTGGTTCAGCAGAAGCACCTTCAAGAACGCCCGGCCACGCACCAGGCGCGACTTCACCGTTCCCAGATTCACACCCTGAATTTCCGCCACTTCTTCGTACACGAATCCTTCAATATCACGCAAAATCAGCGTGGTTCGAAACGGCTCGGGAACCTGCAGCAGCGCAGCTTCTACCCGCGCCTTGTTCTCTTGGTGTACCGCCATGTCGAACGGAGATTCGCCACCATCCAGCAGCGTATCTTTCAGCTTGATAGGCACTCCCGAATCGTTTTCTGAAATTTCCAGCTCGATCGGAATTTCCTGCTGCTTGTGCCGCAGCCACCAGCGGCGCTGGTTCGAGGCTTCGCGCAATGCAATCCGATAGATCCAGGTCCGCAGCGAAGACTCCCCATGAAAGCTCGACACCCCGCGGAACACCTTGACGAAGACATCCTGCGTCAGGTCGGCCGCATCGGCACGATCATGCACCATGCGCGCAACCAGGGAGTAGATCGGTTGATGGTAGTGTGCAATCAACCAGGCAAAGGCCTCTTCCGAGCCCGCGCGCAACTCTTCTACAAGAGCTGCCTCCTGAGTTTGAAGCGTAAACGCGCTAGCCAAATTGCCCATGGTGAGGTCCGCCTGCAATTTCGTCCTCCCACATTAAAGCAAAAGGCGCATACTTTGCACCTTCTCCTCAGCGACTACCTCGGCTCCATGCTGAGAGTTGCGGCCAGCCCATTCCGATCAACTCTTCGAACGGGACTAGTCCAATGCTGCTTCGCGCGGGATATGGAACAACGGTGGAGACCGACCGGCTGTCCCGCGCACCTATTCTCTTAGACACCGGACCAGGGGCAAAGTGTTCCCGGTCACGGGCCTGCCGGATGGCTATTTCTACGCATGTCCCGATTCCGGAAGTACCCAACAGCCTCCCCGCAGCTCGTTTAAATCGTGAAAACGATACGCCGGCCCTTTTCTTCCCGTCCCCAGGCAGCCTCTACATCGGCAAGTGGTACGGTCTCCACATCCACGCGCAGGCGTCCGGCGGCAGCGGCTTCGAACAGCTGGGGGATCGTTGCAAAAATGCGATCGATGCGCACCGAACCAAATCCGCTTCCCAGCAACCGAAGATCGAGACTGCGAAGCGCAGCTCCAGGGAGGTTGATCGTCTTCCCCGCACTCTCGCCAACTTCAACCAATCGGATCGTCCCTGTGGAATTGGCCTTGAATTCGCCGGTCAGGGCCTGCAGCAAAAGCTCCGTTGGACGGCCCCAGAGGAAGTCGATGATCACATCGATCCCTTGGGACACCTCCGCGGCTAGTGCGCCCCGGATCTCCTCCTCGCTGCCGCCCAAAGGCACGATGGCATCGACGTCTGCTCGTGCCAGTGCTCCCACGTTGCGTCCCGCCGCGATCACGCGCTTCGCTCCGAACATCCTGGCGAGCTGGACCGCCAACTGGCCGGCGACGCCCGTCGCGCCCATAATCAGCACGTTCTCCCCTGCCTTCAGCTCTGCCCGCTCTTTGAGCGACAGCCATGCCGACATCCCGGGGTTGGCGATCGCTGCCGCCTGCACGTCGTCAATGCCATCCGGCAAAGGCAAACACATCGCTGCGGGAGCAGCACAGCGCTCCGCCATCGTTCCCCAGGGACGGCGCGGCGCTCCAAAATAGACCCGCCTGCCGTCCGGCTGGATTCCGACGGCGTCGAGTCCCGCGACCATGGGCACCTCCGCGTTGAAGGAGTAGTGCGAGCCCGACGCCAGCGCCCGGACAATGGGGTGCAGACCAGCGGCGCACACCTTGATCACTACTTCTTCATGACCGGCTACTGGCTCTGCAAATTCTTCGTAATGAGGAGCTTGATCCAATTGTTTGACTACGGCAGCATGCATGATGTGCAATCCTATTTAACTAAGTTAAGTTAAACTTAACACCGTTAAGCAGAGAATGCTAGTCTTTGGGCGTGGGCATCGATCGAACGTTGATCCTGCGCGAGGCTTTCGCGACTCTCAATCAAGCAGGGCTTGAGGGTCTGACCCTCCGCCGGCTCGCCGCTCGGCTCGGCGTCCAGGCGCCGGCCCTCTACTGGCACTTCCCCAGCAAGCAAGCGTTGCTGGACGAGATGGCGACCCAGGTTCTTCGCGAATCGATCGAACAGGTGCGCGACCTGACCGCGTTGCCTGATTGGCGGGAATGGGCCGCCTTGAACTACGCACGCCTTCGTACGCTTCTGCTGCGCTATCGCGATGGAGCGCGCATGTTCTCCGGCACCTACCTTACCGATGTGGATCTGTTTGCACCGATGGAGGCGAACCTTCGTAAGCTCACCGACGCGGGATTCACCCTGCGACAAGCCGTGGTGGGGCTGAGCGCGCTCTACAGCTACACAATCGGATTCGTCATTGAAGAGCAGGCCACAGAACTGGCTCCCGGCGAACCAAATCCGCAATACGATCTCGCCGCGCGCGAAAAGCGTGTGAATCGTGATCTCTACCCGCTTGCAGCCGCGGCCGGCGCAGAGATGTTTCAGCAGCACGAGGCGCGCTTCGCCGAGGGAATGTCGCTGATCATTGCAGGGATGGCCCAATCGCTCTTCACGGGGCCCGCCTCCAATTGACGAATCGTGCCCGCCCAGCGAGAATAGAAAAGTTGCCTCCCTGCAGCATGTGGGCCTGTGGCGCAGTTTGGGAGCGCGCTTCCATGGCATGGAAGAGGTCGTCGGTTCGATCCCGACCAGGTCCACCAAAGAACTAAAATCAATCGGTTCTGCAGACGCCCTGTGCGCGCCTGAGTCCTTTTAACGCCGTGAGCCCCCCTGTCCACGTAAAATTGAGACCGATCGCTATTACATTCATCACATCTCTAAGTTTTCGATCTCCTGCGTGCCTGGGATAGGACTGTCCTCCCTGCAAATGCCGTGCGCATTTTCAATCGAAATGAAACATTCGGGCCTGATCGCAAAGGATTATCCCCACTGATGCCGGAACTTTCCTTCCTCGGCCGTACATTCCGCGCCTTCCGGTACCGCGACTTTCGCTTGATGTGGCTGGGGGCGTGTACATCGACGATCGGAACCTTCGTCCAGCAGTTTGCCCAGAGTTGGCTGGTCTATGACCTTACCAAGGATCCCTTTTACCTGGGGTTGGATCTCTTTCTCGGTCAATTGCCCATCATTCTGTTCTCGCTGATCGGTGGGGTCCTGGCAGATCGAATGGACCGCAGGAAGATGCTGCTCTGCTCCCAGTACATTCAGATGGTCTGTGCCTTTGTTCTGGCCGGCCTGTTCTTTGCGCATGCGGTCAAGATCTGGGAAATCCTTGCTCTCTCTTTCGTCGTCGGCATCGGACAGTCGTTTGGCGGACCAGCATACTCCGCCCTTCTGCCCACGCTTGTACCCGCAGAGGATTTATCCAACGCGATCGCGATGAACTCGATCCAGTTCAATCTTGCGCGCGTGCTTGGACCCGCAGTGGGTGGGTTGGCCTACAACACGGTCGGCGCCACGTGGTGCTTCACCTTGAACGGCGTCTCGTACCTCGCGGTCATCGCGTCGCTCCTCATGATTCAGGTAAAGTTCATTCCACCCAAATCGCGGGAACCGATCCTGAAGAGCATGAACGAAGGTCTACACTTTATCCGCCAGCGCGATGGTCTCTCTGCCCTCGTCTTTCTTGCGTTCGGCACGACTCTTCTCGGGTTCTCGCTGACCGGATTTTTGCCCGTCATCGTGCGCACAATTTTCCATCAGGGCCCTCAGGTGTTCGAGCTGCTTCTTATCTGTTCGGGAGCCGGATCCATCGTTGGAGGGCTACTTGTTGCGGCATCGTCAAGATTGAAGGCGCAAGGTTACGTCGTGCTGTTGAGCTTGATCGCGCTGGGAGCTTCCATCGGAGGATTTGCACTCAGCAAATGGCTCCCCCTTTCGTGTCTGCTCATCTTCCTCAGTGGAATCGCGATGATGGCATCCGCGTCGTTGATGCTTTCACTGGTGCAGCTCATCGTGCCAGACCAGGTGCGCGGCCGAGTCATGAGCGTCTACAACCTTGCCTTCCGCCTTGGCATTCCCGTGGGAAGCCTGGCGCTCGGAAAGATTATCCCCATCCTTGGCATATCGACGGCGCTCGTGGGAGCGGGAGTGGCTTTAATTGGCCTCGCCCTTTACTTTGTGATCGTCATGCGCCACGTCACGATCTTTCGACGCACGGTCCCCGAAACAGCGTAGGAATGTGCAACCGGCACAAGATGCTCAGCGAGCAGTCGAGTCGCTATGCATAACCCGCAGCCTCTGCGGATTTGATTGAGCTGTCGGTTACAACCATGGCGCACAGGGTCCCGGATCCAGACATCCGGGAGATCGCCCATTCTCACATCGAATTGGCACATCCGCAATTTGCCGTCGAACTGTTGACCACACCAATATCCCGGATTTGCGACCGCAGAATTCGGCATCTACCTACGGGTATTCAACAGCTCCAAGGACGAATACGGAGGATTTGATGACCGATTATCGTGTTGCACCAGGAGAGGTTTCAGAAGATCAGGTAACAGCTTCAATTGAAAAGCACACATCGCAGATACCGTCGAGCGCCTACCTCGCCGCGGCTTTGGCAGCGATGGCTGTTTCCGCAGGCTTTCATCTCGCGAAGAAGGAGCATCCGGCATTGTTTGTTGGCCAATGGGCCGCGCCCTTCTTGCTACTCGGTATTTACAACAAGCTTGTGAAGCAGCACGGATCCGATGCCACAAGCCACAGCCAGCATGCAGGGCTTGAAGCCAGATCCATCTAGCGGACGGGCGCGCGTGGGTTTAAACGCACATCGAAGGTTGACAGAGGAGCGCCGATGACGATGCCGCGGAATCCCGATGCGAAGACACGATATACCAGCAACACGCACGACGCCGCAAGGGTCGCCTTGGGCATGATGCTCGCAACCGCTGGAATTTCGCATCTGACGTTCGCACGTGAAGCCTTCAAGACGCAGGTCCCCGCGTGGGTAAAGCTCGATCCCGACACAGTCGTTCTGCAGTCGGGGATCGTTGAAATTGCGCTGGGGGCTGCGCTCGTCGCGTTACCTCGCCGAAAAATTGCTCTTGGGTGGATAGCAGGAGCGTTCTTTGTCGGAGTCTTTCCGGGCAACATCGATCAGTACCGGCATCACCGGGATGCCTTCGGCCTGAACACGGATCGCAAGCGCTTCGCCCGCCTCTTTTTCCAGCCACTGCTGGTGGCCTGGGCTCTCTGGGCGACCGGTGCTCGAACGAACAGCAGGGACTGAGGGATGATCGAATTTGTTGACGTTAACGCCCCCCAATAGGCTTCGTGCGGGAATTAATTGCGGGGCGGCGCAACCACATCCGGCCATTTTTAACTCTAAGGATATGTCCGTTGTAGGGACATTCGCCGTCGTACGAGAGGAAGAAAAGAAATGAAGAAGATTCTCGCAGTAGCCATTTGCGCAGCCGGTTTGAGTAGTCTTGCTTTTGGTCAGGATACGGCAAAGATCGATGAGCGCATTGATGCCGCCCACGCCGTTCTCCACGAATTGATGAATACTCCAGACAAAGGCATTCCGCTGGACATCGCCGCCAAGGCGACATGCATGCTCGTGGTTCCCTCTTTCAAGAAAGGCGCCTTTGTTCTGGGCGGCGAGTATGGACAAGGAGTCGCAACCTGCAGGACTCATCGCGGTGGCTGGAGCGCTCCGGCCTTCGTTCAGATAGAAGGCGCCAGCTTCGGATTCCAGCTGGGCGGCCAGTCAACTGACCTCGTCTTGATCGGCATGAACCATCGAGCGCTCGACGATCTGCTCAAAGAGAAAGTGAAACTGGGCGGCGATGCGTCGGTAGCCGCAGGCCCCGTGGGCCGCGACTCTCAAGCTGCGACGACAGAGCTTGCCAGCGCCGAATTCCTGACCTACTCGCGCAGCCGGGGATTGTTTGCTGGAATCGATCTGAACGGAGACGTCGTCCATCAGAACCGGAGTGACACGGAGAAGGTTTACGGCCACGACATCTCTTATGGCAGAATCCTCTCTGGCAGCGTCCCAACACCTCCAGCAGCCGCGCACTTTATCTCGACGGTGAATGAACTCATGCGCCGTGGAGAGGCACACCGAGCCGCCGGAAAATAAAGCGGATTGCAAGTCTGGATTGCGAAGCCGCGCCTCGATCGTGGGGCGCGGTCAAACATCATCGTGAAAAACTGACCAGGGCAATGGCCGCGGCGCTCATCACAGCTGCACATGCCCAGCCCAACACTTTCATCGCTGGCGAATTGACTCGATTTCCCATCACCTTACGATCGCTGGTGAGGAGAACGACCATGATCACCAGCGGCGGCGCCAATAAGCCATTGAGGATCGCGGACCAGAACAGCATCTTCACGGCATCGAGACCAACGAAGTCGAAGGCAAGTCCGATCACGATGGAGATAGCAATGACCCCGTAGAACTTCGTCGCGAGAGGAGGCTCAAGGTTCAGCGATGCATCTTTCCACTTAGCGCCTTCCGCAATGGCATAGGCGCATGAACCGGCCAGCACGGGGACCGCAAGCATTCCCGTTCCAAGGATTCCAAGCGTGAACAACCAGTAGGCTCCTTGACCAGCGAGCGGACGCAGAGCCTCGGCGGCCTGCTTTGCCGTTTCGATGTGCTTCTGGCCATGCGCGTTCAGCGTGGCGCCCGTCGTAAGAATCAGAAAGTACATCACCAGGTTCGAGAGCAACATTCCCGAGACGACATCTCGTTTCGCCACACGGAGCTCCTGATTGGTGGCGCCTCGTCTTTGCGCAGCGGTGGCTTTGCCGTGATCGCGGTCTTCCTCAACTTCCTGCGCGGCCTGCCAAAAGAAAAGATACGGAGAGATCGTGGTCCCCAGGATGCCCACCAGGACCGAAATGTAGTTCCGGCTCCATTCGATGTGCGGAATGAAGGTCGCGCGCAGAACCTCGCCCCAATGAGGGTGCGACAAGAAAGCCGCGACAACATAGGCGAACAGAATCAGCGTCAGCCATTTGAAGATGCGGGCCATCAGCCGATACGACGTTCGCAGCAAAAGCACCAGGATCAGAATTGCGAAGAAGGGCGTCCAAAAGTAGGATTTGATCCCGGTCATCATCTGCATCGCATCGGCCATGCCCCCCAGATCGGCGCCGATGTTGAACACGTTGGCCACCACGACAAGCGCGCAAGCGAACCACAGAACCCAGCGGGGATAGCGACTGCGGATGACGCTGGCCAGTCCGCGCCCCGTGACCATACCCAGACGTGCACACATCAACTGGATCGCAGCCATCAAAGGGAACGACAGAAGGGCGGTCCAAAGAGTCGCGTATCCGTACGACGCGCCTGCCACGGAATACGTCGAAATGCCGGACGGGTCGTCATCCGCTGCGCCGGTGATGAGTCCGGGACCGAGATTTTCGAGAAAGTCTGAAACGCCCGATTGGCGTGAAGTCGATGATCGCGGAGGCAGCTTATCGTTCAGTCGTGGCGGCACAAGTCATCCTCATGGATATCTGCCGCACAGGTTAGGTCCGAAAGGGCCGCGCAGACGAACAGCACTGTAAGGTTGGATGCCTGCGGTCGGGCGAACGCCAAGATACGGTACAGGTACGCTTCCGGTAGCCCCAGGTCACGCCCGCCGTTTGACACTGCCCGCTCCAGCCACTAGCCTGATTGGAGTAGGGCAGTTCGAGTGCCGTGCTGTACTGGAGTCAGGTGACCCTATCCGTCTCAACCCGCATCTGTATGTGCTGCTGTTGCCGTGGCGCCGCGCGGGAAGGTGTCTAGAGACTGCCGAAGCTGATTTCGAGAGTTTTCAAGACCCACCCGCTGCTCGGCCGGTGGGTTTTTCATTTGCACCGCACGTACCACGTCAACCAGGAGGAATACAGCAATGTCACTCCGCATCAACGATATCGCTCCGGACTTCACGGCCGAGACAACGCAGGGTCCCATCCGCTTCCATGAGTGGATTGGCGACAGTTGGGTCGTCCTCTTTTCTCACCCTAAGGACTTCACCCCGGTCTGCACCACGGAACTGGGCGCGGTCGCCAGCCTCGAACGCCAGTTCGCGCAGCGCGGCGCCAAGGTCATCGGCCTCAGCGTCGACCCTGTGACCAGCCACGACAAGTGGGCCTCCGACATTCACGACGTCAGCGGTCATGCGGTCAACTATCCGCTCATTGGCGATCCCGAACTCAAAATCGCAAAGCTCTACGACATGCTCCCCGGCGATTCCGGAGATTCGGCTCAGGGCCGCACACCCGCCCAGAATGCTCCCGTCCGCACGGTCTTCCTTATCGGACCCGACAAACGCATCAAGCTGACGCTCGCCTATCCTATGACGACGGGGCGTAACTTCGACGAGATTGTCCGCGTGCTCGACTCGATCCAACTCACCACCAAGCATCGCGTGGCCACGCCGGCCAACTGGCGGCAGGGCGACGACGTCATCATCACCGGCGCTGTTTCCAACGAAGAAGCTGACAAGATCTTCCCCGGCTACAAGACCGTAAAGCCCTACCTGCGCACTGTGGCACAGCCGCAGTAACGACCAACCCGATCAGAGCGGCCCGACTTCCCTGACCCCCGGGCTGCTGGAGGAAAGCATCGCATGACCATCTTTATCCCAACGCCGCTGCGGCCGTATGCCCAGGGCAAAGACACGGTGGAGGTAAACGCGGCCACAATTGCCGAAGCCCTCGATACCCTCACAACCACGCATCCAGAACTCAAGAAGCATCTGTTCAATGGCGAGGGTAAGCTGCGCGCCTTCGTGAATCTCTATTTCAACGACGAAGACGTGCGCTACCTGCCGGAGAAGGAACGTACTGGAATCTCACCCAAGGACACGCTCTCAATCATCCCCTCGATCGCCGGTGGATCCCAGTTGAACTGAGACTGGTCGCGGATCGATTTGCCTTGGTCCCGCGGCCGGCACTTCCCTCACTCGTCGAGCTTGAAGATGCGGATCTGGACCAGCTTGGCGATCGTCAGGTTCTTCAACCCGCGCGCCTCCATGCTCCGGATAAAGTCCGGAGTGATGCGGAAGATGCGAATCTGCACCAGTTCATCGAAACTCGGCTGGTAGCCCAGTGCGCGAATCTGGCGCAACTCTTCGGCATTCACTCCCTGCACCTTCAAAGCCACCAACTGATCGGCAGACGGCAGATCATAGCCCAGCGCGGTCATGCTGTGCACATACGCCGGATCGGCCTTGAAGATCCGCAGCGCAATCAGATTGTCTGCGGTGAGTCCGTGAATGCCGACCTCTTGCATCGAGTGCACCCACTGACTCTCCACGTCCACCAAGGCGTAGGTCAGCAGCTTTCGTGAATCCAGATCAGAAAACCCCATCTGTGCCATGCGCGCCGCAAAGGCCGTATCCGGCTTGAACTCCGCATCGCCCTCCAGTGCTCCATCGTGAACCGTGCCCGAACACGTCAGCGTCCCGGCCTCCGCGGCCAAGGTCGCGGTGCGTGCCACGCCCTTCTCCGCCAGGTCCGCCAGCGAAATCCCCGTCATCCGGTCCATGTCCTCATCGCTGAAGTTCGAACTGCAATGACCTCCGTCTCCGCACTCTGGTCGCTCCAGATCGATGCGCAGCCGAAGTCTGCCCGTATTTTCGCTAGCGCTGATGGTGCATGCCGCGCGCACCGGTTCAAACGCAGCCGCCTGCAGTGCGCCGATCGCCGACGCCAGAATCACCATG
Source organism: Occallatibacter sp. (assembly GCA_036267935.1). GTDB lineage: Bacteria > Acidobacteriota > Terriglobia > Terriglobales > Acidobacteriaceae > Telmatobacter. Next base: position 119,392 of record DATAVC010000024.1, on the reverse strand, counting down.
GGAACTTGAAGTCTATGCGTATTCATCGAACCTCCTCCATCTGAAGACAGTGCTTTCCCGTCGCCGCGCTCCGCTCAAATTCAAACGGCAGGCGTTGCGAACCTATACGTGAAGCTGCGTCGAGGTGTTGGTTAAGGTCTGCTTGAGTCGTCGTCAAGAATGCCGGAGACGCGCAATTGCACGAGCTTATCCAGCGTCAGTTGCTTGAGGCCGAAATGCTTGGCCTGCTCGATGAACGCCCCATCAATGTGGAAGATCCGCGTCTTGATCACATCATCGACGGTAGCGCCGGGAAACTCCTGCACGATGGAGCGCGCGTAGTCCGGTGTCACTCCCTGCACCCGCAGCCCGATGAGTTGCTGTGATGTCAGGTTTGAAAACCCGGCGGTTTTCATGCCGGTCACAAATTCCGGCGTAACCCCAAAGATACGGAACGAAATCGCATCCTGAATGCTCTTGATTTCAAAACCTTGCTGCCGAAGCTGGGCAATGACATCCGGCGAGACGCCTTGAATCTTGCAGGCAATCAGATCGTCGGCCGACAGCTTGCCGAAGCCGGCTTGTGCCATCTGCTGCGCAAACTCCGGGGTCACGCCCTGGATCTTCATCGCGATGTACTTGTCGAGATCGACATCGTAACCCGCAGCCTTCATCCGGTCGATATAGGTCGACTTGGGCGGTGCCGCGTCTTCGGCTTTCTCTTGTACCGCACTGGCAGCCGCCTGTAGCACTGCAGCATGTGGCGTCGATGGGGTCAACGACGCGTGGATCGTGCCCACCGGCGTCTTGACACTCGTCGCGACAAGAGCCAGGTGCTGCGCGTGAGCCGCGTGGCTGGGGCTGAAGCTGGCAACCACCGGAGGCGCCGCCAGCAGTGAGACCGCCAACGCCACCGCAGCGACAATCAGCGAGAAGGGCTGCACCGATCGGCCGCCAATCTGCGCTGCCGGTTCGCCGAGGATCCGCGCAATCCGCATGCGCAGCGTCTGATTCGATTGATTCCCGTCCAAAGCCATGGCAAGCCTCCATTGCCGCGCCCGGTGTTCTTCAAGCCGGAAGAGCGCGGTTGCATACGTTACAGGGCTGGGGCAGATTTCGAGTGCCAGATCGTCGCAGCACAATTCGCGTTCGTGCCGAATACGTTTGCCCATCCACCAGACCGCGGGATGAAAGAAGAAGAGCGTCTCAACAAGGGTCTGCACCATGTTGCAAAGAAAATCGGCGCGCCGCACATGGGCCAGCTCATGGGCGAGCACCATCTCCAGTTCGTCGGGCGAAAGCAAAGTGATCGCCGAGATCGGCAGCAGCACCATAGTTCGAATGGCGCCCACGGTAATCGGGCCGGCCACGGCGCTCGACACGCGCAACAGCACTTGTCGCCTCAGCCCCAGCACCGCCGCAATCCGCGCAAAGCTCGTGCGCACGGCTTCAGGTGCCTCGACAATTGCGGTTGCCCGGAGCTTTTGAATCACCCACCAGCCGCCCAGGGTGCGCAGCGAGAGCACGGCCACTCCCAACACCCATGCGCCATCGATCCAACGGAGCAGGTTCGCTGAAGAACTTGCCACGGCTGCAGGCGAAGCGGACGGCTCGCCCACCGCGCGCGGCGCGATCGCATCCAGGGCCACATTCCGGAACTCCATCGCCGCATTCTGCAACGTTGGCGAAGAACGCGCAGACCGCATCTCCCAGGCGAAGGTCGCAAATGCGCCGCATGTCATCAGCGCCAGCGTGAGAACCGCCAGTGCGTACCGCGTCTGGCTCGCGCTGCGGGCGCACGCCACCATCGCCATGCGATAGAGCAAAGCAACAGCGGCGGCCTGCCAGCAGAAATGGATAAGTGTCCAGGCAATCGCATCCAGTGTGTGAGTCATAGCCGGTCCTTAGTCCTTGTGAATTGATCGTGCGTTGTCCCGCTTGCGGTCGATCAGCGCGCGGATCGCGTCCAGTTCATCCGCGCTCGCCGGCTCCATGGCCAGTGCGTGAAGCGCCAGTTGCGCCGCCGAACCGGAAAAGAGTCGCAAACTCAGATCCTTCAAAATCTCGTTCTGCGTTTCATCCTGGCTCGAGGCCGCCCTGTACACATGAGCGCGGTTCGCCTCGTCGCGAGCCACTAACCCCTTCGTCGTCATAATCTGCATGAGCTTGAGAACGGTCGTGTATCCCATCGCGCGATGGACATTCATCGCATCCGCAATCTCGCGAACCGTCGCTGGCCCGTTCTCCCACAGAATCCGGAGCAACTCCAGCTCAGCTTCCGTGGGTCGAGGCAGCGTGTTGGAAGACTTCGTCATGATGTTTGCCAACTTATACGAAGACTTTCGTAGTAGTCAACGAAAATCTTCGTAGTTCGTCACAATCTCCTCCGTGGGCCTACAAACCTGGCTGTCTGTCCTTCCGAATCAAGCCTGTTGATCAGCGTCGGGCCTTCCTCCTGATCGAAGAGCAATTATGATGGCCCCACATGTTGAAGAATTCCTTTGTGGTTCTCATGGCTGGGGCATCGTTCCTGCTTCCATGCCTTGTCGCAGCGCAGACCGGCACCTTCCAAGCTCGCTTTACGTCCGTTCTCACGCAGCACGGCATTGTTGGGGGTGGCGTCTCCATCCTGCCGCCTGGCGCGGCACCAGAACGGTCGTTCTTTGGCGAAGCGCGCCGCGACACGCACCAGCCCGTTGATGCCGAGACATCGTACAACTGGGCTTCAATTACCAAGACCATGACCGCCATCGCCATTCTTCAGCTGCGCGATCGCGGCAAACTCTCACTCGATGATCCGGCGGTCCTCTACGTTCCCGAGTTGCGCCAGGTGCACGATGAGTTCGGCCCCATCGATGCCGTCACCATCCGCCAGCTGCTCTCGCACAGTGCCGGCTTTCGCAATCCCACCTGGCCATGGGATTGCGACGACTCGTCCAACTGCGACTGGCAGCCTTTCGAGCCCACGAAGTGGTCTCAGGTAGCCGCAATGCTGCCCTATACGCATATCGCCTTCAAACCCGGCACGCGCTGGAGCTATTCGAACCTTGGCTACGTCTTCCTCGGCCAGATCATCGAACGCCTCTCTGGCGACGACTTCGAGGTCTACCTCGACAAAAACATCCTCAGGCCTCTGGGCATGACCTCAAGCTACTTCGACCGCGCACCCTACTTCCTCGAGTCCCACGTTTCCGCCAGCTATCTGCGCGAGGGCGCCAAGCTCACGCCACAGCCTTTCAACTTCGATACCGGCATTACCACGTCGAACAGCGGACTCAAGGCGCCCATCCCCGATATGGAAAAATACCTGCGCTTCCTGATCGGCGACCCGGCCAACCCGGTCTACGACATCGTGCTCAAGCGCAGCTCGCTCGAAGAAGCCTGGACAGGCGTATTGCCCGTAACCGAGCCAGGCCAGAAGCCAACGCCCTACACCAGCGGGCCGCATGGCGCGCAACCTAGGATGGGCCTCGGGTTCTTCGTCCTCATTGCCGACGGGCATCGGTACATCTATCACGATGGCGACCAGGGCGGCTTCTCGTCAGAACTTCTCGTCGATCCCGCGCGCCATACAGCCAGCATCCTCATGGTGAACACCACCGACACGGGCGCTCCACCAGCCTCTGCCCTTCACGCTCAATCCAACACCGAGCCCGATCCCACAACCGATTTGCGTGAGACTCTGCGCGTCGAGCTGCTGGACCACGTCTTTCCGAGTTCGGCGTCGGATAATCGATAGAGCACCGCAGATCCGCTTCAAGGCCCAACTCACTTCATGACCGCACTGACGTTCACATCGATCGTTCTGGTTCTGTCTGCCGTCGCAGGCTTCCTCGGCTCGCTCACCGGCCTCGGCGGCGGAGTGGTGATCGTTCCTGCGCTTGCCCTGGTGTTGGGCGTAGACGTGAAATACGCCATCGGAGCTTCGCTGGTCTCCGTGATTGCAACATCGTCCGGCGCGGCCGCCGCCTATGTGCGCGAAGGCTTCTCCAACATCCGCGTCGGCATGCTGCTCGAGATTGCCACCACGCTCGGCGCCATTGTTGGAGCGATTCTTGCGGTCCACATTTCGACCCATGCCATCGCCATCATCTTCGGGCTCGCCCTTCTGCAGGCCGCGTATCAATCGCTTTTCAAGCCGGAACATGATACCGGCTCCGTCGTCGAGTCGGACCCGCTCGGCACGCGCTTGCGGCTGGGCGGCACCTACCCCCTCGCGGGAAAGAGCCAAAGCTACGGCGTGCGCAATGTGCCCGCCGGCTTCGGAATCATGTTCGGGGCAGGCACGCTCTCCGGCCTGCTCGGCATCGGCTCCGGGGCACTCAAAGTCATCGCCATGGACCGTGCCATGCGCATCCCGTTCAAGGTGTCGACCACCACAAGCAACTTCATGATTGGCGTCACCGCAGCCGCCAGCGCAGGAGTCTATCTCAACCGCGGCTACATTGATCCGCGCATCGCCATGCCCGTCATGCTGGGCGTGCTGGCGGGCGCATTTTTGGGCACGCGTGTACTCGTCCACGCCGAGGTGCGCACGCTCCGCATCCTTTTCGGCGTGGTGGTCCTGGCGCTGGCGATTGAAATGATCGTCAACGGATGTATGGGGAAGATCTGAACCATGAGGTCTAAATAATGGATGACCGGCGCCTCGAAACCATGATCGGCAACCTGCTCCGCATCGGCGTTCTGCTGGCAGCCGCAACTGTATTTCTCGGCGGAAGTCTCTATCTCGCTCGCCATTCCACTGACCGCGTCCGCTATCAGCACTTTACGGCCGGCGGGGCGTCCATGCAGTCGGTGGGCGGAGTGGTCAAAGCCGCGACTCTCTTCAACAGCACCGGCTTGATCCAATTCGGCCTGCTGCTCTTGATCGCCACGCCTGTCGCACGCGTCGCCCTGGCTGTGGTTGGATTTGCGCTCGAAAAGGATCGCCTCTACGCCGTCATCAGCTTCATCGTGCTCTTGATTCTTGCCTTCAGCCTCATCCGAGCATTCTGACCAGGAGAATTTTGTGCAACCCGGGTCTCGGCGCGAAATTCGGCCCTTGGCAATTTCGAAACCCTAGTTTCCCAGGCCTTTGCCGATATCCATTGATGGCGAAATGGGGTTGCGTTCGTCAATGTACTCCTCGATGACCTTCTCCAGCAGCCCCTTGGCCTCCAGGATGAACTCCACCGCATCGCGCCCGGCACCGTAGCCACCGGCGTTCGGCGTGACGTAGTGTGCTGCGGCCTTCACCTGCGCCCGCGCGTTGGCCACCGCTACCGCGAAGCCGCACTCCCGCATGACCGGCAGATCGATCACGTCATCGCCGACATACGCGATCTCCTCGAGCGTCACCCCTTCTTTCTGCATAATCTCGCGCACCGCCTGCATCTTGAAGGCCTGCCCCATGTAGACAAATTCCAGCTTCAGATCGCGCGACCGCGTCGCGACCGTCTCGCTTACGCGCTTGGTGATGACGCCGCACTTCATGCCACCCAGTCGCGCCAGAGAGATGGCCGTACCGTCGTGCGCGCTGTACCCCTTCGCTTCTGTCATGGTGGCGGAATGCACGCCGTACCCCACTTGCCCGTCGTGCTTCGACAAATGCGCTTGCGTTTCCGCGCTGCCGGCAGAAGGGGTGGGAACGAGCCAGATGGTCCCGTCCGTGAGGACACCATCGACGTCGAAGAGGATAATTTTGATACGGCGGGCGCGATCCTGCGCACTCAGTGTCATGCTTCGATTCTAACGTCCGGTCGACAGCGGGTCTGATCCGCGACAATAGATCCATGGACGCAGAACGCCCAGCCCCGGACTTGCCCGAGATAGGTCCCGAAGACTTTTATATGGACGGGCCGAACATGGTATTTACCGCGGCCTATCACCTGAAGCGGGGCTACTGCTGTGGCTCAGGCTGCCGCCATTGTCCCTATGCAACGTGGACGGCTGCAACGCCTGAGCCTCCCAGCCAGATCTAGGTCAGCGCCAGTTCGCGATCCTGACTGCGTGTCATCAATGCGTGCTGCGGAATCCGCAGATGCGCAGGCTCCTCAAGGATGAACAGAACCATCCGCGCAATCTCTTCTGGCTCCAGAGGCTCTTCCATGCCCAGCATTGCCGCCGGCGGAACTTCCCAGTGATCCTGCATACCGGTACGGACTACGCCCGGTTCGATACTCGACACGCGCACGTCGGACTTGCCCAGTTCCATCCGCAGCGCTTCTGACAGAGCCTCGATGGCGTATTTGGTCGCCGCATACGCCCCTACCGTCGGCCGCACCTTTTTGCCGAGGATGCTCGACGTGTTGAAGAGGTGCCCATTGTTTTGCTGCACAAAGTGCTTCAGAAACGTGTAAGCCATCCGGAACGCGCCTTCCACGTTGACGCGGATCATGTTGCACATGCGCTCGATCTCGAGCGTCTCCACCGTGCCTGCTTCAACCAGGCCGCTGTTGTTGAAGCATACGTCGCAGCGTCCGAAATTATTCAGCGCCGCCGCCAGCAAGGTATCCGGCAGGGATTCCGCGCGCAGGTTTCCCGCGATCACCACGCACGGCCCACTTAACTGCGCCGCCAGCGTGTTCAGCTTTTCCCCGCACGTCGAGCTCAGCACAAGCTGGTATCCCGCTTCGGAGAGAGTGCGCGCTATGGCCGATCCAATGCCGCCCGTCGCGCCCGTGATCACTGCCACTTTCGCCGCATGATTTTGCTTCATTCTGACCTCGCTATCCCCGCATCATACGCGCGAATCGGATGAAAAAAGTGGGCTCGGATGAGGGGAGGTCTATTTCTAGATACTCAATCGCACCCCGCCCGTTGTAAGATGCACCGCACTGGCCACGGTCCTTTAAAGAGACGTGGCCACGCGCACGGGAAATCCCCCGTTCCAAGGCGCATCACGCAATTTCTCGCAAAGAAATGGAGGACTAAACGATGCATCTTCTGTGGTGGATTCTTGTTGGTGTGATTGCCGGTTGGCTTACTGGAAAAGTCATGAAGGGCGGAGGCTACGGGTTTTTTGTGGACATGATCCTCGGCCTTGTCGGCGGCCTCGTCGGCGGCTTTATCGCGCGCGCGCTCGGCTTCTCGCCGGTCGGAGGCCTCGTCTATACCATCCTGATCGCGTTCGGTGGCGCCGTCCTGGTGGTCTTTCTGTTCCGTCTGATAACTGGCAAGAGGGGTTGAACTCTTCGCCTCCGCGCGCGGTCAATCCAAGTCGCGGAGGCAGCTCCTCCTCAGTTCCCTCCAGTGGGACCTGCTGCGGCGGGCGCCGTCGTGGTCGGAACAGGAGCGGGTGCCGGTTCCCTCACCAGCACCGCGAACCGCGGAAACGCAAAACTTCCGCCAGCATCATCCACCACGTTCAGCTGACACAGATAGGGCCCCGGCTTCAGCCCGTGCAGGGGCACGTCCAGTTGCACCGCCACCGCGTTGCGCCCGTCCACGTTGGTTGTTGTAGCCTGCACCACCGGCGTCTCGAACACCTTCACCGACCCTTGCATAAGTTCCAGACTGCTGAGCACACTGATGCCCGGCTTGGTCCCCTTGGGCTGATTCTCCACAGGCTTTTCGCGCGTCGGGTCGTAGACCTCATACAGCAGATACAGGTGCTGATCCTGCCTGAAGACGTGGCTGATGTTCGGCACGTACTCCTGCCCTTCGCGCACCAGCGGCGTGTTTTGCTTGCTCGGCTGCCGAGCCGCTGCCAGCACGATCGAACTCATCTTCAGCGGCAGTTTCTTCATCTCGGGCAATGTAATGTCGGCCTCGAAAGATCCCATACGACCCGTCTGGTTTTCGCGCACCACAAACTTCAGGTGATACTTGCCCGGCGGAAGATTAAAGCTTGTCGTGTATTCGATGTTGCGTTGCCGCGCCTGCAGAGAAGGGTCGAGGTCCAGCTTCACCGTCTGCCGTGCGCTTCCGATGGTGCGCTTCACCTCATCGATCACTTCGCCGATGATGTCCAGCGTCGCCTTGTCTTTGTCTCCGCCCTTCACAAACGGAATCTGCGATCCCGGTACGATCAGCGAGACCGGCATATAGAAGCGGTTCTCATCCAGCCGGAAGTACATTGCGTCAAGATAGACGGCCATATCCGTGGCCGGCAGGTCGCTCGCCAACTGCTCCTGCAATTCGCGCTCCCGATCCTCTTTGCCCGAATGTCTGAAATCCGCCGGCGCGTAGTAGCCAGGCCGGTACTGCAGTTTGAGCCCCGGACGGTTCAACTTGATCGTGAGCTTGCGGTACTTGCCGTCGCGCGCCGGATTCGACGAATGAAATCCGATCGCGTAGTACTCCGACGAATCTTTCTGGACCTGCGCAAACGCCGGCGCAAAATCGTTCGAATCGAAGAAGGCTTTTCCGCCGGTGTCCGAACTCAGCGTCGCCATCACTTCCTGCGATGCGAAGTTTGCATTCATGTTGTTCTGCAACGCGCCGCCGTTGAATGCGCTCGAACCGCGCAGGCTTCCGGTCGACGCATCGCCCAACGGCGAAATCGCTTGCAGGCCACGCGTGTCGACGCTGTAGATCGCAAGATCTGCCCGTACTGCGGCATTGATGGCCGACCGCAGCGACGCCTGGTTCTCAATGCCGTCGCGCGAAATGCCGCCAGAAAAATAGAGTAATGACTTCTTTACCGTGACTCGTTCCAGAGACTTCGAGATTGCCCGCAAGGCGAACAACTCGCGATCCGTATTCAGATCGTTGTATTCGCTCTCATCCGGCGTGTAGCCCGACGTGTCTTCAACCTGGTTCGAGTTCGACGTCGCACCCTGCGCAAACCCTTGCCCCTGGGTCCCGTTGTAGACGCCGACTTCGTGCAGCAGCGCATCCTTGTCCGCAGTAAAGTCCTGATCGACCTTCAGTGTGTCTCCCAGTGAAACCAGCGCAACCAGATCGGCGGATTGCATCTTCGTTTTCAAAAATGCTTTCGCCGCTTCGACACACCGGTCCAGATCTTCCGGCTGCATCGAGGTCAGATCGAAGAACATCACGATCAATCGGTGATTGCGTAAATCCTCGGGCTTGGCCACCACGACGGCCTTACTTGCGTTCTGCGTAGGACCGGCCGCCAGCCCACTCACCGTCGCCTCGTTCAATGGAGTCGCCATCTCCACATTCTGAAAATCGAACGTCGTCACCTGCTGTTGCTTCCCGCTCTCATAGATGGAGAAGTCGCTTTGCTTCAGCCCGCGTACAAATTCGCCTGTCTTCGCGTCGCGCACCACCACATTGGTCAGCACCAGCTCGGAGTTGGTCTTCAGGACGAAGTCTCCACTTCGGGATGTCCCCACCTGCCCGCTCGGGAACTGGGCCGCGTCCTGCGCAAGGACCAGCGGCGCCGCCGGCATCATCAACGCCGCCGCAATCACCGCCGCCACCAACCTTTGCGCTCGATCGAACATCCCGGCCATCCTGTCTCCCCGCTTGGTCACTCGCCGTCTCGCGAACTTCGCTAACCGCGCTCACTCCGCGGTCTTACTAAAATCTGAACCGCGCCATAAATTGAAACGACCGCATCGACGCTACCGATGTCACCTGGCCAAACGTCGGCGAGGCCACATTTGTGTCGACACCCGAATACTGCACGGTGTTGAACGCGTTGTTCAGCGTTGCGCGAATCTCCATGCTCCTTGTATCGCCGAGTTGCATTGTCTTCGACAACGACATGTTGTTCGAGATCGTTCCCGGACCAGCGATAAAATTCCGCGGCGCATTCCCAAAAACGCCGCACGGATACAGATTGCCGGTTGTACTCACCGGCTCTGAAAACGCTCCCGGATTAAACCACTGCTTCAGCGTTCCCCCGCCTTCGGTCACCGATGCGCCCGTGAGGTTCGGCCGGAACGTTCCGCCCGTGCCGCAAGCCACGCTCGTAATCTGCGCCGCGTAGGCCGGAGTCAAAGGCGTGCCCGTCGCGAACGTAAAGCTGCCCGAAACCGACAGCCCCTCCAAAATCTTTCCGCCCGTTCCGCCGGTCACCCAGGTCTTGTCCGCTCCAAAGGGCAATTCATAGACATACGTTCCGCTCACCTTGTGCCGCTGATCGAGGCTTGAGTTCCCTTCCTCCGCCTCAATGTCGCTCCAGTTCTGCGCGCCGACGCCGCCCACGCTGCCCAGCGCTCCAGCATCGTCGATCGAGTGCGCATACTGATAATTCGCGCCCACCGCAATGCCCTTGGTCATACGCTTGTTCACGCGCAGCGTGCCGGCGCTGAATCGCGAAGACGCCGACGCCGACTCGTAACGAAACAGAAGATTCGTCGGATCTGTCAACGGGCTGCTCGCAATCGCCCTCGGCGCCGTCACGATATCCAGATTGCTTCCCTTGGCTCCGTTGTAGCCGACGTTCATCACGATGCCCCACGGCAACGTCTTCTGAATGTCCGCGTTCCACACCTGCACATACGGCAGTTGAAAGTGCGGATCGAGCGCGTAGTTGCCGAGCGTTGCAGCCGCCGGAAAGCCGTTGGCCAGCGTCGTGCAAGTCACCGAACCGCCCCGTGCGCAGGCCGAAGTCGGCGTGCCGTTCGCATCGGCCTCCTCGTTTGTCTGCTCATTCGCGAACGGCGGCTGATGAGCCATCATCGTCGCAAACGTCGCATACGCGCCGGTGGTGTAGTTCATCCCATAACCGCCACGCACCACCATCGACTTGATCTTTGGCACACGCCACGCAATACCGAGTCGCGGCGCAAAGGCCGTCCGATACGGATGCACCAAGCCTGCCGGCAGTCCGTTCTGACCCGATGTCACCTGGGTCTGGCTCGTGAATTGTTCGGCAGGATTGGTGAGCACCTCGCCCAGATGCCCATATTTATCTGTATACGGCGCGAAGAATTCATAGCGTACGCCGTAATTCAACGTCAGCCCCGGGAGGACGCGCCAGTCATCCTGCGCGTACACATCGAATACGTTGTCGCGCAGGTAGTTCTTGCTCGTGACTGAATCAAGCGTCGTCTCCTGCGGATACCCCAGCAGAAAATCCGCGAATGGATTCCCGGTAGCCGCATCGCCGGCCGCGTCTTGGGTAAACAAGCCGGTGAACGTAAAACTTCCAGTCGCATTCGATCCCGCGAGAAAATCCCGATGCACCCGCCGATAGTCGCCGCCGAAGCGCAGATTGTGTTTTCCGTGGATCCAGCTCAGGGTCTCGGACACCGAAATCGTCTGCCCGATCGAGAAGCTGGGCTGCTGTTCGCTCAACCCCTGAATGTTGCTCAGGTCGATATTGGGCAGACCATAGTTGATTGGTGTCGCCGCAGTCGACTCGCCACTGGGAACCGTGATCCCCAGTTGGTCCGCAATGTCGGTCTGGTTCGTGAAAAAGTTCGTCGTATGGCTGTTGCTGCGGTTCCATCCCAGGTTTGAAAGACTTGTCAGCCGGTGATAGCCAACGGTGTACCCGGCCTGCAGCGAGCTTGAATCAGAAGAAGTCTTGCCGCCGAGCTGCGGAAAGATGTTCACGCTATCCGACGCAGAGTGAGACCAGTTGTAGTTGAAGTTGATGCTCTGCCGCAGTCCCTGGTTCTGCTGCGCCCTGCGCGCGCCGCTGCCGCGACCGCCAAATCCAAAGGGCGAAGAGTTCGCGCCGAGGCTGCGCATATACCGCGCGCCGGCCTGCGTTGTGTTCGACTGCTGCGTCGACAGCAAATGGTAGTTCTGCACCGTCCCCGGCAAATTGGGCGCGGGGAAGTATGCCAGCAGCGAGGTTGCCTGCTGCGCGATCCGGTTCGAAGGAATCACATTCGCAGTTCCGTTCGACGTGAACTGCGCCAGGGTCGTCGGATCGTAGATTGTCGGCTGCCCCGTGGCAGAAAAATCGCCACCCTTCTCCGCGTCCGTCGGCACGGTCGCGTACTCATCCAGCGGAGTCGAACTGCGCTGCCCCGACAAGGTCAGAAACACATTGTCTTTGCCGCTCGGCTTGGTCAGCCCGGGAATATACGGAGCACTGATGAACGTCAAACCGAAGCGATTGCTTCCCGACGCGGGTTGTTCCTGCGACTGCCCGCGCAAACTGAAAGGTTCGGCATTCAGCGCAGAATTGCTGCCCATCCAGAAGATCGCGCCGTGAGGTTGACCGGGATTAAAGCCGCGAAAATTGCCGAATCCGCCCCGTCCACCACCTCCGCCGAAACCGCCACCCAATCCGCCAAACCCGCCTTCAAATCCACCTCCGCCCATCATGAACCCGCCCCCGCCTGGACCGCCGCCATTCAGGACCATCACTCCACCGGAGCCGGGCTGTCCGCCGGGACCACCTTGCGCAAACATTCCCGGGTTTTGTTGGCGAAACGACTCAATCGCATCGCGGATCCGGTCCATGTCCACGCCTGCCAGGGGACTCACCGCTCCTGCCTGCCCGCTGATCGCCACCGACTCTGAGCTGAAATCTGCATTGCCCGCTGCCGACGGCAACGCAGCCCCACTTGCTCCCCCGCCGCCTGCTTGCGTCTCCGTGTCCGAAGTCAGCGCATTCATCAAGTTCAGGCTCTGGGTTCCGCTGCCGGCCAGTTGCCGGATCGCCTGCGTGATCTGAGCCGTTTGTCCAGCCTCCTGCTGTTCCTGCTGCGCAACGCGCGAGGCCAGGATCAGCGAGAAGTCCAGCTTCTGGTCGTGACCGGTTGCATTCAACAACGCCTCTTGCGAACCCTGCGCAAAGGCCGCAAACTGCGTGCGCACCACGTACCGCCCGTTTTGGGGAATCGTGAGCGACCACGCACCGGTGATGTCGGTTGTCGTCGAGTAGCGTTTGCCGGTCAGCGTGTTCTGTGCGGTCACCGCGACGCCCGGCAGCGGGATCGCGCCGCTCTTCACCACGCCGTGAATCTTGCCGCCAACCGTGGTCGAATCCGCGGTCGGTGCGGCAACCTGCGCGTTGCCCGTGGGAGATGCAATCGCCGGACTAGGCGAGACCGGCGTCTGCTGCGCGGGCAACATCATGCCCACAGCCACACACGTCGCTGCTCCCAGTCGTAGGGCTGCTGTCCACATGCAATCTCCCGCTCGCGCTCGTACTCAAACAGACGTTGGACTGAAGGGAAAGTTTACCGATACGCAACCGCTGCTATCCATCGTAAACTCAGATATGTCGCCCCAGCCGACACCCCACAAACCCATCGCATTCGAAGACCTCTCGCTTGAATCTCCGAGGGATATGGTCGCCTCGGCGCGCGCCCTGTTGCTCGAATACGGCAGCTTTGTGGTCGCGCAGCCCGGTGCCGCGCGCTTCTGTTTCGGCTCTTTAGAGCAAGAGGCCGCACGCGTTCCGCTCGGTTATCTCGAACAAAATGGAGGATGCCTGCTTGCTACCGTCGACGGCAAGCCCGCTGGATTTGTCGCCTGGCGCGCCCTTGCCCCCTCAACGCAGATTGTGGACGCTGCATGGGAGATGAAACGCCTTTGGGTGCGTCCCGTGGCGCGCGGCCTGGGCATGGGACGCCTTCTTACTGAAGCCGTGATCTCCCGTGCCATTGCCGCAGGCCGGAAGGCTATCTATCTCGATACGGCTCCCGCCTCCATGAGTTCCGCCCATCGCATGTATTTGGAAATGGGATTCATACCCTGCGCGCCGTACAACAGCACACTGGTGGACGACCTTGTTTGGATGGTCAAGCCCCTGTAAGCCGCGATTGGAGGCCGCAAAATCGCTTTGCTGGTACCCCACTCATTACCACTTAAGGGTCAATAGACCCCGTTTACTCTTGCAAACATTTCTGGAGCATGTTAACCATTGAGCCAATAGCTTCCTGGTAGCTACTGCAAAAGTAAACCTCCGTAGTTAAAGGTGGGTCCACTCCATGATGAAGATTGGCACAACCATTCGCTCACACCGGCTGCAAAAGGGCCTGTCGCAGGGCGATATCGAAAAGAAGACGGGTCTTCTGCGTTGCTATTTGTCGCGCGTAGAAAATGGCCACACCATCCCGTCGCTCGACACGCTTTCGAAGATCGCTCTGGCTCTCGATCTGCCGATTTCGCAGTTCTTCGCCGACGACTCAACCGGCCGTCAGCTCAACACGCAGCGCCTCACCGACGAGGAATTGCGCTTCCTGACGCAGATTCGCCGCTACTCCACAAATCTGAATGACAGCGATCGCAAGCTTCTGCTCGCCATGGTGAAGAAGTTCGCGACTACTGCGGTTCGCTGACCGGCGCCATCCTTCGCACACATCCGGCTTCCCGCGCATCCCGCCCCTCCCCGGTAGCCGGCCTCCCCCGCATGGATGAGACGTAGGAAGGGATCGCCCTTCGCTCTTAGTGTTCCGCCAGCTCGCGCAACTCCGCTCCCGCCATCAGAAAAGCACCGACACCAAACACATAGCTGGTCTGCGGCTTGTAGCTATCCGGACCGCCGCCGATCGGTTGAATGCTGCCCAGGCGTCCATCCGCGTAGACGTGCGCGATCAATCCGGCCCAGCCCTTCTTCACCACGGGCAGATATTCCGCGCGATCCAGAATTCCGTGATCGATTCCCCATGCCATGGCATACACGAAGAACGCTGATCCTGACACTTCCGGCAGAGGATACGAACCGAGCAAGCCGGGCTGCCAAAGGCCGTCCGCACCCTGCAGAGATTTCAGCTTCTCCGCCATCTGACGGAATTGCTCCACATACTTAGGGCGGCTCGGGTAGTCCTTGGGCATCGCCTCCAATACTTCGGCCAACCCTGCGATCACCCAGCCGTTTCCGCGCGACCAGAAGATCTTCTTGCCGTTGGCCTCGCGTTTGTCCAGGTAGCTCGTGTCGCGGAAATACAGATGCTCCTGCGGGTCATACAGCAATTTCGACGTCACCCACCACGCGCGATCCATTGAATCCAGATACGACTTGTTCCCCGTGATACTTGCCAGCTCGGCCCACACCGGAGGCGCCATAAACAGCGCGTCGCACCACCACCACATCGGAGTCGTAGCGTCATGCCATGGCGGACAGCTCTCGGTGCACACATCGGGCAGCGTCATCACATGATCGAGCTCTGCTTTCGTTGCCTCCAGCATCTTGGGGTCGTGATACTGCTTGTAGAGTTCCAGGTACGCATAGCCCAGGGCGTGATCGTCTGCGTGCGTCGCGCGCGGCCCCAGCTGCCAGCCAAATTTTTTGCCAGTCTCGAGCATCGCATCGCGATATGCATCGTCGTGCAGGGAGACAGATGCCGCCATGTAGCCGCGATAGAGAGCAGCAAATGTCCAGTCCTGGTCAAAGACGTTACGGGACTTCTCCAATTGCCAGTCACCCACCTTGCGCATCGCTTTGCCGATGGCGTCCCGATTCAACGCAGGCGACAGGTCCGTTGCCAGCGGTCCCGCAACATCCGGTGTATCGCCTGCGGGCGACGGCTTCTGCCCATCGGCGCGCAGGGCAAGACCAACAACAATCACTAAAACAATTCTTACGAGAGAAAGGACGCGGGGCATGACGAACCTCGCCGCAGCAGCGGACGCATCAGGATACATGTCCCGTGGAAAGTCGCGCAGCGCCGTTGTCTTAAAGTCGTCCCGCGCGCAGGGACAGACCGTCCCGTGGCCCTTCGCCTGCGTTCCGTCGCTGCAGGGCGTCTAGACGTCGTTACCCAGGTGGAAGAGCGGCTCGATGCCGTGGCCTCCGGACAGCAGCGCCTGCTCTTCGGCGGCGTCCAGCGGCTTGTAGTTCTGCGCCACATCCATCGCCAGTCGGAAATACTTCTCATCGCCCGGCGGGATGGCTGCAGTAACCGGATGACCCAGGGTCCAGCGCAATCCCAATGCAGCCTCGTTGGGAAACGCTGCCGGCTGATACCAGCACTTCGGTTCGGGATGGTTCTGCTTCTGTTCCGCCGGCCACACTGTCTTCGCCATGCTCTTCAGGCACAGAATGCCGACATTCTTCTCTTGCGCCTTCTTCAAAATCTGCGGTCCAAATCCCGCTTGCGTGTACAACACCCAGTTCACCGGAAACAGAATCGTGTCGAAGGGATAACGATCCAGCGCTGCGACTGCTGTCTCCGCCGAATGCACACTGAATCCGATGTAGCGAATCTTGCCTTCCTTCTTCGCCGCTTCCATCGTCTCGATCGCCCCGCCCGGCCCCAGTACTTTGTCCAGATCGGTCTTCTTCGTCAGCGCATGAAACTGGTATAGGTCCACATGATCGGTCTTCAGCAGCTTGAGAGACTCTTCAAGATCGGCGCGCGAATCGTCCTTCATGCGCCCATCGGTCTTGCACGCCAAAAAACAGTTCTTCCTGAAGGGAGCCAGCGCAGGTCCCAGCCTCTCCTGTGCGTTGCCGTAGCTCGGCGCAACATCGAAATAATTCACGCCGCGATCGACGGCTTCGGCCACGATGTTCGAAGCCTCGCCCGTGGTCTCGTTCATCACCACGATCCCGCCAAAGCCAATGATCGATAGCTGCTCACCGGTCTTGCCGAGCGCACGCCGCGCAATCGGATGCGCGGGCGTCTTGGCCAAGCCACACAATGAGCTTGTGGAGGATACAGCAGCGGCCGTGATCGCAGCTTGCTTCATGAATGCGCGACGCTTCATCGGATTCCCCCTTTGCGCCTGCTGAAGTTGGAGTCAGCTTCCACACATGCGACTCCGCACGGAATCATTCTGGCACAGTGTCGATCCGCATGAGCTTGAATGCAGGCAGCTGCAACGACTATGCAGTGAATCGCGAGAGAAAGAAGGCGAACAGACCCAAAATCACCAGGACCATAACGACCGCCGCACCCAATCGCCTCTGGAACGATGTCATCTGCGCACCAAGGCGTGGCACCATCGGCGTCGCAAACAGCAATCCGCAGCTGAATCCACCCAGGTGCGCCATATTGTCGACACTGATGCCCGCACCAAACACGCGCGTGCCCCCGCTGATAGAAAGACCGAGTACAAGATTGATCGCAGCAAAGTAAATCACTGACCGGCGCAGTTTCTTCAATTCCATCGGCGGCACAGGCAGTCGGGGAGACTTCAACAGCACAATCAACGCACCGGCGATCCCGAACACTGCCCCGGACGCACCGGCACCCGCAGGAAACACAAACACGCTGTGATATTGCGCCAGGTCGCTCGAGTAACTCCACCAGTTCCACAGCGTCGAAAGCAGATTGCCCGCAGCGCCCGTCAACAAATAGACGGCAAGCACGCCCGCGGATCCCATCAACGGCTCCGCCAGCATGCCGAGGTTCCACAAGCACCACATGTTCGTGGCCAGGTGAATGATACCCACGTGGACAAACATGGCGGTCATGATGCGCCACCATTCGCCGAGAATCAGCACCGCACCTGCGTTGTTGGCGCCCCACGCGTACAGCTGCTCAGTCGTCGGGCTCATGGGACTGACATGCCGCAGAGTCATGGCAAGAAATACGACACAGTTCACCCCAAGCAGCAGATAGGTGGCCGGCGCAGTGGCCCATCGTGGCCGTCGACGTACCTGTGGCGGCTGCGGCACAGCGTAGCTCGACTCTGGCTGGAGCGTGAGAATCTCCGACTGCGGCGCCTGTGAACTGCTTCCCATGTCTTCAATCGTAAATGGATTCCGAGTTGCTTGCAGCGCCTGCCCCTTCCCCCATGTTGAAATCCGGCACACGGTTGCCCCGTTCTGTCACAGAACTGGTCCGGACCCGCAATGTAGTCTGTTTCTTGGACTTCCTAAAACTCGCCACTGCAAGGACTGCAAGGACTGCAAGGACTGCAAGGAGCAATCGGGGTGAATTCCAGTACTGACAAGCGCATTCAGCGCGCTCTGTTGAGCGTGACCGACAAGACCGGCCTGGTCGATTTTGCCAAAACCCTCGCAAGCTTCGACGTCGAACTCATCTCCACGGGGGGAACAGCCAAAGCGCTGCGTGAAGCCGGACTCACCGTGAAGGACATCAGCGATCTCACCGGCTTCCCAGAAATGCTCGATGGACGCGTCAAAACGCTGCATCCGCTCGTCCACGGCGGCCTGCTGTACATCCGCGGCAACGCCGAACACGAGGCTGCGGTCGCAGCCCACGGCATCAAGCCCATCGATATGGTGGTGGTCAACCTCTACGCCTTCGAAAAGACCGCCGCCCAACCCGGCGTCGCCTTCGGCCACCTCATCGAGAACATCGATATCGGTGGACCGTCGATGGTCCGCTCCGCCGCAAAGAACTTCGAAGACGTCGCCATCGTGACCCGTGTGTCCGATTATCCCGCCCTGACTGAAGAGCTTCAGCGCACGAACGGCGCTCTCTCCCGCGTAACCCGCTGGCGTCTCGCCCGGCAGGCCTTTGCCACCACGGCCGCCTATGACTCGGCCATCGCCAACACCCTCGATCAGATCGTGGATGCTCCTCCGCCCGACCAAGCGGCGCCGAGCACATCTGCCGGCCTGCCGCCCACACTGCGCATCAACATGCCCCTGGCCCAGTCTCTCCGCTACGGCGAGAACCCCCACCAACGTGCAGCTCTCTACGCCGATGGCTCCGGCCTCGGCATCGCAGGAGTCAAGCAGCTCCAGGGCAAAGAGCTCAGCTTTAACAATCTCGTCGACCTCGACGCGTGCTGGGAACTCACCCGCGAATTCGATGAGCCGATGGTTGCCATCATCAAACACACCAACCCCTGCGGAGCAGCTACCGGCACCACGATCCTCGAGGCGTATCAAAAGGCCCTTGCCTCCGACCCTGTCTCCGCATTCGGCGGCGTCATCGGCATCAATCGCGAAGTGGATGCGGCAGCTGCCGAAGAAATCGCCAAGCTCTTCGTCGAAGCCATTGTCGCTCCTGCGTTCACGCCTGAAGCTCTCCAGCGTTTCTCTTTCAAAAAGAACTTGCGTCTCGTCGAAGTGCGATCCGCCCCGGTTCGCCCCGTCCTCAAGCAGGTTTCGGGTGGACTCCTGGTCCAGGACGCCGATACCGGCCGCATCACAGAAGACGAACTCGACGTGGTTTCATGGCGTCCACCTTCGCCCGAAGAGCTGCGCAATCTTCTCTTTGCGTGGCGGGTCTGCAAGCACGTCAAGTCCAACGCCATCGTCTATGCGCGCAACGGCCAGACCATCGGCGTCGGTGCCGGTCAAATGAGCCGCGTCGATGCCGCCCGGTTTGGCGCGCAGAAAGCCGTTCTCCCCCTCCAGGACACTGTGGCGGCCTCCGACGCCTTCTTCCCTTTCCCCGATGGCCTCGAAGCGGTCGCATCAGCCGGCGCAACTGCGGTCATCCAGCCCGGCGGCTCAGTCAAGGATCAGGACGTGATCGCTGCTGCCGATCGGCTCGGCCTAGCCATGGTTTTCACCGGGGTGCGGCACTTCCGGCACTGATCGTCGCTGAACTAGCTCGCCACCGTGGTCGCTCGAATTGAGGACCGCGCACTTCGATGAGGCCACAGGAGTAACACTGATTTGGCGGACTCTCTTGCCCAGCTGCGACAATTCACGGGTAAAATCGTCTTTACAAGTAGGCAGATCGGTCGCATCGCTCTGCCAAGAGAGTCGTTTCGCCCTCCGGGAGTCTCGCGTATATTCAACCCGGCGCGAAAGGCGTGGTACCTCCTAGAATGATGAGAACAAATCATTTGTCCCCGACGACCTGGCTTGCCATTGCCGCCGGTTCCCTCGCGCTGACTCCGGCGCTCGCCTCCTCAGCCCAGAATGCTCCTGCTGCGCCCGCTGCAACGCAGGTCGCACAGCCCCGGCTCGGCGAGGATGCCCTTGCGCAGTCCTCCAGCCGCGCCAAGGCGTATTACCATGCCGCCCTCGCCGACATCTACGAGGAAGAAGCCAACTCGGGACAGCCCGAATACATTACCCACGCCATCGAGGAGTACAAGGACGCGCTGAATGCCGATCCCGGCTCCGCGCAGCTGAGCGACGCTCTGGCAGACCTCTACTTCCGTACACCCGGCCACCTGCACGACGCTGAATCCACCGCCCGGGGACTGCTGAAGACCGCGCCCAACGACGTCGACGCCCACAAACTACTGGGCCGCATCTATCTCCGCCAGCTCAGCGAAGCACAGAACTCCGTTTCCTCGTCATCGCCCAGCGGCAACGTGCTCGATCAGGCGATCGCAGAATACGAGAAGATCGTCTCCCTTGAGCCCAACGACGTCGAAGACCGCATGGTGCTCGGCCAGCTGTACACCGTGAAGCACCAGCCGCAGAAAGCCGAAGAACAGTTCAAGACGGCGCAGGCCATCGAGCCCGACTCAGAAGACGTGATCCTCAATCTCGCGCGCCTCTACGGGGAGAGCGGCGACATGGAGCACGCTGCCAAGGTCGTAGAAAACGTGCCCGAATCTGACCGCACCAGCAAGATGGAGTTCGCACTGGGTGCCGCGTATGACCAGTTGAAGCGCCCCAAGGACGCCATTGCCGCCTATCAGCGCGGGCTGGATATTGAGCCCGGCGACGTGCGCACCATGGGCGCCCTCGCGCAGGCTCTGCTCAATGACGATCAGCTCGACGCAGCCATGAAG
Organism: Occallatibacter sp.; assembly: GCA_036267935.1. GTDB lineage: Bacteria > Acidobacteriota > Terriglobia > Terriglobales > Acidobacteriaceae > Telmatobacter. Next base: position 98,989 of record DATAVC010000024.1, on the reverse strand, counting down.
GAGTATCGCCAGCTCGCCAGTGCCGATCCGGAAGATATCAGCCCCCTGATTCACATCGGCGAAATCCAGCGCCGGCAAGGCAAGTACGAAGACGCGCTGGCCACGATCCGCAAGGCCTCGAAGAAAGAACCCGACAACCTCGAAGCCGGATACAACGAGGGCCTGCTGCTCGACGTACTCGGCCGGTTTGACGAGTCCGCCCAGGTCTACGAACACATGGTCGATCTCACGTCGCATGCCAACGGCGCCTATCGCGACGATGAGAAAAACAACCGCGACATCTTCCTTGAGCGTCTCGGTGCGGTTTACCACGAGCAAAATAAGGTCGACCAGGCGATCGCCACCTACCAGAAGATGATCGACATGGGAGGCGACTCAACCCTGCGCGGTTACCAGGGCGAAGTCGACACCTATCGCGATGCCAAGCAGTTCGACAAGGCGGTTGACATCTCCCGCAAGGCCGTTGAATCCGATCCCAAGAACAACGACCTCAAGCTAATGCTCTCTGGAGAGCTGGCGGACGCCGGCAAGGTCGACGATGCCTTGGCCATGGCCAAGACCTTGCTCAAGAATGACAACTCCGATGGAGACCGCAAGATCTGGCTCGACCTGGCCCAGATCGACACGCGGCTGCATCGTTGGAAAGATGCCGAAGACGCGCTGAACAAGGCCGCCACGATGACGTCGAAGAAGGAGGATCGCGTCTACCTCCTGTTTCTCCGCGGCGCGCTGGCTGAACGGCAGAAGCATCTCGAACCAGCTGAAGACTTCTTCCGCCAGGCACTGGATGTCGACCCCTCCAACGGTATGGTGCTGAACTACCTTGGCTACATGCTGGCCGACAAGGGCTCCAAACTGCCCGAAGCTCTGAAGCTGATTCGCAAAGCCGTCGACCAGGAACCGATGAACGGCGCTTATCTCGACTCCCTGGGATGGGCCTACTTCAAGATGGGCCAATACGAGCTGGCAGAAGAGAACCTCCGCCAGGCAGTGGCCCGCGATCAGACCGATCCCACTGTCCACGAGCATTTGGGCGATCTGTACGAGAAGACCGGACGTGTCCGTCTCGCAGCCGCGCAATGGCAGCTTTCGTTGACTGAGTTCTCGCATTCGGCCGCGGCCGACGTTGAGCCTGCCGATGTGGCCAAGCTGCAACGCAAACTTGAGACGGCCCGCGTCAAGCTCGCCAAAGAAGACAACCTGACCGGTGCACCCAAGTCAGAGTAGCAGCGGCCCATTCTCAGAACCACAAACCGAAGGCGGCCAACTCGAGCGAGTTGGCCGCCTTCTTTCTGCTCGATGGATCTCATCCCGCGGTGGCAGGAGCAGGAGTCCGAGAGACTCCTGAGTACGATCCCGAGCAACGGGGCTTCAGCCCCGGATATCCGCTCGTGCCCGATTCTCTCCGTTCGCTCTACTGAAAGATCCGGCCGAGCACCCTTCGATCTTCCCTGCTCTCTCTACTTCGCCTGCGCCGCCGCAGCAATATAGAGATCGACATTGTTCTTGTCTACCAGCGATGTTCCTGTATCTACGAACACTGGATACGGCGAGAACGGATCTGCGCCGAAGTCTTTGCTCAACTGAGTCGGCGGCGCGTGAAAGATCTCGTCCAGCGCTTTCAATCCGTAGTAGCCCATCGTGTACGGCTTCTGCACGATGGTCGAGTCGATAGTGCCCGCCTTAATGCCGTCCAGAGTTTCTGAGTTTGCGTCCCATGCAATCAGGGTGCGATCGGTCGCATTGACGCGCTTGATCGCATCCGACACCGGTTTGCCGCCCGATGACTCCAGGCAGATGAACGCATCGATCTTCTTCGGGCCAGTCAGGGCGACCAACTCCTGCGCCTTGTCATACGCAGCACTGGCGTCGCTCTTGGTGTCAATCACGTCCACAATCTTGATCTCTGGCCGCGCAGCTAAAACGTCTTTGAATCCCTTCAACCGCTCATCAATGTTGGGCTGACCAGCGAGCGTGAAGAAAACTACGTTCCCTTTTCCCCCCAGCTTCTCGATCAGGCGCCTGCCGCCCATGCGACCCGCTTCGAGGTTGTTGGTTCCGATAAAGAACAGTCGACGGCTGCCCGCCGCATCCGAGTCGATCGTGATCACCGGAATACCCGCCTGGATCGCGGCATCAATCTCCGGCTGCAGTACCGAAACGTCTGCTACCGAGATCAGGATGCCGGCTGGCTTTGCCGCGACAGCCTTCTGCAACTCCTGCAACTCAGCCTGTGGATCGTAGTTCGACGGTCCCACGACTTTGGCGGTCACCTTGAACTGCGCCCCCGCGTGATTGAATCCCGCCGCGGCAGTCTGCCAGTAGGGCAAAGCCGAATTTGCTGCCACCAGGTAAAACACTTCCTTGTTCGAGTGCCGATCGCACCCCGTCAATCCCGCAACGCCCAGCGCCAAAGCCATCAGCGCAATATTTTTGATCGTACTCATGTGTTGCCTCCGGTCCCTCGAAATTGTTCCATCGGCGCCCACCCAAACAACCCTGTGAAAACGCCTTCAATGAGTCGGCAGGATAGTACTCCGAGCCAGCCGCGTTGTCCAATATTGGCAACAGCGGATTTTACAGCACAAGGGGCCGCGACCGCGTGATGGCGCGCAGCATCCTCTCATGGGGTATAACCAAAGCGGAGCCGCGAAATCGATGCCGACGGCAGAATCCAACCCTACCAGCCTGCTTCCGGCAGGCATCGCCGTCGACTCAGACGGCCGTCTCGGCCATCGCGCTCAGCTTGAGCCGCCTCACGCCTACCGTGGGCCCTTCGCACGCGATAGCGCGCGCATTCTGCATGCACGCGCCTTTCGCCGCCTCGCCGGCAAAACCCAGGTCTTTGCGCGGCTTCCCGGCCTTCCGACGGGCGACCACTTTCGCTCCCGTCTCACCCACACCCTCGAAGTTACGCAGACTGCGCGCACCCTGGCGCGCGCCTTGGGTCTCAACGCCGACCTCGCCGAAGCGCTTGCCCTTGCCCACGACATCGGCCATCCGCCCTTTGGGCACGCAGGAGAAAAGGCTCTCGATCGTGCGCTGCAAGCTCATGGCCTCTCGTTCGATCACAACCTGCACGCACTGCGCATCGTCACCTGGTTTGAAGAGCGCTCCGCCGCCTGGCGCGGACTCAATCTCACCCTCGCCGTGCGCGAAGGCATCATCAAGCACTCCCGCGACTACTCCGCCGCCGCCCATCCTGAGCTCGCCGAATATTTCCTCCACGAGCGACCGCCCCTCGAAGCACAACTGCTCGATCTCGCCGATGAGATCGCGTACCTCGCGGCTGATCTCGATGACGGCCTCGATTCCGGCATCCTCTCGCTGCAACAGGTCCGCGACTGCGTCCCACTGTTCCGCCGCTTCGACGACGTCACACTCCGCACCTACCCCGATGCGCGCCCCAAGATTCGCGTCAACGAAGCCCTGCGCCGCATCCTCAACGCCCTCATCACGGACCTCATGCAAGAGGTCCGTACGCGCGTCGCTGCCCTCGGGGCCACCACCCTCGACGACATTCGCCGTGCCCCACAGCGCGTCGCCGCACTCAGTCAGGAGATGGAGGAGGAACGCGCGACTGCCAAGGCGTTCCTCTATACCCACTTCTACAACTCACCTGGAATGGAAGAATCGCACCAGCACGCCGCGCAGGTGGTTGAGCAGCTGTTCGCGGCCCTCATGGCCGATCCGCAACTGCTTCCTGAAGATCATCAGTCGCAGATCCCGACCGAAGGCCTTGCGCGCACTGTGGCCGATTACATCGCGGGCATGACGGATTCGTACATTGAACAGTTCTGGCTGACCGTCGTGCGCCGCTGATCCAGCTTCAGTCGTCGTAGGGCATGTCTGCCGGCCGAACTCCGACGTAATCCGGCTCCGGGTCTTCGATCAATCGAACCGCGTCGATCCAGTCCCGGCCTTCGAGCAGCGCCTTTCCGATTCGGTGCATTCCGTCCATCACGCGCCCATCGCTTGAAAGAATCACCGGGTACGCAAGGTCACATGCCTGCAGCAGGCGCGCATGGTCCACAACTTTGCGGCAAGTCATTGCATCGCCGCTCTGGCCGCACCAATACGGTTCGTCCAACTCGCGAATCTGCGTCAGAGGCACACGTACAACCGGCAATCCGCGCGTCCGCTCAATGAGCCGGCGTACATCTCACGCGCACAATCCCTCTGCAGAATTGCGGAAGTGGTAATGCGCTCCGACCATGCCTACTGCACAGTTCCCTGGGGACGCAGCCTCCGCAACTCCAGCGCGCACTCGACGGCATTCTGCGCATGAAGCCGCAGGTTATCCGATGCCGCCCAAAGCCAGAAGCGGCTCGCCTGCGATGGATTGCGTGCCTCCAGTTCGGGCCGCAAACGCAAAAGCACATCGTTCTGTCCCGTTGCCGCCAGGTTCGATGGAGAATCGGTGTCTTCCAGAACCAGGTCGAGATGATCGCCACTAAACGTCTCTTCCAGAGTCGTCATCTCCACTGGGCGCTCCAGTTCCACCATGATCGAGAAGCTGTGCCCGTGAAATACCGGCGCCAGAATCGCCTGCAACGCCAACGGCGGCCAGCGGTTTCCAGCCAGTTGCGCAAAGTGCTGCCGCACGCGGGCCTCCACACCAATCAAGCTCGCCGACGCGTTCTCGCCCAATCCCGACAGCAGGTTGTACGCGATCTGCGCATCGAAGATCGCACGGGGCAGCGTCTGGAAGCTCAACAGGTTCACCGTCTGCTGATGCAGCTCATCCATGGCTCCGCGGCCAAACTCGCTGGCAGGAATCATCAGCGTCGCAGCCACCGACTGCACAGGCAATTGCGCGTGCATCCGCTCCATCAGCAGCGCCAGAACCAGAGCCGCCGCATGCGCCGGAATCACCGCCGGAGTAAACAGATCGGCGCTCGCAGCGTCGGAGCCGATCCACGGAGCGCGCACCAGCACGCCCGTCTCCTGGTCCAGCGCGCCCGACAGATCCAACACCGACGATCCCGCAGACAGCGCCTGTCTCCAATGCTTGCGCGTCAGATCGGCGGATCCGCAGAAGAACGTGAAATCTGTCTTGTCGAAAGCATCAGGAACGATGGGTTGGACAAAGGTGACTTCGTCTCCCACTTGATCCAACGTTCCCAGGGCATCGTCCTGATCGAGTAACGAGAAATTCGCAGCCGCCAACGGCGACTCGGAGAGAGCCTCTTTCAGCTCCTTGCCCAGCAACGTGGACGCGCCGGCAATCGCAATCTTATACACAGTCTTCCTTTGTTTGTTTTGGTCGAATCACTACAAATGCGTGGCGGGACCCGGCTCCGAAGATCCGGTCGTCTGTATCGGAGCAGCCTCTGCCGCAGGGAATCTGCGGCGCCGCTGCCACTGATAAACTGCGCGCGCCCAGATGCCAGAAAACATGTAGAGCAGCGCCCCAGAAAACATGATGCCCTGCGAATACCGCAGTGAGACATAGCACACGGTCGCGATCAGCAGCAGCAGTTGGAACGGATGACGCTGGGCGAGATTGATCTCCTTACCTGACCAGAAGCGCCACGTACTCACCATCAGGAACCCGCACAGCCCAACCAGAATCAGCCAGGGAATCGCCACCCACCATTCTTCGATCGGATACCCGCCGAAGAAATGCACCGACGCAGCCAGCATTCCTGCCGCCGCCGGAATGGGCATGCCGACAAAATACTTCCTGCCCGGCCGTCCCGGGTTGCGCGGCTGCGCATCGTGGCTGATGTTGAACCGCGCCAGTCGCGAAGCACCGCCAATCAGGTAAAGAAAACAGATGAATCCCCCGGCCTGCAGCAAATGCTGATGCAAAGGCGCGTTGATTGAGTCGGGCAGAAAATAAAAGCCCCATATGTACGCCAGCAGGCTCGGCGCCACGCCAAATGTAATCACATCGGCCAGCGAATCCAGCTCTTTGCCAAAGTCGCTCGTCGTGTTTGTCATGCGCGCAATGCGTCCGTCGAGCGCATCAAATGGAATTGCAAACAGGATCGCAATCGCAGCCCAGTCCAGGTGCGTATGCGCATCGGCATTCGCGCTGATCGCAGCAATGGTCTGCGTAATCGAGAAATAGCCCGCGCCAATGTTGCCGGCGGTAAACAGCGATGGAAGCAAGAACATCCCACGGCGTAAGCGTGCCTGCGCGCGCGCCCGGGCCAGCTCCGGGTCACGCTGGTTCATGCGTGCGCCCCTTGAGGCACTGCGGTGACAGGCTCGGCCGCCATTGAAGTCACAACCATCGGCATCGCTTCAGGCATCATCGCAATCACGCTCGATCCGCCCTTGACGCGCTCGCCCACCTTCACGCGCACCATCGCTTCGGCCGGCACCAGCACATCCACACGCGAGCCAAACTTGATCAGTCCGACTCTCTGCCCGCGCTCCACCCGGCTGCCTTCACTGCAATCAAACACAATACGCCTGGCCAGTAGTCCAGCGATCTGCTTAAACGTCACCTCGAAGCCGTTTCCACGCACCGTCACGATGTTCTGTTCGTTGCGATCCGCCGACAAAGGATTCATCGCGTTCAGATATTGTCCCTTTTGATAGCGCACCTCGGTCAGAATGCCGGCAATCGGCGACCGGTTGACGTGCACATCAAACACGCTCAAAAAGATGCTGATGCGCTGGCGCGACCCATTGGGTGTCGTGATCACAACCGTCTCCGTCACCAGACCATCGCCCGGAGACACAATCAGTCCGTCCCCGGCGGGAACATTGCGGTGAGGATCGCGGAAAAACCAAAGGAAGAAAACCGCGAGAAGAAGCGCGGGGATAGACCAGACCTGGCTGCCGGTCGTCCAGGCAACCAGCGCCGCAACAACCACCAAGGCCCCACCGTATATATAACCGTCACGAACCATAATCCTTAACGATTATACGGTTGAATTGCCGGCATACATGTTCTTGGAAGAAGACAGGAATTCTCGAAGAGGCGGCATGAACCGCCATGGAACCGATCGCCCGCTCATCTCCAGGGGACTGAGAACTACGCCATCACCGCAGCGCGGTGTTCGATCGCGTAAATCAGGTCTTTGGCATGGAGTTTCAGCTTCTTCAAACGTACCTCTTCCAACTGCTCGTCCGAAGAGAGATACGGCTTCTGAATCAGTTCGTCCAACCGCTGAGCGTAGCGACGGTGTTCTGCATGCAGGCGATCAACTTCTTCACTCAGCGTGGAATCCTTTACTTCATCCATCAAGCACCCCCGCGTTTTCAAGGAACACTTACATATAGCGCTCTTCCGCGACGAAGGGCAAGCGCGAAGAGTGCCAAAAGTGAACTTCGGCTGTGGATTATGAAGCGCAAACGTCACACCTGTGACGGCCGTCACGGCAAGAGGAATCTCTCCTTGGCCTTCTAAAGGCCATCTCCCACCATACCCACTGTGATCTCAACCGCCATCACGATTGCATCTTCTTTAGGATCAGCATAGTAGCTCGCTCTGCGCCCCACTTCCTCGCATCCTGCCGACCGGTAGAGCCTCTGGGCCGGCGCATTCAAAGCGCGCACCTCGAGCGTCAGTCGCGACACCCCTGCGCCGCCCAGCACCCGTGCCAATGCGCGCAAGAGTTGCCTGCCCACACCTCGCCTCTGCCAGCTCTCCGCGACCCCGATCGTCTCCAGCTCTGCGTCCGGACCAACTACGGCGGCCACCATGAACCCGGCAACTTCAGGGGAAACGTCCGTTTCCGCCACCAGCGCTACTCGTTGCGGCGCACTCCCCGGCTGCAACGCAGCCTCGTAAACGTCGCGGGCCCATCGCGGCGCCTGTGGCAGGGAGCGCGCGATCTCCAACACCCGGTCAAGATCCGAAACCTGCATCGGACGGATGATCATGCTTTCCGTACCGCCCGCGAGGGATTGCCAAAGATTTCCGCATCCGAGCGGCGCAGATAGTGCCCATCCAGAAGCGCCAGATCGACAAACTTGCCCACGCGAATCCTCGCCGCAGCCAATTCAATCGCGTCCGCGGCAGTCGGCGCGGTCACTATCATCAATTCAGCCTGTTCCCAGAGACTCTTCAGCAGTTCCAACGCCGCATCGTCGCTGACGGCGACCCGCAACGGCCTCGGCGTGACCGCGTCCAAATCGGCTCGCCCCGCCAGAATTTCGCGCGCTCTCGCCCCCTCGCCAGTCAATCGGATAAATACCTCGTGCCGATGCGCGTCCAAGGCCGCCGCCTCCACGCCCGCTTTAAGCGCCAGCACTTCCAGCCGCGACACCGCCACCACAGGAATGCCCCGCGGCTCCGCGAGCCCTTTTACAGCACTCAACCCCACCCGCACCCCGGTAAAGCTTCCTGGCCCGCTGGTGACCGCGATCGCGCCAACTCCGCTCAGATCAGTCCCAGCCTTCTGCAGCAGCTCTTCGACGGCGCTCACCAGGGTCGCCGCATAGGTCTTTCCCTCCAATGCGATCTGTCCCAGCAGATGCACGCCTTCCGCACCCAGCCGGGCCAGCGCCACCGACCCTGACGGCCCGCACGTGTCGATTCCCAGCACAAGGCGCTCGCCTGCCGGTCTCGTCTCCGCATTGGGAGTCTCATCGGTCATCTTGCCTTTCAGCATGACAGATCGCCTTCCGGAACCTCCAACGGCCCGGATTCGATACTCTTGTAGCAGCGTGATCCAACACATCCCTAACCGCCGGCACCTTCTGCCGCGCACCCCATCACGCCGAAAGGGAATCTGAGTTTGGCTGCCGCGTCTTCATCCTCTTTTCATGACACGTGGCGGCCCCGCGCCAATCCCTGGGCCATCGCCATCACCGTCACATTGGCAACGTTTATGGAGGCGCTCGACACCTCGATCGCCAACGTCGCCATGCCGCACATCGGCGGTTCGCTCTCCGCCAGTCCCGAAGAAGCTACCTGGGTCCTCACCAGCTACCTGGTCGCCAACGCTATGGTGCTGCCCATCAGCGGCTGGATCGCCAACCGGATGGGACGCAAGCGCTTCTACATGACCTGCGTCTTCCTGTTCACCGTCGCGTCGCTGCTTTGCGGACTCGCGCCATCGCTCGGCATGCTGGTCTTTTTCCGCGTCTTACAAGGCGCCGCCGGCGGTGGTCTGCAACCCAGTGAGCAGTCCATTCTGGCCGACACTTTTCCTCCGCAGAAACGCAGCATGGCCTTCGCGATGTACGGGGTCGCCGTCGTGACTGCGCCCGTACTCGGCCCTACCGTGGGCGGATGGATCGTCGACAACTACACCTGGCGCTGGATCTTCTTCCTTAATATCCCGGTGGGCATCATCTCGCTGTTCCTCACCAACCGCCTCGTCGAAGACCCGCCCTACCTCGCCGAAGTTCGCAAGCGCAAAGAAACCATCGACTACTGGGGTCTTGGGCTCCTCATCGTCTCCATCGGCGCCCTCCAGGTCATGCTCGACAAGGGGCAGGAAGATGACTGGTTCGGCTCCCGCTTCATCATCACCTTGGCGGTCGTCTCCGTCGTCGGCCTCATTCTCTTCTTCTGGCGCGAGCTTTCGATCGAACACCCTGTGCTGGACCTGCGATTGTTCGGCCGCCGCAATGTCGGCATGACACAGCTGGTCATGTTCATGGTCGGCGTCGCCCTCTATTCGTCCACCGTCCTGATCCCGCAGTTTCTGCAGGAAATTATGGGCTACTCCGCACGGCAGGCCGGCATGGCTGTGTCTTCAGGTGGATTGGTTCTCATGTTCCTGTTCCCTGTAGCCGGTGCCCTTGCGCCTAAATTCGATCCGCGCCGCCTGGTCTCATTGGGATTCATCATCACCACCTTCGGCCTGTGGCGCATGACCACCATTAATCCCAACATCAGCTTTGGTCAGGCCGTCAGCTGGCGGGTCTTCATCGCCCTCGGACTGCCGTTCCTCTTCATTCCGATCAACACGCTGTGCTACTCCGGCATCCCGCAGGAAAAGTACAACGAGGTCAGCGGGCTCACGGCGCTGATGCGCAATTTGGGAGGCAGCGTTGGCATCAGCTTCGTCACCACTCTCCTTGCCCGCCTGAGCCAGAAACATCTCGCCATGCTCTCGCCCAATACCGTGGCCGGCAATCCACGGTTCGAAAGCATGCGTTCCGGGCTCGCCGGCGCCTGGATGCGCAATGGCTCCGCCCTGCCCGACGCGATCCGCCACGCCGGCGCACAGATCTTCGGCATGGCCCAGGTCCAGGCACGCTTGCTCGCCTATGTCGATGTCATATGGGTGATGGTCGCGGTGACGATCATCCTCGTGCCGCTGCCGTTCCTGATGACCCGCCCCAAAAAGCTCGCGGGCCCCGCGCCCGTCCATTAGTCCATTAGGAAGTTCGCAGTTCTTAGTCGACAGTGCTGTATTCCTTAGTTCTCTGCTCCTGGCATCGCAGGCCAACGGAGAACTGCGAACTATGAACTGTTTCCCTACACCTTTGCCAGCGCCTGTCCCAGGTCCGCGATCAAGTCTTCCTTGTCCTCTATTCCCACCGACAGCCGGATCCGTCCCTCGGTAATGCCCATGACCGCCCGCGTCTCCGGGCTTACCGATGCATGCGTTGTCGTCGCCGAATGTGATGCGAGCGACTCCACACCCCCCAGCGATTCCGCGTTCAAGAAGATCTCCAGCGCACCCAGAAACCGCGCCGCTTCTTCTCGCGATTTCAGCTCGAAGCTCATCATCGAGCCGAATCCCTTCTGCTGCCGCGCTGCCAACGCGTGCTGCGGATGGCTCTTCAATCCCGGGTACGCCACCTTTCTCACCTTCGGATGCGTCGACAGAAACTCCGCGATCGCGCGCCCGTTCTCCTCATGCTGCTTGATCCGCAGCGGCATGGTCTTGATTCCGCGCAGGACCAGAAAACATTCAAAGGGCGACAGCATCGTTCCCGCCGCCTTCTGCACCAGCAGAAACCGGTCCTTGTGCTCCGGCTTTGACCCGATCAGCGCCCCGCCAATTCCGTCCGAGTGACCATTGAGATATTTCGTGGTCGAGTGCATCACGATATCTGCGCCCAGCGCCAAGGGGCTCTGCAGGGCAGGCGATAGAAATGTGTTGTCGACGCTGACTTCGGCGCCATGGGCGTGTGCAATCTTCGCCACCGCCGCAATGTCCGTCAGGATCATCAGAGGATTCGAGGGCGACTCGATGTGCACCAGCCTGGTCGACGGCCGCATCGCTTTTTCCACGGCCTTCAGGTCCGCCGTATCCACGTACTCGATCGCGATGCCGTAGCCCGAGATGATCTGGTCGAACAGCCGCACCGTCCCGGCATACACATCACGCGAACACACCACGTGGTCGCCGGCACGCAGCATCGCCACCAATCCGTGGATCGCCGCCATCCCGCTGGCAAAGGCATGCCCGCTGGTTCCGCCTTCGAGGGCCGCCAGGGCGGTCTCCAGGCGATCCCGCGTCGGGTTCCCGGCACGCGAGTAGTCCCAGCCTCGGTCGGTGCCGATCCCGGTCAGTTCAAACGTCGAAGAAAGATACACAGGCACATTCACTGCGCCCGTCAATGGATCAGGATGCTGCCCTGCATGCACTGCCAGCGTCGCGTACTTATATTCAGCCATGTCGTGTTAGCGAGATCTCCTGCCTCTAGCTTAACGGACCGAACGCAGTCTGCGGAGGGACTAGCCGTCCAGGCGAGGCCTTCGCGGGCCACGACGCAGCCTCAACAGTCTCCACCACGCCGCGCCTCCAGGCAGAGCCGCAGGTCGCACCCCAACATATGCCCAGGCGTCAAGCGCGAGATCGAGCGCTTAGTTCTTGACGCTCATCGTGTCCGAATCGACCGCTTTCTTCCCCGTCACCCCTTCGAGACCCGCAAGAATCCCCCGATAGTCATTCTTGTCGGCTTGGAAAGCGAATCCGCCCTTCTTGCCACTGTCGTCCCAGGTGAGACCGACAAAATGCTTCTTCGACTTCGACAGCGCCATCAACGCGCCAAGACCCAAGGTAAACACTCCGATGCCGATTGCCGCACCGATCCTACGATGCACATCCTGCCCATAACTGATCTCGGTCACGGCAGAGGCTGGAATGAGAGCAAGCTCTCTGCCGTCCTTTGCCACCCGAATATTCGCGCCTTCGATAAAGAGCTTCACTGTGGATCCAGTCTTGATGTCTTGAATGGAACCGCCGTCATAGCCGATCTTGTAGCCACTGTCCCCGGCAACCGCGGAAACCGGAAAGAGAATGCACAGAAGGAGTGCAAGGTATCGATTCATGGGCCCTCTCGCGGGATGGCGCTGAGTGCCACCCGGCTTTTTGATTTGAATGTGACGGTCGGATCATACTGCCGAACGAAGGAGGCGTCTGTGACACAATCGGGGGGATTGTCACCTTCGATAACACTGAATTGATGAACTAATAACTCTATTTCAGCGTCTTGGAGACGCCGTGCTAGCTCAAGGACGGCAGACTCCTTCAGGAAATCTCAAGCCGCTCAACCATTCCCACTCCACATTGCAGAAAATTACGTGCGAGCGGCGCATCATGAAGAAGTAGCCCGCAACCATGCACTCAACAGAAGGAAGCGCTCTGTCCGAAACCGGTCAGCACCCCCTCCCCCCTCCTCAGACCCACCCCCCCTCCCCTCTTAATGGCGAGGGGGGCAATCACTTTCGTGCGGGGAAAGTTGGGCATCGTTGCAGAGAATTGCGCACACGCCGACGTGCGCTCGCGCCCCTCGCAAACGCACTTCGCCTGGATTAGCTAATTGCCTTGCTTGGCCGGCTTCTTTGTCACGCGTTGTGAGGGGAAATAGCCCGTGCGGGTGCGCACCTCGAGCTTGCCCGACCCGGCCGACTGCGCCGTCACCTGCACGCGACGGAATCCTGGCTGGTTGGTGGGCTTCGTCGAGCGGTAGCCGATGGTGTATTGGCTGCGAACATCATGCGCCACTTCGGCGGCGATCTCGTCCACCTGCTCCATCGACTTGGGAAAGAAGGCGATGCCGCCCGTCTCGGTGGAAAGCATCTCGAGCGCGCGACGCGCATGCCGCACTTCGGAGTGAGTCATCTCATCGCCGAACAACAGGCCAATGGAATAGATGACTGGGCCAGACAGCTGCTGCACCCGACGGATCGTCTGCTCCAGCGACAGCGTAGACGCGTTGTCTTCTCCGTCCGTGATAATGACCAGCACCTGCTTGGGGCGCTTGCCGTCCGCGACCAGTTTGTCGGCCGACGCGACCACCGCGTCATACAGCGCCGTGCCGCCGCGGGATTCAATGTGCGAGAGACCTTCGCGCAATTTATTCACGTCGCCTGTAAAGTCCTGGTCGATGAACGCCTCGTCTGAAAAATTCACCACGAAGGCTTCGTCCTGCGAGTTCGAGGCTTCGATCAGATCGAGGGCGCTCTTGTTCACCGCAGGCCGTTTCTTCGCCATCGAACCGGAGTTATCGACCACCAGGGCGATTGAAACCGGCAGATCGGTGTGCTGGAAGCTGAGAATCGACTGCTTGACGCCGTCTTCAAAAACGGTAAAGTCGTCCTTCTTCAGGGTCTGCACAATGTGCGAGCCCTCAAGCACGGTGGCGTTCAGAACCACTTCTTCCACATCGGTGCGCAGGATGTAGCCTTCACCCTCTTTTTTGAGGGGTCCGTTCCCGGCAGGCGGTGTGGCCGACTCGGGATCGGGAGATCGCACCGGATCGCGGTCTTCGGTCAGCGAAGGCGCAGACGACTGCGCAGGCTTGGCGGGCGCCTGTTGGGAGCCCAGCGGCAGCGTCGTGAAGAAAAGTAAGAGGGTGCAAAAGGATTTATTGCAAGGGCGCATAGTAACCGGTACGAGCATGAACGGTAAGCTGCGGCAATCCCGGGGGAGGATTAAGCTTCACCTTCACTTTACGCCACTTGCCATCGCGGCTCATGTCTTTGGGGGTATAGCCAATCACATATTGGTTGCGCAGTTCAGTCGAAATCTTCTCCGCGATGTCGCCCATTTCTGAAATATCGTCCACGCGGTAGAGGCGTCCGCCGGTCTCTTCAGAGAGTTCGTTCAGCAGCGCCGGGCCGGTGCGCTCTTCGGGCGTGGCCGCGTAGGGGTCAAAAATGCCGATGGAATAAATCTCCACGTCGGACTCTCTGACCTGCGAGCGGACTTCGCCCTCGGTATAGCGCGAGCGGTTATCGCCGCCGTCGGAGACCACGAGCAAGGCCTTGCGCTGATGCTTGGCCTCTTTCATTTTTTCCACCCCGTAATAGATCGCGTCCAGCAGCGCGGTGCGATGGCCGCTGTGCACGGTTGCCAGGCGAGCCTCAATATCCTCAACGGAGTTGGTGAAGTCTTCAATCAGCTCGGGGCGATCGTTGAATCCAATCACGAAGAATTCATCCTCGGGATTTGCCGTCTTGATGAACTGCAGGATCGAATCGCGCGCGCGGATCAGCTTGGAGGTCATCGAGCCGGAAAGATCGAAGACGATGCCGATGGAAACGGGTGCATCTTCACTGGCAAAGCTTGAGATCTTCTGCTCGCCGTTGTTCTCGTAAATCTGGAAATCTTCTTTCTCAAGGCCGGTGACAAGCCGGTTCATCGTGTCGGTCACGGTAATTGGAATCAGGACCATGTCCACGTTCATGCGGATCAGCGCGCCGGGACGTGCTTTGGCCGCCGCGGGTCCCGTCACAGCAGCTGGTTGAGCACCCACAGGAGCCGTTGTCGACGGAGTCGCTGTCGGAGGCGGCGTGACATGCACCTTGTTCAAGGGATCGTCCTGCGCGACGGCGCAGGCAGCGGCTAGGCATGCAGAGAGGCCAAAAATAAAAGGGGCGAACCGAAGCCCGTACGATTTCCGGCGCTTGCCTTGCACTTCGTCGCGCCGATTGAGTCGCTTGCTCATGTTTGGGGTACCCGAGATTGAACGCGATCTTAGCACGCTTGGCAAACGGCGGGCGTCACGGCTGTGTCATCGGTTTGTCAACACCTAACCATCTGATGAGATGGAGGCAAACTCGATATGTCACTGGGATACAATCATGCCTGTGCGCGATGGATCTCCGGGTGCTTGAAGAGCCGGAATCCGGACCGCAAACCCAACCCTTTCAATGGGGAGCAAGACCCACCTGATGGCCACCATCTATCCATTTCGCGCCTGGCGCTATAACCCCTCCGCGGTCAGGCTCGAAGACGTAGTTACCCAGCCCTACGACAAGATTTCTCCCGCCATGCAGCAAGCCTATTACCAGCGCAGCCCGCACAATCTGGTGCGCATCATTCTAGGTCTGCCCGAACTTTTCGATGCCGAACGGGGCGAGAACGTCTATACCCGCGCAGCACGGGACCTCAAGGCCTGGCGCGAAACAGGCGTACTCACCCATGAGAAATCGCCCTGCGTTTTTGCGTATGCGCAGCGCTTTCAGGTTCCGGGGTCGAACGAGATCAAGCAACGCCGCGGCTTCATCGCGTTAGGCAAGCTGCACGACTACGCCGAACAAGTTGTCTTCCGGCATGAATACACCCTCTCGAAGCCCAAGAGCGACCGCCTGAACCTGTTGAAGGCGACTCATGCGCACTTTGGACAAATCTTCATGCTCTACTCTGACCCCGCCGGTAGCGCCGAGAAGGTTCTGTACGACGGCAACGGCGCACCAGACGCCGAGGTGACCGACGAGTATGGTGTCCTGCACCAGCTTTGGCGAGTCAGCGATCCGGCCGCAATTCGCCTGCTGGCAGCGACCATGGCCGACAAGAAACTGATCATTGCAGATGGGCATCACCGTTACGAAACGGCTCTGAACTACGCGAAAGAACATGCCGCGGCTGCCGTGACCGCAAGGGTCGAGCACAGCACGACCGAGCTCCCTCAGCCGTCTTTTCCCGAGGCCGCGGTGATGATGACCTTTGTGAACATGGATTCCGAAGGTCTGGTCATTCTGCCGACGCATCGCCTGGTGCACAGCCTGGGTGATTTTGATGAGGCGGCGTTTGCCCGCGCCAAGGATTTCTTCGACGTTGAGGTGCTGCCCGGCTGCGAAGATGCCGACGGTTACCTTAAAACGTTGAAGGCGCAGAAAGAGACAGCGTTTGTAGCAGTCACGCGCAATGCTGCGTTCCTGATGCGAGCCAAGCCCGAACCGGTGGCAGCAGCGCTGGCATCCTTGCCCGAACATCAGCGGCAGTTGGATCTGAGCGCCCTCCATACGATTGTCCTGGACCGGCTGCTGGGCCTGGACGCCGAGAAGGTCCGCGAAGAAACGAACATTCGTTACCTGCGCGATGCGGCCGAAGCTGTGGACCAGGTACGCCGAGGCGAAGCCGACGTTGTGTTTCTGATCAACCCGGTCCCCTTGGAGCAGTTGCGGGAAGTGGCCTTTGCCGGTTCGGTGATGCCCCAGAAGTCCACAGACTTTTATCCGAAGCTATTGAGCGGTCTGGCAATCTATGCGCTGGATTAGGGTCCTTCGAGGACTCGGATTCACTTCGTCGGTCATCGTTCTTGCGACGCTCTCCTTCCTCGCGATCGCCGGCGCGCAGACTTCTCCCAACTCACCGCCGTCCCGGTTCACCGTCGTACTCGACGCTGCCCATGGCGGCGACGATACCGGGGGACGCCTCGCCAGCGGACAGATGGAAAAGGCTGACACCCTTGCTCTCAGCGTCCGTATGCGATCGCTTCTCGCGGCCCGCGGCATGGCCGTTGTCACCACGCGCGAATCGGATACCGCAGTCGATCCGGTACAACGTGCCCAGACGGCCAACCACGCCAAGGCCGCTGCCTGCCTGAGTCTGCACGCCACTGAAAGCGGCTCGGGCATCCACATCTTCACCTCGTCCCTGGCTCCTGCCGAACCAGCACGATTCGTTCCCTGGAAGACCGCGCAGGCGGCTTGGATCACGCGGAGCCTGGCGCTGGCCGGAGCCTTGAACTCTGCCCTGCTGCACGAAGGCTTCAACGTCACCTTGAGCCGGACCGATCTGATCGGCGTCGACAACATGACGTGTCCGGCATTGGCGATTGAGATCGCGCCGCTGCGGGGCCCGGACGGCAAGGTGGTTGCCGAACCAGACGACGCCGACTACCAGGCGCACGTGGCCAATACACTGGCGACAGCGCTGCTGGCATGGCGCATGGAGCCGCATCAGCCATGATTCCACGCCACCAGAAAATCCTGTTCGCGGTGCTGCTGGCAGCGGCACTGGTCATGGCTGGTGTGCTGTGGCATCTGCGGCAGCGTGCCCACCAACGGTTGCTGGCCGGCGAAGACTCTGCACCCACCAAAGCGCCCGACGTGGCGCCGACAGAGCGCGCGACACTACTGGTAGCCAACGACGCCGACGGCTCTCTGCTGGTCCAGGCCCGTTCCCTTCCCTTGCCCGCGGACCCCGGCGCCCGCGCGCGCGTAATCCTCGGCAATCTGCTCGATCTCTATGCGGCGCCCGATGCCGCGCACCCGGTGAGCGGCGGCGCCTCGGGCATCGCACAGGTATTTCTATTGCCCCTGCAGCGCGGAAAGAACGGCGTCTCCGGGGATGAGATGGCCGTGGTGAACCTCACCAGCAACTTCGCAGCAAGTCATCCTTCGGGCCTCGAGACCGAGACGCTAACCGTGCTTTCGATCTGTGGCACGCTGCGTGCGAATTTGCCGCACGTAACCGAGGTGCGGTTTCTCGTCGACGGACAACAGCGGCCCAACCTCGCTGGGCATGCCGACCTGACGCGGATCTACCTGACCGCCGATGCTGCAACCTCGACAGGAGGAAACAACCAGTGAACGCAGCGAAGCCCACCGTGGGCGTGTTCGATTCCGGCTTTGGCGGACTGACCGTCTTGCGCGCGCTCATGGATCGTCTTCCGCAGGCGCGATTCGCGTTCATCGGAGATACCGCACGTCTGCCCTACGGATCCAAGTCGCGGCGCACGATCGCACGCTATGCCGTCGAGAGCGCGCAGTTCCTGGTACGCGAACAGGGAGCCGAGTTCCTGGTGATTGCCTGCAACACGGCGAGCGCCCTGGCCCTCGACGCCATTCAGGGAGCGGTTGCCGTTCCGGTCCTCGGCATCATCGAGCCCGGAGCTGCGACCGCCCGTGAAGCTTCAAAGACCGGCGACGTGCTGGTGATCGCAACCGACGCGACGGTCCAGAGCCATGCCTACGCCGCGGCATGCAGTGCACTCGGGCTGCGCGCTCTCGAGAAGGCCTGTCCGCTGCTGGTTCCGCTGGTCGAAGAGGGCTGGATCGACCATCCGGTCACCGCACAGGTGTTTCGTGTGTATCTCGACGAACTGCTGGCGGAGGCCGCGACCAAGGGCATGCAACCCGACACGCTGGTGCTCGGCTGCACCCACTATCCGCTGCTGCGGCCGTTAATCGAGCGGAGCGTTCCGTCGGGAATGCGGGTGATCGACTCTGCCGAGGCTGCGGCCGAGGCTGCCTCGCGCATGCTGCATGGGCAGCTTGGAGCAGCATCGACCACAAGCCATGTTCCGCGCGGCGCTCAGGTCAGGTGCTTTGCCACCGATTCGGTGGAGAAGTTCGAGCGATTGGGCTCACGCTTTCTCGGTCAACCAGTGGGACACGTCGACCTTGTCGATCTGGGCGGCTGATATTCTGGGGTTCGTTGAACACGGCAACACAATGGCGCACGACGGAGGAACACGCACGGATGATCGATCTGAAGGGGAAAACGGCCGTCATTTTTGGGTTGGCCAACAAGCGTTCGATTGCCTGGGGCATCGCCCAAAAACTGCAAGCCGCTGGCGCCACCCTGGCCATCTGCTATCAGAACGAACGCATGAAGCTTGAGGCCGAGAGCCTCATCACCGAACTCCCCGGCGCGAGCGGATTCCAGTGCGACGTTTCCGTCGACAGCGAGATCGATACGCTGTTTGCAGCGTTGAAGGACAAATACGGCAAACTCGATATCCTCGTGCATGCCGTCGCGTTTGCCCCTGCCAGCGAATTAAAGGGCGAGTTCATCAACACCAGCCGCGAAGGCTTCCGCGTGGCCATGGACGTAAGCGTCTACTCGCTGATTGC
This sequence comes from Occallatibacter sp., assembly GCA_036267935.1. Classification (GTDB taxonomy): domain Bacteria; phylum Acidobacteriota; class Terriglobia; order Terriglobales; family Acidobacteriaceae; genus Telmatobacter. The sequence continues at coordinate 80,031 of DATAVC010000024.1, read as the reverse complement.
CGTGAGCCGGGGCGCCGTTCCGATGATGACGGAGGGCGGCAGCATCATGACGCTGACCTACTTCGCCGCGGAAAAGGTCGTCCCCAATTACAACGTGATGGCTATCGCGAAGGCCGGTCTCGAGTCGGCCGTGCGCTACCTGGCGTGGAGTCTTGGACCGAAGAACATTCGCGCGAATGCCATCTCCGCCGGCCCGATCAAGACGCTCGCTGCACGCGGCGTGGGCGACTTGAGCGAAATGATGCGCAGCCATGCGGAACGTGCGCCGCTTCATCGCAACGTCGACCAGCTCGAAGTGGGCGGGGCTGCGTTGTTTCTGGCGAGCGACCTGTCGGCAGCCATCACCGGCGAGACGATCTACGTCGACTGCGGCTACAACATCATGGGTTTCTGACAGCAGTCAGACCCCGCGCTCCCACGGAATGCCGATATTCGCTGCACTGCGAAGCCGGTCGGCGAGTTGCCCGGTGTGGTGCGCCAGGTGCCGCACAGTATAGAGATGCAGCTCGAACCGGTTGAAGGGCAGCCACGAGAAGCCTGATTCGGCTTCGAGATTGTCGTCCGGCACACGTTGCGCCACCTGCTCGCGGCACAGATCCCAATACTCCAGAACATCGGCACGCGGATAAGGTGTTGGCTTCGACGCCGGCTCGTTCGTTGCGCCCGCCCGTGCGCCCAGATGGTTCGAGCCCTTCTGGTGCTTCATCCATGGCACAAACTCATGCTCGGACGGATGCAGGTAGAAATGCGTGTAAAACACCGTGTGGTAAGCGATGTGCCAGAACGCGTTTGTAGGCTGCACATCGAGCCAGACGGCGTCTGGACATGCGTCGATTGACCGCCGCAGCATCGCTAGCGCCGCAAGATACTGCTTCACGAAGTGCTGCTGTGCGCTCAGAGCATCCATGCGTTCAGAATAGCGTTATTTATTGCGCGTCGAGTGCCGCGGGACGGTAAGGCCGGCGTTTGGCGGGACGAGGAGAGACGCCGATGGCAACAGGAGGGACGGTTCCCGAAGTCTGGAATCCACTCGAGGCGACATCGACAACGACAGGTTGCGCGCTCGATCCGCTCGAAGCAACATGCACGACCACAGGCTGCGCGGCGGCGATGGGCTGGGTTGTGATCCCCACAACCACGGGCCCCTTCGATTGCCCCGACCGGTCCGTCGCGATGCCGATGACATCCGGGGGCAAATTTTTCACCGGAGGCGTCGCACCCGTACCCGCATTGAAGATCCGCGTCTGCTTCTGTGTGCCGTTGTAGATCACGACGCCATTCCCCGGAACCGATTCCGTACCGAGCAAAGACGAAGCGGGGCAGGGCCGCTTGCTGGATCCCGCGCTCGCCCCATGCCGCCGCGTGCCTTGGCAATCACTCACCCTTGAGGGGTGAGGAACCGGCTTGTGCGTCTGCTCGGCCCCAAGAAGAGCAGGCACCAGCAGGCATGCCGTACAGGCTGCGCTCAGATAAGGCTTCATCAAGGATCCCCGTGGGCATGAGTATAGCGGGGGTTCTGAAACCCGTCTAGGAAACGAAAGTGCCTAAGAATGTGTATTACCGTCATCCGCCATTGGAGGCTGACCGGATTGCAGCGCGTCGGGGTAACGTGGCTCTGACCCCACGCCGGGCAACTATTCCTTCAGCGTGACTGTGATTTTGCGAGCGTCGCCACCGACGGAGCTGATGGCAATTTCGCCGGTCGCTTTCTTGCGGATGCTTTTGAACTTCTCGCCCCACTCAACAAGAACGAGAGCGTCTTCGGTCAGAAGTTCGTCGAGACCGAGCGTTTCCAACTGGCGTTCGCCTTCGAGCCGGTACACGTCGATGTGGTAGAGCTTGATGGGCTTGCCGTGCATCGACCCTTCGTACTCGTGGAGCAGCGTGAAGGTGGGGCTGGTCACTTCTTCGGGCTCCGCGGCATCCAGAGCCTGGGCGATACCTTTGACGAGCGTCGTTTTACCCGTGCCAAGGTCGCCGCGCAGCAGCAGGAGTTGTGGCGGCTTCAAGAGCTTGGCCAGCTTGCGTCCTACTTCGACGGTGTCCGCGCCGCTCTGGGTCGTGAACTCGTGGATCTTGCCTTCGGCAGTGGGTGCAGTGCTCGTCATCTATCGTCCCTCGGTCGGTCTTGTCTTCTGGATCAAGATACGGTTTCTGCAGGGGCAAGCGAAGCGGCATCCGTCACGCGTCTGGCTTCTTGGGGGCTGCTGCATCCAATCCCCCCTGCAACCAAACATAACCGTTTTGACGGCGTGGACGGAAGCGAAAAGCCCGAGAAAATTCGCTCACTGTATCCGTGGCCAGCAGCGTGCGCTCATCGACTTCGCGCACCGCAAGATCGGCAGCAAGACCGTGCAGGTAGACTGCGGCCTCCACCGCGCTCACTGTATCGTTGCGATACTGGGCCAGCAAGCCCGAGACGATCCCAGTCAACAGATCGCCGCTGCCGCCTTTCGCCATGGCAGGGTTTCCAGTGGTGTTAACCGCCACGTTGCCGTCAGGATGCGCAATGAGCGTGCGCGTGCCCTTCAGGATCAGCGTCACGTGGTTCTCCTCGGCAAAACGCCGTGCAACATCCAGTCTGTTGGCCTGGATTTCTCCGACGCTTCGACCCGTGAGGCGCGCCATCTCACCGGGATGCGGGGTGAGAACCACAGTGCGTCCTGTCTTGCCTGACTTGGCGAGCTTCGCGAACAGATCAGGATGGGCCGACAAAACATTGAGCGCGTCGGCATCGATCACCAGCGGCAAGTCAGTCTCCGCGATGAGATGGCTGAGCAACCGGACAACGCCGGTTCCCTGTCCGAGCCCCGGGCCGACGGCCGCAACGGTCTTTCCCGCAGTCAGGGATTGAATCAGATCGGTTGTGATGCTCTTTGCCGCGAGTTGGCCGTCGCTATGCGCAGGCAAGGGCCACGCCATCAGCTCGGGCGCGATACTGGCGACCAGCGGCAACACGGGCGCAGGCACTGCTGCAGTTACAAGTCCTGCGCCGACGCGCATCGCAGCCAACGATGCCATCGAAGGCGCACCCGACTTGCCTACCGAGCCGCCGACGACAAGCACGTGTCCAAATCGGCCTTTGTTCGAGTCGGCAAGACGCGGGGCTTGCAGAAGGGCGTGTGCGCTTCCCGCCCACTTGAGGCGCAGGTCCGAAACGATTGCCTGGTCGGGCGATCCGATGGGAGCGACCACAACAGCCTGGTTCCAATGCCGCGTCAATTGGACAAAAACATGGGCCGGCTTGGGCGCTGTGAATGTGACCACGGCATCGGCAGGGAAAACCGGACCGTCGAAAGATCCTGAAGAAAAATCGGCAGGCCAACCCGAGGGCAGATCGACCGCGAGAATCGGCGCACGGCAGTCCTTGATCCACTCCAGGGCAGCAAGGGGCAGACCGCGCAGCGGAGGCGTGAAACCGGTGCCCACAATGGCGTCGATGATCAGATCGGTGTCGAGGGCGGCCTTGTAGTAGGCCAACTCGCTGTCCCGATTCACCACGTGAATCAGGCCATGGGCAGGCGTCGCCAAGTCGCGCCATGCTGCCGTGGCGTCGCCGGCCATGCCTTCGGGCGAGCCAAGCAGCAAGGTTGTGACTTTCAAGCCCGCTGTGGCCAGCATGCGCGCGGTCATCATGCCGTCGCCACCGTTGTTGCCGCGGCCGCAGAGCACGGTCACGCGCTGCGCATCGGGGAACTGCTGTCGCGCGAAGTTTGCCACTGCGGTAGAAGCCGCCCGCATCAGCTTGAGCGACGGCACCCCGTAGCGCTCCGTTGTCGCACGATCGCAGGCTTGCATCTCGGCAGCCGATAGAACTTGCATGTCCTCTATCGTAGCGCCGTGCAGGACCGTTTTCGATCCGGTCGCAGCTCGCTAAAATGAAACTATGTCTGAGCCAAGCCGTTCTTCTTCGACTGCCCAATCTTCCGTGTTCGATTTGCTTGCGTCTGCAGCCAAGTTCCCGCCTACAGCCGGCACGATGTTGCTCGACATGCGCTTGACCGACGAGCCGGCCGCCAGCTCGCGTATCTTCCGCATCTACCGGCCCGTGCCCGCGCACTACCACAAGACCTGCGACGAATATTTGCAGGTTCTGTTAGGGCGCGCGCGATTCGTGGTGGAGGGACCGGACCCCGTCGAACTCGGCCCGGGGCAATTGCTGTTTTTCCGGCGCAACACAGTCCATGCGATTCCGGAAATTCTCGAAGGCCCCCTGGTGTTCTTCAGTGTCGATACGCCGCGCCGAGATCCAGCCGATGTGACGTTTGTCGATCCCGCGCACGGAACGTCCAGGGAATTCATTCGGACGATTGCGAACTACTAGAGAAAGACGGCGGCTAGTGGCCCATCGCGGTCTGGACAAGCAGCCAGCCGTTGAGCCCGGCAATGACAACCGCGGTGGTCCAGGCGAGAGCCTGCAGGCCCCGGCTGTTCACAAACGGACCCATCAGGCTGCGGCGTCCGGTGAAGATCACCAGCGGAACAACGGCAAAGCTCAATTGCAACGACAGGATCACCTGGCTGAGGATGAGGAGCTTCTCTGTTCCCTGCTCACCGTTGAGTGCAACAACGATCACGGTGGGGATGATGGCCAGAGTGCGCGTAATGAGGCGCCGCAGCCACGGCGAGACCTTGAGGTGAACGAAGCCCTCCATGACAACCTGGCCTGCAAGCGTGCCTGTGATCGACGAATTCTGGCCTGAGGCGAGCAGGGCGACCGCGAAGAGCGTACTGGCCCAGGCTGCCCCCACCAGCGGACTCAGCAGCTTGTAGGCGTCTTCAATGGCGGCTACCTCAAAGTGTCCACTGCGATGAAAGACAGCAGCAGCGACAATCAGAATGCCTGCATTCACGAACAGGGCAAGGGTGAGCGCAAAGGCAGAGTCGACATTCGCCATGTGGATCGCTTCGCGCTTGCCGTTGGGTGTGCGCTCGTATTTGCGACTCTGCACGATCGAGGAATGCAGGTAGAGATTGTGCGGCATCACAGTGGCGCCGAGAATGCCGATGGCGATATAGAGCATCGCCGGGTTGGTCACGATCGAGGGCGAGGGAACAAAAAGACCGCGCAGAGCAAGAATGTGGTCGGGACGCGAGAGTACGACCTGGATCCCGAACATCACGAGGATTGTCCCGATGAGAACAATCACCAGAGCCTCGACCCAGCGGAAGCCCCACCGCTGCAGCAGCAAGATCAGCAGGACATCGAGACCTGTGATGAGCACGCCGTACAAGAGAGGAATGTGAAAGAGCAACTGCAATGCGATCGCCGAGCCGATCACCTCGGCCAGGTCGCACGCGGCAATGGCCACTTCAGCGAGAAGCCAGAGAGCGAAACTGACGCGTGGTCCATAGTTCTCGTGGCACAACTGCGCCAGATCACGCTCCGTCGCGACACCCAGCTTCAGCGAGAGGCTTTGCAGAAGGATTGCGATCAGGTTCGACAGCATCACGACGAACAGAAGCGTGTAGCCGAAGCGCGATCCGCCGGCGATGTCGGTAGCCCAGTTGCCGGGGTCCATGTAGCCGACGGAGATCAGGAACCCTGGTCCCAGGAAGCCAAGAAGGCGGCGCCAGTAGTGCGGCGACTGCGATAAGCCAACGCTGGCGTGCACCTCAGGAAGTGAGGGCTCAGCGAGGACGACGGCGATTTTGGAATCAGCGGCCATGAGGGTGGGGAAGACCCGTGAGCAACTTCCCTCCTAGTATGCCACAGGCATATTAATCATAGTTAATTAATACTTGTTAATTATTCTTTCCTGTCCGCGACCCGAAGCCAGACGGCTTCCGCTGCGGGGCGACCGAGGATTGAGATGCCCGAGGCCAGTTCGATGGAGACGGTCTGGTCATAGTTTTGCTTAACGACGCGCAGGCTGCCGCTCGGTCCTATTCCCATATGATGCAGGAACTTCAGGAGTTTCGGGTCGCGCTCCTGGAGGCTGACAACCGTGTATTTCTTGTCCTCGGACGCTTCAGAAAGAGGCAGCTCACCGCGCTGCTTGCGCACCGCCGGGCTCTCCGGAAGAACGGCATTGCCGTGGGGACAGGCACCGGCTTCGCCAAGCCTCTCGCGCAGTTTGGCTTCAAAGGCCGGCGAGACCGCGTGTTCGAGCCGTTCCGCTTCTTCGTGGATCTCGTCCCACTCCATGCCGAAAATTTCGCTCAACATGCGCTCGATCAGATGGTGGCGCAGCGCCGTTCTGTAGGCGGTTTCACGGCCCGACGCGGTCAGGCGCACAATGCCATCCGTTCCGACTTCGACCAGGCCATCCCGCTTAAGGCGCTTCAGGGCCATGGTGACGGCGGGCGGCGAGACTTCGAGCCAATGGGCCAAAGTGGCCGGGATCACGGCGTGCCCCTCGGCTTCGGACTCAAGGATTGCCTTGAGGTAGTTCTCTTTCGAAACGTAGATCGCGTCTTTCATCGAGTGTCCGTCTTCAATGTAAATTGCGGCACCAATTGCGGAGCCGAGATTTCAGCGAGTGTTTTGCCCGCAGGGCGGGTTTCCCTTGTGGTAGGGGGCTTTCTGGATGCGGGTGAATACGGCTGCGGTCGTGGTCCTCGTGATTGTCGCGTGCGGTACGGCGTTGCCGGCATGGGATCAGCAGCGAGTCAGTGCACCACGCGAAGATGGGCGCGTCACTCCGCTGCTCGTGTACGCTGCACACGCGACGGCATCTGGATGCGCGCCGTTGGCCGTTCTCTCGCATGGCGCGGGCGGCTCCGAGAACGGCTATCGCTATCTGGCCGAGGAAATGAGCAACGAAGGCTTCACGACCATCGTGATGGGGCATCGAGAAAGTGGGCCGGAGGCTTTACGCTCCGACATGATGGCTGACGGGATTCGTCCCGGGATCCAGGCGTTGGTTGCCGATCCAAAGGCAGAACAGGCCCGGCTCCTCGATGTGGGGGCGGCACTTCGATGGGCAGACTCCCAGTGTCACGCTCCCTTCCGGGTGCTTCTGGGACATTCCATGGGTGCAGAGACCGTGATGCTTGAAGCGGGAGCCAGAAACAGGATCGGGGTCGCCTCGCCGCCTGCCGCACAAGATCGTTTCGACGCGTATATCGCTCTTTCCCCTGAAGGCCCCGGGGTGGTCTTTCCCGACCATGCCTGGAGCGGGATTCGCAAACCGGTCCTCATCCTGACGGGAACGCGCGATCAATCGCTGAAAGGTGGGCCCGAAGCGCGGTTGATCCCATGGTCTGACCTGCCGGGCAATGCGGGCCATTGCCAGTGGCAGGGTGTGCTGGACGGCGCGACCCACATGAATTTTGCCGGCAATGGGATCGGTCATGATCGCGCCGAAGCCCTGATTACAGCGACAATCCAGAGTTTTCTGGGCGGCGTGCGCGGACCGGGATGCAGGTTGCCTGCAGCGGTTCCGGGAATGGTCCTCAAGGGCAGGTAACCACCGCTAGTGCCTAGAGAGGCAACGCGTTAGCCGGACAGTTGTACCGCGATACAACCATCGGGGAATCACGCAGAAGCGGCCGCCGCATCAGAATGTTTATGTGAGGCAAGAGATGACCAACGACAACACAGAAGCCTATCGCGCAGCGTTCGACGAAGCATCCACGGAATTGAAAGAGCTGTTTGGCAAAATCGAGCAGTTGAACGTACGCAAAGATCGCGTCGAGCAGGTCGTCACGGTGCTGGGCCGGAAGATCGGCATCCCCCAGCCTGTCGCGAGTCATCGTGTCCGCCTGAAGACGCATCTTCCTGGCTTGACCGTTGTCACGCGCCTTACCGCAATTCAAGGCAAAAAAGAAGAAGCCGGGAAATAGATTTCCGGCCCCTTGTTTCACTGTTGCTTTGGTTCTCTCGTCCTACTTTACTGTCACCTTCGGTTCAACCGAGAGTCCCGGCCTCAACAAGTGGTTGGGATCCTCATTCTTCAAATCTGTGAAATCAATACGCACCGGGATACGCTGCACTACCTTCACGTAGTTTCCAGTAGCGTTCTCCGGCGGAAACAGCGACAACACCGAGCCTGTCGCGCCGCCAATCTGCGTGAGCTTCCCTTTATAGTCTTTGCCCGTGGAGTCGACGTGGATATCGACCGCCTGGTTGTTTTCCATGTGACGGAGCTGGGTCTCTTTGAAGTTCGCCGTCACCCAGATGTCGTCGAGCGAAACCAGTGTCATCAGATTTTGTCCCACTGAGACATTCTGATTGATCTCCATGCTCTTCCGCGTCACGATGCCGTCGGCTGGCGCAACGATCTTTGTGTAGCTGAGATTGAGCCGGGCCTGATCGAGCTGCGCCTGAGCTTGTTTCACCTGCGCTTCGGCCTGTTTCGCATGTGCGTTCTGCGCTGCCACCTGTTGCGGTCCGGTCTGGGCATATTTCAACTGCGCCTGCGTCTGAGATTCCCGATCATGCGCCACGCGCACGCCATCGGCCGCAGCCTGCTGGCTTGCCTGGGCGTCCGCGAGACCAGCCTTGGCAGCATCGGCAGCGGCAATCGCTGCGTCGAACTGCTGTTTGCTGATGACATCCTTCTCCACGAGCGGCCGGTAACGAGCCAGATCGGCCTGTGCCTTGACGTTGTTGGCGTCGGCCTGGGCAACGCGCGCCTGTGCCGCTTGCAGCTGCTTCTGCGATTGCTCAACCTGGGCGTGCGCACCGCTCACATCGAGTGCGGCCGAAGCCAGGTTGCTTCCAGTATTCACGCTGGTGATGGGTACGTTGACCTGCGCCGCCGCAGCCGCAGCCTGCGCACTGGCCAAGGCAGCTTGTGCGTTCTCCACAGCCACCTGGTAGTCGCGCGGATCGAGCTGCGCGATCTCATCGCCGGCTTTCAGCACCTGATTCTCTTCGACGTCGACCTTGATCACCTGCCCGGCAATACGAGGGCTGATCTGGATCAAGTGGCCCGAGACCTGCGCATCGTCTGTATCCTCGCTGAACGTGGACCGCCACCAGAGCCCGAGGCCCACCAGCACCGCAAGCACGATCACAATGATGATGATGCCCTTGCGCCGCGATTTCGGCTGCTCGATCTCCGTGCTCTCGTCCGTCGTCTCGCGTCGGATTGTTGTTGTTGATTCCGCCACGCTTCTTCCTCCCATTGCAAAACCCGAACTGCAAGGACGCCTCGGCTTTTAGAACGCGCTCTTGGGCGCGGCACTTCAAGCTTTACTGCGAACTTGCCCCATCACTGGCTCTGCTGCAAATAGTTCTTATAGTTCTGCGACGCGCCCAACGCGCGCGCCAAACTCAATTTGGCGATGTTATGCCGGTAAAGGCTGGCCACATACTGGTCGTTGGCCTGCGCCACGGATTGTTCTGCCTGGCTCACGGCGAGATTGTCGCTCACACCGTTTGCATAGCGCTGCTGCGCTTCGCTTAACACTTCGTTGGCCAGTTCCACACTGGACCGAGAAACTTCAACCTGCTTTTGTGCCGACGCAATATCAAGCAAGGCATCGCGAATATCCGCGTCGACCTGTGCATTGAGATCGCTTAGCTGCGCTCTCTGCGTATCCAGCTGGGCCTGCGCAACCTGCGCCTCGCCGCGCAGCCCAAACTCGCGGAACAGCGGTGCCGACAGGGTTGCCTGCGCATCGCCCGTTCCATGCGAATGGCTGACATTCACGCCGATATCGCCGTAATCGCCAGCAATGGTCACCTTGGGAAGACGCTCAGCAGTCGTCGACTTGCGTTGGTCTTCAAGAGCCTTGGTCTGTTCGATCATGGCGGCAAGATCTTTGCGATTCGCATGGGCATCGCGGATGGCCTTGTCGATGTCGATCACGTCGAAGGCAGCATAGGGCACTTGATCAGTCACGTTGAAGGCCTGTGCGAGCGGTAAACCAATGGTGCGCGCCAGCGCCAGCTTGTCCTTTTCGAGCCCATTCTGTGACGCGATCAGCTGCTGCTCCAATGTTTGATAGTCGACCCGCGCCCGCAACTCATCGAGCAGAGGCGCCGTCCCCGCCTGGTGATTGGCTTCGGCCTGATTCAGGGAAATCTTCGAAGTCGAAACCTGGGCCTGAATGCTCGATACACGCGCTCCATCGGCAAGAACCAGCAGATACGCATTGCCGACCGTGAGGACGACCAGGTCGCGCGCATCCTGTGCGGTTAATTGCGATGCCGCAAAGTTGTGGCGGGCCGCAAGATAGTTGCGCAACGACGCAACATCGACAAGAGACCACGAAAGCGAGGCACGCAGGTCGGTGAAGCCGAAGGGCCCAATGATCGTGGGGAAGCCCGGGATACGCAAACCCTCCGCAGCAAGATCCACTTCTGAGACGCTTTCCTGCGCCTTGAAGTCCACCTCGGGCAAGAGCGACTGCAACTGGCTCAGGCGCTGGCCGCGCGCATTGGCCATCTGCGATCCATTCAGGATGATGCCGAGGTTATTGCGCAGGCCGCGCTGGATCGCGTCATCGAGCGACAACCCGATGGGCTGCGCCGATACCTCTCCTTGCACCACGCTTCCCTGGTAGCTCTGCGTCGTAGGTCCAGACGACTGGCCAAGGGCCTGCGAAGGCAATGCCTGCGCGTTGCCCCGAGCCGCCGTCGCCGCCAGGAGGCTCAACGCGAGCAGAGCGCAGGCATAGAAATTCTCCGATTTTTTCTTTGAATTGTTTACGGACATCGTACCGATCGTCTTCGAATTTCGCCGGCGCATGATGCAGCCGGAAACAGCTTGCTCGTACATGGATGCCCCAACCGGGCAACCGGCTTCTTAAATGTAGTGTATCGAACAGAAGACACGGCGCGGGAGCAGATGAACCGTCTCGCGTCTGAAGCTCCAAAATGCGTGCATCCTGACCAAAATAGGCGTTTTGGTTAGCGGGAAGCGGTCGCGTGGATCACTTGCGAGGCAAGCGAGCAGAGAGCCTGCCGGAACACTTCCCGTACGTCGTTGGCAGTCCATCCGGCGCCTGAGGGCGTTCCGTGCGTCGTGAGCAGGTTTGCCACCTCAAATGAGGAGAAGCCGGCTACTGCCCTGAGCGCGAAGACAACGCGAAAGTCTGTGGGCAAGCTGGTCAGCCATGTGCGTACACGTTCCTTTTCGGGACCAGACAGCAGCCTCGCCAGTTCCTGGCCAGAAATCCCGCCCGTGTCGAGGTCATCGTCCTGGATGCACGTCGTCGTCGGAGCAAGATTTTTGGGGGCAACGAGACTGCCTGGATCACGGAGCACAAGAAGATCCAGAGCGGCTCGACTGAGTGCCATGCGGCTGCTCTTCTGCGCCTGCTCCGCGTCGCTGCACGTCGAGACGTCTGCCGTTGCAATGGCCGTCTCGACAGCCTCGGCCGCTTCTTCGCTTTCGCCCACCAGCATCGAAGCCAGGTTGTACAAGCCGGCCGCGATCAAATCAAACGTGTCTTCCATAGCTGCGAAAACCTCCTGTACCGTTGCTTACTTCTGCTGCCCGTCAAGAGGCCCGAACAGCTGTCCAGCAAAGGCAAAATTCCTTATGGCATTTGCTGCGGAGGAATCAAGCTTTCAGGAAGGGAACCGGGTTCTGGGGCAAGGCGGACTTCTCTCCATCGGGGAAACAAGCGGAAAAGGTCCTGGGACTATCCTCAACCCCACAGAGGGGACGGGTCAATCCGGTTCCAAACACAAATTCGTCAATTTTTATTGTGAGCGATGCCCGCCACAGATTCGTAGTTCCAGTCTGGTACAGTGCAGGGCTATGAGTTTGCACAACTCTCGTCGCCGCTTGAAAATCTTAGGATCGGCTCTCCTTGGATTCGCCGTTTCTGCCTCGCTCACGTCTGCGCAGGCGCCAGCGGTTCCGGACTGGGCACTGCCCGGCTCGCCCACGCACAAACAGGTGCCGCCTCCACTCGATTTTCACCGGCCCCCCACCACGCTGCATGAGCCCATCGGGATCTTCGATGGGCAATCCGACGTCGGCTCGGCCGTGGTCCCGGGAAGCGCCTCCTACGATCCAGGCACGAAGGCATACACCATTCACTCGGCGGGCTACAACATCTGGTACACGCGCGACGAGTTCCGTTTTTTGTGGAAACGCATGACAGGCGATGTCTCGCTCGCAGCCGATGCGAGCTTCCCGGTTCCGGATGGCTACGGTGACCGCAAGGTGGTCCTGATCCTGCGGCAGTCGCTCGACGACGATGCCAAGGAAGCAATGCTGGGGGAGCATGGCACGGGGATGATCCACCTGGCGCAGAGGCCGGAGAAAAACACCATGATCACGGACATGCAGTACCGGTTCGGCGGCGGCTTGAACGGGGTGCTGGCCAAGCGAATCGGCCTTGAGAAGAGAGGCGATTCCGTAGCCATCTTCGTGAGCGTGCAGGGTGAGCCCATGCATCAATTTGGACCGCCGATCCAGATCCATTTTGACGGTCCGTTTTATGTGGGAATCGGCTTCTGCTCCCATCAGCCAGCCACGGTGGATACGGGTGTGTTGACGAGGGTCGTGCTCGAAAACGCAGCGGGCAGGGTTCAGTAGCCACGCGCTGGCAAAAGCGCGTTGACCGCAGTCGTTTTAACACATTGCCAACGCTTTTACTGTATGTATTCAGGATGGCCCGGTTTCGAGTCGACGTGCAGGTGCCGACCAGGGTCAAACGCGATAGACTTGCGAACACGCAGATTGGACCCGCCAAGATGGCCCGCACGCCTCAAAAACAGAGAATGTTCAACGGCCGGGACTTCTCCTGGATGCAGTTCAATCGCCGTGTGCTCGAAGAGGCAGAAGACCCGTCAAACCCGATCCTCGAGCGCGTCAAATTCCTGGCCATCACAGGCTCGAATTTGGACGAATACGTCGAAATCCGGCAGGCGGGTCTGTTGCAGCGCATGGAGGACGGGTATCGCGAGACCGGATACGACGGCCTGCGGCCAGATGAGTCCCTAGAATCTCTGACAGCCGAGATCCACAGCTTTGTGGCGGCGCAGTATCACTGCTGGAATGAGCGTCTGCTCCCCGAGATGCGCAAGCAGGGCATCCGATTGCTGCAGTGGAGCGAGTTGGACGACGATGCGCGCGGCTATGCGCAAGGATATTTTCAGCGCGAAGTTGATCCCCTGTTAACGCCGATTGCCATTGATCCGGCGCATCCGTTTCCGCGCGTGCTGAACAAGGCGCTGTGCCTGGCATTGCTGCTGCGGCGCAAGCGAAAGACCTCGGGCCCCCTGGTGCTGGGCGTCGTTACCGTGCCCCGGGCGCTGCCGCGCTTCGTTCGGCTACCGTGCGGCGAAGGCTGCTACGACTACCTGCTGCTGCAGGATCTCATCGCCCAGAACCTGGCCGGCATGTATCGCGGATACGAGGTCCAGGCCCATACCGCTTTTCGCGTCACGCGCAACTCGAACCTCTATTTCGAAGAAGAAGAAGCGCGTTCGCTGCTTGAGAGCATTCGCTCGGAGTTGCACAACCGCCGCAAGGGCGATGCCGTGCGCCTGGAGATTGAAGCAGGCACCGATCCCGAGATGGTCGAACGGCTGCGGGTGAACTTCGAAGTCGACGAAGACCAGGTATTTCGCGGCGACGGGCCCGTGAATCTGTCGCGGCTGATGTTTCTCTACGGCGATGTGAAGCGCCCGGAACTGAAATTTGCCCCGTTCACGCCCAAGGCACTCCACCTGAGCCGCAAATCCCTCAATATTTTTGACGAACTACGCCACCACGACATTCTCCTGCACCATCCCTACGACTCGTACGATCCCGTGGTGGAGTTCGTTGAGACGGGCGCGCAGGACCCCGCCGTGGTGACGATGAAGCAGACGCTCTATCGCACCAGCGAAGATTCACCGATGTTCAAGGCCTTGATTGAAGCAGCTGCGACCAAAGAAGCGACGCTGGTGGTGGAACTGATGGCGCGCTTCGATGAAGCTTCGAACATCCGCTGGGCCCGCAGCATGGAAGACGCCGGTGTGCAGGTTTTTCATGGCGTGGTGGGGCTGAAGACCCATTGCAAGCTGGCCATGCTGGTGCGCCGTGACGAAGACGGAGTGACGAGACGCTATTGCCACCTGGGAACGGGCAACTACAACCCCGTGACGGCGCGTTTCTACACCGACCTCAGCCTGCTTACATCGGACCCCCAGATTACCGAACGAGTACACATGGTGTTCAACTATCTGACCGCGCACGCCGAAGTGGACGATTATCGGCCTCTGCTGGTGGCGCCGCTCACGATGGCAGAGAGCTTTCTTGGACTCATTCGGCGCGAGACAGAGCATGCGCTTGCCGGCCGCCCGGCATGCATCGTGGCGAAGATGAACGCCCTGCTCGAACCGAGCGTGATCGAATCGCTCTACCAGGCATCTCAGGCCGGCGTACAGATCGACTTGATCATTCGCGGGCTTTCGATTCTGCGTCCCGGGGTGAAGGGGCTTTCAGACAACATTCGAGTGCGCTCAGTGGTGGGGCGCTTCCTCGAGCATTCGCGAATCTTCCACTTTGCCAACGGCGGTGACGACGAAATTTACATGGGCTCCGCTGACTGGATGCCCCGCAATCTCTTCGAACGCTGCGAGGTCGTATTTCCCGTGCGCGATGCGGCGGCCAAGGCGCGCATCCATGACGAGATTCTCCCCGCCTACCTCGCAGACACCGTCAAGGCGCGCATCCAGCAACCCGACGGAACCTATGTACGCGCAATAAAGATCGACAAAGATATACCAATGTTTTCGAGTCAGGAATTCCTGATGCAACTAGCCGAAGGGAAAACCGATCTGGACGCCATTCCCAAGGTGCGTCTCAAAACCGCACCCGAGGCCAAGACGGTCCCGTCGCCTGCGGCAAAGAAGACGAAGGCAAAACGCAGCGCGTCCACCACCGCTGCCAACGCGGCGACTGAATCCGTTTCGACCGATGCCTCCTCGGCGCTTTCATGATGAGAACCCCTCCCGGCGCGCTTGAACATCGGCGCGCCTAGGCAGGGGTTCTCTATGATGCGTTGCTTATGCCGCAGCAGAGGCAGTCAGATTGGTCTCGTGAGAGATCTCCGTCAGCAACTTGTCTGCATGCTTTTCTTCCTGGAGCGTCTGGTGCAGGATTGCGGCGTGTTCGGGCAAACCTAGCTGCTCTGCCCAGTCCCGTGCGCTTCCATACGAGGCCATCTCGTAGTGCTCGACCTTTTGCGCGGTAGCGATCAAGCCGGCATCTCGCACCGGCCCCGCATCGGATTCTTTGGCGATGTTTTCTCCCGAACCCACAATCGCGGTCAGGATCGGATCCTTTTTGTCGTCGACATCATTGATGAGGTCGCCGAGCAGCCGTTGGAGGCGCGTAACGTGGACCTCCGTCTCCTGCAGGTGCGATTGAAAAGCCTGTTTCAGTTGCGGATCGTCGGCATGTTCAATCATTTTGGGCAAGCCCTTCACAATCTGGTTTTCTGCGGAAAGCAGATAGCGGAGTTGCGCAGTGTAAAGCTCGCGCAGATTCGGAAAATCATTCGGTGTCATCAATCCCATTGCAGTCCTCACATGTCTCAGAGTGTCGTTCTTCGTTCCCCCTGTTGGAGGGAATCGCCCTGAGCAGTGTTGCCCGCTCTTTCCTGAAGCGCCCATTTGCTCGGAAGAGGATTGGTGCCATCAAACATGGACGTGCGGCAAATGAAATGGACGATTATCCACAACATCCGCTCAGTTTGCACACGTTCGGCAATCGCCTCCAACGGCGAAAATAAGAACTGACCATGGCGGAGATTCCCGTGTTGGGCAAACTTGAACTGATCGTCGGCCCCATGCGGAGCAACAAGACGGCCGAGTTGCTGCGTCGCATCGAAATTCGACGCCAGTATGCCAAGCAGGATGTGGTCCTGCTGAAACCGAGCGCGGATACCAAAGCAGCCGCCGGCCTGGTGGAGAGCCGCAATCGGAATGGCTGCGGGCAAATGGAAGCCGTCGAATTCCCTTCCAGCGATCCCTGGACGGTGCTTCCGATTGTGAAAGCCACCGAAAAGAAGATCGGCAAGCGGGTCCAGTGTGTCGCCATCGACGAAGGCCAATTCGTCGCCGATTTGTTTCTCTTTTCCAAGCGCCTTCTGGAGTCGGGCTACGACGTGATGGTCTCGGGTCTGGAACTGGATTTCAGGGGATTGCCGTTCGGCGAAATGCTGTCGCTTGCTTGGCTTGTGCGCACCTATGCCGGCAATATCACCGAGTTGGTCGCGTACTGCAGTTGTGGAGCAAAGGCGCTCTATCCGCAAAGATTTATCGACGGCAAACCCGCGAATTATGACAGCCCGGTGATCATGGCTGGTGACTTCTATGAGCCCCGTTGTGCCGATCACTTCATCCTTCCGGGACGACCGCACTAAAGCCTCCCTCGATCAGCCTCTTCTGCGATGAGACGCTGATTCAACAGCACCAGCTCAGGAGAATCTAGAATGAGATCATGCCGATTTTCCTGGCACGGTCCGGTTACCCCAGGGCAAGCTTCCCCACCCGTTCGCGATACAAGCCTCCCGCGCTTCTACGCTGGTGGCATGTCGCCAGTTGCGATGCGCCGACGGTAGCCGTGGTGTGGACGTTGAGCTTTGCCCGGGCCGCAGGCGTGCGTCTGCCTTTATGGGTTCCCTTGCTCGTGGCCCTGGGTACCTGGTGGGTGTACGTGGCCGACCGGGTTTTGGATGCGCGGCGTGCCATGTTGTCGGGCAGTGCAGAGACTTTGCGCGAACGCCACTTCTTTCATTGGCGCTATCGACGCGTGCTGGTTCCCGCCGCGGCCTGCGCGGTGATCGTCTCGGCTGCCATCGTGTGCAGCCGCATGTCGGCATCGGTTCGTGAACATGATTCGGTTCTAGCGATCGCCGCTCTGGCCTATTTCTCCGGGGTCCATGTGCCCGGGCAGAGACCACAATGGGTGGGCCAACTGTGGTCGAAAGAACTGCTCGTCGGAATTCTCTTTACCGCGGGCTGTGCCGCGCCGACGTTGACCCGACTGCGCGCGATTTCAGGTGATCACACTGCAATCATCCTGCTCGTTCTGGCGATGGGTTGTTATGCCGCGCTGGCCTGGTTGAACTGCCTGGCAATCGATCGATGGGAATCGGCCAGAGCATTCGACGTGGCCTGGCCCGCAGGGTTGATCGCCGCCGGAGCCATTCTGCTTGCGCTGGCAAGCGCGCCGCGAGACATGGGACTCGCGCTCTTGTTGGCTGCTTGTGCAGCCAGTGCCTTGCTGCTTGGCCTGCTCCATCGGCAGCGGGATCGCCTGACCCCTCTGGCCTCACGATGCGCCGCGGACCTTGTCTTGCTCACCCCGCTGATTTGCCTGATGCGATGAACGCCGCACCAAACTTCGACGGGCTCGCGCGGATCTATCGCTGGCTTGAGTTTGCAACCTTCGGCCCTGCTCTGTGGCGCTGCCGATGCTCCTTCCTGGAGGAGGTGCGCGATTGCCGTCGGGCGCTGGTGCTGGGCGACGGGGACGGCCGGTTCACGGCTCGCTTGCTCGAGACAAATCCAGACGTTCGGATTGACGCTGTCGACGCAAGTCCCGCCATGCTGCGCGCGCTTGTCAAGCAGGCAGGAACAAACTCGGACCGAGTGTGCACCTGCTGCGCGGATGTGCGAGAACACCAGTTCACGGGGACGACCTACGACCTGGTTGTCACACATTTCTTCCTCGACTGCCTCACGACGGGCGAAGTTGCGGCACTTGTCCGGCAGCTGAAAGGCTGCCTCTCGCCGCACGCCTACTGGCTCATTTCGGAGTTCGCAGTCCCCCAGGGCATGTTCGGCGTGATGATCGCGAGGCCGCTCGTCAGCGCGCTCTACTGGATGTTTCGGGGCCTGACCGGCCTGCGTGTAAGCAGCCTTCCACAATACAAACAAACACTTGGGGAAATTGGCTTTAAATATAAGCAAAATAAGAGTTTTCTTGACGGTCTTCTCGCGGCTGAACTCTGGTCAGCGGAGAGTATAAGCTGTTACAACCATGTTAAGATCGCCTCTCAGAGAGATTGACACAGTCTCCGCGAATCGATTGAAGCCACCCCGATGATCCTCTATTTAATGCGTCATGCCGATGCCGGCGTTCAGCGCGACAATCCAAAACTCGATGGCAAACGCGCCCTTGTGAAAGAAGGCAAGGACCAGTGCATGCTGATGGCGCGCACCCTGGGAGCGCTGCGGGTACAGATCGACGTGATTGTCTCGAGCCCACTGAAGCGAGCTTTGCAGACCGCACAGTTTGTGGGTACTGAACTTGGGTATGAGGCCACGGTCGAAATCAGTTCAGCGCTGGGACCGGAATCGGACTTCGCCACATTTCAGAAATTGATTGAGAAATATGCCGACCGCGAAGGCGTCCTGATGGTCGGCCACAATCCCAACCTGTTCAAGTTTCTCGGACGCATTATCACAGGCAACGGCGGCGCGGGCGTCCGTATGCGGAAAGGTTCAGTTGCGCGCATCGATATGTCGAAGCATCCACCCCTCTTGCAGTGGCTTGTCGATCCACGAATGGCACGCTGGATCTACGCCAGCGCCACGAAGAGTTCGCGCCCGAAAACCTCGCGGAAATAGTCGGCTTCCTTGCGAAGCGACCAAAGCTCCAGTTCTGCTCCAGTCCGCCCCGGCCGCACTTCGAGATAGATGCGCTTGGGATAGACCCGCGCTGCAAAACGCAGCACGTCGCTGGCCCTGTCCTGATTGAGAGCGACCGCGAGCCGCAGCAGCAATACAGCCCGCCTCACATTCTTGTGCTCCTCCGCGGGAATGTTGCGCAGAGCGCGATCTCCCGGCTGCGGGCGACTCTTGCCTTGGTAGCGAGCCAGCGCCGAGACGATGGTCCGCTGCACCTGCGTATAGCCGTATATCTCTGAACTCGAGACGATGTATTGGGTATGCCGGTGAT
Organism: Occallatibacter sp.; assembly: GCA_036267935.1. Taxonomy (GTDB): domain Bacteria; phylum Acidobacteriota; class Terriglobia; order Terriglobales; family Acidobacteriaceae; genus Telmatobacter. Next base: position 61,222 of record DATAVC010000024.1, on the reverse strand, counting down.
GCCCCTGATGGTTGATGAACTTTCCGGTATCGCGCAGGACGGCAGCGGCGCTCAGCCACCCCTCGTAGTCCGTCGGCAGTTGGTGAAAGGCCTTCAAATCGCGATACAACTGCAGAACATGGGCGCGCACAGGTTCTGCCTGCCGCGGATCGACGCCATAGCGCTTCGCTGTGGCCAAAACGCTCTTCCAGCGTTCCTGTTCGAGGACGCGATGGGCGGCGGCACGCGCATCCTGCTCGGCCAGCAACTGGGCAAGCATACCGTCGCGCAAGCCGAGAGGCGAATAACGAAAACCCTTGAGGTCGAAACTCTCCAACAGTTCGGCGATCACCTGGGCTCCCGCTACGATAATTTCAGCGCGACGGGGACCGATGCCTGGAATCGCTTCCCGCTCGGGCAGGGTCATCTTGGCGAGACGTCCAGCTAATTTGCGCACTGACCCCGTCGGCGTGAAACCGGCAGCGTCTTGCGCCGATCTACGACTCGATCGTTGTGCCCGCTTGGGTGCTTTGCCTGCTGCGGTCGCCTCCGCGAGAGCCGCGGCCGTACCCGACGTCGCAATGACCAGGGGAGCGCCGGTTCCTGAAATCTTGCGATGCGCCCTCCGCAGTTCGCGCGCGATGAGCCGGCTCATGCGCTTGATTCCTCCCGAAGGCGGGGGATCTTCCTGTAAGAACTCTTCTGTAAGCCGTACAGCGCCGAGCGGCATGCTGACCGTTTCCTTGATGCGCTTGTGCTCCGAGAGAGTGATTTCGCAACTGCCACCGCCGAGATCCACCAGAAGCACGCGCCCGCCGATGCCAAGCTCAGACTGCATGATTCCCCGGTGGATGAGGCGACCCTCTTCAAGCCCGGAGATGATTTCCATGTTCCAGCCCGTCTCCGCTTTAACCCATGCCTGGAAGGCCGGCGCATTGCGTGCATCGCGCATCGCGGAAGTAGCGACGACGCGTAATTGATCGACACCGTAGGACTGCACAGCCCGTTGAAAGCGCTTCAAGGCGCGAAGCGTCGACGCCATGGCATCGGGAGAAACCAGGCCGGAATCGAAAACACTCGCTCCCAGCCGCGTGACTTCGCGATCTTCGTGGAGAGTCTTGAGCTGGTGCGCTACAACCTTGGCGATTTTGAGTCGGCAGGAATTCGATCCGATATCGATTGCGGCAAAAGTCGGCATAGGGGAATCGTGTTCTTTCCGTGCAATGCGGAGTTCTTCCGGCTCCAAGATACACGACGCGCGTCAATCAGGAGTTGCGATCACGGCGCATGCAATGAGATGAAAATTGTCAGGCGGAGAGAGCGTGCTGATCCGCGCCTGAAGCAGTTGCACGCCCTGCCGATTTCTTCATGGGCAGAATGGAAATTGCATCCTCAGGGGAGAGAGCAAATTCTCCTATGATGCTCTGACAGGTCGCGATCGCGGATTCGAGCGATTCATTGGTCATGGTTTGCAGCACCTCGCTCAAGCCGCCTTCAATGGGTCTTTTGCGCAAAGCGTGGGCAGCCTCCTCGGACAGCTCTTCAAGATCGTGCCAGCGGCCGATGGCCCCCTGCATCGACTTCACCGTCGCAGCGAATTCGCGAGCTCTGGGCTCGAATTGAATGAGTTCAGCGAGATAACGAACGGATTTCAGCTGCTTGCGAAGTTCGTGGAGAGAATCGACATCGATTGTAGGAAGAGCCAAAACCATCTGTCGGAACCTGGTCTCGAGATGTTCCGGAGTCAGCAGGGAAAGCAGCGGCTGGGGATTCAGATTGCCGGCCAGGTCTTGGGTCGCACCTTCAATGCGGTGATGGCGAGTTGCCAGGGCGGCAACCAATTCTCCGGCGGCGCGCTTCCTCTCGCGTTTGCAATAACGTTCAAGGTCATCTACCTGGCGAAGGCTGAGGCGGCTGGAGCGAGGTTCATAGCCGGACGGCGCGGTAAGCAGGCCTCGCAATTCTCCGGTCTGCACGAGATGCACGTCGAACGCGCGCACTGCACCAAGGCTCTTGCGGAGTTGTTTCGCGTGCTTGTTCCAACGCCTCGCCACCCACGCGGCCGGATGATCTGAGCCGTTGCATTCGAGCCAAAGCTCGACTTGGGCCTGAATACGCAGCGTGGAAACACGCAACAGGTGCACGCGTTTTCGCGTCTGCTTGCTCCCACACTCGACCAACAAGCTGCGCCAAGTCTCGATTTGCTGCACCCATGCGGGCATCGAAGCCGGGTTGGCTCTACGGCGCAGCTTGACTGGCTCGCGATTCATCGTGCCCTTCCCTGACCACTCCATTTTGCTATACCGCAGCGGGTTGGGTGCCATCATACGGTCCCGCGCCGTCTTGCTCACCGAAACTCGTCGTAAACGATGCTGGTATCCTCATCCTATTGGCGTCCGGTGCAGACTTGTGATGGGCTGATATGGCTGAGCACTTTGCAGGCTCTGATGTGACCCATTCCCGGTTGGTTTTTTCAAGCCACACCAGCAGTTTTAGTTTTCCACAACCGGGCCCGTCTATCTTCGCGACGAACGAGCTAAACGCGCCGTACTAACGCTGAAGAGGAGAACCTCGTACTTTGAGCATCGACTCCGCCAACGAGTCTTCGCACCGATCGAATCGGGCGCCTTCTTCATTCGCCTCCTGGCTCGTCCTGTTGGCGATCTTCGCGACGGTGCAACTCGCCGCGCTGTTTGCCCCTCCTCTGCTTGACGACGCCGATGCCAACCACGCTGAAGCTGCGCAGCATATGGCAGAGAGCGGCAATTGGATCACGCTGCAGATCAATGGAATTCGCTATCTTGAGAAGCCACCGCTTCCGTATTGGATTGACGCCGCCCTCTACCGGATCTTCGGCGAAAACACCTTTGCGACCCATCTTCCCAATTCACTCGCCCTGCTGGGCTGCGCATGGATCGCCTGGCTATGGGCGAACCGAGCATGGGGTCGTCGCGCTGCCTTCTACGCGGCCTTGGCAATCCTCACCGCGATCGGGCCATTTCTGTACACACGCTTCGCGATTCCCGAGGCATTGCTCAGCTTCTTTTTTCTGCTCGCACTCTATTGCTTCCTGACCGGAATGGAATCGCATCGGCCGGGGCGCTTCTACATCATGTGGGCCGCACTGGCGCTCGCCACCCTCACCAAAGGACTCATTGCGCCGGTATTCTTTGCCGGAGCCGCAATTCCTCTGATGCTGCTCAGCGGGCAGTGGCGCCGGTGGTTGCAGTACAAACCTTTCAGCGGCCTGCTCGTGTTCCTTGCCATCGCGGCACCTTGGCACATACTCGCCGGCCTCGCGAATCCCGACCAGGGACATCCGATAGGCAATCACCCGACGCCCGGGAATGTGCACGGGTTCTGGTATTTCTACTTCGTCAACGAACACTTTCTGCGGTTCCTGGGACAACGGTTCCCGCACGACTACAACAAACTACCCTTCGCGGCCTATTGGCTGCTGCACCTCGTTTGGCTCTTTCCGTGGAGTCTGTTCTTCCCGGCGATGCTCGTGGTGGCATGGAAGACGCGCGGCGGGTGGATGCAACATTTGCGTCGCGACGCTGGCCAGACCGTTGATTTCTATCTCGACTATGCGACCCGGGAAGATGTCGCCACGTACGTGCAGCGCATCAAATTTCGCGCGCGCACAATCTGGCTCCTCAGCTTCTTCTCAATCTTCACCCTGCTGTTCTTCAGCATCTCGACGAATCAGGAGTACTACACGTTTCCCGCCTGGCCGCCCATGCTGATGCTCATCGCAGGCGTGCTGGCGACGATTGAAGAAGATCGAACCAACGGACAAGCACCTTTGTCAACCGCTTGGCTGACGGGGGCTCAGGCTGTATTTGCGTTTGCAGGAATGCTTGCTGCCGCAGCGTTGGGCTGGGGGCTATGGGAGTCGCGCAATCTTCCTTTTGTCGCCGACATCGGAACTCTGCTCGCCCACCGAGCCGTTGGTGACTACACACTGTCGATGTCGCACCTATTCGATCTGACAGGCCCTTCATTCGCGGCCTTGCGCTTGCCCGCAGGTCTCGCCCTGGTGACACTGCTTGTGGGACCGGTGGGTGGATGGGGTCTGCGGCGCAAAGGCCAGCACCTTGCCGCGACCGTAAGCGTTGCTCTGACGGCCTCGGTCTTTCTCATTGCGGCCCACATCGCCTTTGCCCGGTTTGCACCCATGCTCAGCTCAAAGCCGATGGCAGAGACAATCAAGCGCGTAGGTGCACCGAGCGATTCGTTCATCATCTACGGCGACCAATCCGATGCATCGTCCGTCATCTTCTACGCGCACGACTTCTTGCGCCGGCCCGCTTACTTGGTGGTGGAACCGTGCTCAGCCCATGGCAACGGTTCCTCTCTTCTGTGGGGATCGTGCTATCCCGATGCACCGCACATTTTTCTTAGTGAGGAAGAGCTTTCGAAGATGTGGGGTACAGGCGAGCGGAAATGGCTATTTGCCCAGGACAAGAATCAATCCAATGCCGAACAGCTTCTCGCAGGAAGATTGATTCCGGTACAGTCACTTGCAGATAAGACCCTGTGGACAGACCGGCCACTCAAGTAAGCCCACTTAGGCACTAGATTATTCTTAAGTTTCTTGCTATCCTACCGGCAAATATCCCCTAATCTTCCTTTTGAAGTCGATCAGCGGTTCAACTTAGGCAGTCTCTCAAGTAAGTGCTTCAAAGTAGATTTTTGGGTCTCGTTCGGCACCTATAGGTAAGCTGATTTCCTTCTATCAGTTAAATAGTATGAAGCGTATACCTCAACTTGACAGTCTGCGAGCAATCGCTATCCTCGCCGTCTTCGCCTATCACGGGCTGGGAATCAGATTCCTGTGGGGCGGAGTTGACCTTTTCTTCATCCTATCGGGGTTCCTTATTACAGGAATCCTTCTCGAGGCTCGTTCCCTTCCACTCAAAGGTTATTTCCTACAGTTCTATGAACGCCGGGCGCGTCGCATCTTAGTACCCTATCTCATGTTCCTCTTAGTAACGAGTTGCTTCTACGGCTTAAGTTGGCTGCATCATTGGTATCTTTATATATTCCTTACGAATTTCTTGTCCCCGCTTCATGTTCCCTACCCGCATCCTTTCGGAGTTCTCTGGTCCCTTGCCGTTGAAGAGCAGTTTTATCTCATCTGGCCGTTCGCCGTTTACTTTCTAAGTTGCCGCCAGCTCAAGTGGTTGTGCATCACACTTATTACCTTGGCGCCGCTGTTGCGGGCCTTCGTGCACGTGGGAGACCCGGGCGATATCTATGTGCTGACTCCTTTCCGCATGGATCTGCTTGCAACAGGTGGTCTGCTCGCACTGATGTGGCGAGAAAAGCCACTATGGATTCAGCAGGTCGGTCCGGTGGCCGGGCCTTCGCTCTTTTTGCTCGGCGTCGCTGGCTTTCGCTGGCTCCAGCATCGTGGCATTAACGACACGAGCCCGGTTCCACTTGGCTACGCGCTCATTTTCGAGTCATCACTCATCCTGTGGCTGGGCATCATGGTCTATGCGCTAAGCGGCTGGCATGTGGAATGGCTACGCACACGGCCTCTGCGTTTTCTCGGCAAGATCAGCTATTCGATGTACCTGGTCCATTTCTTGTTTCTCACGTTGCTGCGAGGACTCGTGCATCGAAATCAGCTGACCGTAGTCGCGGCGCTGGTGCTCACCATCATTTATGCATCGCTGTCGTGGTTCCTCATGGAGAAACCTCTGCTGAGACGCAAGAGTCGAGCTTCCGGTCAGGAGCCTCTGCCGGAACCAATTGGCATCGGTGCGATCTGAGTTGTCACGCAGAGATTCAGCTGAAGCAGCGTAGCCTTATTTCGCGGTGCGCATCCTGCCTCCGGGCAGCAGCTCGAAAATACGGCCGCGCCAGACAATTCGATTCGACAAATAGCTCGCCGCCCAGAAGAAAAATCCCATCAGGTCACGGATTGGATAGAGCACAAGGAGGCCAAACCAGCTGCGGTCCTGTACGACGGCCATTCCAACAGCAAATGACAGTGTCCAGCGAATCACCAGAGCCCACGCGAAAAGAACTGTCCCGAGCGCCGGCCGGTGGGCAAGAATGCCGCCTGCGAGACCGAGCAAACCGAAAGGCATACTGAAGGTAAGCGCCGTGCCGAAGTGTCCCTTCGGTCGCGAGAAACGTGTCGACTTCATCCACCGCACTTGATGTTTGAAAGAAGACGCCAGGCTGGTATTGATGACCATGTGATCGATGGCGTGATGACTCAACACAACCGTACGTCCGAGCTTCCAAGTCTCATTTCCAAGAATAAAATCATCGGCACAATACTCTGCAGTGACGCTGAAGCCGCCCATACCTCGAATGACATCGCGGCAGAAAGCCATCGTCGGGCCGAGAGTGAATTGCATGCCCTCGGTCAGACGCGCCGCTAAAACGCCCGCAGTCATTTCGACGCTCATCCCGACAGCTTCGAGACGCGCCCATACGCCTCCATCGACGGCGACGCCGCGATACGGGCAGGTGATGGCGCCAACATTCGGATCGGCAAAAGGCAGGACGACAGCACGCAAATAGTCCGGCTCGACGCGCACGTCGCTATCGCTGATCACAAAAATGTCGTGAGAGGCGAAAGCTTCCATTCGCTCCAGCGAGATCACCTTGTCGTTGATGTAATCAGGCTCGCCGCCGGTCGAGAGAAAGTGCGTTTTGATGTGCGGATAGCGCGACGCGACTTGTCGAGCGATGTGCAGACCTGGATCCTGCGGATCGCGTGCGCAGAAGAGAATCTCGTATGCTGGATAGTCCTGTTCGAAAAAGGTCGTCAGATAAGCTTCGAGATTGGATTCCGCCCCGTGCAGCGGTTTGAAGATGCTCAGAGGCGGAGCGAAGCCGGGGCGCTCAGCGAGATGAGCGAGCGCCGAGCGCCGTTCACGAAGGTAGCGCGGAACCGCGACCAGCACCATCCCTGTGAAGATCGATGACGTGAAAAGGCCGAATCCAGCCAGAACGAGCAGAACGTACGACATGCAGCACTAAGCATACCTGCCCCGCGGCGCGCGGAGGGTTGTCGATATGGTTGTTGACGGGGCTCGATGTCGGGCTTTGTATCCGCGCTGCGGGGGAGATCCGTCAAGGTCGAGAAGCAAGCGACTGCATCAACACCGCGAGTCCTATCACTGCCAGTGCGATGTAGATGTATTTTGAAAACGCCTCCGTGGAGAGGCGGCGATTGATGGCTCTGCCGACAAAGACAGCTGGAATGACCGCAGGCAGGCAAAGGAGATAGTCGAGTGTAACTTCTCGCGTCCATAACCCTGCGCTTACGTATCCGCACATGCCCAGCATGCTGGCCGGCAAGAAATAAGCTTGCAGGGTGGCGCGGAAATGTTGCGCCGACCAACCTCTCATGGAGCCATAGATTGCAAGCGGCGGTCCGTTCATGCCGTAGGCTCCGCCAAGGACGCCGGCGAAAAGCCGCAGGTCAGCAGAAGAGGTCGGCTATCGTGGTCGAGTTGAAATCTCGCGCTCCCCGCGAGACAGAAGATCGCGAACAGCAGAATCAGGCTGCCTAACATTGCCTTGACCAGATGCTCTGATCCATGGACGAGCAGAAAGAGCCCGACAGGTATGCCGAAGAGGGTAGAAAGAAGCAGCCAGCCCGTGCTCCTGATATGGATATGACGCCAGTCCTGCGCGACGACGATGGCCGCGATTGTGATCGACACCAGCACTGCCAACGGCGCGGCAGCCCGCACCGGCATCACAAATGCCAGCAATGGAACGGCGATCAGCGCTTCTCCGAAACCGACGGCCGAGCGGATCAGTGTGGAAGCGACGAGGACGATAAGAAAAAAGATTTCGGCGGCGTGAATGGAGGGTTCTCCGCTAGGCCTTTTTTGAAACGATGGGCTTCACGATCGGCGTTCGACGCAGCGGCACGATCGCACCCGTGTTGCCCGGCGCGTTCTGCTGGAAGCGGGTGAGCATTTCGGACCGAACATACTCCACAAAGCTCTGCATCTGCCGATTCATCTCTTCCATGCGTTCACGCATCTGCAGAATGATGGCGATGCCCGCGATATTGACGCCCAGGTCGCGCGCAAGGTTCAGGATGAACTCAAGCCGCTCCACGTCCTCATCCGTATAGAGACGAGTATTGCCCTCGGTGCGCGACGGCTTGAGAAGCCCTTCGCGCTCGTAGAGACGCAGGGTTTGCGGATGGATTTCGTACATCTCGGCAACTGCAGAGATCATGTACGCACCCTTGGATTTCCGTTTTGTCGCCATACGCTTCCTAGCTAGCCTATCTGAGATTGCAGCCCATAACCGTTACAACTTGTCGAACAGCGTGACGCGCGGATCCTGGTTGTTCAACTTGGCCAATTCGCGCATGATCTCTCGACTGCGCTCGTCCTGCAGATGCGGCACAACAACGTTCACAGTCACGATCTCGTCCCCACGCTGGCCGGGATGCGAAGCGCTCTCGACGCCTCGCTCGCGCATCCGCAGTTTTTGGCCGCTTTGCGTGCCAGGGGGAATCTTGAGCTGCGCGCGGCCATCGATAGTGGGTACGTCGACCTTGGCTCCAAGCGATGCTTCGGGCACCGTCACCGGCACCTCGAGATGAATGTCATCGCCCGTGCGCGTAAAGACCGGGTGTGCGCCCGTACGTACGATCACGAACAGATCGCCTGCAGGGCCGCCGTTGAGGCCGGCATTGCCTTTGCCTTGCAAACGAATGCGTTGGCCGTCCCGCGTTCCAGCCTTGATACGGAATTCCACCGTTTCTGCCTTGTTGACGGTGCCTTCGCCATGGCACGTCAGACAATCGCTCGAGACGCGCCCGGTACCGTTACAACGGGGGCATGGAATATTGAACTTCATCCGGCCGCCCATCTGCGTCACCTGGCCGGCCCCGTTGCACTCCGGGCAGGTCATGGGCCCACCGGTATGCGCCTGGCCGTGACACGTGGGGCAGGTCTCCTGGCGATGAATCTGCAGCCGAGCCTGACCGCCGCGGATCGCGGACCAGAAGTCGACGGTGGCCTGGTATTCAAGATCACTGCCGGCCTGCGAACCTTGCGGGCGGTCATCATGCGCACCGCTGAAAATCCCTGAAAAAATGTCTTTGAAGTTGCCCCAGGTTGAAGAACCCGCGCCGGGTTGCGGTGCAGGGCCACCCTGGAAGCCGGAAAAGTCGAAGCCACCGAAGTCGACAGGAGGACGTCCCCCGGTTTGTTGCTGCCGCGCATAGGCCTCGGCTTGCGCCGGATCAATCTGGTCGGAGTAGAAGCCAAGCTGGTCGTAAACCTTGCGCTTCTTCTCGTCGCTCAGAATATCGTTGGCCTCGGAGATCTCCTTGAACTTCTCCTCAGCGCGCTTGTCGTTGGGATTCACGTCGGGATGATATTTGCGCGCAGCTTTGCGGAAGGCCTTGCGAATCTCTTCTGGCGTGGCGGTCTTCTTGATGCCGAGCATGCCGTAATAGTCTTTGTTTTGCGTCGTGGCCATTTTTCTTTTCTAGCTTCTCAAATCGATGTGCGAAGTGAAGATTCGCAGGGCCGACAGTGCTCGAAAGCAGAGCGGGGTGAACAGCTTTTGCCGCCCACCCCATCTGTCATCCGCCGCGAAGCGAGTTAGCCGCACCGCAGGTGCCTACTTCTTGTCGTCGACATCGACGTACTCGGCGTCGATGACTTCGCCTTCCTTCTTCTGGCTGCTGGCGCCCGAACCGTCGGCCTGCGCCGTGGGTTCACCAGGAGCTGCGCCCGGCGCGCCCTGAGCCGAGGTGGCTTTGTACATTGCCTCGGCCAGCTTGTGGCTCGACGCCGTCAGCTTCTCGTAGGCATCCCGCATCTCCTTCGACGAGGGAGTGCCTTCGAGGGTCTTCTTGGATTCGGCTAGAGCCGCTTCGACATCCGTCTTATCCGACGCCTGCACCTTGTCGCCGGCATCTTTCAACATCTTCTCGATGTTGTAAACCATGCCGTCGAGCTGGTTGCGTGCCTCGATCTCGTCGCGCTTCTCCTTATCTTCTGCCGCATGCGACTCGGCGTCCTTGGCCATTCGCTCCACCTCTTCTTTGCTGAGGCCGGAACTGGACGTAATCGTGATCCGCGTGTCCTTGCCGGTGGCGTTGTCCTTGGCCGTCACGTTCAGAATGCCGTTGGCATCGATGTCGAAGGTGACCTCGATCTGCGGAATTCCGCGTGGCGCCGGAGGAATGCCGGCCAGCTTGAACTTGCCCAGGGTGCGGTTCTGCGCTGCCATCGGACGCTCGCCTTGCAGCACGTGCACTTCGACCTCGGTCTGGGAATCGGCTGCCGTCGAGAAGGTTTCTGCCTTCTTCGTCGGAATGGTCGTGTTGCGCGGGATCATCGGCGTTGCCACTCCGCCCAGCGTTTCAATGGCCAGGGTCAGCGGTGTCACGTCCAGCAGCAGCAGATCCTTGACTTCGCCTGCAAGTACACCTGCCTGCACCGCAGCACCAACCGCAACCACTTCGTCGGGATTCACGCCGCGATGGGGCTCCTTGCCGAAGAGCTGCTTTACCAACTCCTGGATCTTGGGCATACGCGTCTGGCCACCGACGAGAACCACCTCGTCGATCTGGCTTGCCGTGACGCCGGCATCGGTCATCGCCTGCTTGCAAGGCCCGAGAGACCGCTCCAGCAAGTCTCCAACCATCTGTTCGAGCTTGGCGCGCGTCAGCTTACGGACCAAGTGCTTCGGCCCGCTTGCGTCCGCCGTGATGAACGGCAGGTTGATCTCGGTCTCAATCGTTGTCGAAAGCTCGATCTTGGCCTTTTCCGCGGCGTCTTTCAGGCGCTGCAGGGCCATTTCGTTGCCCTTCGAACTCAGGTCGAGACCCTCTTCCTGCTTGAACTCAGTGATGAGCCAATCCACGATGCGTTGGTCGAGGTTGTCGCCACCCAGGTGCGTGTCGCCATTGGTCGACTTGACCTCGATGACGCCTTCGCCCACTTCAAGAACGGAGATGTCGAAAGTGCCGCCGCCGAAGTCATAGACGGCGATGGTCTCGTCTTTCTTCTTGTCGAGGCCATAGGCCAACGCAGCCGCCGTGGGCTCGTTGACGATGCGCTTCACTTCGAGGCCTGCGATCTTGCCGGCATCCTTGGTTGCCTGGCGCTGGGCGTCATTAAAGTAGGCCGGCACCGTGATAACAGCTTCTGAAACCGACTCGCCCAGATAGGCTTCGGCGCTCTTCTTCAATTTTTGAAGAATCATGGCCGAGATCTCGGGCGGGGTGTATTCCTTGCCCTGGGCAATGACCGCCACGTGATCGCCCTGCTGGACGACCTTGTAAGGGACCATCTTCATCTCGTTGTCGACTTCGTTATAGCGGCGACCCATGAAGCGCTTGATCGAGAAGATCGTGTTCTCGGGGTTGGTGATCGCCTGCCGCTTGGCGACCTGGCCAACCAGCCGTTCCCCGCTCTTTGAGAAGCCGACGATCGAAGGCGTAGTCCGTGCACCTTCTTCATTTGCAATGACTTTTGGCTCGCCGCCCTCGAGGACAGCGACACACGAATTGGTGGTGCCGAGGTCAATTCCGATAATTTTTGCCATGTTGGGGTTCCTGCCTGCCGTAGGTTGATAGACATTTATAAGATGCATGATTGAGTGTATTAGTGTCAACTTTTGTTGACTGAATGTACATAAATCATGCAGGCTGATGAGACTCCCTCACTGCAGGTCGCTATTTTGGTGGCTCTGGCCGGTTTGGTCGCCGGCTGCCAGTCCTGTGGGCAGAGGTCACAAACAGTCCCCAGCCCAATCATTTACCCTCGCCTGTTCGCCGTATGACGACTCCTGAGGCCCGACAACGCTATCCCCTGACCCAGGGCGTCAACCCCTGGCTTGTGACAGTGTCGGTGATGCTGCCCACCTTCATGGAGGTTTTGGATACCGCCATCGCCTCGGTGGCCTTGCCCTACATTGCCGGGAGTCTCTCGTCGACCAATTCGGAGGCGACCTGGGTCCTGACCAGCTACCTGGTGGCCAACGCCGTTATCCTGCCCGCCTCAAATTGGTTTGCGCGGCGATTCGGGCGGAAGCGCTTCTTATTAATCTGCGTCGTCATCTTTACGGTTGCCTCGTTCTTCTGCGGCGCGGCGCCATCCCTCGGCATCATCTTGCTAGCACGCGTGCTGCAAGGTGCGGGTGGCGGAGCACTGCAGCCGCTGTCGCAGTCAATCCTGCTCGAGAGCTTTCCACCAGCCAAACGCTCGATGGCCATGGCGGCGTACGGTCTGGGAATTGTCGTCGCGCCCGTGCTCGGGCCTACCCTGGGCGGCTGGCTCACGGATACGTTCAGTTGGCGCTACGCGTTCTACATCAACATCCCTGTTGGCATTCTGGCGCTGGTGATGATCGCGCGCTTCGTCCATGATCCGCCCTACATCAAAAACGCCAAGGTGGGACCATTCGACAATCTTGGCTTTGGATTGCTGATTCTGTGGACCGGTTGCCTTCAGGTCGTACTCGACAAGGGGCAGGAAGACGACTGGTTCGGTGCGCCGTGGGTGCGCTGGGCGGTGGTCGCATTGGTGTTGGGACTGGTCGGCTGGATCTGGCGGTCTTGGACCAATCCAAAAGGCCTGGTCGACCTGCACGTGCTGAAGAACCGCAACTTCAGGACCGGATGCTTTCTGATCGCGCTGCTGGGGATGTGCATTTACATCACCATCACCGTCTTGCCGCTCTATTACCAGGAGGTTCTTGGCTACACCGCGTTCACGGCCGGTCTGGTGGTGGGACCGCGCGGCGTGGGCTCGTTCATCGGCTCGCCGGTGATTGGCATCCTCGGGTCACGGATCGACAACCGCAAGCTCTTGTGCCTCGGGTTTATTGGATTCGGTGTGTGCGCGCTCTATTTCGGGACGGTGAACCTCGACATCGGGCCCTACACCCTGCTCATTCCTATTACGCTGACTGGATTCGCGCTGAGTTTCGTATTTGTGCCCTTGGCGACGATGACAACGGCAACCCTCTCGCGCGAAGAGATGGGCAACGCAACGGGCCTGTTCAACATGCTGCGCAATATCGGCGGATCGATCGGGATTGCCATGGCCACCACCGCAATCATTCGGCGCGCGGCACTGCATCAGACGGAGATCGGAGCAAACCTGACGGCATCGAGTCCTGTGCTGCAACAGAAGTCGAGGATGTTGTCCGCCTATCTGGGGCGACAGCTAGGGCACGCGCAGGCCCGGCCCGGCTCACTTGGGATGGTCTACAACCTGATGCTGCAACAGTCCGCATTGAAGGCATACGTCGACGTGTTTCGGTGGACAGCGTTGTTGGCATTCTTCTGCGCGCTCGCCGTGTGGCTCTTTAGAAAGCCGCCGAAACACGCGAAGGCGCCGGAGGGCGTACACTAACGCCTGGGGCCCCTCAAACGAAAAAGTGCACCGCGCTGGCGCCTTTCCGGAGTGCTAAGGCCACTCTTCCCCCCCCCCCAGAATCCGCAGACAACCCTGAAAACCAGCGATAACCGCAGCGAACACGCCACGGGCAACCTTTTTGCGGAACAACTCCCTATTTTTCTATAGCATCCATTGTGCAGTGGAGCTCGGATACGGGTTAACGGATCCCAGCCACGCAAGGTAGGGATCGCAAGGAGGTCTGGTATGAGTTCCTGGAAGCATTTTGGATTGTGTGTTGTTTTGGTAGCTGCAACGGCCGAGCTGGCCAATGCACAAGAAATGAATCCCACCGCAACTGCTCCTCCCTCGCCGACGGCGCCTCAGGGTCCGTCGGAATACCGCGAAGGGATTCCCGTATACAAGATTCAAGTTGTCGCAAGGGATATTCCGGCCATCAACTATTTCCATCGCCAGGGGGCAACAAAGATTGGGTTTGAAGGCACCGACCTGCTGCCGGCGGCGAAGGGCGAAGGCAGGGTTGAAGCTGCTCCGGGCCGCACCACGATCACACTTCACCTTCAGGGGCTCACTCCCGCCAATGGATTCGGCCCGGAATATCTGACCTATGTGCTGTGGGCGATCTCGCCCGAGGGCCGGCCGGTGAATCTCGGGGAGGTCTTGCCGACCGGTTCGAAAGACAAGAACGACATAACAGTCACCACGAACATGCAGGCATTCGGATTGATTGTGACTGCGGAGCCCTATTTTGCCGTGACCATGCCGAGCGATCTTGTGGTGATGCAGAATGCAGTCGCGGACAAGACGCAGGGCGTGATCGAACAGGTGAATGCTCACTACACCTTGCTGCCGCGCGGCGCGTATGCCGAAACGGCCGGCCGTCATGCCGTATTGCACCCAATTACGCGGGACGAGCGCTCGCCACTGGAGCTCTACGAGGCCGAGAATGCGATCCAGATCGCCGATGCGGCCGGTGCGGAACAGTATGCCGGCGACACCATGGTGAACGCCAAGACCGCGCTGCAAAACGCGGAAGGCTTGAACACCCAAAAGGGCGATCGCAAACAGACAATCACTTACGCGCGTGAAGCTGTCCAGGGTGCCGAGGATGCGCGCCTGATCACGATCCGCAAGATCAAGGCAGAGGATGAAGCGGCGCAACTGAAGGCTCGCCAGGATGCCGAGAAGTCCGCGCAGGAATCTCAACTTGCTGCGCAGCAGTCGCAGCTCGACGCCCAGAAGGCCCAGGCCGCAGCCGAACAGCAGGCGGCGCAGCGTGCCCAGGCCGAAGCTGCTGCAGCCGAAGCAGAAGCACGCGCGCAGAAGGCGCGAGCGGAACAACAAGCAGCCGAGCAGGCCGCCCAGCAGGCCACGCAGCAAACCGAGCAAATTCGTGAACGTCTAAAGCAGCAGTTGAACCAGGTGCTGCAGACCACCGAGTCGGCACGCGGCTTGATCGTAAACATGTCTGACGTACTGTTCGATTTCAACAAATACACACTGAAGCCCGAAGCGCGCGAGAAACTCGCGAAGGTATCCGGCATCCTGCTGGCCTATCCGGGCCTGAAATTGCAGGTGGAAGGCTATACGGACAACATCGGCACAGACGACTACAACCAGAAGCTCTCAGAAGAGCGGGCCGACTCGGTACGCACATATCTGGTGACCGAGAGTGTGCCGGACACCAATATCACCGCCGCGGGCTATGGAAAGACCAATCCGATCGCCGACAACGCGACCAATGCAGGCCGAGCGCAGAATCGCCGTGTGCAGCTTGTGGTTTCGGGTTCCGCGATTGGCGTCGGAGAAAGCGCGCCGGGAGCGCAATCGAACGGCGTGCCCAGCCCTCCAACCACACCGGCGCCGCAGAACAACCAGGGAATTTCGAACCCGCAGCAGTAAGGCCGTATCGGATGAACGATCTCGATTCGAATGATTCCTGCCGTTCAACCCAGCGATGGGATCAGCGGCAGGAATTTTTTGGTCTGCTCATCGTAGCTTTCGATGGTTCCCGTCAGGATGTCGTAATACCAGCCGTGCACGGTGAGGCGACCTTCGGCGAAGGTATGCGCCACGGCCGGCTGGGCGCGCAGATTGAGAAGCTGCGCAACCACGTTGCCGCGAATCAGGGAGCACAATTCTGCCTGGGCGCCGTCGGCGGGATGCAGCGGTTGGCGATGGCTGAAAGCTGCGTCCACATGATGGAGCCAGCGGCTGGCCTTGGGCAAATTTTCAAGACCCGCAGGATTGAGCGCCGCCTTCATCGCGCCGCAGTCGGAGTGGCCGCAGAGGATAGCGTGCTTCACCTTCAGCACTTCGACTGCGTATTCAATGGTCGCGGTACAGCCATCCACATCGTTGGCGGTCACGGGAATGACATTGCCTGCATTGCGGGTAATGAAGAGGTCGCCCGGGCCCGTGCCAAGGATGAGGTCAGGGACGATGCGTGAATCCGAGCAGGTGATGAACAGATACTCGGGAGCCTGCGAGTCGGCGAGGAGGTGAAACTCCTGGCGCCGCGCGGGAAACTTCTCTGCCAGAAACTTCGTGTGCCCTTCGATCAGCCGCTTCACAGACCCCGCCCTGATTGAATTCTTGATCCAAACCCTTGACTAGCGTACAGCAGCGGCCTCGCCTGCTATGTTGTTTCGTGGAAAGCAAAGGAGAGTCAAGTTGAGCAGGTTGATCGGTTTGATTGGCTGTGCGGTGCTGATGGCCCTAACTCAATTCTCGGCGCAGGCGCAGCCCCAGGCGAAGGACACGGTGGACAGCATCGATCCCGGGTTGCGCGCCCAGATTGATCGCATCGCGGCAGAAGTGCTGGAACAGCGCGGCGTGCCCTCGGCGAGCATCGCCGTGGTGAAGGGCGACAAGCTCGTCTACACACATGCGTACGGCTTTGCTCATCTCGACCCCAACGTACCCGCGACACCAGAGATGCGCTACTCGATCGGCTCGATTTCGAAACAGTTTGCCGCAACCGCCATCCTGCTTTTGCAAGAACAGGGCAAGCTGAGCCTCGACGACGCGGTCGGCAAGTATGTGCCGGGACTGACGCGCGGCGACGAAGTGACCATTCGCCAGATCCTCTCACACACGTCGGGCTACCAGGACTACGCTCCGGAGGATTATCCCGTGGAGTCGCAGCTGGGACCGATCACGCCGCGCAAGATTCTCGACACATGGGCCACCAAGCCCCTCGACTTCGAGCCTGGCACGCAGTGGCAGTATTCCAACACCAACTTTGTGATTGCCGGCCTGATCATCGAAAAGGTCTCGGGCCAGAAACTGTTTGCATTTCTGTCCGAGCACATCTTCCATCCCCTCGGCATGAAGAGCGCATGGAACAGCGACGAGAATGAGCTGACCCGAACGGATGCGGCGCCCTATATGCGTGCGGCGCTCGGTCCGCCGCGGCCGGTTCCCAACGGCGGCCAGGGATGGATGTTTGCCGCCGGCGAACTGGCGATGACCCCGCACGACCTGGCTTTGTGGAACATCAGCCTGCTGCACCGAAGCGTGCTGAAGCCGGAAAGCTACGAGCAGATGTTCACTGAGATCAAGCTGAAAAACGGCAAGGGCACCCACTACGGCCTGGGCGTGGAAGTGACCGAACGCAACGGGCTCCGCTCAATTGAACACAGCGGCGAGGTCAATGGCTTTGTCTCGGACAATGAGGTGCTGATCGACAATGGCGTCGCCGTGGCCGTCGTGACCAACCACATGGCCGGCGGCGCTGAAGAGATTGCACAACTGGTTGCCGCCGCAGCGACTGGAGATCCGAATGAGCCGCCCGCCGAAAAGCAGGCGCGCGCGATCTACGGCGACTTGCAGAAAGGCACGATCGACCGAAGCCTGCTGGCGCCGAACCTCAACGCTTACTTCAACGCACAGACTCTCGGGGATTACCGAGACAGCCTGGGGCCGCTGGGTGCGCCGCCGGTCTTTCACATGATCCGCGAGTCGCTGCGCGGCGGCATGACGTTTCGGGCCTTCGAGATCACATACCCAACCAAGCATCTGCGCCTGACGACGTATAGCTATCCGGATAGCAAGCTGGAGCAATTCCTGGTGGCGCCAGCAAACTGACGGCAGCGGGCCCGGCCCCGTGGCGAAGCGCGCACACGATACACTTGAACTGGACCCTATGTTTGAGAATCTGACAGATAAGCTGCAGCGCGCATTCAAGAATCTGCGCGGCCAAGGCACGCTGACCGAAGAGAACATCCAGGAGGCGCTGCGCGAAATTCGCGTAGCCCTGCTCGAAGCCGACGTGAACCTCAACGTCGTGACGGAGTTGATTGACCACATTCGCGCGAAGGCGGTTGGCACCGAGGTGCTGACGGCGCTCTCGCCGGGCGAGCAGGTCATCAAAATCGTGCGCGACGAGCTGGTGGAGCTTCTGGGGCGCGATACGGCGCGCTTCAAGTTCGCCTCGCAGCCTCCAACAGTTATTTTGATGGCTGGGTTGCAGGGTTCGGGCAAGACGACGACGAGCGGCAAGCTGGCGGCGTGGCTGAAGAAGGGCGGACATCGGCCCATTCTTGTGTCGGTCGACGTGTATCGGCCCGCGGCGCGCGAACAGCTGAAGATCGTGGCGAAGTCGATCGACGCCAAGATCTACGAAGGCGATCTGAAGGGCGAAGCTCCCGGATCAGCCCTGGTGGAGCGGTTGGCGAACGAAGCGCGCCGTGAAGCACGCAACTTTGGCTTTGACACTCTGATCGTGGATACCGCCGGCCGTCTGCACATCGACGAAGAGCTGATGAGCGAGATGGACCGGCTGAAAAAGCTGCTGAACCCGCAGGAGATTCTGTTTGTGGCCGACGCGATGACCGGCCAGGATGCGGTGAATTCGGCGCAGGATTTCCATAAACGGCTGGGACTCACGGGCGTTGTGTTGACCAAGATGGATGGCGATGCGCGCGGCGGTGCGGCGCTGTCGATTCGCCAGGTCACGGGCCAGCCAATCAAGTTCATCGGCGTGGGCGAAAAGCCGGACGCGTTTGAGCCATTTCATCCCGACCGCATCGTGGGGCGGATTCTCGGCATGGGCGACATGCTGTCGCTGATCGAGAAGGCTGAATCCACACTCGACCGGAAAAAGTCAGAGGAGTTTGCGAAGAAGGCTCTGCTCGGCGACGGATTTACGCTGGAAGATTTTCGCGATCAGCTGAAACAGATCAAGAAGCTCGGGTCGATGGAATCGATTCTCAAGATGCTTCCTTCAGTCGGGCCGTTTGCAGGCATGCAGCAGGCCGCGAGCCAGGTGGACGAGAAGCAGTTTGTGCGGCTCGAAGCGATCATCAACTCGATGACGGCCCATGAGCGCAGAAATCACGAGATCATCTCGGGCTCGCGCCGCAAACGCATCGCCGCCGGCTCGGGCACGACCGTGCAGGACGTGAACCAGCTGCTGCGGCAATACGCGCAGATGAGCAAGGTCTTCAAGCAGATGGGCAAAGGCGGCCTAGCCAAACAGATGATGCGCGGCGGACTCGGCGGCCTTGGCTTGGGCGGCCGTCAGAAGTTTGGGCGGTAAGGACGTCACCCATGACTCCCCTCCAAGACCATCTCGACGAGATCACCTCCAACACCCGCAAGCTGGTGCAGGCCGAGCGGCTCGCCGTCGGCGAACGCGCTGTCGAAGAACTGTTCGCCACCGGGATCGAGGAGAAGATTCTTCCCGTCGGCGCGAGTGCGCCGGAGTTCTCGCTGAAAGACTCAAACAACAAAATCGTGCGCTCTGCGGATCTGCTCAGCGTGGGACCGTTGGTGATCAAATTTTTTCGCGGCCGCTGGTGCCCTTATTGCGCCACCGAGCTTGAAGCGTGGCGCGACCTCTACGGGAAAGTGCGCGAGCATGGCGCCGTGATGGTGGCGATCGGGCCACAGATGCAGCGGCAGAGCGACTTCATGGTCGGACAGCACGGACTTCCCTTCCCAGTCTTGACCGACACCAACAACGAGGTTGCGGAGAAGTTCGGACTGGTCTACACCGTGCCCGAATATCACCGCGCCTATTACCTTTCGATTCTGGTGAACATTCCTTTCGTGAATGGCGAGAAGAGCTGGCGACTGCCGTTGCCTGCAACGTACGTCGTCGGCAAAGACGGAACCATTCTGTACGCAGAAGCGCACGCAGATTTTCGTGTGCGTCCGGAGCCGGAAGAGGCGCTGGCGGCTGTGCTGTCAGCCTGCGGGCGATAGAGTTAGCCCGGCTCTACGCGTGGTGTGGAGTTACGGCAATTCCTGAGTTGCCGTGGCCTCTCCGATTCAATGAAAGGGTCGCCGTTCCTCGAGGGTCGCGTCGAGTTGGATTGAGCTGCTCCGCGATACTCCACCCAGGAATCACTCGCGCCGCTAAGAGCCCGATCACAGAAGCGCGCAATACTTCGCAAATCCTTACGACAAAATCGACAGGTGGAGGGGGGGTGGGGTAGGTGGAGGGGGGGTGGGGGTGGGGGTACCCGTGCAGTCTGCCGATCTCTTTCTCTTCTCTGCCTCTGATTTCGAGTATGCAGGAATCGAACACAATACTTCGCAACAGCGGAAGACTATGGGGAGAGTTTTTCCTGCGCACGATCGAGCGTGAGCCCGCGGAGGAGAAAAACCTTGCTCCGGGAGAGTTCCCCGCTGATGAGTTCGACAGACGACCTGGGCAAATCAAAGGTCTTGGCGAGAAAGGCGATCAGCGCGTCGTTGGCGCGGCCTTCGACGGGCGGAGCCTGGACGGCGATCTTGAGCTGAGCGACGACACCCTCGCCGTATAGGCCGGTGATGGCTGTGTTCTTGGCGCCGGGCTGGGCGCGGACGGCGAGTGTAACGCCAGCATCGGTCGACCGGAGAAAATGGGCACGCGTCATTGGAATCTTCAGTCCAGGAATCTTCAGTCCGGAGTCTTCAGTCCAGGAATCTTCAGTCTAGGACCCCTTGCACAAAATAGCGCTCGATTGCCTATGCTTGATTCAGCGGCATTTGTTTTCGTGGATCACGAAGACGCGCTGGCGAAGAGTGAATGTCCTGCAGCTCGACGAAATCACCTCTTAACCCTAATCGGCAGAAATATTTGCGGCTAAATCGATGATACAAAAATAGTTAGCTGCTGCAGCAACCGCGCGGTAATTATATACTTGACGAATCAACACTCCTCCTGTAATGCTGAGACATGATGAAGCCCAAGACACTTCAAGAGGCTATGGTTCACTTCTCGGACGAAGACAATTGCCTTGAATTCATGAAATTCCGTCTTTGGCCGAATGGAGTCGTTACCTGCCCTACCTGCAAGCGGAAGGACGTAACCTTCCTTGCGCGCCAGAAGAAGTGGCAGTGCAAGAGCGTGCATGCCAAGCGTCAGTTTTCGGCCAAGGTTGGGACCATTTTTGAGGACTCGCCGCTCGGTCTGAACAAGTGGCTTCCTGCCGTTTGGCTCATCACCAATTCCAAGAATGGCGTCAGTTCGTGCGAGATCGCGAGGTCTCTTGGCGTGACCCAAAAGACTGCATGGTTCATGCTGCATCGGATTCGCTTTGCGATGAAGGAAAACCCATTCAAAATCTACCCCGGCAAGCTCGGCGGCAAAGATGGTGCGCCCGTCGAAGTCGATGAGGCATTTGTCGGCGGCAAGCTGGAGAACATGCACAAAGGCCGCGCGAAGAAAATGCGCGAGACTCAGGCAGAGACCAGCCCCGATGAATACTTTCAGCGGTACGCGAACAAGACCGTTGTCATGGGCATGTTCGACCGCGAGAGCCGTCAGATTCGCGCGAAGGTCATTCCGAATGTGAAGCGCGAGACTTTGCAAAAGGAAATCCTCAAAAACGTCAAGTATGGTTCGAAGGTCTATACCGATTCAGCGGTGACTTACAACCGCACCGGATGGCACTACATTCATGAGGCCGTGAACCATGTGGAGACTTACGTTAATGGTCAGGTGCATACCAACAGCCTTGAAAACTTCTGGAGCCTCCTGAAGCGGAATCTCGCTGGAACCTATAAGTGACGCAGAGCGTTCCTCCAAAGCTCTGTCACAGGTGGTAAGTCGTCGTCTTATTTTTGCCGAGGTCACCGGCAAGGTGGGAGAAACGGCCTTCTAATCCTATTCAGAAGAAGCGCGGTCGGAAGCCGAAATAGACTTTGGTTTCCTGCCGCGCTTAAGTTCTCCCTTCGTCCTTCGTTCGGCGGCGTTCGCTTTAATCTTCGCTTCCATCGCAGCTTTCACCGCTTTCGGATCAGCCTTAATGATCGCGCTCATTGCCTCATCGAAATTCTTAAACTCCCCGTTTTTTTCTGCCACTTTTGACTCCATTCTCTGCCAGTGATTGCATGAATCGCGACACGTGGCTATATACGGCGCGGGCCTCGGATGCATCATAGAATCGACGCGAATGTGAGACGTGGTTCCTGAAAGCATCCTTGAAATGATCCAACTCTTTGAGTGCTCCATAGTAAAACTGCTGCGCGTGATCCTTCTGGGGGCGTCCCTTTCTCAATCCATTAATTTTCTTCTCTATTTGATTGGGAAGTTGATTGAGAACTTGCTCCCATTGTCCGTATTCGACTGGGATAGAACGGCCCGATTTTCTATCAATTACCACGCTCTTTAGGCCAGCATGTTTTGCGAAAGCCCATAGAGCTATTTCAATGACCCGCATGAGATGAAATACACCTGCGGTGGAGCAATCCAGAGCCAAGCAATTCCCAGCCTCCCGAAGATCGCCCGATATTAAGGGGAAAGCCATACCAACCTCTTTGCCAAATAGGAATTCATTGTCCAAAAGACCGTGCGCTGATGGATGTACTTGCACGAATTTGTGTGTGTACATCTCGACAGATAAATCTTCCTGAAGACTAAGCAATTCACCAAGAAGCATCGAGCCGTCATAATCGTTAAAGTTCACCTTTATCCTCTGGCCTAGAGACCACGCTTTCTTCCCGGAATGGTGAAACCCAACCTTCATACAAAAAAGATTGGCCCGCTCGCACATCGATAAGAGTGGCGCAGCATTAATGCTCGCTAAGGGCGTATCTTTCAAATTTCGTAAAGTGCTTTGAGCCATATTGAACTCGCGAAGTATGGCGATTAATTCAGGAAGGTTGAATCGGTTCATAATGTCCCGCAAGCTCCAGAGGCGGAGGTTATTCAAGACGCACCACCGCTCCGGAAATCATGTACCTGACACTCTGATTCGTCAAGTATATAATTACCAACCGCGCGAGTCTTTTTATATCTAATATTTACGGAACAATGGAGGGTGGGGAGGGGTAGGCCGGATAAAGCCCGCCCCCCCCAGGGCTCCCCCTCCCCTCTTCACACCCACCCAACACGCTTCCGGGCCTAGTCGGCTGGCCCGGTGTAGGGGGCGCGTTTGCCGAACAGGGCGGTGCCGATCCGGATGCGCGTCGCGCCTTCTTCGATCGCGATGGAAAAGTCCCCACTCATGCCCATCGAGAGCATCGGGAGATCGAGTCGCGGCTGCGAGGCGGCCCATTTGTCGCGCCAGGTATGCAGACGGCGGAAGCACGCGCGTGTTTCGTCCTCGGGCACGCCCCAGGGTGCGATGGTCATCAAGCCCTGCACGCGAAGATGAGGCATATCCGGCAGGCGTTCCAGGAGCTGAGCTGCTTCATGAGACCCCGGGTCGAGACCCGCCTTGGTTTCTTCAGGGCTCAATTTGATTTCGAGCAGCACGGGAAGCCGTTTGCCGAGTTTGCCGGCGGCCTCGTTCAGGCGTTCGGCGAGGCGCAGTGCATCGACAGAATCGATGGCGTCGAACAATTCAACCGCACGCGCGGCCTTGTTCGATTGCAGATGACCGATGAGATGGACGAGGATCGGCGCGTCTGATGCCGCGATGGCGCCGTCGGCACGCAACGCCGCTACGTCGGGAGCTTTGGCAGCGAATTCCTGCACACGGTTTTCGCCGAAGAGTCTGAGGCCGAGGGCCGCGGCTTCCACGATGGTTGATGCCGGATAGGTTTTGGAGACCGCCATCAACTCCACTGCAGAGCGCGGGCGACCTGCGTGCCGACAGGCCACGGCGATGGCGTCTTCAAGCTTTGCGAGGCTCTCCTTCAGCGGAGTCATCTTCTACGTCGCCATTCCAATTGCTCCGGCTGCTGCATGCAATGCCTCAGCGGCCGTGCTCTTCGAGGTACTTCTCGACCTCAAGGGCCGCCATGCAGCCCGTGCCTGCAGCCGTGATGGCCTGGCGATAACGGCGGTCCTGCACGTCGCCGCAAGCATAGACGCCCGGCACCTCTGTCCCCTTCACTGTGGTGAAGACGTTGTTGCTCGTCTTGATGTAACCCTCTTCGTCGAGGTCGAGCTGGCCCTGGAACATTTTGGCGTTGGGATCGTGACCGATGCCGAGGAAAAGGCCTTCGACATCGAGCGTGCTTTTGGCGCCGCTGGTCACATCGCGGAGACGCAGACCTTTCACGGAAAGATCTTCGACCCCGATGACTTCGTCCACGATGGTGTTGGTGCGCAGTTCGATGTTGGGATGGGCCATGGCGCGCTCGAGCATGATCTTGGACGCGCGGAAGGCCTCGCGCCGATGAAGCAATGTGACCTTGGAAGCGAAGCGGGTAAGGAAGAGCGCCTCTTCCATGGCCGAGTCGCCGCCGCCGACCACGGCGATGGGTTTGCCGCGGAAGAAGAAGCCGTCGCACGTGGCGCAACTGGAGACGCCGTGACCGATCAAAGCCTGTTCGCTGGGCAAGCCGAGCCAGCGCGCGCTGGCGCCCGAGGCGATGATGATGGTGCGGGTGTGAATCTCACCTGCCGTGGTGTTCAGGCGGTAAGGATGCGATTTGAGATCGACGGAGTTGAGATGGGCGAGCTGGAAAGTGGCGCCAAAACGGATCGCCTGCTTTTTCATGTTGTCGATCAGCTCTGGGCCCTGGATGCCGTCGGGCCATCCGGGAAAGTTCTCGACGAGTGAAGTGATGGAGAGCTGGCCTCCGGGCTCATGTCCTTCGAGGACGACGGGGTTGAGGCCGGCGCGCGCGGTGTAGATCGCCGCAGTGAGTCCGGCACAACCGGAGCCGAGGATTACGGTGTCATGAGTCTCTGTCATTCAAATTCCTCTGTCGATTGTAGATGGACGAGTCGCTGGTCCGAGGTGGCGGGAAGCCAATCCGGACGGGATTCCCACAGCCGCAATCTCCTTATGTAAAGATGTCGGACATGGCGAATCTGACTCTTGTGTACGGAATGCGACTGCTTCCGGAGGGCGAAGTGAAGGAGATTCACGACGCGACGCTGAAACTGGGCAACGGGAACGAAGCGCATGTGACCATGCACGTTCTGGAGGGGTCGCGCGAGGAGATTGAGAGCCAGCTGAAGCAGAGTCTCGACGCGTTTTTCGACTTTTATCCGGAGCTTTAGGCGACAGCGGGGCCAGCCGCGCTCTCTGCGCGGGTGAGCGGAGTCGAGGAAGTTAGCTTCCGTTGCTTAGTAGTCGGAGACGTAGGTCAGGGTCTGCGCCGGCGGCTTGACGGGCTCGGCGCGTTTGACGCGGAGGTTATCGAGCGCGTAGTCGATGTAACGCGGCTCGAAGTGGCAAGGCTGGCCCATAAACCGGCAGGTCGCCACGATCTGGTCAACGATGAACTTGGGCTGATAGGCGGCGAAGTCGAGATCCTTCTCGTCGCGGAGCTTGCGCACGATGGAGTTGAAGACGTCTTCAGGAAGCGTCATGCCCTGCTTCTCGGCCTCTTTGCGGAAGATGGTTCTGAAGTTCTCAAGGCTCGGTCCACCGACCTCGATCTTGTAGGGCAGACGGCGCAGGAAGGCCGGATCCATCAGGTCTTCGGGCTCGAGGTTAGTGGAGAACATGATCAGTTCTTCAAAGGGAATGCTGAAGCTTTTGCCGGTGTGAAGCTTGAGGTAGTCGACGCGGCCTTCGAGGGGAACGATCCAGCGATTGAGCAGGTGTGTAGGGCTGACCAGCTGGCGCCCAAAGTCATCGATGATGAAGCATCCGCCGAGGGCCTTCACGTGGAGAGGCGCCTCGTAGTAGTTGCCGATGGGATCGTAGCGGAGATCGAGCATCTCAAGCGTCAGTTCTCCGCCGGTGACGACGAAGGGACGGCGGCAGGGCACCCAGCGCGCGTCGTACTCTTCGCGGCGAATGACGGAGAGCGCGTTGTCGTCGGAGACTTTGGCTTTGCCCGAATCCAGTGTGACGTGAATGCTGGGATCGTGGACGCGAATGATCTGGCCTTCCACGATGACCGAGTAGGGCACGTAGATGACATCGTTGAAGACGCTGCTGAGGCGCAAGGCGGTGGAGGTTTTGCCGTTGCCCGGGGCGCCATAGAGCAGGATTGCGCGGCCTGAGTTGAGAGCCGGCCCGACCTGCTCGATCATGCTGTCGTCGAATGTGAGGTCGCTCAATGCTTTGCGAATGCGGTCGAAGGTGATGATCTCGTTGGTCAGCTTCTGCATGTTGACCTGGAGATTGAATTCGTCGAGTGTGACGGGCGCCGGACCGGTGTAGCGCAGTCGATTGAGCGCGTCGAGGGTCCAGCGGCGACCTTCTTCGGTGAAGGTGTAGCTGAGGTCGATCGGGTTGTCGGAGTAGCGCGAGCCCAGCGTCTGCAGCAACTGGCGTTCGACAGCCATGCGGATCAAGTCATGCACGATGTGATAGGGCAGCTTGATCGCTTCGACGAACTGTCGCGTCGTTTCAAGACGGTCGCGGTACATGAGCTTGAGGAGCAGGCCCATCAGATCGACTTCATCGATGCCGGTCGCCTTAATGTCGGCGGGCTCCGATGGGATGCGGTGCAGGAAGGTGTTGAGGCGCTCCTGTGTGAGGGCTCCAATGGCGACGAGGTTATCGCCCAGACGGCCGCCGTGCTCTGTCAGACGAACCAATGCCTTTGCCACATCTTCTTCTGTGACAAACTTGGCTCCGATGAGCAGATCTCCTAGTCGCAGTCGAGTGGCGATGACGTTCCTCCTGAAGAGCCTGGAAGCGAGGCCCATACACAAACACAGGTCCAACCGCTCTATCGGCCACAATGGCCTGTCGTTTTAAGAGTTTGATTCGGTTTCGTGCTCAACCTGCGGACAATCAGCCGGAAAGCGCCACACTTCGGTAATGGAAGCCGCGACAGCAGAGCGGCTTAGATGGCGCTTCTCGACCCACCGCTTCTGGCGCGGGACGCCGGTGAACCAAGCTGTGGGGAGCGCCAAGATGATGAGAGCAATGGGCCAACCGAGAGAAGGATGCCGGTGCGGGTGCCTGCAATGATTACTGCGACGCTGCGGAGGGTTGGGGAGGACGAACGACTGTCACGCATGGAATGAGATCGATGAAAGATTCGCCTCCACCCCACAGGCACGCCAATCGGCAGCACAAGAACTTTGATGGCGGGTATTGATGGCGTTCTCTGCCACTTCTGAGCGGGCTCGGGCATCATAAGGGGGAGAGTGAGGTCACCTTGGATAGCCCTGCAAAGGCCTTTCCGCTGAACGCACAAGCCGGTCGTCCCCGGGTGGTGATTGTGGGGGGCGGCTTTGGGGGTTTGCACGCCGCGCTGGCTCTACGTCATCTGCCGGTGGACGTGACGCTGCTTGACCGGCGGAACCATCACACGTTTCAGCCCCTGTTGTACCAAGTAGCGCTGGCCGTGCTGTCACCGGCCGAGATTGCGCAGCCTATCCGGACAATCTTGCGGAGGCAGAAGAACACAGAAGTCCTGATGGATGAAGTGGTCTCCGTCGATCGAGATGCACGGGAACTCGCGCTTGGTTCTGGAGCGCGAGTGAAGTATGACTACCTGGTGCTCGCGACGGGCGCGACCCACTCCTATTTTGGCCACGACGATTGGGCTCCGCTGGCTCCGGGTCTAAAGACGATCGAGGACGCGGTCGAGATTCGCCGGCGGGTCTTGCTGGCCTTCGAACTGGCCGAGCGGCAGATGCAGGAACACGGCTGGCATCCTCCCTTAAATTTTGTCGTGGTGGGCGGAGGTCCGACGGGCGTCGAGCTGGCTGGAGCGATCAGCGATATTGCGAAGCTGTATATGCGACATGATTTTCGCCACATCGATCCGAGCAAAGCACGCGTGTTGCTGCTCGACAATGGACCGCGGGTTCTGGCAGCGTATCCCCCTGACTTGTCGGCAAAGGCAGAGGAAGAATTGAAGCACCTGGGCGTAGAGGTGCACACCCGAACGAATGTGAGCGGCATCGGCGCGGGGTGGGTGGAGGCGGGAGGACAGCGCATCGATGCAGCAGTGACTTTGTGGGCTGCGGGGGTGCAGGCTTCGCCGCTGGGCAAGATGCTGGGAGCGCCGACGGACAGGCGCGGCTGCGTGATCGTGAATGGGACGCTGAATCCTCCGGATATGCCGGAAGTTTTCATCCTGGGTGATCTGGCGCATGTGGAGCAAGACGGCCACCAGGTGCCCGGCGTGGCACAGCCGGCAATGCAGATGGGCGACCATGTAGGACGCATGATCAAGGCGGACCTGGAAGGCAAGACGCGGCCCGCGTTCCGCTATTTCGACAAGGGCGATATGGCCACGATTGGGCGCATGGCAGCTGTGGCCAAGGTGGAATGGCCGTTTAAGGCGCATTTGAGCGGATTCCTCGCCTGGATCACATGGATCACGGTGCATATCTTCTTCCTGATCGGATTTCGCAACCGCATTGCGGTGTTCGCAGCGTGGATCTGGACCTATTTCACCTTCACGCGGGGAGCGCGGCTGATTACCGGAGACCAGAGTCTTCCGGGATGGAAGGATCAGGTGAGTGCGGGATCGATGCGCGAAGACACGGAGAAGGTCGCGGCGGTGAAGTAGGGATCGGTGGCCGTCGGGTAGACTGATAGAGAGATGCTCGACCTGGGATTTGTCCGGGGAAACCTGGAAAAAGTGGAAGAAAAACTGCGCGCGCGGGGAGCGGATCCAGGCGCATTGCTGGGTGATTTTCGGACCCTTGATCAACGCAGGCGCGACGCGATTACGCAGTCGGAACAGCTGAAGGCACGCCGCAACGAGCTAAGCCAGAAGGTTGGAGCCTTGAAGAAGGCCGGGCAGGATGCCACCGCGGTGATGGAAGAGACGCGCGCCCTGAAGGATCGGCTGGATGAGCTCGACAAGTCGGCGGCGGAGCTGGACGAACAAATGCGCCTCTCGCTGGCGCGGATCCCCAACCTGACACGGGACGAGGTACCGACGGGAACGTCGGAAGCCAATAACGTCGTGGTGAAGACGTGGGGCGAACAACCAAAGCTCAGTTTTGAAGCGAAGCCGCACTGGGAGATTGGCGAAAAGCTGGGCATCCTGGACCTTGAGCGTGCCGCGAAGCTGAGCGGAGCGCGGTTTGCGGTGTACATGGGTGCAGGCGCGCGGCTGGAGCGGGCCCTGATCGGCCTGATGCTCGACATGCACACGCAGCAGCACGGCTATACCGAGGTGCTGCCGCCATTCATGGTGAACTCGAAGAGCCTGTTCGGAACGGGACAGCTGCCGAAGTTTGCCGAGGACTTGTTTCGGTGCTCGGATACCGATGCGGAAGCGGTGGCGCGCGGCGAGTTCAAAGACAACGATCATTGGCTGATCCCGACGGCCGAAGTGCCGGTGACGAACCTGTATCGCGACGAGATTCTCGACGAAGGGAAGCTGCCGATTTCGCTCACGGCGTACACCCCGTGTTTCCGTGCCGAGGCCGGCACCTATGGCAAAGACGTGCGCGGCATTATTCGCCAGCACCAATTTCAAAAGGTGGAGCTGGTAAAGTTCACGCGCCCAGAAGAATCAGACGCGGAACACGAGAGGCTGACGCGCCATGCCGAGGAGATTCTGGAGGCGCTGAAGCTGCCCTATCGGCGGATGCTGTTGTGCACGGGCGATACGGGCTTTTCGGCGGCCAAGACGTTTGACCTTGAGGTGTGGCTCCCCGGTCAGCAGCTCTATCGCGAGATCTCGTCGTGCTCAAATTTCGAGTCGTTCCAAGCGCGCCGCGCCAACATTCGCTTCAAGCCAGCCGGCAGCAAGGGCAAGAGCGAGTTTGTGCACACGCTGAATGGCAGTGGACTGGCTGTGGGTCGGACGTGGCTCGCAATCCTGGAGAACTATCAGCAGGCCGATGGGACGGTGGTTGTACCCGAAGTTTTGCGGCCGTACATGGGCGGGCTCGAACGCATCACTCGCCAAGGACAGGCATGAACAAGATTCTGAAGAGCTACTTTTATTGGACTTATCCGCGCGGCAACTTTCACTACGACGTGATGGTGACGCTGATTCTCGTTTTCATCTTTGTGACTCCGCACCTGTGGAACTTCGGCGACAAGCCGAATAGCGCTGCGGGACCCGCACATCCGATCGAAGTGGTCGGCGATGGCAATCATGATGTGATCGTCTCGGTGCAGTCTTCGGATGTGCATATCCCAGATGGCGCCAGCCAGAACGAAGTCAAACGAGCCTTGCGGCAGGCGATTGAACCCGTCACGGGGGATGCTGTGTTTGTGGAGCGGTGGGAGACAAGCACCGACGACCACGGGAACGCTATCTGGAAGATCTGGGCTCATCGCTAGGTTTCGGCATCCAAGGATCGAAGGACACGTATGTTTGTGAAGAAGATTCTTGTTTTGACGGCCGCGCTGGCGGTTCTTGGCATGCCGAGTCGCCTTTTATTTGCTGCCGATGACCTCGGGCGTGTGCTGAGGGACCTGGACAAGGCTTCGGCAAGCTTTCACTCTACGAGCGCCGATTTTGAGTTCGACACCTATCAGACCGATCCTTTTCCGGACAAAGATGTCCAGAAGGGCACGGCCTATTATGAGCGCAAGGCTGCGGTGTTCTCGATGGCGGCGCACATTCAAGAGGTGAACGGCAAGCCGATTTCGAAGCTGTACACGTTTTCTGATGGGCAGCTGAAGCTGGACGACGTGATGAGCGATCAGGTCATCACGTACAAGCGTGCGAGCAAGTTCGAGAGCTACGTGATGTTGGGATTCGGGGCCAGCGGTAAGGAACTGACCGACAAGTGGAACGTGACGTATGCCGGCACCGAGACGCTGGATGGTGTGAAGACCGAAAAGCTGGAACTGGTGGCCAAGGATCCAACGGTGCGCCAGAATCTGCCCAAGGTGACGGTGTGGCTCGACACTGTGCGCGCAATCAGTTTGAAGCAGGTATTCGACGAAGGGCAAGGCGTGTCGCGGGTCTGCGTTTACTTCAATATCAAGGTGAACCAGGCGCTGCCCGCGGATGCTTTCAAGCTGAAGACGGATAGCAAGACGCAATACCAGGAGCAGTAACGCTCAGGCCGGTTTGATCCGTGCGAGTCGGGCAAAGACCCAGCCAAGCGCAACGCCCCCAAGAACAAAGAGCATCGGAAAGCACTCAAGGGTGTAGCGCGCTTCGGGCGGGGTCACGGTGAGCAGCAGGGCGCTGCGAACCAGCATATAGGCCAGCATCCAAACGGCCAGGCGCGGGCGTAGGAACAGCCCCGCCAATCCCAACAATAAATAGAGGGCGTTAAGAGCGGCGTAGGCCCAGCTGAAACGCGTTTCGACGTGATGGTGCGCGTAGACCCACCAGTCGATATCGATAGGAAGATTTTCGACGCGCGGGCGGAGCCACATATCGGCAACGCGTCCGATAGGCAGCCAGAGCCACGAGCGGAGCGGATGGGCGGCGATGCGCTGGTCGGCGAGCTGCGCAAACTCAGCATCGATTGCCGGCGTGACGTTGTAATCGTTGCTGTTGTATTGGGATGCGACCGCCGCAGTCTCGCGATATTGTGCGGGCGAGTCAAAGGCTCTGCTTGGCAGCTTGCCGATGTCGAGAACATCGCCGGGAACGTTCCAGACCACGTTGTAGGTCGAGATGAAGTCGAGACACCAGGTCGCGACCCAGCGGTCCCAACCCGGGGTGAGCGGATCGCCCGGATCGGTGGCGGAGCGCGGAGCAAGCGGCTGCACGACGTGAAAGACGACCCAGTTGCGAAGGGTCCAAACTGCGAACGGTGAGAGAGCAAGCAGAGCACAGAGGAGAGCCATTGCGGCGAGGCGTTTGGCCGGCCCTCCTCGTCGTGGCTGGGTGTCTGCACGCAAGAGCAGTGCGGGGGCCAAGGCGAGGGCGACCAATGCACCGTCGGGACGGAGGAGCGCTGCGAAGGTGACGGCGCCGGTGAAGGTGAGCGCAAGGGGCCAGGAGGCACGCTGCTGGAACCGGCAAGCCGTCCAGAGAGCCAGCGCGATGGAGAAAAGAGTTGGGCACTCGGTAAGCGGGTTGGCCGCGTAGACCGCGGTGAAGGGACACAAGATAGAGAGCCAGAGCGTCGCGTGGAAGGCGGCAGAGGCGAGCCGGTCGGGCACGATGCGGCGCGCGATGTCGGCAAGGAGCAGGCAGCCAGCGAGTTCCATCGCGATCTGCAGGGCGACCACGGCGGCATAGTTCCCTACCCCGAAGAGGCGGAAGCACGCGGCGAGGAAGAAGGGGTAGCCGGGAAGACGAATCAAGGTGAGAAATGCCTGACCAGAGCCGAGGGTGAGCGCATAGCGCCCATGCTCCAGGAGGTTTTTAGCGATGTCGCCGTAGACGGCTGTATCCCCGTTGGTTTCGAGGAAGTGCCGCATCATCCAGATGCGGAGCCATCCGCCGGCGGCAAGCGCCGCGACGGTCGCGATGGGCGCGCGCATGCGGCTGCTGGTTCGACCCTCGGCCTTCGATTGACTCAGGGGGGCAGCTTCCATACGATTCGTACTGTATAACCTAAATCGTTTCCCCTTGGTCCTCGAAGGCGAAACCATTCAATCCTATGCCCGACAAGCAGATATTCTTCGATCCCCAACGAAAGAGATGGAAGCGCCTGCGTCGCATCCTGGATGTGACGGCGGTGCTGACCACGCTGGTGCTTGCGGGTTTCATCTTTAATGTGCTGCGCAGCCAGCCGCTACGTGAGTTGCCATTGCCGTCGTTCCGGCACAACTACAAGGCGGTTCCCGAGCATGCCACCACACTGCGAGGGGCAAAGACGTTGAAGCCGGCGCGGCGCCGGACGCAACGCAAGCCTTCTGATATTCCTCTCAACAGCGGGGAGGGCGTTCGGGCCGCTTACTACGTTCCGTACGACGAGGCGAGCTATTCGTCGTTCAAACAGCATGTTCATCAGATTGATCTGCTGTTTCCAGAGTGGATGCATGTGGACGGATCGAAGCCGACGCTGATGGGGATCGACAACGAGAGCCACCGCTCCTACCCAATCATCGACGGCAACACGGTGCATGATCCAGATGATCTAGGGAGAATCAAGCGGACGATCCAGTTAGCCAAGGAAGACACAGAAGTCTTCCCTCACGTAAACAATTACAACTCGACCAGCCTGGTATGGGATGCCGGGGTGGGCGATTTGCTAAAAGATCCGGCGAATCGCGCCGCCCTGCGCGATCAGATCCTGCGTTTTCTGAGTGCCTATCCGTCTTATCGAGGTCTTTCGCTCGACTTTGAAAGCCTGAATGACGATGCGCTTCCGGCGTACACGACGTTCATACACGAACTGTACGCGGAGATGCATCCACGCAATCTGCGGCTTTATGTGCCGACCGCGGTAGGCACAAGTGACGCGATCTTGAAGGCAATCGCAGCGAACTCCGACGGCGTTGTGCTGATGAATTATGACCAGCATGAAGCGACCAGCGATCCGGGCCCTATTGCGAGCCAGGAATGGTTTGTAGGCAACCTGAGGCGGGTGCTGAAATCGGTGCCTAAAGAGAAGCTAATCTGTGCGCTTTCGAATTATGGCTACGACTGGACGCTTTCGATTCCCCCGGTGAGGAAAGGCCACAAGCGGACAAAACCCGAAGTACTGAGCACCGAAGATTTGCCGGTCTCTGACGTGTGGCAGCGGGCATCGGATGCGGATGCTGATCTGAATCTTGACTATGACTCGCTGAATCCGCATTTCGACTATATCGATGAAGACAACAACCAGCGGCACGTGGTTTGGTTTACCGATGCTGTCACGCTGCTGGACGAGATGCGGGCTGCCCGCCAACTCGGCCTGCAGACGTTCGCATTGTGGCGCCTGGGCACGGAGGACAGCTCGACTTGGAACGTGTGGGATAAGCCTAGCAATGTGAATTCACCGGAGGCGCTGTCTCTTGTGGAGCCGGGCCACAACGTCGATATCGAAGGCGAAGGCGACATCATGCGGGTCACAGGCTTGCCGCAAGCAGGCAAGCGGACGGTGCAGATCGATACCGACGAGCCCAACCCGCAGCGCAGGCTCATCATCGATGAGCACATGGACGTGTATCCGCAGACCTATTCGATTGCCTACTACGGCTATCACCCGAACGAGGTGGCGCTGTCGTTCGATGACGGTCCTGATCCGAAGTGGACGCCGCGGATTCTCGACATCCTGAAGAAGAAGAACGCGAAGGGGACGTTCCTGATTATCGGAGAGGAAGCGCTGGAGAATATCGGGCTATTGAAGCGCGAGCTCCGCGAAGGCGACGAGATCGGGAACCACACCTACACCCATCCGGATATCAGCGAAGTGTCGTCGAACCGGTTGGAGTTCGAGGTGAAGCTGACGGAGCGCCTGTTCGCAAGCAAGCTTGGCGTGCAGCCCATGTATTTCCGCCCTCCGTACGATGTGGACGAAGAGCCGGACACAGACGACCAGGCAGCGCCGATCGTGCGCATTCAGCAAGACGGGTTCATCGTCATCGGCAACAAGATCGATACCAATGACTGGGATGAGCGTGTCCGCAAGACGCCACAAGAGATTGCGCAATCGGTCCTGGAGCAGCTGGATCGGATGAAGACCAAGCCGCAGTTTCGCGGATCGGTGATCCTGATGCATGACGGCGGTGGAGACCGCTCAGTGACCGTAAGTGCGCTTCCGGTGCTGATCGACACCCTGCGCGCGCATGGCTACACATTTGTTCCAGTGTCTGCGTTGATGGGCAAGACAACCGCCGACGTGATGCCGGCTCTCACGTTCCAGCAGTATCTGCGGGCAATTCCGGACTCGATCGCATTTTCCACGCTGGCGGTGATTGGGAACTTTATCGTTTTCGTTTTCTTTCTCGGCGACATTCTGATGAGTGCTCGCCTGATTCTTGTGGGCGTGTTCGCGATTATCGATCGTCTGCGTCGGCCGCATCGCGAGGCGTCGCCGGGGTTTAATCCGCGCATCGCAGTTCTTATACCGGCCTATAACGAAGAGACAGTCATTGTGCGCACGATTCGGTCGGTGCTGCATTCGGACTACGAGAATCTGCGCGTCATTGTGATCGACGACGGGTCGACCGACGATACGTTTGAAGTGGCACGAACGGCTTACGCAAAGGAGATTGCAGCAGGGCGGGTGGAGGTGTGGACCACGCCGAACGGCGGCAAGGCTGCCGCTCTGAACTATGCGCTGGATCAGTTGGATGAAGAGTTCTATGTTGGCATCGATGCGGACACCGTGATTGCTGCCGATGCGATTGCGAAGTTAATTCCGCATTTCGAAGATCCCCGCGTGGGTGCAGTGGCAGGAAATGCGAAGGTGGGCAACCGCGTGAATCTCTGGACACGCTGGCAGGCGCTGGAATACATCACGAGCCAGAACTTCGAACGACGCGCCCTCGATTTGTTTAACGTGGTGACCGTGGTGCCCGGAGCGATTGGGGCATGGCGTACCGAGGGAGTGAAAAGGGCGGGCTGCTATCCGCTCAACACGGTTGCGGAAGACGCCGACCTCACCATGAACCTGCTCGAACAGCAATACAAAGTGGTGTATGAGGACCGCGCCCTGGCATTCACCGAGGCACCCATCAATGCGAGCGGGCTAATGCGGCAGCGATTCCGGTGGTCATTCGGCATTCTGCAATCGGTGTGGAAGCATCGCCTGGCCTTTGTTCGCAACAAAGCAATGGGGCTCTTCGCGCTACCGAACATTTTGATCTTCCAGATGTTTCTGCCTCTGGTATCGCCGTTTATTGACCTGATGTTCGCGGCGGGCGTGATTCACTACTTCATCGATCGCCACTACCACCCTGAAGCGGCGTCGGCAGCGAGTTTTATGAAGCTGCTGGCCTATTTCCTGACGTTTCTTCTGATTGATTTCGTCACGTCTGCCGTCGCCTTCAGCCTGGAACGGCGGCATCCTGCGAACAAGGGAGACGGATGGCTTCTGTTCCACATCTGGCTGCAACGTTTTACCTACCGCCAGCTGTTTTCTGTGGTGCTGTTCAAGACCCTGATGCGCGCGATCGATGGCAAGCCGTTCAACTGGGACAAGCTGGAGCGCACGGCGCGCATGAGTAAACAGACAGAGGCGTTGACCGAGTCGCGCTGAATGTGGTCAGGCATTTTCGAGCACAGCGCTGAGTCCCTGCATATCTTTGACGATAATTTGGCGGCCGTTCACGTCGATCAAGCTTTCGGCTTGCAGGCGCGCGAGATTGCGTGAGATGAGCTCGCGCACGGTGCCGAGCTGATTGGCAAGATCCTGATGGGTCGCGGGCAGCTGAATCTCAATCCCCGCTTCTGTCTTTATACCTTCGGTCTGCGCCTGCCGTAGAAGCATCGCCACCAGCCGCTGACGAATCGTGGTGAACGAGAGTTCTTCGATGATCCCGACGAGACGACGAAGGCGAGCGCCCACGACGGCTAGCATCTTGAGGGCAACTTCAGGATGTTCGATGCAATAGGCATGGAAGTCGCGCTGTGCGATGAAGGCGATCTGAGTATCTTCGACCGCCATGGCCGATGCGGGGTAGACTCCTCCGTCAAAGATGGGCAGCTCTGCGATCGACTCGCCCGGTTGATTGGTGGCAAGAACCTGCGTGCGACCGGCGGCCGATGTCTTGAAGATGCGCACCTTGCCGCGAATGACAATCTGCAGGCCGAGGCAAGCTTCTCCCTCATCGAAGAGTGTCTCGCCTTCGCGGAACCGTTTGCGCACAGTGCACCGGGCGAGGGTCTGCAACTCCCCGGGCGACAGATCGGATAGCAGCGCGCTGCCGGCCAGGACGCCCACGAGATCCGGATTTTCGTTGTTCACGTGCGCAAGTGTATCAGCGTACTGCGGGGGAGGGCCCAAAGAGACCGAAGCCTCTCCGGGCTATTTGCTCAAGCCATCATTGCAGAGAGATCATCTTGCGCGCTGGTGATGGCCATGAGGTTGAAGTTCTCGTGCAGCAACGACAGGACTGCGGGAGAAAGGAAGGCAGGGAGAGTGGGGCCGATGCGAATATTGCGCACGCCGAGGTGAAGAAGGGTGAGGAGGACCGCAACGGCTTTCTGCTCGTACCAGGAGAGAACCATGGAGAGGGGCAGATCGTTGACGCCGCAATCGAAGGCCTTCGCGAGAGCGATCGCGATCTGCAGAGCGGAGTAGGTATCGTTGCATTGGCCGATGTCGAGAAGACGCGGCAAGCCGCCGATCTCGCCGAAGTCGACAGATTTTTGTGGCGCAAGCAATTTAGCGGTGATGGCCGGATGAATGGCTGCCGGAGTGCCCGCCTCCGCTCCAATGGCCGCCTCCGCCGCTGGAGTGGCTTTGTTTAGGGGCTTTCCAGCCGCCACCGCCCCCACCCCAACTGGAGTGTCCACCGCCGTAGCTGTAGGACTTGGGCGCTTTGCCTCCGTAGTTCTCGGAGTTGTGGTTTCCAAACATGTGGAAGCCGCCGCCAGAAGACTGTGGACGCGGCCTCTCACCGCCGCGATAGGCTTCGTAACCTCGACCCGAGCTGCCGCGGTAGGCATTCTCCGGCGCACGGTACTGATACGAGGGATTGGAGAAGGTTGAGCTCGGGCGGTTGGCATAGGCGTATTGATGCGATTCATACGATGGCGCGCGGTTCGCAAATTGAGGAGAGCGCTCGAGCGGCTGGGGATAGCGATTGTAGGCCGCTTGGGGAGGCAGAGCGGGCCGGGTCGGCGCTTGGAGTCGCGATGGGAAACCACGATTGAATCCCTCGCTGGTACGCGCATCGCCGTACGACTGCGAGCGAGCGAATCCCTGACCGTAGCGATTGAAACTTTGTGCCGGCTGTCTGTAGGTGGGACCGGGCTGGCCGTAGCGAGGAGCGTAGCCGCTGCGCATCGACGCCCCGTAGTTGTTCCATCCGCGATTAGCGCCGTAACCTCCGTGCGCGTACTGCGGAGTTCCGGGATAGGCGCGCGGGCCTCCATGCGGGAATCCCCAGTCGGAGACGGAGGGACTGCGAGTGAAGTACGAGTTGTGATTGAAGAGCACTGAATGCGAGAGCCAGTCGAGTCCCCATCCCAGGAAGCCCCACGGCGTGTGGAGAAATCCATTCATCAGGAAACTGAGGCCGAACTGCACGGCATTGGAACCGAAGAACGAATCAGCGGCTCCAAGGAAGGAGAAGCCAGGATAGGGCGAAACCGGGTCGCCGTAGACGCCCCATGGGTTGTAAGTGGGAACGTAGACGACTTGCGGATTGGTCGGAGCGATATCGATGGCGCCCTGGTTCTCGGTGACTTCTTCCTGCGGCGTGGTCTGGAGATTGCCGGCCTCTTCAGCGCGTTGACGCATCACCTGAATTGTCTGGAGAACGTCTTGCGGCTGGTTGTAATAAGCGTTGCCGAGGGTTGTCGACCACTGCAGATTGCGCGCCATCCACGAGAGAACTTGGGGAAATGCGGTAAGCGCCTTGACGCTCGGATCCCAGCTGCCTTGGGCATCGGCAGCGGCGGCGATCTGGTCAGGCTGCGCGTCTCCCATCGAACGAAGCCACTGATCGGCGGCCGCGATCTGCGCTGGATAAGTGGACGACGCGAGAATCTGTGCGACCAGCGCATCGGGATAAAGCGCGATTGGAGCGACGAGCTGAGTCAGCTGGTCGGGACTGATCGGCTGCATCTGGCTAAGCTGCTGGCCGTATCCCTGCTGTCCATATCCCTGCTGCGCATCGCCCTGGGCGTAAGGCTGGGGGTAGGACTGTGCGGATTGTGGGTATTGGGATGGAGCGGACGCGTACTGAGGCGGTGCCGGGTCCTGTTGTGGCGCGCTGTCGGATGGCTCATCGGGGGGCCAATACTGCTGCGCATGGAGCCGCGGCGCAGCCAGAACCGGCGCGAGTGCCAAGAAGACAAGTGCAGCTGGCAGCTTGCGCGAAGAGTTGGCTACGGATCGAAACTGCTGAATTCGAGTGGAATGGCAGAAATCTGGAGCAAAAGCGTGACCGATGGGGGGTCTCATGTTCCCTCTTTGCCAAACCGCTGCGACTTGGTGGGCGGTAGAGCGGCTACCCTTTATCCCCTGGCATCGAGCACGATCCGCATGCGCCACGGGAGAGTTGCTGATTTGATGACCCGGTTCGGGAGGGTAAGTTTCGGAAATAGCGAGGATAGTTTGATCGGGCCGCAAGGCATGGAAGGGACCGGCGGCACGTAGCGATGCACAGCTAAAGGGACTACACTGTTGGAGCTATGGCGACCATTTCTCTTCCCACAGAGATTCAATCCAGGACCCCCCAGGGGGCTTTCAAGAACGAGCCCTTCATCGACTTCAAAGCGCCTGAAAATGCCCGCAAAATGAAGGAAGCTCTGGAGTTGGTCGGCAGCTATCTGGGGCGCGAATATTCGCTCGTGATTGGTGGGCACCGGATCCGCACCGAAAGCAAGATTCATTCGCTGAATCCTGCGCGACCGTCGCAAGTAGTGGGTCTGCACCAGAAGGCAGGCAGCGAGCACGCCGAGCAGGCGATGGAGGCGGCACTCCGTGCGTATGGGTTTTGGAGTAGAGCATCGACTGGGGAAAGGACGTCGCTCTTGCTCGGGGCCGCGGAGACCATCCGGCAGCGGAAGTTCGAGTTTTGTGCCTGGCTGACGTATGAAGTGGGCAAGAACTGGGCCGAAGCCGATGCCGACGTCGCGGAGACGATTGATTTTCTGGAGTTCTACGCGCGCGAAGCCTTGCGGCTGGCCGAAGCGAAGACGCCCATCCAACTCGCGGGCGAACGCAATGAGCTGCTATATATCCCGCTGGGCGTGGGTGCTGTCATTCCCCCGTGGAATTTTCCGTTTGCGATTATGGCCGGCATGACGGTTGCGGCGATTGTCACCGGCAACACGGTGATCCTGAAACCGTCGAGCGATTCGCCGACGATTGCGGCGAAGTTCATCGAGGTTCTGGAAGAGGCGGGCATGCCGGGCGGCGTGGTGAACTTCTGTCCGGGATCCGGAGCATCGTTTGGCAATGCGATCGTGGAGCATCCAAAGACGCGTTTCATCGCGTTCACCGGATCGAAGTCGGTGGGGCTGGAGATTCACGAGCGCGCCGCGAAGACACAGCCGGGACAAATCTGGATCAAGCGTACCGTTCTGGAGATGGGTGGAAAAGATTCGATCCTCGTATGCGCCGATACCGACGTTGACACCGCCGTGGATGGCGTGGTGGCAGCGGCCTTTGGATTCAGCGGGCAGAAGTGTTCTGCGTGTTCGCGGGCGATTGTCGAAGCATCGATCTACGACATGTTTGTGGAGAAGGTGCAGGAGCGT
This sequence comes from Occallatibacter sp., assembly GCA_036267935.1. Classification (GTDB taxonomy): domain Bacteria; phylum Acidobacteriota; class Terriglobia; order Terriglobales; family Acidobacteriaceae; genus Telmatobacter. Next base: position 21,371 of record DATAVC010000024.1, on the reverse strand, counting down.
GTCGCGAAGCTCACCGTGGGCGATCCGACAGAGAACCCCAATCTTGGACCGGTGGTCAACAAGGCAGCGATGGACTCGATTGTGGGCTATATCGCGGCCGGCAAGAAGGAAGGCCGACTGGTTGCCGGCGGGAATACTGTCGAGACGAAGGCCGGCGGATATTTCCTGGAGCCGACGGTGTTCGCGGATATCGCGCCCGATGCAGTGATCGCGCAGGAAGAAATTTTCGGGCCTGTGCTGGCGATCATCAAGGTCGCGGATTTCAAAGAAGGGCTGAAGGTTGCGAACAATACGGAGTACGGGCTGACCGGCGCCGTATACACATCTGATCGCGAACGTCTCGATTTTGCGCGGCAGGAGTTCCACGTCGGCAATCTCTATTTGAATCGCAAATGCACAGGCGCGATGGTGGGTGCGCATCCGTTCGGCGGATTCAACATGAGCGGAACCGATTCGAAGGCCGGGGGGCCGGACTATCTGCTGCTGTTTACGCAGGCCAAGAGCGTGGCCGAGAAGCTTTAGAGCCTGGATTTAGGGAAAAAAGAAAGCGGGCCAGCAGGCCCCCTTTCTTTTTGCGCACAAAGTTTGTCAGGCGACGGCGGGTGGCGCTGCGGCCTGCTCTTCAGCTTCGAGCTTGTTGCCCATCTCGGCTGCGGCTTGCGCCAGCTGACGATGATGGATGGTGAACAGAGCGAGCTCGAGGCGATCGCTGACGCCGGTCTTGTCGTAGATGGAGCGCAGGTAGTTCTTGATGACCTGTTCGGTAGTCTTGAGGCGCAAAGCGATTTCGCGATTCTTGCAACCTTGAACAATGAGAGCGACGATGCGCATTTCTTTGGGCGTGAGGCGGTCGCGGACGCGCGCACCCACGAGATCCTCTTCAGGCGACTCGGGCATCATCAACTGCGGCGGGGTCCACGTATCGCCGGCAGCGACGCGGCGTACGCATTCGGTGAGCGACGGACCGGTGACATTGCGGAAAACCACGCCGCGAAATCCCTGCTGCATGAATTGGCTGGCGCTCTCGTTGTTCTCGGCAATGACGATGCCACGGCAGCCTGTGGATTCCAGGAGCGTGCGTAATCTCGACATGTCGGGCCGCAGCGATGCGGCAACGACCACGATCGAACCGGGGAACGTCGAGATGGCGTGCATCATCCGTTCCAGGTCAGTACATTGCGCAATAATGCGCATATCCTCATCCATGGCCAGCACCTTGGCGGTACCGGCGCGGAAGATTGCTTGTGAATCAGCAAGGATCACTTTATTCATGATTCGCGCACCATCCGTTTAGAACCAGGGGATCGGAACGCCGTGCGGGTTGCCTGGCGTATTCCACAATTGAACCCTAAAGATACACTTTTGGCTACTGCAAGCTCTATCGGCAAAAGGAATATCACTTGAACAACGCCTTGTGCTGCGATGGTCAAGGTTGAAAGACATTCCTTTCGTCACCTGCCTTAGTCAAAAAACATTTGCCTTGTCAGAAAAAGCCTGAAACAAGAGTACAGCCCAATCGGCCTCCCGTCACGTGAATCCGGCGCGGAGAAAACCTTAGTATTTACTGATTTGGGTCTTCGGGGACCGCCTGTTTCAAAAGACGCATCGGGTTCGGAGGCCCTAAACTGGGAATATGGCAAGGCCAATCCTCCTGGCGGTCGATGATGACGTGAGTGTCCTGGAAGCAGTGGTGCAGGACTTACGCCGGCAATACGGCGCCGAATACCGTGTGATGCGTGCAGCCAGCGGCCAAGCTGCTCTGGACACGTTGACGCAAGTGAAGGACCGGCAAGAACCCGTTGCGCTGATCCTGAGTGACCAGCGCATGCCGGGCATGACGGGCGTCGATTTTCTGGAGCAGTCGCGCGATGTCTATCCCGATTCGCGCCGCGTGTTATTGACCGCATATGCGGATACGGAAGCAGCGATTCGTGCCATCAATGCGGCGCGCATCCACTACTACCTGAACAAGCCATGGGACCCACCGGAGGAGAAACTTTATCCGGTTCTGAACGATTTGCTCGACGATTGGAAAGCAGGCTTCCGGCCTCCTTTTGAAGGGTTGCGCGTGCTGGGAAGCCGGTGGTCTCTGCAGGATCATCGCCTGCGAACCTTCCTGTCGCGCAATCACATTCCTTATCGCTGGCTCGATATTGCGGGCAGTGAAGAAGCCGCGAAGCTGCTCTCGGAGAAGGATCTGAAGCCTGACCAGCTTCCCGCGGTGTTGTTTGCCGATGGCACTGTGATGCCGGCCGCGGAACCTGATGCGCTGGCCGCACGTGTTGGTCTGCGCACGCAGGCGACGCAGGAGTTTTATGACATCATCGTGGTCGGCGCCGGCCCGGCGGGCCTCGCGGCTGCGGTTTACGGCGCGAGTGAAGGGCTGAAGACCCTGATTATCGAACCGGAAGCGCCGGGTGGGCAGGCAGGATCGTCTTCGCGCATCGAGAACTATCTGGGATTTCCCGCGGGCGTGACCGGAGAGGACCTGGGCCGGAGAGCCCATATCCAGGCGACGCGTTTCGGCGCTGAGTTCCTAACCCAGCGGGCTGCGGGTCTGCGCGTGGACGGCCAGTACCGCTTTGTGAAGCTCGCCGATGGCCGCGAAGTCTCGAGCCACGTGGTGCTTCTGGCGCCTGGGGTGCAGTACAAGCGGCTGGGAATTCCTGGGGCGGACCAGCTAACGGGGTGTGGAGTTTATTACGGTGCCGCGCTGGTGGAGGCTGCATCTTGTAAGGATGAAGAGGTTTACGTCGTTGGCGGGGCCAATTCGGCCGGCCAGGCCGCGCTCCATTTCTCCAAATTTGCCGGCAAAGTGACCATGCTGGTCCGCGGCCCGAGCCTGGAAGCCACCATGTCGAAATACTTAATCGATGAGATTGAGAGAACATCGAATATTGTATTGGCCACGAGAACGCAGGTCGTGAAGGCCGAGGGCAATGGGCACCTGGAATGTCTGTTCCTGACAGGTCCGCAAGGGGAGTATCGCGTGCAGGCGAGCTCGCTTTTCGTGTTTATTGGCGCGCAGCCGATCACGGACTGGTTACCGTCTTCGATTCTTCGGGATGAGAAAGGCTTCGTTTTGGCTGGGCCGGATTTGCGTCGGGATGGGAAAATGCCGGAAAGCTGGAAAGAGCAACGTGAACCGTTTCTGTTGGAGTCGAGCATCCCAGGTGTGTTCGTCGCAGGGGACGTGCGGCATGGTTCGATCAAGCGGGTTGCATCCGCGGTGGGTGAAGGATCGATTGCAGTGCAGTTCGCGCATCAGTATTTAGCTGGATTCTGAGCAGAGGGTATATAGCGAAACAATGGGCACTTTAGCAAAGTCGCTAACGAGCGAAACAATCGCATGGAGCGAAGCGCAAGCCGCTCTTCGCGACACACGCATTTTTAGAGAAGCAAACTTCGCAAGCATCGTGGGCATCGACCACGTGGAGCGACTGCACATACCTGCCGGTGCCAGTCTCGCTGAGCCCGGCGCGCCCGCGGATTCGTATTGGGTGGTGCTGCGCGGCGAACTCCGTGCTGAACACATTGAGAAAGACGGTTCGTCGACGATTGCCGGAACGGCGAGCGCAGGCGATGGGTTCGCAGAAGCAGCTTTGCTTTCGGGCAAGACGCATTTAATGTTTCGGCTTGTGGCGAGCGATGACTCGGACGTCATTCGATTCACTGACCAGCAATTCTGGAAGATCCTGGCGTGCTGCCAGGAAACGCGTGCGGCCGTTCTCTCGGACATGGCGCGGCGACTTCAGTCCTACCAGGTGGAAGCTCTTCACCGCCAGAAGCTGATCTCCCTGGGGACGCTTGCGGCTGGACTGATGCACGAGTTGCACAACCCGGGTTCGGCGGCGAAGCGATCGGCCGCGCAGCTGCGCGAGAATCTGATGCGTCTGCAGCAGTTGAGTTTGCGGAATGGAACCCGCGCCAAGACTCCAGAGCAACTGGAGTGCATGCGGGGACTGCTGGAGCACACGCTGAGCGGATGCCGTCTGGCGGCCATGAGCAGCATTGAGCAATCGGACGCCGAGGAAGCGATGGGTGAATGGCTCTCGTCTTCAGGTGTTGAGAATGCGTTTACCATTGCACCCGTGCTGGTGGGCATGGGTTTTGATCGGCATGAGTTGGACTGCGCCAAGGAGTACTTTGACGCTGCTTCTTTTTCTGATGCGCTGAACTGGCTCGAATCGCTAGTCTCGAGTGTGTCGCTGGTGTGCGCGATTGAGGACAGCATCTCGCGCATCTCGGATCTGGCGATGGCGGTGAAGAAGTTTGCGTACGATGAGAAATCGCCTGCCAAGGAACTGGATGTGCACGACAGCCTGCAGAGCACGCTGATCATTCTGGGGCACAAGCTGCGCATCAAGCAGATTCAGGTGGACAAGAAGTTTGAAGCGTCGCCCTCGACGATTCGAACGAAGGGATCGGCGTTGAGTCAGGTGTGGACGAATCTGATCGACAACGCTGCCGATGCCTCTCCGGCGGGCGGGCATATCGAGATTGCCTCATGGACCGAGACCAAGCCAGGTTGGTTGTGCGTGAGCGTCACGGATCACGGTGAAGGGATTGATCGCGACGTGATGCCTCGTATTTTCGAACCGTTTTTTACGACCAAGCCGCAGGGCTCAGGAACCGGATTGGGACTCGATATTGTGCATCGCATCGTGACAGAAAAATTTGCCGGCAAGATCGAAGTTGAATCCGCACCCGGACGAACTCGATTTATTGTGCGATTGCCGTTCGGACAACAGCAGGAAGCGGACAAACCCGGCAAGATGGTGCACTAAACCCTCCTCTCCGATTCCCTTTCCAGTTCCTCTTTTTCGATCGATCTCCTCCCTCTCTCTTTCCTGTTTTTCTAGCCCATACTCCTTCAGAAAGATTCCGCTGCGAAGGGCGCGTGAAGTTGTGCGTCTTTGCGCCGATGAAGGGAGTGATGGGGCTCTCATGATCGACCGCTATGAACTGATGGAGGCTGCTCTGGAGGGTTTTCCGGAGGGCCTGGTGCTACTGAGCCGCGAGGATGAGGTCGCCTGCTGGAACCGTGCTGCGGAGAATATCACGGGGTTTCCCAGCATGGAAACCCTGTCGCGGAAGCTTCCCTGGGCATTACATCCTCTCTTGCTGGAGCGTGATTTGGTAGGCCCCGAGGAGCCCCGCACACCTTCTGGGTCAGCGCGTTACACCATGATTCACGTACAGCATCACTCGGGCAGAGATATTCCGATCCTGACGCGCGCCGTGGTCCTGCGCGACACACTTGGGGAGCGCTTCGGAACGGCGCTCATTTTTCATTCCGCGGAGGGTGTAGACATGCTGCCGCACCCTGAGTGCGATGACGAGTCGACTCTGGAGGCGTCGCAAGATGAGATTGAAGAGCAGGCCAAGTCGGCTTTCGCGGATTTCACCGAGAGAGAGATCCCATTCGGGCTGCTGTGGGTCACCGTGGATCAAGCTCCCGCGTTGCGAAGAACCCATGGCAGGCGCGCCTGTGAAGCGATGATCGAACGCGTCGAGAGGGCACTGGCGCATGGGCTCCGCCCCGCTGAAGAATTGGGTCGCTGGGGTAATGATGAGTTCCTCATTCTTTGTCATGAATCCTCAGCCTCGGCGCTGGCCTCTCACGCACAACTACTGACAGGGCTGGCGCGAACGTCTGACTTTCGCTGGTGGGGCGACCGCTTGTCGCTGACAGTGAGTGTGGGCGCAGCGCAGGCGGCGGTCACGGAACCGTTGGCGCTGTTGTTCGAACGCGCCCAGGCCGCCATGCGTTCCAGTGTGCACGCAGGCGGCAATCACATCACCCTTGCACCGGAGAGGCTGGCATGTTCGTCGTCCTAGGCATCGTTCTGGTCTTTGGAGCAGTGATCGGCGGATTCCTGATGGAGAAGGGGCACATCGAGGTACTGGTGCAGCCCGCCGAGATGCTCATCATTTGCGGTGCGTCCATTGGAACGCTGCTGGTGGCCAACCCAGTTCATATTCTCAAAGGCATTGCCGGTGGCCTGGTGGGCTCGCTCAAGGGATCACGCTTCAACAAGACGTACTATCTGAACACGCTCAAGATGATGTACCTGTTTTTGAACAAGGTGCGCAAGGAGGGCTTGCTCAGCGTGGAGATGGATGTAGAGAAGCCGAAGGAGAGTGCGATCTTCAAAAGCTTTCCAGACTTTCTCAATGACCATCCCGCGCGCGATTTCCTGTGCGACACGCTGCGCATGGCCATCACCGGTGGTGTGGAACCTTTCGACATGGACCAGATGATGGAGTTGGATATGGAGGTGCACCATCATCTGGCGACACAGCCGATTGGAGCCTTGTCGACCATGGCGGACGCGCTGCCGGGACTGGGCATCGTGGCTGCGGTGCTGGGTGTCGTGATCACGATGGGCGCGCTGGGAGGCCCCCCGGAGGCGATCGGGCATAAGGTTGCTGCGGCGCTGGTGGGCACCTTTCTCGGCATCCTGTTGTGTTATGGAGTGGCGGGGCCATTGAGTTCGAACATGGGCAAAGCTGCCGAGGATCACAACAGCTATTTGCATGTACTGCGGGTGCTGCTGCTCTCGTTTTTGAAGGGCTCCGCGCCGATGATCGCAATTGAAATGGGACGAAGAGCCATTCCTGCGCACGTGCGGCCGAGCTTCGACGAGATGGAAAAGACCTGCAAGAACCACGCGAGTGGAAGCGAAGCGACAGCGGCTTAGTAAGGAGCAGCGAGCATGTCGAGCGGAAAAGTGCAACCCATCATCGTGATCAAGAAGAAGAGTGGACACGGTGGCCACCATGGCGGCGCCTGGAAGGTAGCCTATGCGGATTTCGTGACGGCGATGATGTCGCTTTTCATCGTGCTCTGGCTGATGAATTCGAGCGAGAAGATCAAGAAGGCCGTCGCAGGCTATTTCAACGATCCCAAGGGGACGTCGACGTTGATGGGAACGACGCTGGTCGGTACGGGCGAAACCGTGACAGCGGCCAGCAGCGACGGCATGGAGAGGCTGAAGCAGAAGCTGGAGCAAGAAATAAAAGCACGCAAGGATCTGGAGAAGTTGCTGAAGCAAATCGAAATCACCATCACGCCCGAGGGCCTACGCATCGAGTTGCTGGAAGACAAAAACGGGACCTTTTACCAGAGTGGAAGTGCGTCCTTGAGCCAGAGCGGTCAGGAACTGCTTGCGCTGTTAGCTACTGAATTGAAGACTCTGCCAAACCATCTGTTGATCGAGGGGCACACCGATGCGACGCAATATTCGGGCGATGCGAACTACAGTAACTGGGAGCTGTCGGCCGACCGTGCCAACTCCGCGCGAAGGTTATTGCAGCAGGACGGCGTGCGTTCTGATCAGGTGACGCAGGTGCGCGGTTATGCCGATCAGCTTCTGCGCGTGAGGGATAACCCCGCAGATCCGTCCAACAGGAGGGTATCGATCCTTGTGAAGAATCTCGAGGGTCCCCAATCTGAGGTTGAGAACGCAAAGCCGGCGGAGAGCCTGGGAAGGACGCCCGTCTTACCGCCTTCGGCGGCCGCTATGAAACCTCCGGGAGCTGCGCGGCCCGCGACTCCCGCATCTGCGATGAAGCCCGCCGCGTCTGGACTCGGGGCGAAAGTAAAGAGCTGGTTCGGCGGGACAAAGAAATGAAGCTTCTGAAGCGAGGTGGAGGAGTTTAATTGGAGGGAGTTCGGTCATTCTCCTGGAAAGGATGTTAGCCTTGTCTTTCGGCAAAGTAAGCGTTTACCGGAGGAGCTATGACGATTGTTGCCGGCGTCGATTTTGGCACGCTGAGCGTGCGTGTGACCTTGGTGGAGAGCGGCAAGGGGCCGATTGGCACGGCGTCAGCCTCCTATGCGCTCCATCGGCGACGCGACGATCCTGACTTTGCGACGCAGGCCCACGCCGATCAGATGGAAGCGCTTGCCTCAGCCACGCGCGACGCGTTGCGCAATGCTGGAGTCGATGGCAATTCTGTGGCGGCCATCGCGCTCGACACGACGGGTTCGAGTGTGGTGCCTGTCGGCGCAGGACTGGAACCGCTGGATGAGTACTATCTCTGGTGCGATCACCGGGCGCATGCAGAGGCTGAGGAGATTACGAGCAAGGCGCATGCGCTGGGCCTTGAGGCGATTGACTGGTGCGGCGGGGTGTACTCGCACGAGTGGGGCTTTGCCAAGTTGCTGCACTGGCTGCGTCACAATCCTGAAAAGCGCGACCGGTTTGTGACGGCGCTTGAACATTGCGACATGGTTGCCGCGACGCTGAGCGGTGTGACGAGTGTCGACAACCTCAAGCGCAGTGTGTGCGCGATGGGCCACAAGTGGATGTGGAATCCCAAATGGGGTGGTCTACCGCCGGAAGAATTTCTCGTAGCGGTTGATCCCCTGCTCGCGGGGATTCGAGCCAAAATGGGCGGAAGCTACGAGACCAGCGATCATATTGCCGGCCATCTGACGCCGGCGTGGGCGGAGAAGCTTGGACTGCGCGCGGGAATTCCGATTCCTGTCGGCGCGTTTGACGCGCACTGGGACGCCATTGGATCGAATTGTCGCGAAGGTGATGTGGTGAATGTGGTTGGCACGTCAACCTGCATTATCGCGATGGCGCGCAAGACGGAGCTTGTGCCTGGCGTTTGCGGAGTGGTTCCGGGGAGTGTGCATCCGGCGTATACGGGAATCGAAGCGGGGCTTTCGGCGACTGGAGACATCTTCGAAGCGATTGCACGGCGTGCGCAAACGTCGGTTGCGACATTGTCAGAAGGTCTCGATGCGTATACGGCGGGTCAGACCGGTCTGCTGCGTTTGAGCTGGGACAATGGCGACCGCACGGTGCTCGTCAATCCCGAGCTAGGTGGAGTGACCCTGGGCTGGAACATGGTGCACACGGCACAGGACGAGTTATTTGCAGCGATCGAAGGCACGGCATTCCACACGCGCATCATTCTCGAGCGGATGGCCGAGCATGGAGTCCGGGTCGACCGCGTGATCAACGCGGGGGGGATCCCGCAAAAGAACGAAGTGCTGAATCGTGTCTACGCTGATGTTTTGAACAAGCCGGTACTTGTGCCGGCAGGTGTTCCCACCAGCCTTGGATCGGGCATCTTTGCGCTGCTGGCCGCAGGAGCCTACAAGACCATTGAGGAAGCGCAGGCAGACGTTTGCCTCCCCCTGCGCACGGTCGAGCCGAACGCCAATGCAGCCGCAGTGTACGAGCGACTCTACACGCAGTATCGCGCTGTGTATTTCGCGCTGGGAACGCGAGATGCTGCGCCGGTGGCTTTGGGCCGTGTTTTGCCCGAGTTGCGCAAAATTGCGGCGCAGGCACGCAAGGCGCAGTAGGCACAAAAGAGAGCGCCGGCGAGCAGAGCCCACCGGCGCATTTTTGTTACTGCATCAGCCTTTAGAAATCCAAGCGCAGGCTGAACTGCATGCGGCGTGGCTGCGTGAGCAGCGTGCTGGCCACACCCAGGTTGCCTCCGGTCAAGCCCGAGCCGATCCAATACGGATCGAAGCGGACGGAGTTGGTGACGTTGTAAGCTTCCCAGGCAAACTTCAGGCTGCCGAATTCGCGGATCTTCCAGCTCTTCGCCAGGCCCGAGTCGATGTCGAAGTAACCATCGCCGCGGAAGTTATTTCTTTCACCCGCCTCGCCCGGGTAGGGCAGACGGACGGGACCGCCGGTCGCGAGTCCGTTGTTGATGGCATCTGGATCGTCAAAGAACTGCGGATTGCCGTTCTGGTCAAGGTGACGGTGCATCTTGATCGGTTGCGTTGTCACTCCAAAGCTTTCGATCTGCCAGTCGGTGGACCACCCAGGCTCAGTCAGCGAGAAGGGCAGGCCACTGGACCAGCGATTGATGCCGGACAGTTGCCAGCCGCCGATAAGCGCATCGCCGAAACCGTTGATGCCTCCGCCGACAAGCTTGCCACGGCCGAAGGGCAACTGATAGACCGCGTCAACCGTGATCAAATGCCGCGTATCGAAGTCCGACGGTGCGCGGTTGAGATACGGCTTCCAGGTATTCAGGATCTCGCTTGCCGATCCGCTGTTGGCACTATAGCTGCCTTCTTCGGTGCTGCGCTCGGCGTCCGATCCCATGTCGATGGACTTGGACAGCGTGTAGCTGAAGTCCATCTGGAAGCCGTGACTGCTGGGGTGGCGCAGGGTGATTTGCCCTGCATTGTAGTAGCTCATGCCGATGGTGGACAGGGCATAGAGAGAGGAGAACTGATCCTGCCAGAAGTGCGATGTCCAGCCAGCAGGGCATCCGTAGAAACAGTAGAAGTCGATGTCAGCGAGGGCTGATGTCGCACCGTACTGTGCGCGATAGGGCGCCCACTCGTTGCTGTAGATGGCCTGAGTTGCGCTTTCACCGGAGTAGTCAAACCCCGCCATGAAGGGGAAGACGTCTTCGAAGTAGGGGATGGCCGTGACCGATGCGGAGGAATCTCCTCCGTTGAGGTCGACGTCATGGGACAACTGGCTGCCGGCGGCATAGTAATCTCCGCCACCCGAGGGATCGACGTAATCGACGGGCTCAGTCAAGTCGAGGCTCTGCAGCAGGTGCCTGCCGAGACGACCGACATAGGACGTTTCAAGTGTGAAACCGCCGGGAAGTTCTCGCTGAACCGAGAGATCGAACATCTCCGAATAGGGGGTCTTCATCTTGTCATCAAGGCCCCATGTGATGGCGAAGTTTCCTTGCGGGTAGAGGTAAGGATAGGTCTGCGTTGTCGGAGACGATCCAACGCTGATGGGCGGGAACGTGCGCCGGTCGACGAAGCGCGGTGAAGGAAGATGGTTTGCATCGCCTTCAATTCCGTACACACCGGCTGGGTTGCTGACGGTCGACGCCATGCCGAACGAACCGTTCTGATCGAATATATTAACCAAGGATTCGCCGAAGTGATCGTAGAAGATGCCGGCGCCTACACGGATTGAGGTCTTGGTATCGGGCGAGTAAGCGACAGCGAAGCGCGGCGCGAAATTGTCTTTGGACTTGGGATAAAATCCCGGCTTGTGGTAGTACGCACCGGCAGGTGAGAACTCCAAATCTGGTTCATAGATTTGGCCGGTCTGCGCTGCGGTTTCTCTCTGCTGATACCACGCATGGGTATCGATGGTTGGAGTGACCTGCTGACCTGTGGTCTCATACGGAGTCTGCAGGATGGTGTGGCGGACGCCGAAGGTAATCGTCAGGTTTGGCTTCACGCGCCAGGCATCCTGCACGTACCACTCGAACTCATTGGCCTTGAAGTGGCGGTCGACGAAATCTCCGTCTGCCAGAGCCGCGCCCGACGTCGGGCTGGTGACCTTGTAATTAAAGACGTCGTTGACTTCAGGGATAGTACCTACCAAGTTTGCATAGGCAATCTCGTACGAGTTGCTGAAGCCACCGCCCACGTCGGGCAAGCCGATGTCGGTAGGTGAAGGCGGACTTCCGCCGAGCCAATACGGGTTGCTCGTGGCATTGCTGAAGGAGTTGGCATCGGTCGAGTGATTTTGATGCACCAGGCGCCAGTTGCCGCCCAACTGGATGGAATGCTTGCCCTTGGTCCAGCTGAGATTGTCGACGATGTTCGTGACCGGAATACTGGTGATGGTGGTGCGGGATTCAGACGTAGCATCCGCCATGAAGCGGAAATCGACGTAGTCGCCGGTACCGATGCCGCGCGTGCTAAAGCCCTGGCGAACGTAGCCGAAGCGAATGTCATTGACGAGGTTGGGACTGATGGACCACGTATCGCCGGCCGTGATGCCCTTGCTGTTGTCTTCAGTCAAGTGTGAGGCCGGCTGGCCGGGAAACTGTTCGGTGCTGTCGGCGGAGGGAAGCGGGCTGCCCACGTCCATCTGCAAGTTACCGCGGACGAAGATGCGGTGCTTGTCGGAAGGAATGAAGTCGAGTCTGGCGATTGAAGTGTTCAGCCTGTAAGGGTTTGGGGAGGAGAAGGAGTATGAGCCGGTGTTGTAGCCGTCTCCAAGATTGGTTCCGTTGGCCGCGGGCGTCAAATTAAAGTAGGCCAACGCGTTCGGGTTTGGACCAGGACCCGAGGGATATGTCGACGTACTGCAAATCTGACATCCCGCGTCCAATGTTGCCATCTGCGAAGCGCTGATGGTCTGGACGTTGCCATTTTCATCCTGATAGGTGAGCACGCCAGCCTGATAGGCCGCCGTGGGAGCAATCTGACTCTCCTGCACGTTTTCTGAGATCCTTTGTCCTTCGTAGTTGCCGAAGAAGAAAAGCTTGTCTTTGTGGATGGGGCCGCCCAGCGCTCCGCCGAAGATGTTGCGGAGGAACTTGCCGGGAATATTGGGAAGGCCGCTGCCGATTTCCGCCTGTTTGTTGAACCAGTCGTTGGCAACGGTAAATGTCGGCCGGTGGTACTCGTAGGCTGAACCGTGGAATTTGTTGGTACCCGACTTGGTGACCATGCTGATCTGGGCGCCGGAGGAGCGGCCCGCGTCGGCGTTGGCGTTGCCCGTGGTCACACGAAACTCTTCAATGGAGTCCTGGGTTTCGCGAAGGACACCCGTGAAGGCGAAGCCGGCAACCTGATCATTGTCGTCGACGCCGTCGATGGTGACGTTGCCCTGGTCAGAACGGCCGCCGTTCACCGAGCCGCTGCGGCTATCGGTGATGGTGGGGGGCAGGTAGAGTACGCCCGGCTGCAGTGACAGAAGATCGGGAACGTTACGGGTTTCGCTGGGTAGAGACTGGATCTCAGCGGTGTCGGCGGAGTTACCGAGCGATGCATCGGTCACGTTGAGAGTCTGTGCTGAAGCAGACACGTCGATGGTGACGGCGCTGGATTGCACCGTGAGGGTGAAGTCAATGGTCGCCGGCTGGTCTACGAGCAATTCTGCGATCTTCGTCTGATCGCCGAAGCCAGGAGCAGACACCTTGATGCCGTACTTTGCGGGCATGATCTGGGCAAACGCATAGGTTCCCGTGCCGCCAGCCGTAGCGCTAAAGGACTTTCCGGTGGAATCGTCGGTAAGGGTGATTGTGGCCCCTGCGACCAGTGCGCCGCTCGGGTCTTTGATTGTTCCCCGAAGAGAGGTTGTTGCTGTCTGAGCAAAGGCGGGTACGACGGGGGCCAGAATGCAAAAGAGCATCCATCCCCAAAGGGATCGTTTCACGGCTGTTCCTCCAAAAAGACTTGCGTGGTCAAGTGCGTCTGCGTTGCCAACTAGGTTCGCGGTACGCTGCGGATAGGGCCCTACTCATTCAAAGACCCGATGCGGGCTGGGAGGCCCGGGTCAAAAAGTACTACGTGCCGCTGTCTTGCCGAGTGCTTGGGGCGGGGACTCGTTTTCAATCCGAATGACTAATATTGCTAGATATTGAACAAAGATTCAATGAAAATTTGACCGTTCGTCTATCGAATCTGGCGTTTTGCCCGCCAGAGAAGGCGGGCGGTCCCTATTGTTGCTGTTGCATTTGCTGCAATTCGATGAGGGCGAGGCTCATTTCGGGGGCTTGCTGGGCGCGCTCAACGAGCACGCTCCAGTCCTCGGGGATGGGTAGCTTGCGATCGAGGGCCGGGGGCAGCTCGCTGGCCTCGACATGGACGGCGACATAGAGCTCGCTGTCGGTCTTTCCCCGGAAGATGCCGTGGGTGGGGGGTACGTCGAAGTAGTCGCGGCCGACCGCGGTACGGATGTGCCGATGGTGGGCGATGAGGTTGTTGGTGGGATCGAAGCCCACCCAGCCGAGATGCGGCAACAGGACATCGACCCAGGCATGGGTTGCGTCGGGGGTGGAGCGATCGTGGTCGTCGCGACTGCGATAGAGGTAGCCGGAAACGTACCGGGCGGGAATACGGACATGCCGCAACAGGGCGATCATGGCGTGGGCGAAGTCCTGGCAAACGCCTTTGCCGCTCAAGATTGCCTCATCGACCGGCGAGTCGACTCGCGTAGACCGTGGAACATACTCAAAATACTCATAGAGCCGCTCGTTGAGTTCGTGCACGACCATCAAGGGGTCGTCGCGGCGGGTGACGCCTAGTTTTGAGGCCAGTTCGACAACAGCAGGCGTTTCAACTGCAAACGCGCTGGGCAGAAGCATTTCCCCATAGTCTCCAGTTTCGACCAAGTCGTCGAGGGCCCTCCAAGCATCGGGTGCGAGAAAGCGCGGGACGTCGGGCAAGGGTTGTTGTTCGACGACGGATTCAGCAATGATCACCAGTTGGGTGTGCTCGCCGGGAATGTCGAAATGCTGGACGTTGTTACCGAGGTGGTCCCGGTAGCTGAACACGCGGCACCGCGGGCTAACCGAGAGTGAGAATGTGAGGCAATGCTGATTCGAATCGGAGCGCGGGTGCATGCGCGTTTCCATGATGCTCTCGCTGACGGGACGCGAGTAGCGGAAACGCGTAAGGTGCCGGATGGAGTAAAAATTCATGCTGGTGCTCTCTTCCCGTCTAGATGGATAACGCCGACTGGATCGAATACTGGATGTAGTAGCGGTACATGAGCTCGTGAATGCGCAGGCACTGCTGACGGATGGAGTGAAGGAAAGCAGCTGTGTCGCCGGCCAGAATCTCACCGATAGTCGTGTAGCCCAGCATGGCGTGCAGACGGCCGATACCGGCAGTCAAATCATCAGGAGGGCGCCGACCGCCAGTCCGCTGGATCGACTCGACTGCGTGCCGCACGCCATCGACGGAATAGCGAATCGCGTGAGGAAAGTCTCGATTGAGAAGCAGAAATTCCAGAATCCTGTCGGGGGTAAGGTCCGCTGTATAGACCTGGCAGAAAGCTTCGAAGGCTGTACAGCATCGCAGCAATCCGACTTGCTCCAGGTATTGTTGACCTCCGGGACTGTGCTCGGGCGGGCTCATCAAGCCTGGTTGATAGACCTCGAGCAGGGTCGCGATGGCGTATGCGCGTTCGAGATAGCGACCGAGCCGGATGAATTGCCACCCCTGACCATGGATCATGGTTGTATCGCTGACGCCTTTGAAGAGGTGAATGCCGTCGACGACCACGCTGAGCATGTCGGTAATGCTGGAGCGAAATTGAGACTGCACCTGGGCCGAGTGCATCTGGTGATAGAGGCGATTGAGGCGCTGCCACTGTTCGGTGGAGATTTCTTCGCGGACCTGACGGGCATTTTCGCGGGCTGCGTTGACGCAAAACGTGACGGAGGCATGACTCAGGTTGTCGAAGACAAGCTTGCCGGCCATCACTTCCATGTTGCCGTTCCACTCCAACCCATCTTGATTGCCTAACGCCGCAACGAGTTGCTTCCAGCGGCTCTCTGCCGTTGCATTGCCGGGGTCGAGCATCAGGTTCATGGTGACGTCGAGCTGGCGCACAGTATTCTCAGCCCGCTCGAGGTAGCGGCTCATCCAATAGAGGCTGTCCGCAACGCGTGAAAGCATCGTGGCACTCTCCCGAGATCGAATGCTGAGCGCTATTCCAGAACCCATGTATCCTTGCTGCCGCCACCTTGCGATGAGTTGACGACCAGTGAGCCCTTTTCGAGAGCGACGCGCGTCAAGCCGCCAGGGACAATGTTGACTTTGTCGCCAAAAAGAATGTAGGGCCGCAGATCGACGTGACGCGGTTCGAGCTGATTGCCGATGAGGCATGGGGCGCGTGAGAACGCTAACGTCGGTTGAGCGATATAGTTGCGCGGGTTGGCCTCAATCTGTCGTGCGAATTCTTCGCGCTGCTGTGCAGTGGAGTGGGGTCCGATGAGCATGCCGTAGCCGCCGCTCTCACCGACCGCCTTTACCACCAGTTTGTCGAGGTTGGCGAGAACATGCTTGCGATCCTTTTTCTCGGTCATCAGAAAGGTTTCGACATTGGGCAAGATCGGGTCTTCGTTGAGGTAGTAGCGGATGATGCGGGGAACGTAGGCGTAGAGCGCCTTGTCGTCGGCGAGGCCGGTCCCGAAGGCGTTAGTCACGGTGACATTGCCCGCACGATAAGCGTTGAACAGACCTGCACAGCCCAGTGCCGAATCTGAGCGGAAGACCAGTGGATCGCTGAAATCGTCGTCGACGCGGCGGTAGATGACGTCGACCCGCTTCAACCCATCTGTTGTGCGCATGTAAACGATGTTGTCGTGAGTGACAAGATCGCGGCCTTCGACGAGGTCGATTCCCATTTGGCGGGCGAGATAGGTGTGCTCGAAGTAGGCGGAATTGAAGACACCCGGGGTGAGCAGAACGATGTTCGGCTCGGGCCGGCCCTCGGGCGCCAAGGAGCGAAGCGTAGCGAGCAGCAGCTGCGGATAGTGCTCGATGGGCCGGACGCCGTAGCTGTGGAAGAGCTGCGGAAAGGTCCGCTTCATCACGCGCCGGTTGGTGAGCATGTAGCTCACGCCGGAAGGGACGCGAAGGTTGTCTTCGAGCACCACGAACTCGCCCGTGTCGAGGCGCAGGAGGTCGGTCCCGACCACGGCGATGTAGACGTTGCGTGGAACCTGAAGGCCACGCATCTGACGGCGATAGTGTTTGCAACTGTAGATCAGCTCGCGCGGGATGACGCGGTCGGTGAGAATTTTGGCATCGGAGTAGACATCGCGAAGGAAGAGATTGAGCGCCGTGATGCGCTGGGTAAGACCTCGCTCGATTCGATCCCATTCCTGGGCGGCTATCAGGCGTGGCACCAGATCATACGGGAAGATGCGCTCAGTTCCCTCTTCTCTGCCGTAGACCGTGAAGGTGATGCCTTGCGTCAAGAAGGACAACTCAGCGGACTGTTTGCAGCGTTGTAGTTCGTCGGGCGGCAACCCGGCCAGGGTCTCTGCAAGCGATCGGTAGTGGTCACGAACCTCGCCGTTGCTTTTCCGCATCTCGTCGAATGCGCGATCCAGGGGGTAGTCCCCGTAGAGCGTTTCGACTTCTGCTGGATGACCGGCGCTCATGGAGTGCGATGCGTCCTTTGCTGAGGTTGCAGAGAAGCCTGGAGCTGTCCAGTTTGGGGGTTGGCCAAAATCGTGCCCCTTGCCGGCTGAAATCGCGCGATCTGTATCCTGTTCTCTTGCTTTTAACATGCCGGGCATAAAGGCACAATCAGGAACCGGATTAGAGCCGGGCCGGAGCGCGTTGTCATGCAGCCTGGAGAGGACTGGGACTGCGCGAATGCGAACCCCGTCGGACATCCGGCGGCCTTCCTTTACTCTTGTTGTGCAGGAGACCTCTAAAGGATTATGCCCAGAAGAATACGAACCACTGTGTCGGCTTTAAGCTTCTTCGTCATTGCGCTGGCTTCGGTACTTGCGCAGCAACCGGCCGTTCCGGTCGAGGGTTCGGTCCCGGCACACTACACAAAGTACGAATTCCGGATTCCGATGCGCGACGGCAAGCGGTTGTTCACCGCTGTTTATGTCCCGAAAGATGCGTCTGGAGGACCGTATCCATTTTTAATGGATCGGACCCCCTACGATGTCGGCCCGTATGGCGAGGACCAATATCCTGCGCACCTGGGACCGTCGGAGGAGTTCGAAAAATCCGGCTACATTTTCGTGTACCAGGACGTGCGCGGGCGTTGGATGAGCGAAGGCAGCTTTGTGGAAATGCGGCCTCATATTGATGAGAAGAAGTCTCCGCAGGATGTGGATGACGCTTCGGACATGTACGACACGATCGAGTTCCTGCTGAAGAAAGTGCCGAACAACAACGGGAAGGTCGGCATCTGGGGTATCTCGTATCCGGGCTTTTACACGTCGGCATCCATTATTGATTCGCACCCTGCGCTGGTCGCGGCCAGTCCGCAGGCTCCGATGACGGACCTGTTCCTAGGTGACGATGCGTACCATGGTGGGGCGTTTATGCTGTCGGCCAACTTTGGGTTCTACGTCTCGTTTAAGCCACTGGAAGGGCCTCAATTGCCAAAAGCGACAGTGCCCTTCGACTTTGGCACGCCGGACAGCTATCGGTTCTATCTCTCCGCAGGCAACATCGCCAACCTGGACAAGTTGTATTTGAAAGGATCGAACTGGTTGTTCAATGACCAGGCGAATCACGACACGTACGACAGCTACTGGCAGGCTCGTGATCTTTCGCGCCACATGAAGAATGTCCATTGCGCCGTGCTGGTGGTGGGTGGATGGTATGACGCCGAGGATCTGAGCGGTCCTTACCGCACCTTTCATGCAATTAACAAGTTCAATCCGGACACGCCGACGACATTGGTGGAAGGGCCATGGGTCCATGGCGGATGGGCGCGTGGAGATGGAGACCACCTGGGAGACGTTCACTTCGAAGCCAAGACGAGTGAATACTTCCGCAAGGACATCCAGTTCCCTTTCTTTGAGCATTATTTGAAAGGAAAAGGAGAAGCGCAACCGAAGGCAGTTGTGTTTGAGACGGGCACGAATGTCTGGCGTCATTTCGATGCATGGCCGCCGAAGGCGGCCGCTCCGAAGACTCTCTATTTCCATGCGAACGGAAAGCTCAGCTTCGATCCGCCGACGGAATCTGAAGGCGTGGACGCGTATGTAAGCGACCCAAATCATCCCGTTCCGTTTGTGGGCTACACGACCGACACGGTTCCGCAGCGCTATATGGTCGACGACCAGCGCTTCGCGAGTTATCGGCCGGACGTACTGGTGTACGAGACCGAGCCGCTGCAGGAAGATGTGACGATCGCGGGACCGATTTCGCCGAAGCTCAAAGTCGCGAGTTCGGGAACGGATTCAGATTTCGATGTGAAGCTGATCGACGTTTATCCAGAAGACTACCCTGATCCGGAGAGCACGGCGCATGGTAACAAGCGCATTCTCGATGCTGCGCCGCTGCACATGGGCGGCTATCAGCAATTGCTGCGTGGAGAGCCCTTCCGTGCGAAGTTCCGCAACAGCTGGGAGAAGCCTGAAGCGTTGGAGCCTGGCAAGCGAGCAGATTTGAACTTCACGATGCCAGACCTGTTTCACACATTCCGTCGCGGACATCGCATCATGGTGCAGGTGCAGAGTTCGTGGTTCCCGCTGACGGATCGCAACCCGCAGACGTTCACTGACATTCCTTCGGCGGCGCCGGAGCGTTTCGAGAAGGCGACCGAGCAAGTGTTTCGGCAGAAGGATGCAGCCTCGGGTGTCGAAGTGCTGGTTTTGGCCCAGCCCTAAAGTGAAGGCACTCGCGTCAGCTCCGCTTGATGCGCGAGCGCTTCGGATTCGGCGGGCATGTCGACTCACGAATGATGAGTTCGGGGCGAATTGGGACGATATCAGGAAAGGACGCCTGGCCCCGAATTCTCTGCAACAGAATGCGCGCGGCAACTTTGCCCATCTGGGTAAGTGGCTGGCGAATCGTAGTGAGGCTGGGGTTATGAAATGCTGCTCCCTGGACGTCATCGAAGCCAACGATGGAGATGTCGTTGGGGACCTGCAGGCCGTGATCGCGGCAAGCACGAATGGCGCCGATCGCGGAGACATCGTTATAGCAAACAATGGCGGTGAAGTCAGCGCCGCGCTGCAGAAGCTCGTTGGCAGGCTCGAAACCGAGCTCAGGCGTCGAGACGCGCAGCTGAAGCTGGACTGTCAGCTCGGGTGACACGGCGATCTTAAGGTCACGGGCCACTCCCATCAGGCATTCCCAGCGATCGTCGGCATCAGAGCTGTGGCTGCCGCCGCGCATGAAGGCGACTTTGCGATGACCAAGTTGATAGAGGTGCCGCATGGCGAGTTCTGCGGCGCGCCTCTGATCGAGGACCACGTTCGTTGTTCCTTCAATACGGCGGTGACCAGCGACGGCGACAACCGGAAGCGTGAGGCTCTTCTCAAGGATGGTATCGATGAGGATGAAGCCCTCCACCGAGCGATCCATGAGCAAGCGTGGGTATTCCTCGATCAGATCGGGTTTGCGACGGTGGCTCGCGGTGAGATAGAAGTAGCCTTCTTCGATGAGAAATTCTTCGACACCCGCGAGGACTTCAGTGGCGTAATTGTCGCTCAATTCTGGCACCAAAACGCCGACGGTGAATGTCTGCTTCTTACGCAGAGAGCGGGCGAAGAAGCTCGGGCGATAGTCGAACTTGGCCGCAGCTTGGGTCACCCGATCGCGGGTTTCCTGCGGGATCGAACGGACACCCGGTGCGTTATTGAGCACGAGCGAGATGGTTGCCGGAGACAGATTGAGATATTCGCCCAGCGTGCGCAAGCTGATGGGCTGGCCGGGCAATGGGTCAGTCGATTTCGGTCGTTTGGCCATGCACACCAGTTGTAACACCCTGCGCGGCAGCCGATGTGGTTCAGAGTTCTTTGCCGCGGAGACAGAGATCGTTTCTGATCGCAGGCGTCGACCGCAACGGGATTGATCGGCTGGTTGCGGGCCGGCCGAATCGCAGCTGAAGTTGGTCGGAGGTTATTACATCGGTGAGTTCTGCTCGAGCGTGTCGTTTCGAAGTATCAAGTACACTGATGGACGGAGGGATGGGTGAGCGGTTGAAACCGGCGGTCTTGAAAACCGTTGTACCCGAAAGGGTACCGGGGGTTCGAATCCCTCTCCCTCCGCCATTAAGCTACCTATAATCAGCAGGCAACATTACAGGAGACGAGACTGGCAACGGCTACCTTTACGATGGCGAGGGTCGTCTATGTGCCATGCAGCAGGTCATCGACGGGACAACGACCATGTTCCAGTATCTCTATGACGCTGAAGGCAACCGCGTCGCCAAAGGAACGATCACATCGTTCAGCTGCGACAATTCAATCAACCAGTCGACCGGACGACCGAACAATGGCTTTTTAGCTACGGCAGCCTTTGTACTTGGTCCGAGAGGCGAACAGATGACCGAGATGACTAACAACTCCGGTACCTGGCAATGGGCGCACACCAATGTCGACGCCGCCGGATTGAGTGCTACGTATGACGCCGATCCGACTGGACAGACCGAAGGGCCTGTGTATTTTCATCTTTTCGACTGGTTGGGGACTCGTCGTCAGCAGACGGACTACGCTGGTAATCCTGTCATAAATTTCACAAGCTTGCCCTTCGGAGATGGGCTTGCGCCCATCGCGGTGTCAACTACCGATGTGGCCGACTCGACGGAGCACCACTTTACAGGAAAAGAACGGGACGCAGAATCCGGCAACGACTACTTCGGGGCCAGGTACTACGCCAGCAGCATGGGCCGGTTCATGTCGCCTGACTGGTCGGCCAAGGAAGAGCCGGTTCCGTACGCTAAACTCGCCGACCCGCAAAGCCTCAATCTCTACGTCTATGTCTTGAATAATCCACTCAACCACGTTGACCTCGATGGGCATACTTGCAAGGCGGGCGATTGGGGTTGCAACGCATGGAACGCGGCTGCGCAGAATTGGAACCAGGTTCATCAGATCGTAAGTACTGCTGCGAATAAAGTCCTTAGCTATGGGTACGCAAAGGGCGGCAATGGTCAAGGAATCGGTGTCAACGACAT
>DATAVC010000023.1:0-3218 GCA_036267935.1 Occallatibacter sp. | reverse complement strand
GTAGCGATGCCGCTCGCGAGCGCGCCCTCAGTAGCGCCGTAGCGAGCGGGCGGCTTCGCGGGTGGTCATCGGCGATTCTCCGGTAGGGTTCGGGTTGCGGCCCCGACGCCGATCTGTTGCGCGAGATGATCGGCTTTGCCGCCCAGCGGCTGATGGAGCTGGAAGTCGAGGGACAGACCGGCGCCTCCTATGGCGAGAAGAGCGCCGAACGGCTGGCCCAGCGCAACGGCTACCGCGACCGTATGTGGGAGACGCGTGCGGGGGCGATCGAACTGCGCATCCCCAAGCTGCGCAAGGGCTCGTACTTCCGGGCTTCCTGGAGCCGCGCCGGATGGCCGAAAAGGCGCTCACCGCGGTGGTGCAGGAGGCTTACGTCCAGGGTGTCTCCACCCGCTCAGTCGACGATCTGGTGCAGGCGATGGGCATGACCGGCATCTCCAAGAGCCAGGTGTCGCGGCTGTGCGCGGAGATCGACGATAAGGTGAAGGCCTTCCTCAACCGACCGATCGAAGGCGACTGGCCGTATCTGTGGATCGACGCGACCTACGTGAAAGTGCGCCAGAATGGCCGCATCGTCTCGGTCGCCGTGATCGTCGCGGTCGGCGTCAACGGCGATGGCCGGCGCGAGATTCTCGGCCTCGACATCGGTCCCTCCGAGGCTGAGTCCTTCTGGACCGGCTTTCTGCGCAAGCTCGCCCGCCGCGGCCTGCGCGGCGTCAAGCTGGTGATCTCCGATGCGCACGAGGGCATCAAGGCGACCGTCTCGAAAGTGCTGAATGCCACCTGGCAGCGCTGCCGGGTGCACTTCATGCGCAACGTGCTGGCCCATGCCGGCCGGCAGGGCCGGCGCGTAGTCTCCGCCTTCATCGCCACCGCCTTCGCCCAGGACGATGCGAACGCGGCCCGAGCGCAATGGCGGTGCGTCGCCGACCAACTGCGCCCCAAACTGCCCAAGCTTGCCGCCTTCCTCGACGAAGCGGAGGAAGATGTGCTCGCCTACATGAACTTCCCGGCTCCGCACCGGACCAAGTCGCACTCGACCAACCCGATCGAACGGCTCAACGGCGAGATCAAACGCAGGACCGAAGTGGTCGGCATATTCCCCAACGAAGACGCCATCGTGCGCCTCGTCGGCGCGATCCTGCTCGAACAGAACGACGAATGGTCCGTCCAGCGCGCACGTTACATGACGCTGGAAACCATTGCGCCCCTGAGCGAAGATGCTGCCGTCAATCTGCCGGCACTTGTCGGCTGAATGACCTGCCCGGCCATACCGGCAGTCGCGGTTGACCCGCCGCTAGTTACACCACGCAAAGGGACACGATCGCCTCTTTCTTTCGCTTTTCGATATCGCCTGCTCGGAAGCATTGCACTTCCGCGCCGCCCGATCGGCAGAACGCGCTCCGCCGCGCGGAGAACTTGCGCCTGTTATAAATCGACCGAGGGCAGCCCAGACGCGATCTATGCTATTCGATCGGCTGGGCTGTCTTTTGGGTTTGCACCAACGCTCCGTGCGAGACTTGGGCCGGTTCACATGAAGCCCGGATTGCGCGGTAGGTATTTTGTCCAATCCCCATAGCCGGGCGACGCCATGAGCAGCATTGGAAAGGTAATGCGCATACCGTGGTCGACGGCAAGACTAAGCGTGCTGTCGCATGTGCCCGGCAAAAACGCGGATATATTCTCAGAACTCCATCGGCCGCCATCTTTAACGCCGTCATGAAGGCATCGCCAAGGAGGTCCGTCCGTGTGACCGCCACTGGCCCGATATGCCCGTTGGAACCGATATAGGCGTAACCGACGCACTCACGACCGACATAGAGCATGACCCCATTGGTCGCAGGCTCATCGAGCAGGTACCGATGATGCTTCTCGCGCGCGACACCTACGGCGTGGGCGCGTCGATTTCGGCAAGTGTATTCATGTGCGCGATTGTGTTTTCGATGGCGATGGTACGCAGTGGGGCGTCCGGTAAGCCGGCCATTACCATATCTCGCGCGGCACCGAAAAAGTAAATCGGCATCTTTGGAAAGAGGCCGTGCCGCATGTAGAGGCCCTGCGAGACACGGTTGAAGGTGAATGTAATCAGCGCCTTGTGGACCGCTCCTGATTGCCGAGCATGCTCCAAAGTTAGTTTTATTAGTTCATTCCCGATGCCGTGGCCCTGCTGGGCGGGACGGACGAACAACTGGGCCAGAAACCATAGATCGCCACAGACCCAGCTCCAGGCAAAGCCGCGGATCTCATCGTCGTCTTTCGCTACCCATAGGCCGCCGGGATCGTCCTTCAGCGAGAACAGCGCAAAGTCAGGAGGGCTTGCCGTAGCCATTGTCCCAAACCCGTGCCGCTCCGTGAGGTCATTGATGGTGGCAACGACCAGCCCGTCAATTTGCACCAATTCGTTTGCCAGAGCCGGTCTACAGACCAGTGCCATTGGACAATCCGCGCCAAGCACATCAGGACGGGCTTGAGGTTAGCGAGTATGGAATGGAGGTCAATAAGTGCTTGAGGCCTGGTTGAGCTATTGACTGTCACGGTCCGCGGATTACTCCAGCAGGCCAATCGCTTAGAATGGTTTTGACCTGCTCCCCTTAAACGCCCCCGTTTTTGGGTAGAATCCGTTCCCTACGGGAGACGGACAGATGCGTAAGAGCAGGTTCACGGAAGAGCAGATCATCAAGGCGCTGAAGGAGCACGCGGCCGGACTTTCAGTCAGCGATGTGTGCCGGAAGCACGGCGTGAGCGATGCGACGTTCTATAAGTGGCGCTCACGCTACGGCGGGATGGAAGTGTCCGATGCACGCCGGCTGAAGGCACTGGAGGAAGAGAACCGGCGGCTGAAGAAGCTGCTGGCCGAGACGATGCTGGATGCCTCCACGCTGAAAGAGATGCTCACAAAAAACTTCTAGGGCCCAGCTTGCGGAGACGTGCCGTGACCTGGGCCGTTCGAGAGAGAGGCTACTCGCAGCGGCGAGCCTGTGGGCTCGTCGGGCTGCACCCGAAGACCTATAGGTATGCGCCCAAGCGGGCTGGCGATGAAGAGCTGCGGGGCAAGTTGCGCGACCTCGCCTCGCAACGTCGCCGCTTCGGCTACCGTCGTCTTGGCCTGATGCTGAGACGACAAGGCATCAAGCTCAATCATAAGAAGCTCTACCGGCTCTACAAGGAAGAGCGACTGTCCGTGCGCCGACGCGGTGGACGCAAGCGTGCACTCGGGA
>DATAVC010000022.1:0-4087 GCA_036267935.1 Occallatibacter sp. | reverse complement strand
TCACGCCCGCGTCAGAACCAGAGTGGTCGACAATGGTGACGCCATTGTGGATGATGATTTGCCAGCCGAGGCCCATGCCCGCGGAGATGTGGCAGGGAGTGCCGGGCGTCTCGTGAGCGCAGACCTGCTTACGTGCGTCTTCCGTTGTCCAGTCGCGCGTCATAACGAGGCGCTGCGCCGCG
Organism: Occallatibacter sp.; assembly: GCA_036267935.1. Lineage (GTDB taxonomy): Bacteria > Acidobacteriota > Terriglobia > Terriglobales > Acidobacteriaceae > Telmatobacter. The sequence continues at coordinate 3,905 of DATAVC010000022.1, read as the reverse complement.
ATGGCTGGTCTAAGGCCTTCGTTGCGCATCACGCTGGCGACGAAGTGGGCGTAGTCGGTGACGGACGTTTCGACGAGGTCGGCAGCGTTCCAGGTGGAGGTCAGCACAGGTGGTTGGAAGCCATTGCTGGTGTAAGGCTGGGCCAGGCGGCCGGTGAACCACTCCTGTGTGGTAAAGGCGGTGTCCTTCATGCCAATGGGGCCGAGGACGTATTGCTGCGCAAGACGATCGAACGGCTCATGTGTCTTGTTCTGCACAAAGCGCGCAGCATAGAAGTAACCTTCCCCTGAGTAGCTGCTTTGGGTGCCCGGCTGGAACTTGAAGGTGAGAACGTTGTTGGTCATGCGACGCCAATTAGCGAAGCCAGTCTGGTGCGACAGGCAAAGACGCGGTGTAAGGAGTTTGTTCCAGGGATTGTTTTTGATGTCGGGGTCGACCCAGTAGGGATAGATGGACTCGTCTAGCTGAAGTTTGTTTTGGGAGGCCAAGCGCAGGATTGTTTCAGCGACGATGGGCTTGGTGAGCGAGGCGATGTTGTAAAGGGTCTTGTCCGTAGCGGGAACACCTGGGCTCTGCTCGCCGGCGACAACTGTCCAGGCAAGCCTGCCGTTCGCGATGTAAGCGACGGAAGCGCTGGGGACGTTGTATTGCTTGAGCCACCCTGGAAGATCCTGACTGATTTTTGCGCGGAGTTCGTCTGGTGTCGGCTGCTCGGGCTGCGCTAAGAGCCGTGGGGACGAACTAATGATTGCCCCAAGAGGGAGAGCAACGGGCAAGAGTTTGAAAAGGTTTTGCATGGCTTCCTTGTAAAAACTGGCGACGGCCGTACGAATCGAAGACCGTTCTGCGCGAGTGATCCGAAACATTTTGAAAAAGGGGGGAAGAATGGATCAACATTCTTCCCCTTCCCAGGAGTCCAAGAATAGGGAGACCGCATGAACGGGGTACTCTTCGACCCTGTAGAACACGCTGCTTTTGACCGATGCTAGCGAACGGGTTGAAGCAAACGGTTTCATTCCTCACGCAAAGCCGCCACGGGATGTATATTCGCCGCGCGCAGCGCCGGCACGAAGCTTGCTACCAGACCAACCACCACGATTCCAGCGATTGCAATTGACAACGTGACTGGATCCCTCGGCTTTAGCCCATACAACATCGAAGCAGCTGCGTTTCCGGATGCGATTGTCATCGCCGTGCCGGCCACCACGCCGATGGATATCAAAATTGCAGCGTCCCGCAAGACCATTCGCACGATGCGGTTGCGATCGGCTCCGAGCGCCATGCGCACGGCGATTTCATTTTTGCGTTGGAGGACGACATAGGAGATCACGCCGTAAATGCCGATTACGGCCAGTACCGTCGCCAGCACACCAAAGAAGCCCGAAAGCGTGGCCATCAAGCGCTCGCGCATGAGACTCTCGCGAATTTGCGTCTTGAAGACGGTGTATTCGATCTCCATCGAGGGATTGATTTGATTTGCCGCCCTGTTGATAGATGGAATCAGCGAATACAGAGATTCGTCCGATCGAATCATAAGCGTCGAGCGTTGCTCAGGACCATTCGACTGCGTGAACGATACATAGACCGTGGGTGACGGGTCTTCGCGCATATCGTGGAATTTGGAATCCTTCACCATGCCCACAATCTGGTACGTTTTGCCGGGCGCGTCGGAATCGTGGAACACCTTGCCAACCGGATTGGCCCCGCCGTAATACTTGCGCGCGAATGCCTGATTCACGATTGCCTTGCGCTGTGCGGCCGGCACATCTGTAGGATCGAAGTCCCGCCCAGCAAGCAGCGGAGTCTCCATCGTTTGAAAATATCCGGGGCTAATGCGGTTCAAGGTCACGTCTTGCCGCTCAGCTCCACCCGGAATATCGATATTGCCATCCCATCCGCTCTGGCTCAAGGGAATCATCTGAACCTCGGCGGCAGAACTTACACCGGGAATGGCTTGCATACGCGAAAGCAATTCCTGCTTGAAAACCATCTGGCTTTCAGCCATTAATTTCAGCGGCGCGAACTCGAAATCGGCAATCAGAATATGATCCTGCTGAAAACCTGCATTCAAATTGACGATGTTTCGGAAGCTGCGCACGAATAAGAGAGCAGCAGCTAGCAATACAAGAGAGAGCGCGACTTGGGAGATGACGAAAGTTCGCCGCATCAGGAAATGATTCCGGCCGGCGGTTGTTCCACGCGTACAGGCTTTGAGCGCTGCGCCTGGCTCGGTTTGGGACGCTTGAATCGCAGGCGCTAGCCCAAACAGGATGCAGGTCAGAATCGCCAAGCCGGCGGCGAATCCGAGCACACGCCAGTCGGGAGTCAGTTCCACAAAGATCGGGTTCTGTTGAGGGCTCAAGAATGCGACCAGCGCACGGCTCAGGATTTGGGCCAAGCCGACGCCTCCCAACGTCCCCAGCGTGGCAAGCAGCAAGCTCTCCGCCAGCAACTGGCGGATCAACCTGCTCCGCGATGCCCCGAGCGTCAGCCGTAAGGCCATCTCGCGCTGTCTCGCGCTCGCGCGAGCGAGCATCAGGTTAGCCAGGTTCGCGCAGGCAATCAGCAGAACCAATCCGGTCATCGCCAACAATACCCACAGTGGAGATTCATAGTCCTTTCGCAGGCTTGAAACTCCCGTGGCTGCCGGCAGTGCGCCCAAGTGGAATGTGAGATAGTCCTTCCTCGCAATCGCGTCGTAACCTGCAGGCAATGTTGCAGCGAAGATTCCGGGCGAGATCGCATCGAGTTGCGAAGAGGCTCGCTCGAGGGTCCAACCTGGCTTCAGGCGGCCGATGGCGGCAAGCCACCAGACAGCCGGACTATCCATCAAGGATGGTCTGCTGAGATTCGTCGAAAAGACTGGCTCACTGCACAGGGGAAGGGCCGCATCGAAATTCTGTCCTACCTCCAGGCCATAGAAGCTTGCCGGAGCAACGCCGATGACTTGAAATGGATGGCCGTTGAGTATGAGTTTGCTGCCCACCACGTCAGGCCGGCCTCCAAACTCGCGTTGCCAGAAAGCGTAGCTGAGCGCCACACCCTGCACACCGCATCCACGGTAATCGTCAGCGGGAGAGATCAAACGGCCTACGACCGGTTGTATTCCCAGAACATGAAAGAATTCTCCGCTCACCAGAAGCGCATTCGCATAACGAGCCTCTCCGCCCTCTCCAACATCTAGGCGAGTATCGGCCCATGCCGCAATCGCGGAGAAACCCTGTTGCTCGTCATGCACAGACTTCCACAGGTCGCCCGTCAAGTCTGAGTTGGACGAGTAGAAATCCCCGGTGCAACATTGGGGCGAGTTCACAATGGCCACCCGCGCAAGCTGCTCAGGCTTCTTTACCGGAAGGGTTCTGAGCCGCACTGCGTCCAGAAGTTGAAAAATAGTAGTATTCGCGCCAATCCCCAAGACCAGCGAAAGAATCGCGACGGTGGCAAAGCTGGGGCTTCTGACGAGCAGACGGGCACCATGTTGCAAATCATTCCAGATGCCAGCCAACAGCCGCTCCTGTTTCTCCCTGCCAATGGGGATAGGCGCCGACGTCTCGCGTACGGTAGCTTTCAATCCCGCCACCAGTTTGCCGTCCGTCAAATCGTGCTTCAGGATTCCATAGGCCTGCTCCTCGCCGACACCTGAGATGAGCAACTCTTCATAACGATCATTGAGGTGCTGACTCAGTTCCTCGACGACCTCTGCTTCGCGCGCTGCCGAAAGATTCAATGGAGCGATCGCGACCTCGATCTCCTTTGACCAGTCATGCATTCTCGGCCTCCGTGATCAGCCGGATTGCGTTCACGAGGTTGGCCCAGGTAGAACGCTGCGCCTCCAGCATCTTCTTCCCCTTCGTTGTGAGTTTGTAATAACGGCGACGGCGCTGGCCGGCCTTTTCAACCCATCG